>CAXBIQ010000009.1:0-138432 GCA_963975935.1 uncultured Flavobacteriaceae bacterium
GTTTGCTTTCATATAAATTGACTTTAAGTGGTCAACCTATATCAGGGACGTACAGTCATCTCTTTTCTATATTCTTTTTTCTCTTTTCTAAAAAGCCGGGCGATGTTAACTAAAATAACGTGAATTAGAAGTTTTATCCGTGAAAACCCGCTCAATCCGTGTCATCCGCGTGCTATCCTATCCCTATAAATGAAAATAGCACGCTGTTAACGCTGATTTGACGGATAATCGCTGATTTATTATAGCTTTTGCCGTGCACTCAAGAACGCACCTCCGCGCAACTCTGTGCCTCCTCTGTGTGTCTCTGTGGTACAACAAAAGCCGGAACTTCTTCAAATTGCAAGTATCAAGCACCGGACATCTCTTTTCTATTTTACAAATCACGTCTTACATCCTAAATCTTGCAGTCCTATGTCTTAATTGCTTCGCCAGTTCGCTTCGCTCGTGTCTTAATACTTTGTACTTAATACTATTTAAAAATCTCTTTTCCAGAGGTCTAGGTAGATACGTGCAACCCCATCCCTATCCCCAAAAAATCAAAAGTCTTTGCCATAAAAATAGAATCCTCTCTGTTAAATAGGCTGTACATTTGTTAAACTAAAAGTAGCACGTTATGAAACATACCTATACCATCACCGGAATGACCTGCAACGGCTGTCGTTCCCATGTGGAAAAAACGCTGAACGAAGTAGATGGCGTCAGCAAGGCAACGGTTGATTTGGAAAAGGCCGAGGCCACCATTGAAATGGACTCACACATCCCCATTGAAACCTTTCAAAAAGCCCTCAAAGAAGGTGGTGGCAATTACCAAATCCACAAACCCGGAGCTGAAAAGCATCAACACCAAAACCAGCAACAGTCTAAAGAAGCCCTAAAAGGAAAAGGCACGGGTACGTTCTATTGCCCCATGCATTGCGAAGGAGACAAAACCTATGACGAACCCGGCGACTGCCCCGTGTGTGGGATGGATTTAGTAGAAGAACTTTCCTCCCCCTCCTTGGGAGGGGGGTTGGGGGGAGGATACACCTGCCCCATGCACCCTGAAGTGGTCAAAGATGAACCCGGAAATTGTCCCATCTGCGGGATGGAGTTGGTTCCAAAAGAAGCCGACCTCTCCGCAGAAAAAAAGACCTATAACAAACTGCTCAAAAAGTTCAAAGTAGCGGTGGTTTTTACCCTGCCTATTTTTATCATCGCCATGTCTGAAATGATTCCGGGCAATCCTTTGTATGACTGGATGGATATGTTTTATTGGAACTGGGTGCAATTGGTACTTTCCATACCCGTGGTATTTTACGCCACCTGGATGTTTTTTGAACGTGGCTGGCGTTCCATCGTTACCTGGAACCTCAATATGTTTACGCTCATCGCCATTGGTGCCGGGGTGGCCTGGGTCTTCAGTGTGGTGGGCTTGTTGCTTCCCGATGTCTTTCCCGATCAATTTAAAACCCATATGGGAACCGTGCATGTGTATTTTGAAGCCGCCACGGTCATTCTCACGTTGGTGTTGCTGGGACAATTACTGGAAGCCCGGGCGCACAGCAAAACCAACACGGCCATCAAGGAGTTGTTGAAACTCGCACCGAATAAAGCCATTCGCATTGTGGATGGTGAGGAGGAAGAAATTCCCACAGATAAGATCCAAAAAGGAGATGAGTTGCGTGTCAAACCGGGCGATAAAGTGCCGGTGGATGGCACCATCAAAAGCGGGTATAGTAGTCTGGACGAATCCATGATTACCGGAGAGCCTATTCCCGTGGATAAAAAAGAAGGCGATAAAGTAAGCTCGGGCACCATCAACGGCAATCGCAGTTTCACCATGACCGCAGAAAAAGTGGGGAATGAAACCCTGCTGGCACAAATCATCAAAATGGTCAATGAAGCGAGCCGTTCGCAAGCACCCATTCAAAAACTGGCGGATAAAATATCCGGGGTGTTTGTGCCCATTGTTGTACTCATTGCCATAATCACCTTTATTGTCTGGGCCATTTACGGCCCGGAGCCCAGCTATGCCTATGCATTGATCAATGCCATTGCCGTGCTCATCATTGCCTGCCCGTGCGCATTGGGATTGGCAACACCCATGTCCGTAATGGTGGGCGTAGGGAAAGGGGCGCAAAACGGAGTGCTGATCAAAAATGCACAGGCACTGGAACAAATGGACAAGATAGACGCTTTGATCATTGATAAGACTGGCACCATCACTGAAGGAAAGCCTTCGGTGGAAAAAACAGTTTCAGTTTCGGAATCTTTTTCAGATGATGAGGTACTGCAATTCATCGCTTCGGTAAATGCCAACAGTGAACATCCCTTGGCGGAGGCGACGGTCGCTTTCGCGAAAGAAAAGAAACTGGAAGTCACCAAATCCAGTGATTTTGATTCCGTAACCGGTAAAGGGGTTACGGGGGAAGTCAACGGAAAGCAAATTGCCGTAGGGAATGACAAATTGATGGCTCAGGTGAAAGCAGAAATTACTTCTAAAGTAAAAAAGCAAGTAGAAACAGAACAGCAAAAGGGAAAAACAGTTTCCTATCTCGCAGTTGAAAATGAAGTGGCGGGCTACATCACCATCACCGATCCCATCAAAAAAACCAGTCGCCAAGCCATTCAGGAATTGATGGATGCCGGGGTGGAGGTCTTTATGCTTACGGGCGACAATGAAAACACCGCAGCTGCCGTTGCCGGGGAGTTACATCTTTCGGGCTTTAAAGCCGGGATGCTGCCCGAAGACAAGTTGAACGAAGTAAAACGCCTTCAAAGTGAAGGCAAAAAAGTAGCCATGGCCGGAGACGGCATCAACGACGCCCCGGCTTTGGCACAATCAGATATTGGTATTGCCATGGGAACAGGAACCGATGTAGCCATAGAAAGCGCCAAAATCACTCTGGTAAAAGGAGACCTCCAGGGTGTGGTAAAAGCCAAAATATTAAGTAAAAAAGTGATGCGCAACATCAAGCAAAATTTGTTTTTTGCGCTCATATACAATACGTTGGGAGTGCCTGTTGCTGCAGGAGTTTTGTTC
This sequence comes from uncultured Flavobacteriaceae bacterium, assembly GCA_963975935.1. Lineage (GTDB taxonomy): Bacteria > Bacteroidota > Bacteroidia > Flavobacteriales > Flavobacteriaceae > Planktosalinus. Next base: position 3,023 of record CAXBIQ010000009.1, read on the forward strand.
CCCTTCTTTGGTGTTTTACTCTCACCAATGATCGCAGCCCTGGCGATGAGTTTTAGCTCTGTTTCGGTGATTGCCAATGCATTGCGGCTAAAAAAAGCAAGAATATAGCATAGTGGAATAAATAAATTAATTCGTTGAAAATCAAAGTGTAATTGCTTTTCAATAAGAAACAATAATTAAGTATATTTGTAAAATGCAAAAAACCATCTCCATACTATTGTCGCTCTTACTGTTGCTAAGCACCACAGGTTTGACCTATGGCCAGCACTTTTGTGAAGGGGTGGTGGTGGACAAATCATTGGCTCTTGGTTTTGAAACCATGAGTTGCGCTGAGGTGGAGGCTGATGATGCTTGTGAAAACAACCGGGCAGAAGATGATTGCTGCTCCGACACCTATTTTCATATCCAAACCGATAAAGAGTTTTCCGGAAAAAGCTCCTATGCTTCTTTGGAAATCCAGCTTTTTGTTACTTCTGAAGCCCCTTTTTTAATTGAATCAGTTTCCTTTTTAAAAGAACAATACCATTTTGTTTTTTACACTCCACCAGACAGGTCTTCTGACACGCTGGCCCTTTATCAAACCTATTTGATTTAGCATTTTCTAAATGCATCGAGACTATTTTTCGCCCTACGCGAATTTATTTTCATTTAAATTTAGAATATGCACTATCATCGATTTTTACTTTTGGCTGTTTACCTGTATGTGCAGATTATACAAGCACAAGAAAAAGTTACAGGAGTTATATATGAAGGCTCGGAGCCGGACAAAAACGTTCCGCTTTCGGGAGCCAATATCTATTGGGAAGGAACACAAACAGGAACCATCACAGACTTTAACGGCGCGTTTGACCTGCCTTACAAAAAAGAATACCGCAAACTGATTGTGAGCTATGTGGGCTATAAGACAGACACCCTTTCTGTAACAGAACCGGGTTTTATAAAACATTGGTTGCTGCCGGAAGGCACCCTGGACGAAGTGGTCATCCAAAACCGAAAACAAACCAGCTTTCGTTCCTATTTGCAGGCACAAAATGTCACCAATGTTAGCAGTGCAGAATTACTCAAAGCAGCGTGCTGTAACCTTGCGGAAAGCTTTGAAACCAATCCGTCCATCGACGTGAATTTTCCCGATGCCCTTACCGGAAACCGGCAGATTAAAATGCTGGGGTTAACCAGTCCCTATACACTGATTGCTATTGAGAATATCCCTTCCATTCGCGGGGCATCACAAGCCTATGGACTGAGTTTTATTCCCGGAACCTGGGTGGAAAGCATACAGATATCAAAAGGGGCGGGCAGTGTGATCAATGGGTATGAAAGTATTGCCGGGCAAATCAATGCCGAATTGCAAAAGCCGTCAACAGATGAACGTTTCTTCCTGAATGCCTATGCCGGTGCTGATGGTCGTCTGGAGCTTAACAACCATCTGAATTTTAAACTCAACAACAACTGGCATACCGGGCTGTACCTGCATGGTAACCTGCGGGATACTAAAAACGATATGAATGACGATGGCTTTCTGGACAACCCATTACAAGAACAATTGAATGTGATGAGCCGCTGGCAATATACCGATGAAGAAAAGGGGTGGGTAGGCTTTTTGAATCTTCGGTTTTTAACTGACAGCAAACAAACAGGACAGGAGGACTTCAATCCTGATACCGATAAGTTCACCGCTCATACCTGGGGTGCCGAAATAGAATCCTCTCGCGCCGAAGCTGTTTTGAAACTGGGCTATGTGTTCCCGGAAATCCCTTATCAATCTTTAGGGTTTCAGGGGGCGTACAGCCATCACGACCAAGATTCTTATTTTGGGTTGAATGTGTATGACATTCAGCACGAAAGTTTTTATTCCAATGTGAATTTCAACTCGATTATTGGTGATTCCCGGCACAACTTTAAAACAGGCGTGAGTTTTACCTATGATCGCTATAATGAAACCGTCCTGACGGATACTTATTTGCGTACCGAAAATTCATTAGGTGCCTTTTTTGAATATGCTTATGACAATCTCAGTGATGTCATACTCACCGCGGGGGTTCGCGTGGACCACCACAATTTAATAGGAACTTTTGTAACACCACGCTTTCATATGCGCTATACACCCTGGGAAAAATCTTCTCTAAAGGCTTCTTTTGGTCGTGGCGTGAGGGCACCTAGTATTTTTGCTGAAAACCAACAGTTGTTTGGTTCATCGCGGGCGATTTCCATTTTGAATAGCGGCGGTGAATTTTACGGATTGGACGCCGAAGACGCCTGGAATTACGGCCTTTCTTTTATGCAAGGATTCCGTCTTTTTAACAGAGATGCTGATGTGGTGTTTGACTTTTACCGAACTGATTTCCGCAATCAGGTAGTAGTAGATTGGGAAGACCCGCGGCAAGTGCGTTTTTACAATCTGGAAGGCAGCAGTTATGCCAACAGCTTTCAGACGGAAGTGAATGTTAGCCCTGCTGAAAGGCTCGATGTCAGGCTATCATACCGTCTCTTTGATGTACAAACCGATTATTTGGAAGGAAAACTCCAAAAGCCGTTGACACCGAAACATCGCTTTTTTACCAACGCAGCCTATGAAACAAAGTTGACAGAAAAAGGGGCACAGTGGAAATTTGATGCAACATACAATTGGCTGAGTGAACAGCGTTTTCCAAATACGCTATCAAACCCTCAAGCATATCGATTGAATGAAATGACATCAGATTTAAACACTTTGAATGTACAAATCACCAAGGTATTTAGCCCAAAATTTGAGGTGTACGTGGGTGGTGAAAATATCACCAATGTGCGTCAATCCAATCCCATTGTGGGTACCGATGACCCTTTTGGGGAGTATTTTGATACCACTTTGGTGTATGGTCCCATTTTTGGGAGTATGTTTTATGTCGGTTTAAGATGGAAAATGTGAGGGTAGTGGTTAGCAAAAAAAATAACGGAGGTTGAGCGGAGCCGAAACCGGTTTGTGAGAGGTGGGTTTGAGAGTTTTAGAATATCGAGACTTGAGAAATTTAGAAAATTGTTTAATTTTAAAAAATAAATAAAATTATGAGAAAAATTGTATTGATTGCTGTAATCCTTATGTTTGGAGCGCAACTACAGGCGCAGGATAAAAATGCCAAAGCCACTATTGAAGTGGATGGGGTTTGTATGATGTGTAAAGAGCGCATTGAAAAAGCCGCCATCAAGACCAAAGGTGTCAAATCAGCGGTATGGAATGTGGAAACGCATATGCTTGCCCTTATTTATGACGAAAGGAAAACCAGTTTGGACACGATTCACCAAAAAGTAGCAGACGTGGGTCACGACACCGAAAAAATAACGGCCACTGAAGAAGCTTATAACAGTGTTCATGCGTGTTGTAAGTACCGTGATGAAGCTGTTAGGGCAGACCATTAACTCTTACACTATGGGGTTAGCAGACATACCAAAAAAATCACTCGGGTTTTTCCCAACACCTTTGGTTGAACTCAAGGCATTGACAGCATTTTTAGGTGGTCCCAAATTATATATAAAACGCGATGACCAAACCGGACTGGCAATGGGTGGCAACAAAACCCGAAAGCTGGAGTATTTTTTTGGAGATGCTTTAAACAAAAGCTGTGATGTAGTAATTACCGGAGGAGCACAACAGTCCAATCATTGCCGTCAAACTGCCGCTGCTGCAGCACATTGCGGTTTGGAATGCCATTTGGTTTTGGGCGGTGACAAGCCCGTAGAGTTAAATGGTAATCTTTTACTGGACGCCCTTTTTGGGGCAACACTTCATTACTGCGGGGACTTACGTAAAGGCGAAAAAATCCCTGATATTTTTAACCAATTGACTAAATTAGGAAAAAAGCCCTATGTTATTCCTTATGGCGGTTCAAACGCTATCGGTGCACTGGGTTTTGTAGATGCTTTTGAGGAGCTTCACTTTCAAATGAAAGCACAAGAACTTCAGTTTAAGGATATCGTTTTTGCATCAAGTTCCGGTGGAACCCAGGCCGGATTGATGGTGGGTAAAGAACTCTTCAAAACAAAATACAACATTTTAGGAATCGGTATTGATAAAGACGAAATTGAAGGTGCTTCACTCGAAAATTATATTTTAAAACTGGCCAACGAAACCGCTTCCAAGCTCAATTTAGATAAAGAATTCTCAAAAAACGAGGTGCATCTGAACAACAAGTATCTCGGTAAAGGTTATGGTGTAGTGGGTGACGCAGAAAAAGAAGCCATAGACCTTCTGGCCCGTCTTGAAGGAATTTTACTCGACCCCGTCTACACCGGAAAAGCAATGGCAGGACTCATTGATTTAATCAGAAATAACCACTATGCAAAAAGCGATAAAGTGTTGTTTTGGCACACAGGCGGAACCCCTGCACTATTTCACTACAATAACCAATTTAAATAAAAAACGCCTCTTCAATATGAAGAAGCGTTTTAAAGTTTTCAATCTCTTCCCCCTCCCTTTTGGGGAGGGGTTAGGGGAGGGGACTACATCATCCCCGGCATACCGCCACCCATTCCCGGAGGCATTCCACCGCCGCTGTTTTCTTCTTTGATGTCGGTTAAAGAACACTCAGTGGTAAGAATCATTCCTGCAACTGATGCTGCATTTTCCAATGCAATACGGGTTACTTTTTTAGGGTCGATGATTCCTGCTTTCAGCATATCTACATAGGTATCAGTCTTGGCATCAAAACCATAGTTTTTCTTGCCTTCCAACACTTTTGCAATGACTACCGAGCCTTCACCACCTGCATTTTCAACGATGGTACGTAATGGTGCTTCAATAGCTTTTGCTACAATTTGTACACCTGTGGTTTCATCAAGGTTTTCTGTGGTTAATTTTTGCAATACCGCAATAGCTCTAACTAAAGCAACGCCACCACCGGCAACAATGCCTTCTTCTACAGCAGCTCTTGTTGCGTTAAGGGCATCATCCACACGGTCTTTTTTCTCTTTCATCTCCACTTCGCTGGCAGCACCCACATAAAGTACGGCAACACCTCCGGCCAATTTCGCCAAACGCTCCTGAAGTTTCTCACGATCATAATCGCTTGTGGTTGATTCTATTTGAGCTTTAATTTCGTTCACACGAGCTTTGATATCATTTTTGTTTCCTGCACCGTTTACAATAGTGGTATTGTCCTTGTCCATGGTAATGGTCTCGGCAGTTCCCAGCATATCGATTGTTGCGTTTTCCAGAGTGAATCCTCTTTCTTCAGAAATAACGGTTCCACCGGTCAAGACTGCGATATCTTCAAGCATGGCTTTTCTTCTGTCACCAAATCCGGGAGCTTTAACAGCAGCGATTTTCAATGAACCTCTGAGTTTGTTTACAACTAATGTAGCCAGTGCTTCACCATCTACATCTTCTGCAATAATAAGCAATGACTTACCTTGTTGTGCTACCGGTTCCAGAACAGGTAACAAGTCCTTCATAGAAGAAATTTTCTTGTCGTAGATAAGGATCATAGGGTTTTCTAATTCTGCGTTCATCTTTTCAGAATTAGTTACAAAATAAGGAGAGAGGTACCCTCTGTCAAACTGCATTCCTTCCACAACATCTACGTAGGTATCTGTTCCTTTGGCTTCTTCAACAGTGATCACACCTTCTTTGCCTACTTTTCCAAATGCTTTCGCAATCAATTCACCAATCACATCATCATTGTTGGCAGAAATAGAAGCAACTTGTTTGATCATTTCTGAGGAGTTACCCACTTTGGTGGTTTGTTTCTCAAGATCTTTTACAATGGCTTCAACAGCTTTGTCAATACCGCGTTTTAGGTCCATTGGGTTAGCACCGGCAGCAACGTTTTTCAAGCCTTCCTTAACAATGGCCTGTGCCAAAACAGTTGCGGTTGTGGTACCGTCACCGGCAAGGTCATTGGTTTTAGAAGCTACTTCTTTTACCATCTGGGCTCCCATATTTTCAAGGGCGTCTTCCAGTTCAATTTCTTTAGCAACGGTCACACCGTCTTTAGTGACTTGCGGTGCGCCAAATGATTTGCTGATGATTACATTTCTTCCTTTTGGGCCCAGGGTTACTTTTACCGCATTTGCCAATGCGTCAACACCACGCTTCAGGCCATCGCGTGCTTCAATATCATATTTTATATCTTTTGCCATAGTTATTTTGCTTTATGCAGTAGGCTGTATGCTTTAAGCTTACTGCGGGGTTAATTTTTGTTTTAAGGTGTAAATTTTACTTTTAATTTCATTGATTTTACTTTCCATTTTTACAAAGACATCGTTTTTTATGTATGTTAAATCTTTGGAAAGTATAAGGAGGTACTCTGTTTCTAAAGCTGACCCTAATGCAATGTTGAGAAATTGATTGAATTCTGCATCACTTTTTCTTCCACAGCCTTCACTAATATTGGTTGGAATCGATAAGGAAGCTCTTCTGATTTGACTGGTAAACCCGTATAATTCTTCTTTAGGAAAAAGATTGGTAATCTTATACACCTCTAAAGTAAATTGGTGACTCAGTTGCCAGATATCATATTTTTTAAAATCCCTCATCCTGCTTATTGCTTAAGGCCTATAGCTTAAAGCTCTAAATAATTGCAAGGATATCATCCTCACGCATAATAAGATAATCGTTGCCTTCAAGTTTTAGCTCGGTTCCGGCATATTTTCCGTAAAGAACAGTATCGCCAACCTTTACGGTCATTTTGTGATCTTCTTTGCCTTTGCCTACGGCAACTACTTTGCCTTTTTGAGGTTTTTCTTTTGCAGAATCAGGAATGTAAATACCTGAAGCGGTTTTGGTTTCTGCTTCTTGTGGTTCTACCAAAACACGGTCTGATAAAGGTTGAATTTTTAATGCCATATAATTTGAAATTTAAATTAGTTGTTATAGTTGCTAATTGGCAGAAATTATGCCACTGCACAATCTACTGACATATTGAAACAAAAAATGCCAGCTTGTCATAAGCCGGCAAAAAAAATTCCCGCAAAGGCGGGAATCTCTAAGATTCAGCATAGCGAATCTAATGATTTATTGTTTATTATTACTCGTTTGGAGTTTGCTCTATGGGAGTAGCAGGTATGGGACTTGTTCTTTCAGTATTGTCAAGTGCCCTTGATTCTACTGTTCCCACATCACCCATAATAGGTACATTTGATAAAAGGATCAACGCCAAAAGTAATACTGCAAGTGTCCATGTACTTTTATCAAGAAAGTCTGTTGTTTTTTGCACACCACCCAATTGTTGCGTTCCACCGCCTCCAAAGGAAGAAGAAAGACCGCCGCCTTTAGGGTTTTGAACCATAATTACCACGACTAGCAAAAACGCTACGATAACGATTAATACTAAAAAAACTGTGAACGTACTCATGAATTATTTCTTTAATTATGTTGTTGTAATTTTTCTATTGCCCGAATTTGGTCTGCAAAGAAACCACTTTTTTCGGGATTTTTCAAAATTAAAATTTTATATGCCTGAATTGCTTTTTTATAATTGCTTTGTTGTACATAAACTTTGGCCAAAGTCTCAGTCATCAGGTGTTCATTTGAATCGCTAAAAGGCTTTGCAAGATTTGTGTCGCTAACCGAATTCTTAGGGTCTATTTTTGGATTTTCCTGAATAAACTTATCAATGCGTTTGAACTTTTCCTTTTTTTCTGCATCTTGGTTGGGCTCTTCAGGGATCCTTTCAATAGGTTTTGCACGGGTTAATTTCAGCCATTCCTGAAAAGAGTGTTTATCTTCTTTTGAAAAAGGGAGTGGTTTGTGCACTTCCAGTATTTCTTCTACTGCTTTTTCCTGTTCTGTTTGAAAAATTTTTTTCTCAAAGAGGTTTGGGTTAAGGATTGCTTCAGCCTTTTTGAGCTCTTTTTCAGAATCTTCTTTTGAAAAGGGAACTTCTTCTCTAGAGAGGGTTTCTTCTTTTATAAAGCTCTCAGAGGTTATATATTCAAACAACACGCTCCTGTCTGTGGTATGGGCTGCGGTTTTCTTTAGCTCGTGGTTATAGGTATAACTGTTTTGATCTTTCAGGCATTTTAAATAGAGTGCGCGCACCGGCTGAAAGTAAGGAAAATCAGCAAGCAGTTTTTCAAGCTCAGATTGATGCTCCTTTTTGAGAGCTTCAGGGTGATTGAGCAGGTATGTGATTTGATTGTTTTCCAAGGTTTACCATTTTGCCAGTGTGGCATTGAAAATATCCTGAGTAAGGCGTTCAAAAATAGCGCTTACGGCAAGGTCTTTTTGTGTGCCCGTTAATTGTGCCGCTCCTTCATAATCATAGTAAAAGGAGAAGCGTTGCTCTAAGTCATTCTCCGGGTTTTTAGTGTCAAAAAAACGAACGTTGACAGAAATGGTCAACCTGTTTTGAGCTGCAGTATTTTGGGCAGTTGCCGTGATAGGGGCAATGTAATATTCAATAATCTCACCTTCATAGATCAAATCACCGTTGCGGTTGGTAAGGTCCAGGCTGGTTTGATTGAGTATTATTTCCTGTAATGCCTGCGTAAAGTCCCTATCAAGACCGGGCTCAACCAGAGGCGCATTGTTTCTGAAAAAATTCACCTGAAAGGTTTCGATATTAGAAGCAATGGAGGCTCCGGTAAAGGAATAAACCCCACAGCTTTGGCTACTAAAGAGGGTGAGGAGTACAATACTTGTGAGCAAGATTCTTTTCATCTTTTAAAGTCCAAATTGTTTTATTTTTCTGTACAGGGTCCGTTCAGAGACACCCAGTTCATCTGCAGCGGCTTTCCGTTTGCCATGGTTTTTCTCGAGGGCTTTTTTAATAAGTTCGAGTTCTTTATCCCTGAGGGAGAGGGTTTCTTCTTCTTGTATTTCTTCGGCAAAGTGGTATTTGTCCTGTGTTTGATTTGTATTTGAGTTTTCGGGCAGGTTAACTACTTCTACATTATTTTCCAAATCGTTTGCCTCCACGATGTCTGCAAGTTCTTCAATGGCTTCTTCTTCCTCTTTGGGCCGGTATATTTTTTTGATTAAGCCTGAATGTTCCCGTTGGACGTTTTCTGAATTATCGGTATTTAAAAGCTCAAGAGTCAGTTTCTTTAAATCATTGACATCGCGCTGCATGTCAAAGAGCACTTTGTATAAAATTTCGCGCTCACTGCTAAAGTCGCTTGCGGCTTTTTTGCCGCCAATGACTGCCGGAAGGTTGTTTCCTAAATCGGGTAAATAGTGGCGCAGGGTGGAAGCATTGATTTCCCTGTTTTGTTCCAGCACTGAAATTTGTTCAGCCACATTGCGTAATTGTCTGATGTTTCCGCTCCAGCGGTATTTCAATAGTAATTGAGATGCATCATCAGTTAATCTTATGGTGGGCATCTTGTATTTTTGGGCAAAATCTGTCGCAAATTTCCGGAACAACAGGTGGATGTCTTCTTCGCGCTCCCGCAAGGGTGGCAAATGGATATCAACGGTACTCAAACGGTAGTATAAATCTTCCCTGAATTTTCCGGCATTGATGGCTTCACCCATTTTGATGTTTGTGGCCGCCACAATGCGTACATCGGTTTTTTGGGTTTTAGAAGAACCTACTTTTAAAAATTCGCCGTTTTCCAATACACGCAGTAACCTTACCTGGGTGGGAAGCGGTAATTCACCCACTTCATCCAGAAAGATAGTGCCGCCGTCAGCTACTTCAAAATAGCCGCTTCGGGTTTGTGTGGCTCCCGTAAAAGAACCCTTTTCATGGCCAAAAAGTTCACTGTCTATGGTTCCTTCAGGAATGGCACCACAGTTTACGGCGATGTATTTGCCGTGTTTTCTGTGTGAAAGGGCGTGGATGATTTTTGGGATACTTTCTTTTCCCACACCGCTTTCACCGGTTACCAGCACAGAAATATCTGTGGGTGCAACCTGTATCGCCTTCTCGATGGCACGGTTCAGTTTGGGATTGTTCCCAATGATGCCAAAACGTTGTTTTATTGCTTGTACTGATTCCATATCGCTGTTCCCGTCATGGCGGGGCGCTTTAATATTTTTTAATTATTCTGACTGAAACCAACGGCTTTTCCAATTAAAGTTCCACTGGTGCAATCGGTTACTTCAACATTGACAAAGTCACCAATTTTATAGTTTTCTTTTGGAAAAACGGTCACAGTGTTTTGTGAGTTTCTACCGCTCCATTCATTTTCATTTTTTTTTGACGTCTTCTCAATCAGGACTTCCACGGTTTTGCCCAAAAATTGTTTTGTGCGATAAGCACTGTGCTTTTGTTGCAAGGCAACAATTTCTTGTAACCTTCTCTTTTTTGTTTCTTCAGTAACGTCGTCTTCCATTTTTCTGGCAGCCATCGTTCCCGGGCGTTCTGAGTACATAAACATAAAACCAAAGTCATATTTCACATACTCCATGAGGCTCAGGGTATCTTGATGATCTTCTTCGGTCTCTGATGGGAAACCGGAAATCATATCCTGCGAAATAGCACATTCCGGTATGATCTGCCGGATGTTGTCAATCAATTGCATATATTCATCACGGGTGTGCTGGCGGTTCATCGCTTTTAAAATGCGTGTGCTTCCACTTTGCACAGGCAGGTGAATGTAATTGCAAATGTTTTGGTATTTGGCCATGGTTTCTATAACATCCATCGTCATATCCTGCGGGTTTGACGTAGAAAACCGGATGCGCATTTTGGGCTGGGCTTCCGCTACAAGCCTAAGCAAGCCTGCAAAGTTTGTAGCTGTTGCTTTTTGCATCTCACTGGCTTTGTCAAAATCTTTTTTGAGTCCGCCACCATACCATAAATAACTGTCAACATTTTGACCCAAAAGGGTGATTTCTTTAAATCCTTTTCCAGCAAGGTCGTTTACTTCTTCCAAAATACTCTGTGGGTCCCTACTGCGTTCCCGTCCACGGGTGAAAGGCACCACACAAAAAGTACACATATTGTCACAACCACGGGTGATGGATACAAAAGCGGTCACACCATTGCTTTGCAGCCTCACCGGAGAAATATCACCATAGGTCTCGTCTTTTGAGAGGATGACGTTTACGGCATTTCTTCCTTCTTCCACTTCGCTGAGGAGGTTTGGTAAGTCTTTATAGGCATCGGGTCCCACAACCAGATCGACAATTTTTTCTTCTTCCAGAAACTGGCTTTTCAAGCGCTCTGCCATACAACCCAAAACACCCACTTTCATTTTTGGGTTGGTTGTTTTTTTAACGGCGTTGTACTTCTCAAGGCGTTTTCTTACGGTTTGTTCGGCTTTATCACGAATGGAACAGGTATTTACCAAAACCAAATCGGCTTCTTCCAATACATGGGTAGTATTATAACCGTTTTCAGATAGAATGGAAGCTACAATCTCACTGTCACTGAAATTCATCTGGCATCCATAACTCTCGATAAAGAGTTTCTTGGAGTTGCCGTCCACAGCATCCAGTATCAGTTGGGTTCCTTGTTTGTTTTCGTCAATTACTTTTTCCATTCTCTGATTTTCGATTTTTTATGGGGCTGCAAAGATACAATTAAAATAAAAACTGTGACAAAGTGGCAGCATTATTTTGGCGTAATTTTAAATACTTTAACGTTATTTTCCACCTGTTTACAGCCGGAAAAGGGGTGTTTTTAGCACCGAAATCCGGAGTGTAAAAAAAATCACATACTTTTGTAGGCTGAAATTAATTCCTGTAAAAGTGAATTTGTCTTTTTTTAAGACTTTATTTACGTGATTATAGCAGCGAATTGAATTGTGAAAGAAAGGAAACAAATAAAGGTGTATGCTTTTATTGGTTTCCGGAAAAATTGTAAATGTAAAAAAGGAGATTCCTGTTAGCGCAGGAAATAGCGTATGGCAAAAAATCTAGTTATAGTAGAGTCACCGGCAAAAGCAAAAACCATTGAAAAATTTTTAGGCAAAGATTTTAAAGTTGCCTCGAGCTATGGACACATTGCAGATTTGCCATCAAAGGAGCTTGCTGTTGATGTTGAGGGAGACTTTAAGCCTAAGTACATCGTGCCGCGGGATAAAAAAGCCCTGGTGAAAAGTTTGAAAGAACTTTCTGATAAAGCTGAAACTGTTTGGCTTGCCAGTGATGAGGATCGTGAAGGAGAGGCAATAGCCTGGCACCTTTATGAGGAGCTTAAACTGGATGAAGCCAAAACCAAGCGCATCGTCTTTCACGAGATTACAAAAAATGCAATCCTCAAAGCGATTGACAATCCAAGAAAAATTGATTACAATCTTGTCAATGCCCAGCAGGCACGACGTGTCTTAGACCGTTTGGTGGGATATGAACTCTCACCGGTACTTTGGAAAAAAGTAAAAGGCGGGCTTTCTGCCGGAAGGGTACAGTCTGTCTCCGTTAGGTTGATTGTTGAACGTGAGCGCGAGATACAGGACTTTAAACCCGAAGGTTCCTTTAGGGTGGATGCCGAATTCAAAAATGAAGAAGGCAAGACATTCAAGGCAAAACTTCCAAAAAATCTTGAGACAAAAGAGGAAGCCAAAGCGTTTCTTGAAAAGAATAAAGGAGCAAATTTCAGCGTAGCAGACCTGACCAAAAAACCTGCTAAAAAACAGCCATCACCCCCGTTTACAACGTCCACATTGCAACAGGAAGCATCCAGAAAGCTTTATTTTCCGGTAAGCAAAACCATGAATGTAGCACAACGCCTATATGAGGCCGGTTTGATAACCTATATGCGTACAGACAGCGTCAGCTTATCTGATGACGCAAAAAACGCTGCCCAAACTGAAATCAATGCAGCCTTTGGCGAAAAATACAGCCAGCCTCGAAACTTTAAAGGAAAATCAAAAGGAGCACAGGAAGCTCACGAGGCCATTCGTCCCACAGATATTTCCAAGCACAGTGTTGATATTGACAGGGATCAGTCCAGATTGTATGAGCTCATCTGGAAGCGCACCATCGCATCACAAATGAGTGATGCACAGTTGGAACGCACTAACGTTAAGATTAGTGCCTCCACACATGATCAGGATTTTACTGCAAACGGTGAGATGATCAAGTTTGACGGATTTCTGAAAGTGTATCTGGAAGGGCACGACAATGAAGATGAAGAACAGGAAGGAATGCTGCCCAACATGAAAAAAGGGGAGAAACTCGACAACAATTACATCACCGCTACCGAGCGTTTTACAAGACCGCCGTATCGTTTTACAGAGGCCTCCCTGGTAAAACAATTGGAAGAACTCGGTATAGGCCGACCGTCAACATATGCACCTACAATTTCTACCATCCAAAACAGGAATTATGTTGAAAAAGGGAGCATTGAAGGTGAAGAAAGAAAGTATGTACAACTGCAGTTTAAAAAAGAAGCTGTTTCAGAAAAAATGCTCACAGAAACCGTGGGCTCAGACAAAGGGAAACTTGTGCCCACAGACATCGGGATGATTGTCAATGACTTTTTGGTCGAAAACTTTAAAACCATTCTGGACTATAACTTTACTGCAAAAGTAGAGCAGGATTTTGACGACATTGCCGAGGGTACTGAAGAATGGACGCATATGCTCCGTGATTTTTATAAAGAATTTCACCCACGTGTGGAAGACGTTGAAAAAAATGCTGAGCGCGAAAGCGGTGAACGCATCCTGGGCAAACACCCTGATACCGGAAGGACTATTTTGGTAAGACTCGGTAAGTTTGGTGCCATGGCCCAAATAGGCGCCCCTGATGACGAAGAGAAGCAATTTGCCAGTTTAAGACCGGACCAGCAGCTTAATTCCATTACCCTGGAAGAAGCTCTTGACCTGTTTAAGCTTCCGCGAAATCTGGGTGAAGTGGATGGTGAAGAAGTGGAAGTCAACAACGGAAGGTTCGGGCCCTATGTAAGGTTTGGAAAAACATTTATTTCCCTTCCAAAAGGAATAGACCCTCTGGAAGTGAATTTTGAAACAGCAAAAGAACTCATAGCCGAAAAGAAAAAGGCAGATGCACCCATTGCAAGCTATGACGGGAAACCCGTTCAAAAGGGCGTGGGAAGATTTGGTCCTTTTATTAAGTGGAACAATCTTTTTATCAATGTCAACAAGAAATATGACTTTGATAATCTTTCAGAGCAGGATATAGAAACACTGATTGAAGATAAAATAAAGAAAGAAGAAGAGAAACTTTTAAGGGAATGGCCTAAGGAGGGAATCAGGATTGAGAAAGCGCGATGGGGGCGGTTCAACCTAATAAAAGGAAAGACAAAAATTGAACTTCCCAAAACTACTGATGTTGAGAAAATAACCTTAGAGGAAGCCAAAGCAATGCTCGACAAAAAAGCCCCTAAAAAAGCTGCCAAGAAAAAACCAACCAAGAAAAAACCGACCAAGAAGTAAAAAAGTATGCAGGAATTTTTCTCGCCCATCGATAAGGCTGTTTTGGCACATCGCGAAATGTTACCCGATCACGTTCTGGGTAAAAAAATAGCCGTGCATTCAAAACGAAATGGATTTCCTGAAGATGGTGACTTCAAGTTTGCAGTTTTGGGAATCAAAGAGTGTAGAAAAAATCCTGATTTTACAGGAACTTACCCCAATTTTAACACCATAAGAAAAGCTTTTTACTCTTTATATACCGGCAACTGGAATTATAAGATCGCAGATTTGGGTGATATTGAAGCCGGTGCAACTGTAGAAGATACTTATTTTGCCGTGCAAACAATTATAAGGGAGCTGCTTCAAAAGAAAATCATCCCCATCGTTCTGGGCGGAAGTCAGGACCTGGTGTATCCCATCTACAGGGCCTATGATGATTTTGGTAAAATGATTAATTTTGTCAATATAGACAGCCGGTTTGATATAGGAAATGCTGAAGCCCCTATCTCAAATCATTCTTATGTGGGTAAAATGGTTGTTGATAAACCCTATAACCTTTTTAATTACAGCACGATCGGTTATCAGTCTTATTTCAACCCTGCAGATGAGATTGCCTTGCTTGACAAACTTTACTTTGATGCGTTCAGGTTGGGTGAAATCACGACTGATGTTAGTTTGGTAGAGCCCATTACCCGTGATGCAGATATAATAACTTTAGATATTTCTGCAATAAAAAACGCAGAACTAAGTTATAAAGGTAGTAACTCTCCAAATGGTTTTGATGGTCGGGAGATTTGTTCTATTTCAAGATATGCGGGTATAAGTAACAGGGTTAGTACATTTGGTATCTTTGAAATTTTCGATTTAGAAGAGAGTCCCGCTGCAGCAATGTTGCTGGCTCAGGTAATGTGGTATTTTATTGAAGGTGTCAACTACAGGGTTTATGACGGGGATGTGGGTTCAGAAAAAGACTACAAGACATACAGCGTTCCGGTTGAGGACGAGGTGCTTGTTTTCAAGAAAAGTTTAAAAACAGAAAGATGGTGGATAGAATTACCCTATATTTCAGAATCAAATAATAAATTAAAAAGACATACGTTATTACCTTGCACTTATCAGGATTATGAAAATGCCTGTAATCAGGAAATTCCGGAGAGATGGTATAAGGCAAGACGTAAAAATGAATTATAATAAATAAATAATCAACTTAGATGTTAAGGGTTTTTTTGAAGAAAATGTTGTTTTTTAAAAATTTTATAAATAGGTTTACGCCCTTAAATCTAGAAAATTTAACCTAATACTTATGAAGAAGTTTATTGCATTTACTGCGATTATGTCCTTTTTATTTAGCTGTAACTCCGGTGACCGGGGTGAACTTGTTGGCGTCAAAGGTAAAAAGTGGCACCCTGAAAAGCCCTATGGAATGACATTGGTTCCCGGTGGTTCTTTTATTATGGGTAAACCTGACGATGACTTTGTAGGTGTTATGGATGCACCTACCAAGACTGTTACGGTTCGTTCTTTTTATATGGATGAAACCGAAATCACCAATTCAGAATACAGACAATTTGTTTATTGGGTAAGGGATTCAATCGTAAGATTAAAACTTGCTATTCTGGCTGACGAAGTGGGAGCAACACCCGGTGATGGCGGAATAGGCGAATTTGCCTTTCAAGATCAACAAAATGATGACATGACCCCTTACGAGCAATATATGTATGACAACTATTTCGGAATGGGGGATGATTTCTATGAAGGTAGAAAAATAAACAATGATATAGACCTTATTTGGGAGACATCAGCTTATCCGGATGAATATTATTCTGAAGTAATGGATACCATGTATCTTCCCGCAGAGGAATCATACAACGGTTTGAGAACAATAGATGTGAGACATCTTAAATTCCAATACAGTACAATGGATATTCAGGCTGCTGCCAAGAACAGGGGTCAGAAAAGAAGTGATTTTATAACACGTGAAGATATAGCTATCTATCCTGACACTACTGTCTGGATCAGAGATTTTAATTATTCTTATAATGAACCCATGCACAATGATTACTTTTGGCATCAGGCCTATGGTGATTATCCTGTAGTAGGGGTCAACTGGAAACAAGCCAAAGCATTTGCAGCCTGGAGAACCCTGTTTAAAAATGCCTACCAAAAAGAACGAGGCAGAAATTTTGTCCCCTCTTTCCGTTTGCCGAGTGAAGGTGAGTGGGAGTATGCCGCACGAGGGGGTATCGCATCAGGTTCATATCCATGGGGTGGCCCTTACACAATAAATGACAGGGGGTGCTTTATGGCAAACTTTAAACCTTTGCGTGGGGACTATGCAGCAGATCAGGCTTTATATACTGTAGAAGCAAAATCCTATGAGCCTAACGACTACAATCTATACAATATGGCAGGTAACGTTTCAGAATGGGTAGACTCTTCTTATGACCCTGCTTCTTATGAATATATGTCAACGATGAACCCCACAGTAAACGACCCAAATAACATGCGCAAAGTAGTGCGTGGCGGATCCTGGAAAGATGTTGCTTATTTCCTTCAGGTGAGCACCCGTGATTATGAATATGCAGATTCTGCTAGGAGCTATGTGGGCTTCAGAACGGTTCAGGACTATATGGGAACAGATGTTGTACTAAACCAGCAGTTCGGCGACGGAAGATAATTTTATAACCTAAACTTAAATACTAACAAAAAACTTAACTTAAACTTTATTTATCATGGCACAATCAAAATCATCAAAGAAATTATTTAATATGGCTTACGGCCTTGGGGCTTCTATTGTAATTATTGGAGCACTTTTTAAAATCCTTCACTGGGAAATAGGTCCCCTTAACGGAGGTATCCTTTTGGCAATTGGTCTTATTACAGAAGCCATCATTTTTGCAATTTCGGCTTTTGAACCGGTTGATGACGATTTAGACTGGTCTTTGGTGTATCCTGAATTAGCAGGAGGACAGTCTGTAGGTAAAAAAGCAAAACAAGAAAACCCCGAAGATGCTCAGGGTCTATTATCCAAAAAACTTGACGATATGCTTAAAGAAGCGCGTCTTGATGCCAACCTAATGGCAAGTTTGGGAGACAGCATCCGTTCTTTTGAAGGTGCTGCCAAAGAAATGGCTCCCACTGCAGATGCAATGAACGCAACAAAAAAATACAGCCAGGAAATGAGTCTTGCTGCAGCTCAGATGGAATCGCTCAACTCCCTTTACAAAGTACAGGTAGAGTCAGCCAGCCGTCAGGCAGAAATCAACAATGAAGTAGCAGACAATGCTGATAAGCTAAAACAACAAATGCAGGCTATGGCTACAAACCTTTCTTCGTTGAACGGTGTGTATGGTGGTATGTTGTCTGCAATGACAAACAGAAACTAATTGATTTCCTAACTGTATAACTAACTTAATAAAACAAAGAAAATGGCAGGAGGAAAACTATCCCCAAGACAGAAGATGATTAACCTGATGTATCTGGTTTTCATCGCTATGCTTGCACTTAATATGTCCAAAGAAGTACTATCAGCCTTTGGATTGATGAATGAAAGATTAACAGAGGCAAACATGTCTGCTGAACAGCGCAATGCTGCTTATATGGCAGGATTAACTGAAAAAGCAAATGAACAACCTGAAAGATTTGCTGAAACCAAAAGGAAAGCTGAAGAAATAACAACCATATCCAGAGAATTTGACTCTTATCTGGAATCTGTAAAAACAGATTTGAAAGCAACCGTTAAAGACGAAGATATGTCAACCGGTAACTATGAAGTAATGGACAAACCTGATTATCTAAACCAAACGTTCTTTTCAGGTGATAAACTCACCCCGGCGGGACAAGCATTTGTTGACAATATTGATGCCTACCGTGAAGGCGTCCTTGCTGCAATTGGTGATTCAGAAGGTTTTGATAAAATAAAAAGCGATCTTAACAAAAAGTTTAGTACCGCTCCTGAAACGCGCCGTGACGGTGTTGAGGTAGACTGGTTAAAATATCATTATGAAGGCTTTCCTATGATTGCTTCTTTAACCAAACTAACTCAAATGCAGGCTGATGTTAAAACCACCAACAACGAAATTTTATCAACGATGCTTGAAGGTGAGTTAACAGCTGCAGTTGCAATGACAAATTATGGTACTTTATTACAATCAAATCGTTCTGCTTATTTTCAAGGTGATACCTTCGATGGAGCTGTTGTCCTAGGAAGAACAGATGAAACTACCAGGCCTAATAGAGTTGAGCTTACTTTAGACGGAAGGCCTTTATCTTCAGACGAGTACAGTATTGAAGGAGGTAGAGTTGTTTTAAATGTAAGTGCTGGCTCTGCCGGAGATCACCAAATTGGAGGTAAACTTGTTTTTGAAGAAGGTGGCGAAGAAACAGAGGTTGCAGTTGATTTAAGTTTTACAACAATTTCAAAGCCAACTGATGCAGTTATTTCTGCTGATAAAATGAATGTATTATACAGAGGTGTTGTTAACCCACTGACAATTTCTATGTCTGGAGTAACAGATAATAACATCACCGCAAACGCAAGTAGCGGTTCATTGACAAAAGTTTCTGGGAGTAAATACAATATAAATGTAACAAGTGCTCAGGGTAGAGAAGTAACCATCAATGTTACTGGTAAGATTGACGACAAGTCTTACCCATCAAGAGCTACTTTCAGAATTAAAGACATCCCAAGACCTGTTGGAACCGTAAGAGGAGAAGACGGTTTGATAAAAATGCAGCGTAACGCATTGGAAATTTCAACTATTGGTGCTATGATACCTGATTTTGATTTTGAAATTGGCATCAATGTTACCGGGTTTAAATTCAATGTACCCGGTCAGCCCACAGTGGTTGTAAATGGTGGTCGTCTTAATGATGCCGCTAAAAACACATTGAGAAGAGCCAAACGAGGAGAAACGGTACAGATATTTGATATCACTGCAAATCTTGCAGGGGCATCAGGTTATATGCTGCAAAAAATATCTCCCGTATTTGTTGAGCTTACAAATTAATAAAACAAGTATTCTATGAATCTGAAATCTTTTTTAATACTCACTTTTGCCACGTTGATCTCAACGGCAGGTTTTGGGCAGACAAATATTTTGAATGCAAAGACCCCTGATGATATCGGCAAAAAAACCGAAGCGCAAATAGCTTATGACAATGACAGTCCTTTGTCTTACGGCTATGTTGATCAGCGTGATGTACTTTGGTCTAAAACCGTTTGGGAAATAATAGACCTTGACGAAAGGATGAACTTTCCGCTTTATTATCCCATTGACACCAATAATATTGGGCCGGAACGCAGATCGCTATATGACGTGTTGATGAAAAACATCAAAAACGGAAGGATTGAAAATATCTATACAGATTCATATTTCACAGAAAAGAGAACCCTGAAGGATATTGAGGCAACCATCTCTAAGGTAGATACAACAGATATTGGTAGACAGCAAATTAATGCCGGTGAAGAACTGGATGAACAGTATATTGATAGAAGGGACATCACTGCAGCCGATATTGAAGAATACCGCGTGCGTGGTTACTGGTATATCGACAAGAGATTAGGTGAACTGAAATACCGTTTACTTGGTATTGCGCCTGTTGCTCCTGACGTAAACTTTATTGACGATGAAAACTCGTCTTTAGTGGAACTCTTTTGGGTGTTTTTCCCGGAAGCCAGAGAAGTTTTGCACGAGGCCAAAGCCTTCAACCGCCACAATACTTCCATGCCGTTTTCGTTTGACCATTTGCTGAACTCAAGAAGGTTTAGCGGGGTTATTTATAAAGAAGACAACGAGTATGGTGACCGTGAAGTAAGTGAATACATTAGTGATAATGCCTTGATGCAACTTCTGGAGTCAGACCGCATCAAAGAAGTTATCAGAAATATTGAAATTGATCTCTGGAATTATTAATTCTTTGATTCTATAATAAAAATCAAACTCCCGTTTATTGACGGGAGTTTTTTTATTTTCGCTTTATGGTAGATTACATTCTTGTCGGTCTTGGCCTTGCCGGAATCGCTTTCTGCGAAAAACTGGAAGCGCACAAAAAATCATTTATCGTTTTTGATGCAGGTAAAAAAGCTTCTTCATCAGTTGCGGGTGGGATCTATAACCCGGTAATCTTAAAACGTTTTACAGCGGCCTGGAATGCGGGAGACCAAATCAAAAGAATTGACCCTTTTTACGGGAGCCTGGAATCTAAATTGGGTGTAAAATTGGACTATAAACAATCTGTTCACCGCATTTTCCATTCTGTTGAAGAACAAAATTTATGGTTTGAAGCCTCAGACAAACCCACCTTGGAACCCTTTCTATCCCAGAACATCCACCCCAATAAAAATAAAGCGGTAGTGGCGCCTTTTGGCTATGGTGAGGTCTTGCATAGCGGAAGGATCGATACTGCATTGTTACTTGAAAAATACAGGGGGTATCTGCTGAAACAAGACAAACTCATTGAAAGCTCATTTGAGCATCATAAACTTCAGGTGTCAGACACGCTTGAATATGGTTCTTTCAAAGCAAAACACATCGTTTTTGCCGAAGGTTTTGGAATGAAACACAACCCCTTTTTTAAAAACCTGCCCCTGGTGGGAAACAAAGGCGAACTGCTCACGATCCATGCCCCGGAATTAAAGCTGGACACAATCATAAAATCTTCAGTATTTATCATCCCACTTGGTGAAGATATATACCGTGTGGGGGCAACATACAACTGGAAAGATAAAACTCCTAAAGCGACAAAGGAGGCCCGGGAGGAACTTTTAAACAAGCTGGATAAGATTGTGGCGTGTCCGTATGATGTGATGGAACAAGACGCCGGTATACGCCCCACGGTAATTGACAGAAAGCCTTTAGTGGGCCGGCATTCTGTTTATGAAAACTTTTATATCTTAAACGGTTTGGGCACGCACGGCGTTATGATTGCTCCTTATGTGGCAGAACAGTTGTATGATTTTATTGAGAAGGATAGTGCCCTCGATGAAGAAATTAACATCAAACGATTTATGTAATCAACGGGTTTTGTCGTAATGCATAAATATATTGATCCAAATATTCCTTGAAAGTCTCATAATGAGAGGCATAAAAACAATAAGCGTCCCAACGATTGCAAGGAATGAAGTCATCAAGCCTCCGCCAAAAAAAACATAGGATACTATAAAAGCCGCGATGGCAAAGGCAACACTCAGGCCATAACTCACATACATCGCCCCGTAAAAAAAAGAGGGTTCTATTTTATATTTGGTCCCGCAATGGCTGCATTTTTCACGCATTTTGAAAATTTTATTGAGAACATATGGATTGGGTTCTTCATACATTGATTCCTTTTGGCACACCGGGCAAGTGCCCGTAATAATACTGTATAGCTTGGTTCCTTTAAACATTCCCAAATTTTTTTTTTGCAACACAAAATTAAGCATCTTTGCACAATTAAATGTTACAAAGGTTACACAGATGTTGAATGTGCATAATTTATCAGTTGCTTTTCAGGGCGAAAATTTATTTGAGGAGATTTCCTTTCAGCTCAGGGCGGGCGACCGCGTGGGTTTGGTGGGAAAAAATGGCGCAGGGAAATCCACCCTTTTAAAAATACTGGCCGGAGATCTAAAGCCCGATACCGGAAATATTGCCTCTGATAAAGAAATCAAAATAGGTTTCTTAAGGCAGGATATTGATTTTGTACAGGGAAGGACCGTGCTGGAAGAGGCATATCAAGCTTTTGAAGAGATCAAATCCACCGAAGCTAAAATGGAGGATATCAACCATCAACTCGCCACACGCACAGATTATGAGTCTGATACCTATCACGACCTTATGGTCGCGATTAGTGATTTGACGCACCACTATGAAATCATTGGCGGGTATAACTATCAGGGCGATACTGAAAAGATTTTACAGGGACTTGGTTTTAAAAGGGAAGAGTTCGACAAGAAAACAGAAGAATTTTCCGGTGGTTGGCGTATGCGCATCGAGTTGGCAAAATTACTTTTACAGAGCAATGACATCCTTCTGCTCGATGAGCCCACAAACCACCTTGATATTGAATCCATTATCTGGCTGGAGTCTTTTTTAAATAATTATCCGGGTGCCGTGGTGATTGTTTCTCACGATAAGATGTTTCTTGACAATGTGACAAACCGCACCATTGAAATATCCCTGGGACGCATTTATGATTACAACAAGCCCTACTCAAAATACCTGGTGTTGCGTCAGGAATTGCGAGAACTGCAATTGGCCTCCCAAAAAAATCAGGAAAAACAAATACAACAAACAGAGCGTCTTATAGAAAAGTTTAGGGCAAAAGCTTCCAAAGCCTCTATGGCACAATCCCTTATCAAGAAACTTGACAAGGTAGAACGCATTGAAGTTGATGAAGAAGACAATGCCGTGATGCATGTGCAGTTTCCGGTATCAGTACAGCCCGGTAAAGTGGTGATTGACATCCACAATGTTTCAAAAAGCTATGGAGCAAACCACGTGCTGGACCATGTCAATATGCTTATAGAGCGCGGTTTAAAAACTGCTTTTGTGGGGCAAAACGGCCAGGGAAAATCCACATTGGCTAAAATCATTGTAGGTGAAATCAGTCATCATGGAACCGTTAAACTGGGTCACAATGTCCAGATTGGGTATTTTGCTCAGAATCAGGCAGAGTATCTTGACGGAAGCCTTACGGTGCTTGATACCATGATCAATGCTGCCAATGAGAAAAATCGTGCAAAAGTGCGGGATATCTTAGGGGCATTTTTATTCAGGGGTGAAGAGGTTGACAAATTTGTAAGGGTGCTTTCAGGGGGTGAAAGAAACCGTCTGGCACTGGCAAAATTATTGTTACAGCCGTTGAATGTTTTGGTAATGGATGAGCCCACAAACCATTTGGACATTCAATCCAAAAACGTCTTAAAAAAAGCTCTTAAAAACTTTGAAGGAACACTCATATTGGTTTCGCATGACAGGGACTTCCTTCAGGGCCTTTGTGACAAGGTATATGAGTTCAAAGACCGCAAAATCAAAGAATACCTCGGCGATATAGATTTTTATCTGGAACAACGCAAAATAAGCAGTATGCGTGAAGCCGAAATGATGACCAAAGAAAAAAAAGACCCGAAAACAACAGAAAACAAGCAGGACTATAAGGACCAAAAGAAAGAAAAGTCCCTGAAAAACAAGCTCAGCAATCTCGAGTCTGATATTGGTAAACTGGAACGGGAAATCTCTCAAATGGACAAAAAACTTGCAGAAAATTTTGATGCGGTGGATTCGGACCCTCATTTCTATAAAAATTACGATAAGAAAAAGAAGGAACTTGAGCTCAAAATGAAGCAGTGGGAAGAGGTTCAAATGACCATTGATAGCAATTGAACCTATTTTTTAAGAAAGCCTTAACGATTAAAACCGTTTCAAAAAGATAGTTTTGTAAACCACTCATTTTTAGCTTTCAACTTCATGCGTAAAATTATACTCTTTATCCTGGGTTTTGTTGTACTTGCTCTGGCTTTGTTTGCAGCTATTCGTATAGCCAATCCAACAATAGCCCCTGATCCTGTAATGGAAAAGGTAGTCCAGAATGTCTATGTTGATACTGTAAGAAACACAAGTGTACCCATAATCATTCCCGCTACCGGAAACGTAATTGCCAAGGAACGCCTGGAGCTGTATGCTGAAGTGCAGGGTATTTTTACCAATAGTGCCCACGATTTCAAAGTAGGGCAGCGCTATGAAAGTGGTCAAACCCTCATTTCCATCGATGCCTCTGAGTACAAGGCATCTGTTCAATCAACAAAAAGCAATCTCTATAATTTAATCGCTTCCATCATGCCCGATCTGCGTTTGGATTATCCCGATGCATATCCCAAATGGCAAAAATATTTGAACGAATTCAATATGGGAGGTTCCACACCTGACCTGCCAGACTTTTCAACAGAACAGGAAAAATATTTTGTCACCGGAAGAAATATACTCACAACATATTACGACCTGAAAAACATGGAGCAACGCCTCGTGAAGTTTAACATCAGGGCTCCATACAGCGGAATTGTAACAGAAGCTCTGGTAACCAGAGGAACGCTTATCCGTTCCGGGCAAAAACTAGGCGAATTTATCAATCCTGCACTTTATGAAATGGAAGTTGCTGTGGGTGAAAATATAGCAAAGTTTCTGAAAGTTGGTGAAGAGGTTTCCCTTACAAATCTCGAAAAAACAAGTACCTACACCGGAACCATCAAGCGCATCAGTGCGCGTGTAAACCCCAACACACAAACCGTAAATGTGTTTATTGAAGTCAATGACAGCGAGGTTAAAGAGGGTATGTATCTGGAAGCCAATATCAAGGCCCGTGATCAGGAAAATGCATATGAGGTTCCCAGAAAGCTTCTTGTAAATCAAAACCAGTTGTTTGTTGTAAGAGACAGCATTCTGGATCTTATAGACGTAAAGCCTGTTTATTTCTCAGCTGAAGAAGCAGTGCTTCAGGGTATTCCTGATGGGACATTGATACTCACCAGAAGGCTTCCCGGGGCATATGCAGGTCAATTGGTAAGAATTGTAGAATAAAAAAGGGAGGTAACATCTCAAAATTATAGTATTATGCGCAAAATTCTTGAGTATTTTATCAAATATGATGTTGCTGTAAACATTATCATTTTTTCTTTTGTCATCTTTGGAATTTTTGGTTTTCTTAGTTTAAAATCCTCTTTTTTTCCCCTTGTTGAACCTGAGGTTATAAACATTAACATTGCTTATCCCGCTGCATCCCCTGATGAAATCGAGGAGGGTATTATCATTAAAATTGAAGACAACCTCAAAGGACTTGTTGGAATAGAACGTGTGACATCTACTGCTCGCGAGAGTGGTGGTTCCATAACTGTTGAGATTGAAAGGGGAGAAGATATTTATGTTATCCTGGCAGAAGTAAAAAACGCTGTCGACCGGGTTCCCAATTTCCCGTCACAAATGGAGCCGCTTGTTATTGCAATACAGGAGGAAATAAGGCAAACAATAAGCTTTGCCGTTAGTGGTGAGAATATTTCCCTGGCCACATTAAAGCAAATCACCCGGGATATCGAAAATGACATTCGCGCCATGGATGGTATTTCCCAAATTGAAGTCACGGGCTATCCCGATGAAGAGATTGAAATAGCTGTGCGGGAGAATGACCTTTTGGCATATAACATTACCTTTGAAGAAGTTGCCCGTGCAGTTGCTGAAGCTAATATTTTTACCACCGGAGGAACCATAAAAACAGTTGTTGAAGATTACCTTATTCGCGCAAACAACCGGTCCTATTATGCAGATGATCTTAACAACATTGTGGTAAAATCTGATATTTCAGGAAATGTCATTCGTTTGAAGGATGTAGCAGATGTTAGGGACCGTTTTTCTGAAACCCCTAATGCCTCTTTCTTTAACGGAAATTTGTCTGTTAATGTCAATATCAACAATACCAACAACGAAGACCTGGTTTCCACCGCTGAAAAAATAAACACCTATGTTAAAGAATTCAATCAAAAGTATAATAACCTGCGTCTGGATATCGTAAACGATTCTTCCATTTCTTTAAACCAGCGCACACAGATTCTCCTGGAGAATGGTCTTATGGGTATTTTACTTGTGTTGTTTTTCCTTTCATTTTTCTTGAATACACGAGTGGCTTTTTGGGTGGCTTTCGGCCTCCCTCTTTCCTTTTTGGGGATGTTTGCTTTTGCAGGGTTCTTTGGCGTAACCATAAATGTTTTATCCCTTTTTGGGATGATTATCGTTATTGGTATCCTTGTCGATGACGCCATTGTAATCGCTGAAAATATTTATCAGCATTATGAAAAGGGAAAGAAACCCATTAGGGCTGCTATTGACGGCACGCTTGAAGTTGTGCCCCCCATACTGGCGGCAATTATCACGACCATTTTAGCTTTCATGACCTTCCAGTTTCTTGACAGCAGGATTGGAAAATTTTACAGCGAAGTTTCAATTGTTGTTATTTTGACGCTGCTGATTTCATTAATAGAAGCCTTTATTATTTTACCGGCCCACATCGCCCACTCTAAGGCGTTGGTTCGGGAAAATGAAAAAGATAAGATCAAAAAAAAGGGAATCGATAAAGTTTTTGCCAGCCTAAGGATCCTTAACAAAATTGGGGATATGGTCATGACTTTTCTGCGTGACAAAGTTTACAGCCCGGTTCTCCGGTTTGTTTTAAAACATAACTTTTTATCCTTTGCCATTATTTCTGCGGTGCTTATACTCACCATTGCATCCATTGCCGGCGGGATCATTAAAGTTACCATTTTCCCCAGTATTGCCAGTGACCGGGTTTCAATCAATTTATTGATGGCTGAAGGTGTCAATCCCCAAACCACAGATTCTATTATTTCCCTGGTGGAAGAAAAAGCCTGGGAAGTCAATGAAGAGTTTACACAGCGGCAATCGGGCAATCTGCAGGTGGTGGAAAATACCATCAAGCGCGTGGGTCCCGGAAACAACAAAGCTTCATTGACCGTAAATTTATTGCCCGGTGAAAAACGCGATTTTTCATCACCCGAAATAACCGCTGCCATTCGTGATGCTGTTGGTGATGTGTATGGTGTAGAGCAGTTGACTTTTGGCTCCGGAGGGAACTTTGGCGGTAGCCCTGTATCTGTTTCCCTTTTGGGAAATAACACAGAGGAACTGAAAGCTGCCAAGGATGAACTCAAAGCCATAATGCTGGAGAACCCTAAGTTAAAAGATGTAGTGGACACAGACCCGCTGGGTATTAAGGAAATAAGAGTAGAACTCAATGAGGGGGCTTATGCCCTCGGGTTAACCTTAAACGATGTTATGCAGCAAATCAGAGCAGGCTTTTTTGGTGTGCAGGCCCAGCGTTTTCAAAGAGGACAGGATGAAATACGTGTATGGGTGCGCTATGACAGGGAGCAGCGCTCCTCTATTAACAAGCTTGACGATATGCGAATATTGACCCCTTCCGGCGAACGGGTGCCATTCAGACAAATTGCAAACTACACTATTGAACGGGGCGAAGAATCCATACGCCACTTGGACGGAAGACGGGAGATACAAGTGAGTGCAGATATGGAGGACCCCAATGACAGTGCAACCGATTTGCTTTTTGAAATCCAGCAGGATGTTATTCCTGATATTTTGGCAAGTTACCCCACTGTGAGTGTTGCTTATGAGGGTCAAAACAGGGAGGCTGCAAAGTTGTCAAATTCTGCATCTAAGATATTTCCTATTATATTGTTCCTTATTTATGCGACTATCGCCTTTACATTCAGGAGTTATAGCCAGCCATTATTGTTGTTGCTGTTGATTCCGTTTAGTGTCATTGGTGTGGCATGGGGGCACTGGTTTCATGACTTTCCTGTCAATATGCTTTCAGCAATGGGTATCGTGGCATTGATTGGGATTATGGTCAATGACGGTCTGGTACTGATTACTAAATTCAATTCCTTTTTAAAAGAAGGCTTGTCCTTTGAAAACGCACTTTATGAAGCCGGCAGATCGCGTTTCAGGGCAATCTTTTTGACATCTTTGACCACCATTGCAGGATTGGCCCCCTTATTAATGGAAAAAAGCCGTCAGGCACAATTTTTAAAGCCCATGGCAATTTCCATTTCTTATGGAATTGGCATCGCCACCATACTTACACTGTTGCTCTTGCCATTATTCCTTGCATATAGCAACAACATTAAAACCGGAGGGAAATGGCTCGTAACCGGAAAAAAAGTTAAAAGAGAAGAAGTAGAACGCGCTATAAAAGAACAAAAAGTAGAGGATGAATAAAAAGCTTACATATCTTATGTTGCCGGTTTTGACCATTTTTGCCTTTGTTTTGGGCAATGCACAAGAGTTGCTTTCAAAGCAGGAAGCTATTAATAAGGTTTTGGAAAACAATTTTAATATAAAAGTAGCGACCAATGAAATGCGCATTGCAGAAAACAATGCAGCCTTTTTGAACTCGGGTTATCTCCCATCCTTAACCGGTGTCGCAGGTGCAGATTACAGCTTTCAGGACCAGGAAGCCACTTTTCAGGACGGAACCATCAATGAGATCGACGGCGCTGAAACAACCCGTTACAATGCATCTATCAACCTTGACTATACACTCTTTGATGGTTTTGGAAGACATTATAACTACAAAAGTCTTAAAGAACAATACAATCTTTCAGAATTCGAGGCTCGCGAAACTATAGAAACGACCATCCTTCAGTTGTTTACGGTCTATTTTGAAGTGGCGCGACTTACCGAAAATGTTGTCGTACTTGAAGAGACACTGGAAAACACAAAAGAACGACTGACACGCGCCGAATACCAATTTGAATACGGGCAAAACACACGTCTGGAAGTACTGAATGCACAGGTAGATATTACCACAGACAGCGTAAACCTGATGAATGCCAGACAGCAACTATTCAATACCAAACGTGACCTTACAGTGGTTTTGAATGAAAATCTGGATCAATTGTATGAAGTTGATACGGTTGTTAATTTCACCAATGAACTGCGGCTGGAGGAATTCCTTAATGAAGCAGAAGCCAATAATATAAGGTTGTTGCAAGCAGAACAAAACATTAAAATCACAGACTATCAATACAAGGCAGGTAAGGGAATGTTTTTACCATCACTGGGCCTTAATGGTTCTTATGGATGGAATGAAGGGCAGTTCCCGGCGACAAACTTTCTCGCTACAAGCACTTCTTATGGATTGTCTGCTGGAGTAAGCCTCACATGGAACCTCTTTGACGGTGGCAGCGCCATAACCTCCATCAAGAACGCCCGCATTATGCTGAGCAATCAACAATTGTTGCAAGACCAAATAAAGACAGAGGTGAGACGGGATATTGCCAATGCCAAAGGCAATTATGAAAACCGCCTGGCCATATACAGGATGCAGCAAGAAAATGTGGTTGTCGCCGAAAGTAATTTTGAGCGTTCCAATGAGCGCTATAAATTGGGCCAGATATCATCCCTTGAGTTGCGGCAGGCACAATTGAATATGCTGAATGCCCAGACCACCAAAAACCTGGCAAAATATGAAGCCAAGCTAGCTGAGCTGGAACTTTTACAGCTTACAGGGCAATTGCTGACCATAGAATTTTAAAATTCGGGGATTCTGCACCACACTGTTTTATTACATTGATTATTTTTATGTTATGGAAGAACATTTTTTTCAATGCCCTTATTGCTGGGAGGAAATATCAATGCTCCTGGACGCTTCAATTGCAAAACAAACGTATATAGAAGATTGTGAGGTATGCTGTAACCCCATTGAACTAACGGTTGTTTTTCGGGACGGTGAATTGCTTCAGTTTGAAGCTTCAGATATTGAACAATAAAATTTAAATAGAAACCATAACGTCTTTCAACCCCTCCTGAATATTAATCCATAAATAGTTAAAAAAAGACTTGTCTTTATTTCTCTCTGCTGTTGCATTTCCTTCTTTGAATGTGCCTTTTTTAGAGTCTGTATCCTTTTTTACAAAAATATTGGCAACAGTAGATAATAACCAGCTGCGTTTGTTTTCCTTGTTTAATATTTCAACTTTAAAATTGTCATAACTAATGCGTAAATCAACACTGGAACTATCATTGTTTCCATGAATGTTAAAAAAGGTTTTTTTGACCTTTCCTTCAAGTTCCACATTGAGGCTTGCTTTTGTAAACGAGTTCATTTTTGTCGCGTTTAAAGCATCGAGTTCACCCTGAATCTGGAACGTATCTTTCCGGTCATTTATATCAAAACTCCAGTCAATTTTAAGCGGACTTTCATCCATAAAGATGGAATTGATATTTATTGTTGTTTTCTTTTCGCCTTGAGCATACGTGTTGCTAAGGTTTCCAATTGCTGCATTTAAATTTGAAAAATTAATGGATCCGGCCGGTTGTTTTGCACTTACCTTTTCTTCATAAACAATCGTTGCATTCTTGATGTGCAGGGAGTCTAAAGTTAAAGGAAAAGGGATATTGCGTATCGACTTGCTGTAAAGGGGTTTGATACTGGTGTCATCTGCAACTAGCTTATCCCTGTAGACATTTAAAACAGGGTTTTCTATAATGAAATCACTGCCGGAAACCTGAAATGTGGTATCGATAACTTCAAAATGCAAATCCTGTAAGGTAACCAAAGGCATTACTGCATCCATATGGTCCCGTTCCTTTGAAATAACCCTGGAGAGTTCTGTTTTGGAATACATTGTTTTGATGGCTAAATCTTCGATTTGAAGTTGGTGATTTGATAATGAAATGGTACTTAGTGAAAGCAAGTCATAGTCATTAAGGCGGTATTGTAATGAGTTACTCTCAAATTCAATATCAGAAAACTGACAGGGAATCATATTTTGCAAGGTTGCTGTATTTACCAATACATCTTTAAGTGTAATATTAAAATCCTCTACTTTTAAATCTGTACTTTTATCAGGGTTCAACATGGAGATTTGTGCATCATGTATGGATATGGACGCTATGGAGAAGGGAAGCGGCATATCCTTTTTTGCATTGCTTTCGTTTTGAGCCTCTTCTTTATTTTCCGGCGTTTTATTCATTCCTTGCTGTATCCAGATAGAAGGCTTCTCGATCTCTAAATTTTCTCCAAACAGCTGAAACGTATCATCTACCACTTTAAAATGAAGGTCGCTTAGGGTCAACAATGGAATTTGTATGTCTTTTTGCCCGCTTTCTCGAGTAACGCTCTCAACAGGTTTTAGGGAGTCGCTCTTGGTTTGAATTGCAATATCAGTGATTTTGAGGTGTTGGTCATATATGGTAAACTCTTTCAGCGAAAGACTTTCATTGTCATTCAGTTCATAAAAAAAGTCTTTTGTGTCAACTTCCATTTCTGAAAAATGAAAGGGAATCTTTTCTTGAAGGGTAGTATTGTTAACAACAACATTTGTTATGGAAAAATAAAGGCTGTCCAACTGCAAAGCAATGCTTTCGTCAGTATTTTTATATAAAAAGGAGGCGTTTTCCAAAGTAAACCTTCCGGTGCTTATGTTTTCCTCAAAATCCTTTTGTTTTTTTTCCCGGTCCCTGGTTTTAGATGTATCCTTGTATGTTATGATTTGCAGGTCATGCAGTGTAATATCATCAACGGCAATTTTACTTGAAAAAAGGTATTTCCAGTAACTAAGTCCATCAATGGAAGCTTCTTTAAGACTGATTTTAGAATCTTTAAATACAGAGACGGTATCTTTTACTGTTGCCTGTAGGTTTTTAATCGTTGCAGACCCGCTGAGTGAATTTACAGAAACTTCATATTCGTTTATTTGAAATTCTTCCGGGATTTCCTGAGCAATGGCTTTTTTAATTTTGTTTTCAATGATGGGATTTGCAATAAATGATGCAATGACTATCAAAATCAACAGGCCAACGATACTCCCCAGGATGATGCGTGCTTTTTTACTCATATACTAAAGATACCCAAAAAATCAATATTCGCTAAAGTTTAACAAGAACTTATCACTCTTTAAGAGCTGGCATTCGTTACTATATAAAACAACCTAACCCTATATGTATGTTTTTAAATCTGCTTGAAAGCTTTCATATACTATTGCTTATTGTAGTATCTGTCATACTCTTCTATTATTTTATAAAAAAGATAAGGAAGAAGTAGTGTATCGTGTAAGCTTATCCATAAAAAACCAAACACTTTCGTGCTTGGCTGTTGTAGAGGTAACTTGACTTAATCTCTGTCAGCCTGCGGCGGATATGAGCCCTGTTACTATAAAAAGAAAAAAGAGAACCCAAATTTTGAGTTCTCTTTCTTAGTAGCGGGAACAGGACTCGAACCTGTGACCTTCGGGTTATGAGTTTTTGATACTATGCTATCAATTTAACCTAAAAACACTCTAAATCACCTATTTATATACTATTTAATATAATTTGTCAACATATAATATCAAACAAAACCAACAAATGTTGTACCTATGTTGTACCTAAAATGATTATCTTTATAATCTAATAGTTTTAATATGGCAACGGTAAGAGTAGTTTTGAGAAAAAAGAAGAATAAAGCTGGACGGTTCCCTATTGCTATACGGATAACTAAAGACCGTAAAAGTTCTTTCCTAAATACGGGGCAATATATTGATGAAAAATTTTGGGACGAAAAAAATCGTAACGTTCGGAAGTCCCATCCAAACTCAAAGGTGCTCAATAATTTTATTGTCAGTAAAGTTGCAGAAGCTAATGATAAGGTTTTAAAATCTGAGATGAAACCAGAGTACGAATCAGTTGCAGAAATTAGAAACAAGATAGTAGAAAACAAGGGCTTTGATTTCTTTGTTGTTGCAAATATGCACCTTAATAATCTTAAAAATAGAAATAAACATCATCAATATGATACTGAGTTTGGCCGTTTAAAAAAGTTTAAGGAATTTTTAAATAAGGACGTGCTTCCTTTTAACAAGTTAAATGTTGTCTTACTAAAGAAATTTGAAACCTATTTAATATATAGCAAAAAGCTTTCCCCTAGAACGGTTGTAAACTACCTTATTTTAATCAGAACAATTTATAATCTTGCTATTGCAGAATCTATTACGGACAGAGGGCTATATCCTTTTGGTAAAGGCAAAATGACAATTAGAATTCCTGAATCTCAAAAAATAGGCTTTACTTCAGATGAAATACAAAAGTTAGAAAATGCTCAAGATATTACAGAAGCTCAGCAAAAAGCAATTCATATTTGGCTAATCAGTTTTTATTTTGCTGGTATTCGGGTTGGTGATGTCCTTCAATTAAAGTGGACGGATTTTAATGATGGCAGACTGCTTTATAGAATGAATAAAAATAGTAAACTGGTTTCACTTAAAGTTCCTGAGAAGGCAACTGAAATATTCAATAACTATAAGGATGAATCAGAAAGCAATGGACTAGTGTTTCCTCAATTGAGGGATACAGACCTTAATAATACTGAGGAAATTTCAAAAAGAACACAATCAATCACTCGAAATGTAAACAGAAGATTAAAGATTGCTGCTAAGCAATTGGGAATTAAAAAGAATATCAGTATGCACATCGCAAGACATAGTTTCGGGAATATATCTGGGGATAAAATCCCTATTCAGATGCTGCAAAAATTATATCGTCATTCTTCTGTAACAACTACCATTCGCTATCAAGCAAATTTCATTCACAAAGATGCTGATGATGCTTTGGACAGTGTAATTAATTTTTAAAAAGTAAATTATAATAAAGAGAAATATCGCTCTAGTATTCTAAACCAGTTTTTATCTCCTAAAGAAATTAGAATTAGAAAAAAATTTAAAAAGGCATAATTTCTGCAGTTTTCCAGTAAAAAACTGTCTATAGAACGTCAACAACATAATTCTTTGTAATTACCTTATCTAATATCGACCGTACTATTAACAGTTGCTAACTCTGTAATTAGGTATGGCATGAAGTTACATTTACTCGCTCAAAATCTAGAAAAGCAATTATTAGAAATTGAAGAAAAAATCGAGCATCGGTGCCATCGCTTCTGTATGCGATTTAAAGTGTGTTCTTGAAAATTCTTGAAAACGTTTTGCTGTTTCCTTTTTGAATCTAATTCCTATAAAAGTGTCCATATTTCGCCGATTTGTCGCAAAATCTTCCCTAAAAATGGGCGTTTCAAGCCCGTTTGTCGCAAATCGTTGATTGTCAGGAAATTAAAATATATTCAAATCGCTGGTAATCAGCTATTTGAAAACGAAAAGGAATCCGAAACATCGCGTAGCGTGTTACCCTCTTGCTATTCCTTTTCGTCACGCGCAAGCGTGACAAAAATCCATCCAATCTGGTTAAAAAACCGATTGCCATTTTAGGAAAATAATTTTCCGATATGTTATATTTCGATGTGTACGGTTATCGGCGAAAGTCGAAAAGTGGATAACCTTACTTTAATTTGTGTGCTGTATTTCCAGCGATATAAAGATACGTTTTTTTATTGACTTGATATAAATTGCATACAAAAACACCCCTAAACTTTAGAGGTGCTTAAAAACTAACTTTAGGAAATTAGATATTAAAAACGAAGTTGTAAGTGTATAGATTTTTAATCATTTCTTCGTCTATCAATTTATCATAATCTGCTCCAGTTTCGTCAACATATTTCTGAATAGATTCTCCAAAAAGATATATGACGTGTTCTCTAGAAACCTGAAAAAGTTCCTCTTGTTTTTCCATACTCAAATCTTGAAATTTAATATACATCATAGCTTCAAAATTTAGTATTCGCTTGGCAACATCAGCGTGCCATTTACAAAAAACAACCGCAGTTCATCAAGTGGAAAATCGGTAACCCGATAGCCGTGTTTTTCTAGAATATTATCATTGCCATCGCTGTAAATTATTTCAGCTTCATAACCAGAATAATCTTGTTTTTCTTCGGGCAATCTTTTGAAGTCAATGGTAATAAATTCACTTCGGCTCATCAGACTTTTTGCAATTACGGAAGTGTCCGTGATTAACCAAAAACAATCTGCTATATTGGCAAGATATTTTAGTCCGTCTGTAAAACGTGTTCTTAATAATGGG
Organism: uncultured Flavobacteriaceae bacterium; assembly: GCA_963975935.1. GTDB lineage: Bacteria > Bacteroidota > Bacteroidia > Flavobacteriales > Flavobacteriaceae > Planktosalinus. Next base: position 37,774 of record CAXBIQ010000009.1, read on the forward strand.
ATTTGATAGAACATTTCCGTTCCGTGAAAATGTTGCAATCCTTCTTTGATTTCGTTAACTTGTGCTTTCATTGTTTTGCTTTTTTAAATTAGTGAATAATGAAAAAGAGGGCGCAACTTCTCACGGGAACGCCCTCTTTATTTTAAGATTTACTTGTCGTCTTTGCTTCCAAGTAAAAGAATTTCATCGGCTACAACTTCCGTAACATAGCGTTGTTCGTTATCATCATTTGTATAACTTCGGGTTTTAAGTTTTCCCGATATTCCAACTTCTTTGCCTTTAACAACATACTTCTCTACAATTTCGGCAGTTTTGCCCCAAGCTACTACGGTATGCCAATTCGTGTCCGTTTGCTTGTTGCCTTCTTTGTCCTTGTAATACTCATTTGTTGCTAATGAAAAACGGGCTACTTTCTTTCCGCTTTCAAGGTTCGTAATGGTTGGCTCTTGTCCAACGTTTCCGATTAACTGTACGTGATTTTTAATAGTACTCATAATAAAAAGATTTGTGTCTGCTTTGTTACAGACTGGTTTATATTTCCCCTATTTGATTTAAACTGAATTAAATTTTAAGGGGTGTTTGTTCTTTTCTTCTGTGCACCGCACAATGGATAGAGTGGGTTTTGTCAAGACTTTTAGGGAATAAATCAGGTGTGTTTGCGACGTAGTAAAATCCTTGGATTTTCAAGGAAGTAGAAACCTTATTTTTCACTAAAACTTGTATAGTCTTGACAAGTTCCATAAGGGCATTAGCAATTCTTTTAAACGCAGTTGCGTTTGAGCGTACCGACAGTTAAGCGAGATAAGCAGCTGTGGTTAAATTAGAATTGGTTATGTCGTGCCTGTTTTTCGCTGTACCGAAAAACAATAAAGGCTTTATCCATTATAAACCCCTTAAAATGTGTAAGGCAGCGGTTCGGTTTTTAAGGATTTTCGAGTAAGGGCTCAAGAAGACCGCGCCGAAAATACTGTTAAGAAAATCGAAGTGATGACTTTCCAATGAAAAGCGGACTTGATTCACGATTTTGGCTCAGGAATGAAGTGTCCCGTTCCAGCGTAGCGGGAAGGGTTAACGGAATGGAAAGCTGAAATTGGGGATTGTGTCCAAGACTTATGTAGTGAAGCTCTTTTTCCGGAATGTAGCTTTTCGCGAAATGCTGGGGAATGTGCTGATTAAAGAGTTAAGAACCACTATACTTTGTCTCATAAAAGGTCAATTAACAATACTACTAAAAAAGACGGAAAATGAGACTTTAGTTTCTTTACCTCCTATTTTCGTTTACTATAGTCGCATAAAACGACCATTTTATAGAACTATTCAGAGTTTACCGATTTATGTGTAAAATACCTGATATTTAATTTTTAGGGCTTTTGGAGCTATTCTAACTTCTCTAATAAATTGCCAAAAATTTAGTTTTTTGAAATTATTACCGTTATATATTTTTTTTTTATAAAATATTGGCAATTAATTTATCAAATTGATTATTCGAATTTTGAAAATAGAAATATTTTTGTTATTTTCGAATCTTAATCTAATCAAAACCCAACATTTTATGGCAAACGTTTTATGGTTACAAGGAGGTGCATGTAGTGGAAACACAATGTCCTTTTTGAACGCTGAAGAACCAACTGTGGTAGAACTTATTACAGATTTCGGGCTTAATATTCTTTGGCATCCAACTACAGGATTACAAATTGGAGATCAAGTACAAGATCTTTTAAAAGATATCTTAGCAGGAAAAGTTCAAATGGATATTCTGGTATATGAAGGTTCCTTAATAAAAGGTCCTAATAATACTGGGACAATGAATTATTTTGCCGATAGACCAATGATGGATTGGATTAAAGAATTATCAAAGGTTGCAGGCTATGTAGTTGCAATTGGAGATTGTGCAACTTGGGGAGGAATTCCCGCTGTAGCGCCAAACCCTAGTGAATCAACTGGTTTACAATTTCATAAGAAAAATAAAGGAGGCTTCTTAGGTCACGACTACGTTTCAAAAGGAGGCTTACCTGTTATAAATATCCCTGGATGCCCAGCGCATCCTGATTGGATAACTCAAATACTCGTAGCAATATCTGTTGGAAGAATAGGTGATGTTTTAATAGATGAATTTCACAGACCAAAAACATTTTTTACAGATTTCGTTCAAGACGGATGTACTAACGTGACTAATTTCGCTCAGAAGGTCGATGGAAACTTTGGAAAACGTGGTGGATGTCTATTCTACGAAGTAGGATGTCGTGGACCAATGACTAGAGCAAGTTGTAATAATATACTTTGGAATCGTCAGTCGAGTAAAACACGTTCTAATCATCCTTGCTTAGGATGCACAGAACCAGGATTTCCACATAATGATTTAATGAAAGGAAGTGTGTTCAAAACGATGAAGCATTTAGGAGTTTTTCCTAAAGAAGTTCCAACAGGAAGAACAAAATTGGCGTATTATATGGAAGCAGGTTTCCAGAAGGTTATGCCTACAAATAAACGTGTAACTGAAACTTCTAAATAAGTAATTAAACTAACTACAAAATGTCAGTAAAAGAATTAAATATATCACCCGTAGGACGTGTTGAAGGAGATTTAGATGTTAAAGTTTATATCGATAACGGAAAAGTAACTCGTGCTCATACCCAGGCAGCAATGTTTAGAGGTTTTGAGAAAATAATGGAAGGTAAAGATCCACAATCTGGTCTTATAGTAACACCGCGTATTTGCGGAATATGTGGAGGGTCACATTTGTATTGTGCATCATCTGCTTTAGATACCGCTTGGGGAACAAAATTATCTCCAAATGCCCTATTATTGAGAGCTATTGGACAAGCCTCTGAAACATTACAGAGTATTCCACGTTGGTTTTATGCCATTTTCGCAACAGATTTGGCGAATAAGAAATATGCTAATCAGCCTTTGTATAAAGAAGTGGTTAAAAGATGGTCGGCTTATGTCGGCGAAACATTTCAAATAGGGTTAACGGCAAGTGGATTGCCTGTTCAAATCTATGCTTTATTTGGTGGGCAGTGGCCACACTCGAGCTATATGGTTCCAGGTGGAGTTATGTGTGCGCCGACCTTAAAAGATATTACACGAGCACATGCTATTTTGGCACAATTTAAAAATGATTGGCTAGAGCCAGTATGGTTAGGTTGTTCGATCGAGCGCTATATGGAAATCAAATCATGGGACGATATGTTAGCATGGGTTGATGAAAATGAGTCTCATAAAAATAGTGATTTAGGATTGCTTATTAGAGCAGGAATCGAATTTGGCTTAGATAAATTTGGTCAAGGAGTAGGTAAATTTTTGGCAACAGGAACATACTTACATAAAGACCGATATAATAATCCAACTATTGAAGGTAGAAATGATGCCTTGATTAGTTCTAGTGGATTTTTCGATGGAGAAAATTATCATGAGTTTGATCATCTTAAAGTAAAAGAAGATGTTTCACATTCTTGGTATGATAATCAAGAAGATGGATTACACCCTTGGGAAGAACCATTACCCACTCCTGCTAAATCACAACCATTACACCATACAGATTTTGATGGACAATATAGTTGGTCAAAGTCACCAAGGTATGATGGACATGCTGCAGAAACAGGCCCTTTGGCCCGTGTTATAATGAATGCAAACCCTAATAATAAGGAACATCAAATTAGAGATCCTTTATTTGGAGATATCATGAAAAAACTAGGACCTAGTGTATTTACACGTGTTTTAGCGAGAGTTCATGAAGCTCCAAGAATATATAAGTTTATAGAGCAATGGCTTTCAGAAATTGACCTCGATGGAGAATTCTATATCAAGCCAGTTGAAAAGGACGGAAAAGGATTCGGAGCAACAGAAGCAGCTCGTGGTGCATTAGCTCACTGGATAGAAATTAAAGATGGTGTTATTAAAAACTATCAAGTAATGGCTCCAACTACATGGAACGTTGGGCCTAATGATGGTCAAGGAAACCCAGGACCAATTGAAAGTGCACTTACAGGTATCGATATCGAAGATCCTAGTGATCCTGTAGAAGTTGGTATTGTTGCAAGATCATTTGATTCCTGTTTGGTTTGTACTGTGCATGCGCACGATCAAAAATCTGGAGTTGAACTATCTCGATTCAAATTATAAATAGATATAAATCAATTATTTATATAAGCTTTCCCGAGGGTGTCTTCGGGAAAGTTTTTTAGTTTAATATAAAGAATAAGAATGAAGACAGCAATAATGGGTTTCGGAAACCCAGTTAGAAGTGATGATGGTATAGGAATGTACGTGATTGAAGAGTTGCAAAAAATTATCGGAGATAATGATACGATAAATATCTTTGATATGGGTACGGCCGCCTTTGAAGTACTTTTTGGTCTTAAAGGGCATACTAAAATTTTGATGGTAGATGCAGTAGTAAATTCCAATGAACCTATTGGTACTTTATTTAAAGTGCCTGCAGAAGAAGTGTTAAGAGCGCCACAAGATGACCCTATGGTATTTTTACATGGTATGAAATGGGATCAAGCACTATCGTATTCTAAAAAAATACTTGGTGATGAATATCCAAAAGATATACAAGTCTATTTAATTGCCGTAGAAAACACTAAATTAGACACAGTACTTAGTGAGGAGGTAAAGCAAGCTGGAGATAAAGTAGTACAGCATATTTTGGAAGATTTAAAATTTGTAAAGGCATAATGGAAGAAGATAATGTTATACTCAAATCTTCGCACGTTTATTTAACCGCGGCGCTCGTAGAACGGGTATTTGAAAGCATACATTATGCATATGTTACTTATGTAGTAAAACAAAAACAACTTTTAATTACTCCTGTTAGTAGTCAATGGTTTGTAAAGGTTCATGAGCCTACACAGTTTTTATTAAAATCTAGAAACTTAAAAGGCGATAGAACATTAGCGATACGGGAGATATTGATAGATAATGATTTAGACACAACAGATAGAATACTCCAGTATGAAATTGTAGAAAGAACGAATCTCATTAAAATAACAATTTGATGCCTAAAAGAAAAGACCCTAAAGACGCTTGGTTATTAGATGCAGAAGTGCGAACTAAGATTGAAGAAATTAAAGGGCGTTGGGAAGTTTCATTGGTATTTGTAAACATTAAAGATCCAAATCAAGTCTTGATACGAAAAATAGGAGATTATAGATCAAAAAGATTGGCTGAAATTTATGCACTTAATATGCAAAAGACAGCTGCAAAAGATATAAGAGGAACACAAAAAGTAGATAAAAGTGCTTACAATTTTAACAAAAACTAATAACGAAACGATTATAAAAAGTATTATTCACTCTATCGATAGATTGAATGAACTTGTAGAAATTGTTACGAATGAAAATTTAGCACAAAGTTCAAATAAAATACTGGTCATTTCTGATAATTTGATTAGCGCTTCTTTAGATTGGAATGACACTGAACCTCCGTATCTATTTCCTGAACTATCGTTTTCTAAAGAGAATCTTTTGGGAATCATCTTTTATAAATTAGGAAATCACCAAAAAGCGTTTGAATTTATTTCAGAAGAAAATCCGGTTTATAATCATTTATTAATTGCGACACATCTACAGTTTGGGTACGATATTACTGAAGATATGTGTGCTTTTGTGGAATTGGGTTCTTTACACAACCGGTGTATCATTGAGCAATATGGCACAATTAAATTACGACGTGACGTTATTGCACTTAAGACTTTATATGCGGAAGCCATTGCAAATGCTCCTAATGATGAACTACGATTATTCACTATTAAACATTTTGTAAATTTTTTATTAGATACGAATGCGTATGCTGAAGCTGAAAAAGTCTTAAGATTAGCTATACCAAGAGCCATATCTTCAGAATCGAAAAATGCTATTAACACTCAGCTGGCGTCCGTGCTGATGGCGCAATTAAAAGTACCATATAACCTAGATAGTTTAGCAGAAATTCAAGAATTACAGCAATCTAGTATTACTTTTTATGAAGAAAGAGAATTAAAAGTGAATGCAGGGTTAATCCTAGTTGATGCTTCGGAAATCGCCAATTTTCAGGAAGATTTTATAGATTCTAAGAACTACATAAATAAAGCTATTTTATATTTTAAAGAAGCAGATATTCCTGAATTTCTGGGTGAAGCTGGATTACGTAAAGCAACGCTTCTATATATATGGTCTAAAAACGGAAGCCCGCAGTATTACAAGCCAGCGATTAACGCCTTTCAAGACACTTTAAAAGTTTTCAAACGTGATACGCATCCTCAGAAATTTGCAGAAATCCATCATAGCTTAGCTCTTATTTATTCTGAAATCCCCGTATCATCGGAAGAAAAACCTATTTGGACAGCCTTTTGTGCATCTTCTTTTAAGGAAGTTTTAGGTTTTTTTACAAAAGAGCAATATCCATATGAATATGCGATGGCAAGTCATAATTATGCAACGGCACTCATGAATTTCCCTGAAGCAAAATTACATAACAATTTAGATAAAGCATTTGGTTTGTTTGAAGATGCACTTACGGTGCGTACTATAAATGAATATCCTTTTGAAAGAGCATTAACACTTTTAAATCAATTGGAATTATACTGGTTAATGCATAATGAGAATGAGAAAGCCGAAAAGAAAAAGTATAATCAAATGGTAGAAAAAGCAACTTCTATTACTGAAATTATAGACGATGAAGATTTAAAAGAACGCGCAAATCAACATTTAAATCAACTTAAGAATTTAAAGACAATTTTAAACTAACAATGCACGAAACTTCGATAATAAATGGTATTATGAGAACTCTAGAACAAGAGTTTGATGCAGAGAAACTCAATACGATGACGGGTATCTATGTGAAAGTAGGAATACTCTCTAATATAGAACCACGTCTTTTATATAATGCATATGAAGCTTCTCACATGATGAATCCAAAATATCAGAATGTAAAATTTCATATAGAGATGGTAGAATTGAAAATTCAATGTGAAAGTTGTGATCATATTACAGATGTAAAAAAGTATCGCTTTCTATGTGATAGTTGCCAAAAGCCTAGTAAAAATATTATTCAAGGTGAAGAAATGTTAATTCATAAAGTAGAATTTGCTGATTAAAAATCAACAGAATTTAAAATTAGAAAATATGAGTATAGATAAATCCACAAAAGCCGCTCGCGGTACGGTACAGTGTGAAAACACCAATATTAATTTATTGAAAGCCAATGATTTTGTTGCAGATATTATCAAAAAAGAAATGGCAAAAACCAAGACGCTTTTGATAAATATTACTTCTTCCGCAGGAAGTGGTAAAACAACATTAATGCAAGAAACTGCTCGACGATTGAAAGATAAGTTGAAAATGGCGGTAATGGTAGGAGACCTAGAGACAGAGCGTGATGCAGAACGCATACGTGAAACAGGCATTCAAGCATTACAAATTGTTACTGGAGGAATTTGTCATTTGGAAGCACAGATGATTCATCAGGTATTGCCTGAGTATCAGCTAGAAGATATAGATTTATTATTCATAGAAAATGTAGGGAACCTTGTTTGTCCTGCATCTTTTGATTTAGGTGAGGATTTTCGAGTAACCCTTATGGCAACAACCGAAGGTGATGATAAACCAAAAAAATATCCAAGAATGTTTTTAACCAGTGATATGATGCTCGTTTCAAAATCAGACTTGTTGCCTTATGTTCCTTTTTCGGTAGAAGCCGTAACAAAAGATGCACACGAGGTAAATCACGAACTTGAAGTGATACAAATTTCGTCTACTAATGGTGAAGGAATGGATGCTTGGTGCGATTGGTTAGTAGAAAAAGTGAATGCTAAAAAAGAAGCATAATCATTGAGTGCAAAGACATTTAAAATACAAATAAAAGGACGTGTTCAAGGAGTAGGTTTTCGTCCTTTTGTATTTAAACTTGCACAACAATTGAATATTAATGGATGCGTGTCTAATGATGCAGAAGGTGTTATTGTTAAAATGACTACTTCAACAGAAAAGGCGATTATATTTTTGGAAACAGTATTAAAAAACCCTCCACCAGTTTCAATTATTAGTAATCATAAATTTGAAGAAGTATCAACTCAAACTTTTAAAGATTTTAGTATTGTCGCTTCAGCAACAAATCAAAAAATAAACATACCACTTACACCGGATTTTGCTATTTGTAATGAATGTAAAAAGGAAATAAAAGATGTTGAAAATAGACGTTACGGTTATCCTTTTACCACCTGTGTAAACTGCGGCCCTAGATATGCGATAACAACCCGATTTCCTTTTGAAAGAGTGCACACATCACTGAGTAATTTTGAAATGTGCACTACTTGCGAAACAGAATATAAAGATCCAAGCAATCGGAGGTTTCATTCGCAAACTAATGGCTGTAATGATTGTGGTATTCGATTAGAGTTAGTTGAAGCTGATGATAGTAAGGTTACTATTGATAAACAAAAGATTCTACAAAAAACTGCTGAGCTTATTGCTGAAGGAAGAATTATTGCGATAAAAAATACAAATGGATATGTGTTGTGTTGTGACGCCACTAATCCCGAAGTTATAGAACAACTAAGACAAAAAAAGAAACGACCAAATAAAGCATTTGCAGTTTTATACGATACTATTGAAAGTGTTCAAAAGGATTTTCAATTAACAGGACAGGAAGAAGAGTTGCTAACAAGTACGGTTGCTCCAATCGTCATTCTAGAAAACACAAAGGAAACACGTATTGCAACAAAAATAATTGCACCAAGTTTAAATCAAACAGGTGTTTTATTGCCTTCATCTTCTCTTTTGGAATTATTGATGGATGTTGTAAAGAGTCCAATAGTATGCACCAGTGGGAATATACATGGCTCTCCAATAATTTCAGAAAATGAAGTTGCTCAAAGTGAATTAAGAGAAATAGCTGACTATTTTGTACATCATAACTTACCCATTCAATTTCCACAAGATGATTCGGTCGTAAAAATTGTTGAAGGAAAAGAAATTATTTTAAGACGTTCGCGTGGTTATGCTCCAAATTATTTAACTGATTATATCCAAAATACTTCAGGTATTCTGGCAATGGGAGCACATTTAAAAAGCACTTTTTCTTTAGTTCCTAATGCTCATATATATGTGAGTCAATATTTCGGGAATTTAAATAGTTATGATGTTTCTGAACGGTATGAGAAAACTATAAATCAGCAGCTGAATGTATTTAATTGTATGCCAAAAACGGTGTTAATTGATGCACATCCAACGTATCAAAGTAGTATCATTGGTAACAAATTAGCAAGAAAATGGAATGCTGAATTGGTAGAGATTCAGCATCATAAGGCACACTTTGCTAGTGTGCTAGGCGAGTATGAGTTATTTGATTCTGAAGAAAGAGTACTCGGTGTGGTTTGGGATGGTACGGGTTATGGAGATGACAATGCTATTTGGGGTGGAGAGTTTTTTACCTATGAAAATCATAAAATAGAGCGTGTTAGCCATTTTGAATACTACGATTGGTTGGCTAATGATAAAATGGCACAAGAACCTCGGATTGCTTTATTGAGCCTCCTTGAAGAAAAAAATAGGTGTTATATTAAGGATAAGTTTTCTGAAATAGAATTCGATCTATATACTAAATTGCTTCGAACCAATAGTTTGAAAACATCTTCAGTTGGTAGATTGTTTGATGCGGTAACTTCAGCATTAGATATTAAAGATATCAATACGTTTGAAGCAGAAGCTCCAATGTTACTCGAAAATAGTGCTATGACTTATTCAAAGAGTTATTATATAGATTTTTTGTACAATGTTGATTATGATATTGTTCCTTCTAAACTAATAATAGAAGCGCTTGTTAAGGCTTATGGCAAAGGGTTTTGCAAAGAAAGGTTAGCATATAGTTTTATATATACTTTGGCTAAAAGTGTTATAAAACTCTCCCAAAAATATAATGCAACTGTTGTTGCTTGTAGTGGTGGTGTTTTTCAGAATTCATTACTGATTTCAATATTGGAAAAAATGACATCTATTGAAAATATTGATTTAAAAATAAATCGTAAATTGTCTGCGAATGATGAGAATATATCATTTGGACAATTGATGTATTATCAACATATTAAAAATTAAAAGAGCGAATTATGTGTTTAGCAATCCCAGGAAAAATAAAAAGTATTGAATTGCAATATGGTGGAGCGGTAAGAATGGCTACAGTGTCTTTTGGTGGCATTACAAAAGAAGCCAGTTTAGAGATGTTACCAGATGCAGGTATAGATGATTATGTCTTGGTTCATGTAGGTGTTGCCATCAGTAAAGTTGATGAAGAAGAAGCTCAGAAAACGTTTAAATATCTTGAAGAATTAGGAGAGATTGGGGAGTTAACAGATGTAGACGAATATTTACCTAAAAAGAACTAGTCATGAAGTATATGTCTGAATATCGCGATCCAGAAGTTGCGAAAGCGTATCTTGAAGAAATAAAAAAAACAGTAACACAACCTTGGTCCATAATGGAGGTTTGTGGCGGACAAACGCATAGTCTTGTTAAAAATGGTATCATCGATATGCTACCAAAAGAAGTGACAATGATTCACGGTCCTGGATGTCCAGTATGTGTAACACCTTTAAATATTATAGATAAAGCCATTCATTTAGCACTAGAAGAAAATGTGATTCTATGTTCCTTTGGGGATATGTTACGTGTACCTGGTTCTAAAAAGAATTTACTCGAGGCAAAAGCCGAGGGCGCGGATATTCGTATTCTATATTCTCCGCTTGAAGCAGTGAGAATAGCAGAGGATAATCCTGATAAAGAAATCGTTTTTTTTGCGGTAGGTTTTGAAACAACTGCTCCAGCAAATGCACTTTCAGTTATTCATGCGCATCGTAAAGAACTTAAGAACTATTCTATTCTAGCGTCTCATGTTTTAGTGCCTCCGGCAATTAAAGCCGTTATTGATGATGAAGAAAGTAAGATAGATGGTTTTTTAGCAGCAGGACATGTATGTACTATTATGGGGAATGCCGAATACCACCCTCTTTCCGCTACTTATAAAGTCCCAATTGTAGTGACTGGTTTTGAACCGTTAGATGTTTTACAAGGTATTTTAATGGTGTTGAAGCAACTTGAAGGGAGTAAGGCACAAGTAGAAAATCAATATTCAAGAATTGTTAAAGAGGAAGGGAATCCTGAAGCACAAAAAATGATTCATAAAGTGTTTGAAATTAAAAACCAAATATGGCGTGGTATAGGTGAAATCCCTGAGAGTGGATATCAAGTCAGACCAGAATATGCAGATTTTGATGCTAATAGGAAATTCAAAATTGAAATTCCTGAAGCACCAGAAAACCCAGATTGTATTTCAGGTCAAATAATGAAAGGATTAAAGAAACCTTTTGAATGTTCTCAGTTTGGTAAAAAATGTAAGCCTACAAATCCTTTGGGTGCACCAATGGTGAGTAGTGAAGGAGCTTGTGCTGCATACTATCACTTTTCTGGGCTTGTAGAGGCCTAGTGTTAAAATCGAAATTATTTAATGTCAGATAAAAAAATACGAATGCAACTGCAATGTCCTATGCCTAAATTGGACTTTGATGTTATAAACTTGGGTCACGGTAGTGGAGGGGTACTTACGAACAAATTATTAGATAGTGGTGTTTTTGATTTACTAAGTAATCCTATTCTTGATGAACGGCACGATGGTGCTATCTTCGAATTAGAGGGAAAAATGGCATTTTCAACCGATAGTTTTTTAGTGTCGCCTATTTTCTTTCCTGGTGGAAATATTGGAGAATTAGCTGTAAATGGAACTGTTAATGACCTCGCGATGTGCGGGGCTATCCCTAAGTATTTATCTCTTAGTTTTATCATAGAAGAAGGATTAAAAGTTACGGAGTTTTGGAAAATATTGGTCGCTATAAAAGGTGCTTGTGAAGAAGCAGGAGTTCAAGTAGTAACGGGTGATACTAAAGTGGTTGAAAAGGGAAAAGGAGATAAAATATTCATTAATACTTCGGGTATTGGAAGCATTCATTCGAAGGCTAAAATCTCATCAAAAAACATAAAAGTAGGAGATAAAATTATTGTGAGTGGTAATATTGCATCTCATGGTATGGCGATTATGTCGGTTAGAGAAGGGCTTGAATTTGACTCTGAAATTTTAAGTGATACGATACATCTTAACCATACTATTAAATCATTACTCGATACTTTTGGCGAACACATTCATTTACTTACTGATCCAACCCGAGGTGGAATAGCAACTGTACTGAAAGAAACTGCCCAATCTATTAATTTAGGATTCGATATTACTCAAAGAGATTTGCCAATTGATAATCAAGTATCTAGTGCATGCGAATTGTTAGGTTTAGACCCTATTTATGTAGCAAATGAAGGACTTTTCATTGCTTTTGTAGATGAGTCGATTGCTGTTGATTTTTTAGAAATGCTTCAAAAAGATGAAAATGGGAAGCACGCTAAAATAATTGGTTCCGCTACTGAAGAACATCCGAGACAGGTTATCATGGAAAGTGCGATTGGAGGTAAACGTGTGGTAAGCATGTTACCAGGAGAACAATTACCTAGAATCTGCTAACTCATGGATTATAAAACATTAGGAGATCAAGTGACAAATGGAAGGTTGTTTAGAGGTTCTGAACAAAGGTCTTTCTTAGCACCTAGAGGTGTTTTTGTTGCAAAAAACAAACTCTTTGTATCAGATACGGGACAAAATAGAGTATTCATTTGGAATACAATTCCTACAACAGAATTTAAAGAACCCGATGTTATTTTAGGTCAAATAGAGGTAGTGGATAGTGGACGAAATTCTGGAGGTGAAGTGACAGCAACTTCATTACAATATCCTTCTGGTCTTTGGAGTGATGGAGAACAATTAATAGTTGCAGATGCCTGGAATCATAGAGTGCTTATATGGCATGCTATTCCTACTTCAAATGCGCAACCAGCAGATGTAGTTCTTGGGCAGCCAGATTTCGACTCTAATTTGCCTAATGTAAAGGGTATAGGAAACGATCCCACTGCGCATACGCTCAATTGGCCGTATGGATTGTTTTCAGATGGTAAAAGCCTTTGGATTGCCGATACTGGCAATCGACGCATCCTATTTTATAATGATATTCCCTCTGAAAATTATACAGCTGCTGACAAAGTAATCGGAAAGCCAACCTTTACAACTCGAGATTATAATAATGATGAACCGATATGGCCATATTCAGTTAAAATAAATGACAAAGGTCAAATGGCCGTTGCTGATACCCAATTCTATCGTGTGTTAGTATGGAATAATAAAGATGATGCATTTTCAAAACCTGCTGATGTTATTATTGGTCAAGATAATTTTGATGCTTGTGGTCAAAATCAATTTAGTTTAGCACCAGAAGCGAATACTTTAAATTGGACCTACGATGCTTGCTTTTATAGAGATGGTATTTTAGTAAACGATACAGGAAATAGTAGAATTTTAAAATTTGATGAAATTCCTAATACCAATAATCCTTTTGCGAAAGCAGTAATAGGCAGAGAAGATTTTAAAACGAGCAGCGATTTTAATGGGAATATGCACGGTACTAAAAGTGCTATTTATTGGCCATTTTCAATTACCACTGCCGGTGATACATTGTTCATAGCGGACACCGGAAATCACAGACTTGTAATCTGTGAACTAAAAGGTTAGATACAACCAATAGAAGCCAATAACTATTGCAAATAGCCCTCCAGCAAAACGAATTCCTTTAAAAAAATTATCATTGTGTTGATGCTTTGAATGCGATGTTAACTTCCCTAAAATCAATGCATATACAGACATTGCTAAAACAGTACCTATTGCAAAGCCGATAATGTATTGTAATCCTTCTAAATTATTTTCAAAACCTAATACGGGTAACAACAACAGGAAATGCGCAACGCCCGCTAATCCATGTAAAAAGCCAATTCCAAAAGAGGAAAGAACATTTTGTTTTACAATTTTATCGTGCACATGTTTATGACCCTCATTATGACTATGCTCATGCGCATGTATATGAACATAGTTTTCGCCTTCATTATGAACATGAGGATGTTGATGTTTTTTTTGCTCATTAAAAATACGATAGAATGCCCAAAACCCAACTCCAATCAAGACAATAGCTACTAACTGCTCACTATATTTTGAAATACTCTCGACTGGAATATATTCCTTGAATAATAAGAACAAAACACCAATTAAAAGCATTCCTACTAAGTGTCCTAAACCCCAAAACAAACCTATTTTCCATGCTTTTCGTTTAGTTTCAATGACTAAAGGGGTAACTGCTGCCAGGTGATCGGGTCCAGAAATAACATGAAGCATTGACGCAAGTGTTCCGGCAAGTAGAGGAATGGTTAATGTCATTTAAAAAGTCTTATAAAGATGACAATTTACTAAAAAAATATTATTCTTGATATTATGAGGAATAAATTTAATTTGACTATTTCTTGTTACTTTTATAAATGGATATGTAATATTTCTAATTTGTTTTAAAGAAATTAAAAAAAGTAGGTGACAGGCTGTATATGTCATAAAACGGCACATAGTCCTATTGTTCAAGCTCTATACCAAAACCTTCTAAAGTCTCATAAAAGGAACGTTTTATGAGACATCAGAAGCTGTTATATAGCTGTTACAGCTTTGTTTAATAGAATTTACTTCTAAAACATATCAAACAATAGAATTTTAAATGGCTTAACGAAAAATAGTAAAATGTTGTACCTATGTTGTACCCAGCACATAAAAAAAGGCCTCACATTTCTGTGAAGCCTTGAATTTACTAGTAGCGGGAACTGGACTCGAACCAGTGACCTTCGGGTTATGAGCCCGACGAGCTACCTACTGCTCTATCCCGCGATATGGGTTTAAAAGAAAAAATGTTTTTTTAATGTCAACCATACATTGACCATCTTTCCTTTCGGACTGCAAATATACAACAGAATTCTATTTCTGCAATGACAAAAATAAATTCTTTCACGACATTCTTTAATAATTGTGTTCAGATAAAGTAATCGGATTTTTATACACCCCTTTCTCACAATAAAAAAATCCCGAAACAAACGCTTCGGGATTTTCTTGTATATATTTAATTATGTATTACAGTGCGTTGGCACCAACATCACCTTGCGCTACAATAGTAGTAAGTTCGTCAGCACTCAGGTGCACATTGATATATCCGTCAATGGTTAACATTTCAGAATATGTGATAGCAGTACCTGCATCCAGGGTTCCTACCTGAGTCATACTCATGCCGGTTTCACCGTCTACCGGATTCAAGCCTATGATGATGTCTCCACCGGTCTGTGCATCATTCTCATGAATATGCGCAGGGTGTTCATCACCTGCTACAGTACCCACCAGCGCTATTGTTACAAGCGTTGTACCATTTACCCTCTCTTCAAAAGTAGCAATACCGTCAATTCCGGGTACGTCTACAGTCATCAGGTCATAAGTGACAATCTCACCGGTAAGTTCATTTTGTCCTATATCACCTTGAGCAACGATAGTCGCCAGGTCATCTGCACTTAAATGCACATTGATATATCCATCTACCTCCAGTACACTTGCATAATTGAAAGACGAATTGTCATCAAGTTCAGCAACGTTTGTCTTACTCATCCCGGTAGTTCCATCTACAGGGTTAAAGGTAAACGCTATATCACCACCTTCTGCAGCTGTATTCATATGAATATGTGCAGGGTGCATTCCACCATCAGGGGTGTTCTCCAGTTGAAGGGTAGCCAAGGCTTCTCCATTAACTCTTTCTTCAAAAGTAGCTGTACCGCTAATACCGGCAACATCTCTTTCGCCAAGGTCAAACACTTTAGAGTCACCGGTCAGTTCATTTTGACCAATGTCTCCCTGTGCAACAATTACGTCAAGCACAGTGCTGCTCAAATGAACATTCACATAGCCGTCAAACTGTATGAGTTCTTCATAAGAAATGGGTGTACCATCATCCAGTGATGTAAATGTTGTAGAGCTTAATCCTGTAGCACCATCAACGGTTCCAAGGGTTATGGCAATATCACCGCTTTCGGCCGCTGTGTTAAAATGAACATGTGCAGGATGTACTCCGTCTGAAGGGGTACCGTCCAGATTGATATCTGCTGTAATTGAATTATCACTGTTCTTAGTGAAAATTACAATACCCGAAATGTCAGGGTCTTCAACAGAACCCAACTGATACGTTTTGGAAAAGTCAGATGGATCAGGGTCTGTACCAATTCCGTCATCGTCGCTACTGCAACTTACCATTACTGTTCCTACAAATAAGAGGTAAAAAAGTCTCTGTAAATTTTTCATGTTTCTTAATTTTAATTTTATTGATTCAAGCCCAAATTATACATAACAAACCTAACAATCATAATGTTTAACATACTTTGACATTTGTTTCCCAAAATTTAAACCTTCTTTAACAAGAGCACTATTTGAAAGGATTTTCAGCAAATAATGAGAAAATCGTCTTACTTTCTATGTTGCCTTTGTGTAAACCACCACACGGCAGCCTGAAGGAAAGCTGTAAGGGCAAAGAGGACAGCGATATCAAGCAAAGCCGCAAAAAAACTTGCTGTATAGCTGTCTGAAAAAGGAGAAGGGCTGCCGGTTAGCCCTGTGGCTTTGCTATGGTAATACCCATAAATAATACATGCAATAACAATATAACCATAGGTGCTTTTGAAAAAGCGATAGTGGCGCTTCGTCCACTTGAGCCATACGGCTACCGCTGCCCAAATAAACCATACCATCCAGATACTGATGCGGTAGTTTTGCAGCGATTCAACGACCATGTGCGGGTCACTGCCGGCCCATTGCAGTTGGAAAACGTGCCAAATAGGGTAGCAAAGGGTGAGAATAAGGAAAGGAATGCTGCGAGCTGCCATTGTTTTATTATGTTTTTAAAATACAACTATTTATGAAATATCGTAAGCATACTATTAAGGAAGTGCTAAATGTAATTGCCATACATTCTGTTATTCCAAAAAAACTGTATCTTTTAAGAGTGAACGGGAATACATACCCGCAATTAAACAGCTCTTATTTTAATTAAAACTTTTCTATTATGGAACTCATCTTTGATTTTTCATATTCATCCCTTTTAAAAGTGGCTGTATGTGCCACGGGAATTTATCTAGCTGTAATCCTTTTTACCCGCATCGCCGGAAAGCGCAGTTTTTCTAAAATGTCCAGTTTTGATTTTGCCATGACGGTAGCCATTGGTTCCATCATTGCGACAACTGTGCTCACCTCATCCGTTAGTCTTATTGAAGGTACAGCAGGACTTGCCATGGTCTATATGTTGCAAATCTTTGCGGCTTTGATGCGGCGATTTTCCTTTTTTCGCAGAGCCATAGACAACTCACCTATGTTGCTTATGGATGGTGATACCATACTGGAAGAAAACCTCAGAAAAGCCCGCGTAACAAAAGGGGACTTGCGGTCGAAACTACGGGAAGCAAATGTTTTGCATCGTTCTCAAATTAAAGCAGTGGTCTTTGAAACCACAGGAAATATATCAGTACTGCACGGTGAAGGCCAGGAAGTAGAAGAATGGTTGTTAAAGGAGGTTTCCCGCTAAGCTATATAGGTTTGTGATATACAGGAAGGGTTAGTATTGTCATACGTTATGCGTTTGTGAAAACTTATTCAAGTGATACCGTTGTGTGGTTCGTTAAGCGCTGTATAATTCAGCATTTAGCTCATTACAGAGTTGCCGGTAAAATTGAAAATTTGGACTGTTTTTGAGTTAAATTCTTTGAAATCAGAAAATTAATAGTTAATTTTCGTGATAGAACATAGTTGAAAATGGACTAAAACTGTGCATATGAAAACAACCCTCCCTTCCATCATTTTGGCCTTATTACTATTCACGGCCTGTGGTAATTCCGAAAAAAAAGATGATAAAACTACTTCAGAAGAAGAAAAAACAGAAGCTGTTGAGACTTCCAAAGAAAATGAGATCAACCTGAAACAGAACGGTGATTACACCCGCCTCTATTCGCCGGGTGATCAATGCAAACTTACTACAGCACAACTGGCCGAGGCTCTGGGCTATGAAGAAAACAGTATAGAGGAACAAAGTAATTATGAAGGGTATTGCAGATATGATGTTGCCCATCCTAGTGGGGTTACGGTCAATTATGGGATTAGCCTTGAAAAATGGCCTAAGGATATTGTAAGTGACGCAATTAAATCAGGGCTAGAAAGTGAAATGGTTGACATTCAAATAAGTGAATCCGGTGATACATATATCAAAAGACATCCTGCACAAGGCTTTCTGTTATTGCTGAATCCCAACTATGCAAACCCTGTAAAAATAAGTTTCAATTACATGAATACCGGCACTCCACTAACCGATTCACAAAAAGAAGAGCGAAAGCAAAACACCTATAAAATAGCCAATTATCTCATTAACACATCCAAAAACCAGCCCCTATGAAATCATTAAAAACCCTACTCTTTCCGGTGTTCCTGCTTGCAGGTGTTATATGCATCCAGGCCCAACCCTATTCGCTTGACGACAGGCTAAAACCTACAGAACTCAAACTCCAGGATGATAAGAGAAAAGGGCACGAGGGCGAGAAATTCCTTGCCACGCTAAGTACAGTCGATTCTACCAAAAGCTATTATGTAAAAGGCCATGATATGTTCCAGTTTGTGGATGTTATTGTAAAAGGTTTTGGCAATGAAAACCCACTGGAAGCCTCGCTGGTGTATGACAACTGGGAGGATGTAGTTGAAAAACAATCCACCCGCTCTGCCAAAGACGGGATTATCCACTTCAAACTTAGGGCATACGGTTCCTTTGGATTAAAAATAGACTCCCCTTCCGGGGAAACCATCAATTACACCATTATGGTGCGCGCAAGTCCACAGCAAAAAACCTATCTCGGCAGCCCTTTTACCAAAATAAAAGAAAGTGAATTAAAAGCCGAAACTACAGCTGGGAACACGACCGGCAGTGGGGGCGGAAGTAATACCGTTCTCTACATTGTTTTGGGTATTGCCCTTTTGGTCATTGGGTTGCTGGCAGGAAAATTGCTGGGTAGAAAATCGACTGCTGTGATTGTGCTGCTGCTGAGTTTACCGTTGCAAACTCCTGCACAAAATACTGCCACCCCCGGCTTCTTCCATCAGGATCGTTATTACAACGGAGAAGATATGGACAACGGTAAATTTGAAGATGATTTGCGCAACGAAATGCGAGACGGCTATAATCCAAAAAAGGACCTGGACAAGCTCAATGATAGACTGAAAAGTGTCAAAGAGTTTTTAGACAATGCCACAAACCTGTATAATAGTTATACCGGCCTGGGAAGGTGCATGAACTCCACACCGCCACCCGGCGAGCCGCGCATCCCGTCGTTTTGTGATATACCCGTTACCGATGCCGGTTTTGATGACGAAAACAGTTGTGCCGGATGTTTCTTGGAAGCACGTCAAGATTTTAACGAAGTGCGTTATCTCTTTGAGCAATTGGCCACCATATACAGATGCACCAAGAATTTCTCAAATGCAGCGCTCTCCTTTGGTGATAATGTTGCGGGAGTTCATAGTGTAGCCGGTTTAACGTGGCAGGCTGAACGCCGAAAAATAGAAGCATCAATCACCGAACTGGAAAATGCTTACGACAACAAATATGGCGAACTTTTACAAAGCCTTTCAGACTCCATGTTAAAACTCAGTGAATGTGAGGCTCGTTATGGTGTAGAAGACTGGTTTGACCGTTTTGGTTATATGTATTTTGAATTCATAAGAGATAAATACCAGCGAAAAGATTGATGTTATGCAAAACCTAAAAAATATTTTGCTATTCTCTGTTTGCCTAACGCTGTTGACAGGGTGTAAAACAACTTCCACAGCCCCTGTAATTTCTCCTGTAAATCAAAACATTATTGGTTCCTGGGAAGGTTGCGATGGCCGTGTAATAACCTTCACTGAAGAAGAAAATGGTGAAATAACTGGGCGTTATACAAAGCTGGGCGAACTCGATAAATACAAGTTTACCCTAAATGAAGTAGGGTATCGGCTTACACAACAAAGCCCCGGTAACTATACCGGAACGGTAAAATGGCAGGACATTTCCGGTAACGAAACCTGGAAAGAAGTAGAGGTAATCATTGAAAATGATATATATAGAGATAATAGTTCAGACAGTTGCAGCCAGGAAATAAAACGTATAAAGTCATGATAAAAACACTTACCTTTAATTCAATCAAAAAATCAATATTTCTGCTATTTGCTGTTGCTATTGCTATGGTTTGTGGTTGTGCCGACAAAAAGAGTACCGATGATCCATCTGCCTTTGCCGAATCGATTGGGATGGTAGGCTCCCCACAGGGTGAAGTTTGGATTAAAAAACAGGACAGCACCCTTGATACCATCGCTGCACCGGGTACCGCCAATAGCGTTTTTGAAACGGCCGAGCTCTCACCCAATAAAAAATTTGTGCTGCTTACCGCGCCGCTCGGTGACGGTGGTGAGGCATGGGTGTATAACGTTAAGGACGGAAAGCTCCATGAAATAGACGGTGGCTTCGGTTTGGGTGATATGGGTTGGATGGAAGACAATCGCATCATGTTACACCAAGGTTGCGTGATGGCTGTCTACTGCCTAAAACTGGAATCGGTAAACAATACTACACCCTGGGTTTTGGAAATAACTGAAGATTTAGGGAAGAACGGTTAAGGTAAAAATGATGAAACATATTTTATACATATTAATCATATTACTGGTTTTCGCAATTTCTTGTAAAAATCAAGATAAAAACGGGACTGAAACTAATACCGAACTGGAAGAGGTTTCAGAAATCGAAGCAACGATGGAAATGACAGAAGAAACAACTCCCGAGGACAAATCTACGTCTTCAGAAGATTACAGTCTATTGGTATTATCTCAAATGGCAGGCAATATCTCAATTGATAAATCTGAGTTACCTCAATCCAATCTTGATTCCCTAAAATCCTTAGTAAACCAACACCCCGTATTGGAATCTAACGGTAGCATCATCATTACAGACAAAACGGTTGATGTTGACTTTTCTAAACTCGTTACCACCCTTTCTAATTTTGATGAGGATGCCCTCAATACAATTAATCTCATTTTACCAACTAAAAGTAGTGTAGCTCCTGGAAAATCCAAAAATCCATTTAGAGGCACTTTTATTGAAGAGAACCTTACCGGATATTCCTTTTACAGTACTGCAAAAAACAGTGAATTGTATAAAAAACTGGAACAAGCCTCGCCTGAAGAAGCAGAACAGATTTTGGCCGAACACTACGGCATCAAGCCCGACGAAGTTCAATTATTGAAAAGCATTGAAAAACAACCGGGAATTAACAATGAAAAACAAGCCAGAAAACTATCAAAACCTGAATACAATGTGGCTGTAGAAACGGCATTGACCAATCCCAATACTTCCAAAAAGTTTAAAGATTTGGTAAATAGGCAAAAAGTAAAGCAAAAACTGAACGCAGAAAGTTTTATAAGAAATTCATCTAAGGCCAGAAAGGCTTTTTATGAGCTCAATCCCGGATGGCACGGTGAGGGCGATGAAGAAATTGGAAACACCTATATAGATTCCAGAAACAAAATGATCTATTTACCACTGGGTGAGTTGTCGTTTGCAGATGCAGTTATCGAGCATAACCCGGGCAACGGGGGGCTTTATCCGAAAGGGGCATTGCACGAACCCGACCTTTTGGAAGATCCAGGTGCTGCAAGTCCTTTAATGTGCAACATTGGTTTACGAGGTGTGTTGACATTGCAGTTTACTAACAATGCCATTACCGATGTAAACGGTCCTGATTTATATGTGTTTGAAATTGGTGCCATTGAACCCACCATACTTGAAATATCAAAAGACGGTAACAATTGGCTGGAAGTTGGAAAAATTGAAGGGGGGACTGCCATGGTTGATATTAAAGAATTTGTAAAACCAAGTGAAACGTTTACCTATATACGTCTGACCGACCTGAATACCCAAAGCGACGTCCCCGGTGCCGATATAGATGCTGTGGCTGCCATTGGTGGTGCCCTGAGATTGAATTTAGACAGTTCTGTACTGTTTGAATTCGGCAAATATGAACTCAAACCCGAAGCCGAAGCTGCACTCAACGAACTGATTCTACAAATAGAAGAAATGGGCAAAGGCACCATTGTGGTAGAAGGCCATACCGATAATGTGGGCAGTGTTTCGGCAAATAAAGAACTTTCAGAAAAACGAGCCAAAAGCGTAAGTACTTTGCTGGAAGCTTTGATGAAAGACAGTGCCAAAAATTTTACATGGCAAATAAAGGGATATGGCGACAGCCAGCCCTTAGTTCCAAACAACAGTGATGAAAACCGGCAAAAAAACCGCCGGGTAGAGCTGTTGGTGTTACCTCAGTAACAAAAGTGAAAACGGAGCGTTCTACTTCTCAATAATTCTAAAACTACTAACAAACAATGAAAACACTATTCACAATAGCCTACACTATTGGCAATAACAGTAGACTTTGATGTTGTTTG
Organism: uncultured Flavobacteriaceae bacterium; assembly: GCA_963975935.1. Taxonomy (GTDB): domain Bacteria; phylum Bacteroidota; class Bacteroidia; order Flavobacteriales; family Flavobacteriaceae; genus Planktosalinus. Next base: position 60,253 of record CAXBIQ010000009.1, read on the forward strand.
ACACATTAATCACGTTTTTAATTTACCGATTGCAGATAGCATTGATACTATATTTGGTGATCGTGGTGTAAGAAGGGGCAAAGGCATTCATGCTCATTTTTTGACCCAAACGGGTCACCATTGAGCATTCAAACCCAATTTCTTCCGAAGTTATGCTACTGTTATACTTTGCTTCGCCGGGCAATACTATTTTTTTTAAATCAAAAAAATGAAAAGATAATTTTGAAAATCATTAAGATATGTAATCTTATTCATAAGTTCTGTAAGGTATATTGTGAAATTAGTTATCATCTTTGTAGAAGTAATAAAGCACAGATGTTTTTATATAATTATGGAAATAAGAGCAGTGAATTTTTTAAAAATAAAAGTGACTGGGATAAGCAATTAAAAGCTTAATAGAAAATTATCCTATTCATACAGTTTACTATATAAAAATCTGAAGTCGGTAAAGAAACAGTTTTGTTTAACAGACTTAATACAGATTAGGCTAAAATCGAAATGAAATTATTGGAATTTTGAAAACCAATCAAGAAACGATTTAAAAATACTCTGAAATTAAAAGGGAGTTCTTGGGGAGAAGGCTCCCTTTTTTTATTTAATCTATCTGGCAAAGGCGCAGTTATGTACATCTGCAATATAGATTGCTCTATATCATATTTACTCCTTGTCCTTCGCTAGAAAAAATCAGGCTTCGTCTTTTGTGGTTCGCACCAGACTGATACCGGAAATAAAGAAAAGCAGCCCGAGTGCTCCGTAAATGATGAGTGATTTGAGGTTGTCTGTAAGGCTACCCGAATTAACAAACAAAACGGCGGCATAAATTAAAGCACCAATACCCAATATGGTAAGCACCGCGCCAAAAATTCTTTTAAGGTTCATAGATGAAAGGTTTTTTGCAAAAGTTAAATTAAAATATTGTTTTTCCGGAGCCCTTGGTAGTAATGGGGTGACGAAATAACGATAAAATACCACAAAAAGCTCATACTCCTTGTTATTTTGGCGTAACATTGGCTATTTAAGGGGGTTATTAAAAGTTTGACACTAGAGGATATAGTCTTTTTATTTTCTCTATTTTTATTTTAAAAACGGGTTATCTGTTTGTACTGTCTTAAAACAATCCTGATATATTCCCCTCATCATCAATATCAATATTTTCTGAAGCAGGATGTGCCGGCAACCCGGGCATGCGCATCATATCCCCGGTTATGGGAATTAAAAACCCTGCTCCCGCAGCGATCTCGATTTCCCTTACCGTAATGGTAAACCCTGTGGGCCTTCCCAACAAATTGGGATTGTCTGATAAGGATTTTTGGGTTTTTGCAATACAAATGGGAAGGTGGTCGAGACCTAGATTGGCAATTTTCTTTAAATCACGTGTTGCCTGTGAGGTATACTCAACGTTTTCTGCACCATAAATTTGGCTTACAATGGTTTCAATTTTTGACTGTACAGGTGTTTCCCACTGGTAAAGAGGAGTGAAGCTTGATGAACCTTCTTCAACAGCTGCAACTACTGCATGTGCTAAATCAAGGGCACCTGCCCCGCCTTTAGACCAGACATCTGCCAGTGCTACACGCACTCCTTTTGATGTTGCAAAGGCTTTGATGGCTTCAATTTCTTCATCACTGTCTGTAATAAATTTATTGATGGCTATTACCGGTGTCAATTGAAACTGCAGGATGTTTTCAAGATGTTTCTCAAGGTTGGGCAAGCCTTTTTTAAGGGCTTCCACATTGGGTGTCTTTAAATCGTCAAGGGATGCACCGCCATGGTATTTCAAAGCCCTGATGGTTGCCGTGAGCACCACTGCTTTTGGCTTTAAACCGGCACTTTGACATTTGATGTCCAGAAACTTTTCAGCTCCCAGATCTGCACCAAAGCCGGCTTCGGTAATGGTATAGTCAGACAGGCTCATGCCCATTTGTGTGGCGATTACCGTGTTTGTGCCCTGAGCAATATTGGCAAAGGGTCCGCCGTGAATAATGGCCGGGTTCCCCTCCAGTGTCTGTACGAGGTTCGGTTTTATGGCGTCTTTAAGCAGCACGGCCATAGCGCCTTCAGCTTTAAGGTCACGGGCAAAGATGGGTTTCTTGTCAAAGGTGTAGCCAATAAATATATTGCCCATGCGCTTTTTTAAGTCGGTCAAATTGTTTGACAGGCAGAGAATGGCCATAATTTCTGAAGCTGCGGTAATATCAAAACCAGACTCCCGGGGAACTCCTGAACCGGTGCCGCCCAGACCGACAATAATGTTTCGCAAGGCGCGGTCATTGACATCCATCACCCGTTTCCAGACAACGGTGCGCGCATCAAGTCCCAAACTGTTTGTTTTGCTTTGAATGTTGTTGTCGATAATGGCCGAAAGTAAATTGTGTGCCTTCTCAATAGCTGAAAAGTCGCCCGTAAAATGCAGGTTGATATCCTCCATGGGGATTACCTGTGCATAGCCGCCGCCTGTAGCGCCACCCTTAATTCCAAATACCGGGCCCAGAGAGGGTTCTCTTAATACAACTGTTGTTTTCTTGCCTATTTGGTTCAGCCCCTCGGTCAGGCCTATGGAGATGGTTGTTTTCCCTTCACCCGCCGGCGTTGGGGATATGGCAGAGACCAGGATGAGGTTGCTTTGTAAAGCTTTAGTAGGATTGATAAGGCTTAACGGAAGTTTGGCTTTGTGTTTGCCAAACATTTCAATGCTTTCAGGATCTATACCCAGCTTTTTTGCTATTTGGCTTATATGAAGTGGTTTGGCTTTTCGGGCAATGTCTAAATCGTTCATGGAAACGGTTGTTTCGGGTTATACTCCCAAAAGTAAGCATTCAATAGTTGTTAAGAAATGATAAATGTCAAAGTCTTAGATGTTAGATTTTAGAGATGAGATAATAGAAGTGAATAATGTGCAGTCGTCTCAAGTCTACCGTCTCACGTCTCACATCTTATTTTAACGCTTCTTTGTCAAATATTTCTCCTATTAGAAACTATCTTTGTGTAAGAACAATTATTAATACCCCCCTTATATGGCACCATTTAGCAAAAAAGACGCAGCTTCAGAACTGGATAAGCGCCAAAAGCGTTTTTCTGAAAAAGACCTTGCGACCGTGGTTTCCAAAGAAGAAACCCTGAAGGATAAATTTACGACGCAGGAACGGCTCAGGGTGCATTTCAGTGATTTTAAGGTGCTTTTCTCCATGCTGCGGGATTATACAACCCGAAGGTATACTGAGGTGCCCTGGTATATCATATCATCTATTGGCGCGGCTTTGTTGTATGTGATTTCGCCCATAGACCTTATACCGGACTTTATTCCCTTTATTGGTTATCTGGATGATGCCACCGTGCTGGCATTTTGTTTAAAGCTGGTTCATAAAGAGATCCTGGTGTATAAAGCCTGGAAAGAAGAAATGCCCTCAAATACAGCTTCTGCCTCATAGTCTTTAACTATTTTTAGGACAATTTTAGAAGGATTTTATTACAGTTTCTTTCCCTTTCACTGTACCTTATCGTTTTAACTATAAAAAACGAGACACTATGAAAGATGTAAAACTTGCCATTATTTATTACAGTTCTACCGGAACAAACCATAAACTTGCACAAACCGCCGAAAAAGCAGCCAAAGAAGCAGGTGCAGAGGTTAAGTTCCTGCGGGTCGCTGAAACTGCCCCAAAGGAGGCTATTTCCCAAAATGAAAAATGGGAAGAGCACTACAATGCAACCAAAGATATTCCCACCGCTTCCCTTGATGATCTGGAATGGGCAGACGCCATCATATTTAGTGTGCCCACACGGTATGGAAATATGCCGTCACAGTTGGGGAGCTTTATCGATACCACCGGTGGCTTATGGGCCAACGGCAAACTGGTCAATAAAGTGGTGAGTGCCATGACCAGCGCAGCAAACCCTCATGGCGGACAGGAAACTACCTTGCTTTCCATATACAAGTCTATGTGCCACTGGGGTGCCATAGTAGCTGCTCCCGGTTATAGTGATAAAATACAGTTTGAAGCGGGAGGTAATCCTTATGGTATCAGTATCGCTGATGGGCCCGAAAATGTTACTGACCCGGTTCAAAAAGCGATTGCGCATCAGACCAAACGCACCCTTCAGGTTGCCTCCTGGGTAAAAAAAGGTTTGCAGTAGAAAAGTTTTAAATCCATTAACTAATAACAAGTTACCATGAAAACATATCTCTATATACTCACCGCTTTCATTATGTTGGGCTGTAGCTCAGATGATGATAATAACGACCCGACACAAAATCAGTTCGAGAACATTGAAGCTGATGTTCAGGAGGGTTTGTGGGAAATCAGTGCCTTTATAAATGCAGGAGAAGACGATACCTTCACGTTTGAAAGTTATGTATTTGATTTTTCCGGTGACGGTACTGTTATTGCCAGCACAGATTTGTTGTCGGCAACGGGAACTTGGGAGTACATGGGTTTGAATGAGAATGAATCGGCTGAAATCTTTCAATTGAGTTTCGCAGGAAGCAATCCGCCGGAACCTTTTGACCGTCTCACTGAAAACTGGGAAATAGTGGCAGCGTCTTCTACTACCCTTCAACTGGTATATGAGACGGTGGATGTAAACAAGACCCTCACGTTCACTAAAGTCGAATAGAAGTAATATAATATATTGTGTGACAGGGTTTTAAAAAAGACTTTTTTTAATATAACCTTTACACTTTATAACACGCTGTTAACTAAGGGCGGTGCTTATATGTATTACATTTATAGTATCTAACATTAAAACGTAATATTATGAAGCTTACAAAATTAATATTTGCAACCGTGCTTTTTATGAGCATGACTGCATTTGCACAAAAAACGGATAAAGACAAGAAAGTAATCAGCGATGCTGAAACAGCAAAAAAGGAATTTATCACCATGAATAAAGCCCTTGAGAGCCAGTTTAATGATGCTACTGCATATGTAATCTTTCCCAATGTGGGTAAAGGAGCCGTGGTGGTTGGAGCCGCTTCGGGTAATGGAGCAGTCTATAAAGACGGAAGACTGGTGGGAATGGCCAGTATGAAGCAACTTGACGTTGGAGCACAGATAGGTGGTGAGGCTTACAGTGAGGTAATTTTTTTCAATAGTGATGAAGCCTTTAAAAAGCTTAAGAACAACGAACTGGAGTTAACATCACAAGTAGCTGCCGTTGCTGTTGAAGAAGGAACATCATTAAATACCAAGTTTACTGAAGGTATGGCTGTATATGTGATGCCTAAAGCCGGTTTGATGGCTGAGGTTTCCGTAGGTGGTCAAAAGTTTGAATACCGCCCTCTTGATAAGGCTAAGTATTCCAAGAAACAATAGACTTTAAAGTTTAGGGTGCCGCTATCATTCCGTTTTAATTGAAAAGTTGTTCATTCTTGAGTTCAGTGAATACCTTTTCAAATAAAATCAAATACATTTCAATTTGAAATGACACGGAATGGTAGCGGTATTATTTTATGAACCCCCATAAAAGTGGGGTTTTTTTACTTTTTATTTTTTGTGGCCAGGTGATGACATTCCTGTTTTTTTTCGATGAAATCATATAACCTTATAAAATTACATCTTATGAAAACATCATTATTTTTTTCTCTGGCCATCTTTTGTTTCCTGTTTTCCCTGCAAACCCTGCAAAGTCAGGAAACTATTGAAATCGAAAACCACAATGTAATATCACAAAACGGGGCAATACCTTCTCCGGGATATTTTTCACCTGTGCCCTTAATACCTTCAAAATGTATACCTGATGCTACTAGAACCGAAGTAAAGCAGACCCTGATAGCAAACAAGCAGGAAATCCTCAGGACCCGTCCTGATGCTTTTAACAGGAGCGGCAATCATCCTTTGTTTGTATTGCCCATCAAGGCCAAAGACGGTTTTGATGATTATGGCTATTATACCGTAAACTTCCAGGTTGACCACGATGCTACACCCAATAACAACCTGCTGGATTATAACTGTGCACAACGCACCTATGACTGGGGTACCGGAAACCATGAAGGAACTGATTATATACTATGGCCCTATCCCTGGAAAAGCATGGATGAAGAAATCATGGAAATTATTGCTGCTGCAGACGGTACCATTATTGACAAACGTGACGGTCATTTTGACCTTAACTGTGCAATTAATGGAAACCCTAACTGGAACGGTATTGTGCTGGAACACGCAGACGGTTCACAAACCTGGTACTGGCATTTTAAGGATGGTGCCATTACAAGTAAGGGCATAGGCGATACAGTTGTAGCAGGGGAATATCTAGGTGCAGCGGGAAGCTCAGGCAGCAGCAACTGGCCCCACCTGCATTTTGAAGTCTATAATAACAATGGCGACCTGATTGATCCATATGAAGGGCCTTGTAATGATATGAACCCTGATACCTGGTGGGTAAACCAACCCGATTATTTTGTGCCTGCGATCAACAGGATTGCCACTCATAATACCGCTCAGTTTGACGATGCGTGTGCTGTAATTGAAAACACCTATGAAGAGTTGAATTTCTTTCCCGGTGATGATTTGATTATCCGCCTTTTTTACCGTGATATCCAGCAAGGTGCTACAACAGATTTTATGATATTGGACCCTGACGGGGTAGAGTATGTCAGCTGGAGCTGGACACAGAATTGGGGAGCTGACTATGCAACCGCACATGCTCATTGGGAATTTGACGTGACCGCAGCCTGGCCTGAAGGAGTGTATACCATGCAGACAACCTTTGATGGAACTGTATATGAAACCATTTTTGGTGTGGGCACCAACCTGGGCGTAGAAGATATCAATGTACCCATATTTGAGATTTACCCAAATCCGGTCTCAGAGAAACTTTTTATCTCATCAGTACAAACAATTGACGCCATTACCCTTTATGATGTAAGGGGCCGTAAGGTAATGGAATCCATTGGAAACAAAACAAGTGCCACGCTGGATATGACTTCCTTAAAAGCCGGGGTGTATTTTGTACAGATTAATGCTGAAGGAAGTCTCTCTACTCATAAGGTTATCAAGAAGTAAATTTTCAGAGACCTTCCTTTTGTCTTTTTTTCTGCTTGCGAAAGCTTTGAATGGAACGACTTAATTGGCTTTGCCTTAATCTTTGACAGTATCGCTTTTTAAAAACAGTTTTACCAAAAGATGCACTAAAAAGAAAAAGCCCGGAAAATATCCTGAAGGTTCAGGAATTTTCCGGGCTTGTCTGTTTGTGTGAAGGTAAATATCAGGTTATTTTCCCTGTGTTTTAAGTGTAACTTACCTTCTTCGTGAACTGTTGCGTCGTCCTGAGCCTCTTGAAGAACGTTGCTGTCGTTGCGGAGTTTTTTTCACGTGGTGGTTGACCAAAGGGAAGTTGTCATTTTCCAATACAGGTATCTGTTTCCCGATGAGTTTTTGAATGTCTTTCAAATAAGCTTTTTCTTCAGCATCACAAAAGGCGATGGCAATTCCGTCAGTTCCTGCTCTTCCTGTTCTTCCAATGCGATGCACATAAGATTCAGGAATGTTGGGAAGTTCATAATTGATTACGTGTGTAAGATCATCAATGTCAATTCCTCTTGCAGCAATGTCTGTTGCGACAAGGACACGGGTCTCTTTCGTTTTAAAGCTGTTCAGGGCACGCTGACGGGCGTTCTGGGATTTGTTTCCGTGAATGGCCTGAGATTTTATACCGGCTTTAACCAGGTCTTTAACAACCTTGTCTGCACCGTGTTTGGTGCGCGTAAAAACAAGTGCCCTGTCAATTTGTTTGTTTGAAAGCACTTCTTTTAACAAATGCTTTTTGTTTTCTTTATCCACAAAATACACGGCCTGATTGATGGTGTTAGCGGTGCTGGAAACCGGTGTTACCTCCACTTTGGAAGGATTCACAAGAATGGTGTTGGCCAGTTTCACAATAGGATCCGGCATAGTAGCTGAAAAGAACAATGATTGCCTTTTCTGCGGAATCTTGGTGATGATTTTCTTTACATCGTTTAAGAAGCCCATATCAAGCATGCGGTCTGCCTCGTCTAAAACGAAAAACTGCAGTTGGTTTAACTGCACAAACTTTTGGCTGATCAAATCCAGCAGGCGTCCCGGTGTAGCAATTAAAACATCAACGCCTGATTTTAACGATCTCACCTGACTGTTTTGACTTACGCCTCCAAAAATCACTTCATATTTTAAGTTGGTTTTTGCGCCATAGTTTTCAAAACTTTCGGCAATTTGTATGGCGAGTTCTCTTGTGGGGGTTAAAATTAAAGCTCTGATGGGTCGTTTTCCGCTATGGTGTCCACGGTCCTGATTCATCAACTGAATGATGGGAATGGCAAAGGCAGCGGTTTTTCCGGTTCCGGTTTGAGCACAGCCTAAAACATCTTTACCTTGTAGAGCAAGAGGAATGGTTTGTGCCTGAATGGGTGTAGGGGTTGTGTATCCTTCTGTTTTTAAAGCCTCGAGGATGGGGGCTATTAAATTTAAATTTTCAAATGTCATTGTAATATAGTTTAAGACCGAATAAATTGAAAAAGGCTCACTGTCTCGGTCTTTGTGACAGGAATTCTTTTTTGTACTGCTTAAACTTTAAATGTAATCTGGAGGGTTATTTCCGAAACTTAGGAAAGAAAAAGAGTAGCGATATCTATTTTTGCTTTCGTTTAATAACGATGATATCGGGGGCAAAGCTACTTCTTTTTTTAGGATAATGGGCCATTTTATTTTTTAAGCTTAAAATCCTCATCCTTCATAAGAATATTTATACTCAGTGCAATTCCTGTTATGGCAGCAACAATAAACAAAACAATGGCAAGTCCCGGGTAACCAAAAATGGTAAAGGTGGTGGGTATTTGCATTAACATAGCAGCTCCAATAATCATAGCGGCAATGATCACACCCAGGGTAATGCGGTTTGCAACTTTTTGAAAACCATCTGTAAACCGTTTTTCATCGATGCCCTCGAGTTTGATTTTAAAGTCATTATTGGCCAGGTTTTCAGAAATTTTATTAAGGCGCTCAGGAAGTTTTTCTGTTAGCTTTTTGGTTTCAATCAGCACAGAAAAAAGATTTTCCGGCTTTAATTCCTGATACATTTTTGACTGCATCATTTTTTGTACATGTCTTTGAATGGCTTCACGCAGATTGTATTCAGGGGCCAGAACAGCAACAATCTGGTCGAGGTTCAAGAGGATTTTACCCAGAATATTCAATTCCACAGCGATGTGAATACCGTTCTCTGCGGCAACCCTGTTCATCTGGATCAGGAGGCGGCCTGTCTGCAGGTCTTTTGCTTTTGTAACCTGACTGTCAAGCACCAGGGTGTTGATGGTTTTTCTGAAAAGTTCAATAGTAGCTTCCTCGCCTATTTTGCTAATATCCAGCAGGATATCAGTGATTTCGTCACCCTGTTTCTGACTAATACCAATGAGAAGTTGCAAGAGTTTGTCCTGCATTTTGGAGGTGAATTTGGCTACCATGCCCAGATCTATCAGGGCGATTTTATTGTCCCTGGTCATATGAATATTCCCGGGATGTGGATCTGCGTGTACAAAACCGTCAACTACAATCTGCTTTAAATAGGCCTCCACGAGTTCGTCAACCAGGGGTTCCAGATCAACTTCCATAAATTTTAAAGGGGAAATGGAAGTAATTTTTTTCCCGTCAATATACTCCATCGTCAGGACTTTTGAAGATGAGTAATCACTAACCGGTTGTGGTACTTGTAAGTTTTTAAAAGTTTTCAGGTTTTCGCCCAGGGTAATAAGATTCTGTGCTTCCCTGTTATAATCAAGTTCCTGTAAGAGAATGTGTCTCAATTCTGCCAGTACATCATCAAAAGCATAGCGTCTTGCCGTATTGCTGTGTTTCATGGCAAGGTCGGTCAACTCCTTAAGGGTATCCAGGTCTTCCAGGAATTTTTTACGAATGCCCGGGCGTTGAATTTTTACGGCCACCTGCTTTCCCGAACGCAAAACAGCGCGGTGCACCTGACCTATGGAAGCACTTGCCAAAGGTACTTCATCAAGTGATTCAAACGCTTTTGATATACGAATGCCAATTTCGTCTTCAATTATTTGATGCACTTCCTCATAGGTGATGGGTTCCACATCATCCTGTAAGGTTGCCAGTGCTTTCAGGTAGACATCAGGCAGCAAATCGGGGCGGGTGGAAAGCAATTGCCCCAGCTTGATGTATGTGGGGCCCATTTTTTGTAAATCGGCGATGAGATCTTCCGGACTTTGATCGTATTCCTGCTCAGTATCTGATTCTTTACCGTCCACATCCATAGCATTGTCAGCAGTGTCATTAAAGAGGTCACTGTTGCGGTATTTCAGCATAAAACCAATGAATTTTCTGTAACGTTCCAGGGTATCGGGTAGTATTGACATGATTGTATTATTAGGTTGTTAGCACTTTAAAGATAAATCTTTCAGGTTTAAAAATGCCAAAACAAAAAGTTAAGATATTTATAAGATGTGGATCATAAAAAAATCTGTAGATGATAAACCCCTGGACAATGATGTGTAATTTTAAATTTCAGAATGTCGTTTTTTACTAATGAGAAAGAAAAAAATAATGGCCAGCAGAATAAATATTCCACCAAGGATCAGAATGATGCCTTTGCTTTCAGCTTCCTGATCGAGAGCGCCATAATACACAAATCCGCTCCAGTAATAAGGGGATTTTTTGGCATTGGAGATGTCAGGGTTTTCGAGATAATCCAGTTTGGAATGCCGGTTGGCCATAAAAGCTGAATGCTGTTTGCTGTAATGCCCGTAAAAGGAGTTCATGAGTTGCGAAGTCGAGAGGTCATTGACTTTCCAAAGGCTGAAGAGCAGGTTGTGGGCACCGGCATATTGAAAGCCGCGCGCCAGGCTCATAGCTCCTTCACCGCTTTGAATTCTACCGATTCCTGTCTCACAGGCACTCAAAACAACTAGCTTTGGATTCAAATTGAGGCTGTAAAATTCCTGTAAAAGCATAATGTCATCATAAAACTCCATCGCGGCAGGGATGGTGAAACTGCCACTGTGAGCGTGGGTGGAAAGATGCAATATGGTATGCGCTTTCGCGAAAGCGATAAAATTTTCCTTACTGGCTTCCTGATGCATCAACAACCGGGAGTCCATCAAAGAATTCAGGTTTTCAGCTTCGTCCAGTGAATAGGTCAACGGTTGTGAACTGTCTTCAAATACCGGAAAAATACCTAACACCGAATTCTTTGTATCTGGTGTTTTAGCGTCGTGGTACAAGGAAGCCGAGGTATTGTAAGTCACACTGTTTTTTTTGACCAGAAAGGGCATGCTTGCAAACGATGTGCTTTGAGAGGGTTCGGTTAACAAAGCTTCAAAAGGAACAAAATGCAACAACCCATCAGGGATAAGAATGAGATTTTTGTTTTTCGGAAGGTTTTTCGGAAGAATTTTTTTGTATAACGAATGCGCCTGTTCCTTAAATCCAAGAACATCATTAGTAATGGCAGAACTGTTTTCAAAATAATTGATAAACTGGGAAATCTCTTGGCTGAGGTTTTCATCAACGACAGATTTATGGAAGCTCACCTCTTTATCTGAAATGTCAAAGCGGTACAAACCCTCTTTGCCAAAAAAGTATGAGAACAGTACTGCGTTGTCTTCTTCTACTTTGGATTGTAATGTATTCAGAGAAATAGTTTTTGAAAGCGCACCCGGGTACTTTTGTGCAATTGCAGACTGAAGGTTTTTGAGTTCCAAATTTATTGTGCTTAAAGTGTCATTGAGCACCCGAAGTTTTTCAGAGTCAGCAGTAGTCAATTGCTCCCTGATTAACACATTTATTTTTTGTTCCAGAAGGGAGGAAAACGTTTCCCTTTTTTGGAGCAGCGTGTCCTCAGGATAGGAATCTAAAAGGGATCGTTGGGAAACCATATCGCGCAGGACTGCTGCTTTGCTTTTTTCGGCGTATCCAAATGCCCGGATTAAGACACTACGCTCTTTGGTTTTTTGATAATGTTCATAAAGGATTTCAATACACGCTTCGGTGCGTCTTTTTAAAGCCGCCTGATGAATGATTTTGACTTCCTGGGCTGTATATTGTTCTTGCAACAAATCGGAAACATAAAAACTGAGGTCATAATAGCGCAACGCCTCAAGCCGATTTTCCTGCAATAGCGCCAGTCCGTCAAAAATGGCTAAGAAAGTATTTTCAGCATAAAGAAGCTCTTGTCTCGGAATCTCTGAGGAGTTGGCATTAGGAATCAAAAATCGCAGGGCTTCCTGATAGTTTTCCACGGCTTTATCAGTCTCTTTTTTTAGTGCATACACTTTTGCTTTTTCAACATAAAAACGGGCGATGTCGCGTGCTAATAGATTGCTTTCAAATAATTGCTTTTCTGCATTTTCCAGTAAAGCTAATGCTGTTTCAAAGTCATTGTTTCGCACGGCCAGTTGGGCAGCGTTGCGCACTTTAAGCAGGTCATATTGTTGGTTTAGGTTTTCACCAAGGGTGGATTGTGCTTCTTCATACCTTTCAAGGGCCATCAGGTTTGTGGCAAGATTGTTCTCCAAAGCTGTTTTCTGTTGAGGGGAAATCCCTTTTACGTTAAGACCCTCACGAATCAATTCGATCGCCGTATTGTGCTTTCCGGTGTTGTGATATACCACAGAGAGGTTGATAATGCCGGCAATGATTTGAGCGGTATTTTTTTGTTTTTTTGCCAACCCCAAATACCTTACTATGGTGTTTTCGGCATTGGAGAAATCTCCGATGATGGTATAGAGGTTGCCCAGAGGTTTTAAACAATATTCAATGATATCATAACCCTCCAGCTGCTTTTCGCGAAAGCGTTTCAAAGCCTTTTCATAATTACCTATGGCCTTTTGATTGTTGCCAAACTGCCGGTGGTAATAGCCCATATTGCTATTTAAAATAACCAATGCTAAATGTTCATCAGCTGTTTGTGTTTGCGTGGAAAAGGCAACTTCTTTTTCTTCCAGTTGCTGAAGGGTAGTGGGCGTGGGGTTTTTGATAAAATCGTCCAGGGCATTGTAAATAGTATCTTCCGGCGATTGACCAAAGCCCGTTGAGAGACTCAGAATAAACAGGATAACAAGAAGTTTTGGAAATTTCATCCGGGCTGCATTTTAAAATTTCCAGATGGCATACAACTGTATCTGGCTGTTGGGGGCATTGAAATTATAGACATAGCGCACACCGGCACTGGGACCAATGCGGGCAATACCGGCATTAAAGCCCACAAATACCCCGGTCTGGAAATTGTCAAAACCTGTATTGGTGGTTTCAAGCGTGGTAAAATCCTTGGTATCATCCCTGAATGTAATCCCTTCTGAAGGAATAAACAAGCTGTACTCGCCCGTGTTTTTTTCACACACCTCGCTGCTCAGGTCGATTTTTAACTGAACCCCTGTGCCTACTGCCAGAAAATTGTTGAGGTTATATCTGTAAGAAGCAGGAACGAGGTACAACGAAATGTTTTGATGCTCTTTGAGCTGTTCGATGTCATAAGTTTCCACAAAACCATTGGCTGTGGTGGTTTCTTCCGTAAAAGTATTCAACGCATCAAAAGAGTTTGCCGAAATCATCAACTCTGCCTGTAAATAACCGCGATAGGACTTGTAGGGCGAAATAGTGGCTCCCACAAAATATTCCCTGTGGTTGTCAAGATCAGGGGAAATCATAGTTCCGGCTTTGGCGCCAATGGAGATGCCGGGCACAAAGCGTGTGGTGGCATAATTGGTGATGATGGGTTCGTTTTTATCAAAATATATAGCGGTGCGGCTGCGTGTTTTCTTTTTATGAAAGTCTTTGGCGAGTTTGATGTTGTATTTGACAAAACCTTTGGTGGAGTCATATTCCTTGACATTTTTTTGTTCACTGCCGGGCAGGTAAATATTTTTAAACTTAAAGATGGCTTTGGTATCAGTAAAGGTCGTGTCGATACAGCTGTAAATCACTTCTTCTTTAGGGCAAATGGGGCACTCCGGATAAAGATCAGTGATTTCAATAGTGCTTTTGTCAAACATATCGGGGATTTCGGTTTCCAGTCTAATCGTTCGCGCAGGGCCTTCTCCGTTATTCTGGAACTTGGTTTTAAACTTAAAGGTTTTAAAACGCACCAGGCGGTAGTTCATTACCGTGGCATTGGAGGACATTTTGTTGGGATCGTGTGAAGTGACGATTTCCATTTCCATTTCCTTGACTTTGTGGTTGTCAAAATTGGCGTCGGGCACATAGATGCTCCTCACAGTAACAATGGCACTGGTGTCTTTGAGCATCTCGGGGGTGGTGCGCAGGGTAAAAAAGATGTTGCGTTCTTCACCGGGCTCCATACCATCAAATTCGAGCAGGGTGTGTTCTTTATAATATTCTTGTGATTCCTCCAGGGTGAGGGGCAGGTTGGTTTTTTCGGTGGTGTCTGTCCATTTTTTGGTGAGGTGCAAAATTTCGTTTTTCGCAGAAGCGATTAAGGTTTCTTGTTCTTCGGTGTTTCCCGTGGAAGCAAAAAGGAGGTCTTGCCGTTGTTTTTCGCCGTGATAGGTTCGGGTATCGGTGAGTTCAAAGTTATTGGCTTTGTATTGTTTTTCGTTGTAAAACAGATAGAGTTTGCCTGAAGTGATATAGTCTTTTGGGTTTTTATAGCGCATCACCACGACGATTTCTTCTTCAGGGATGGGCTCACGGTTGCGCAGCAGCTCAATATCGTCTGTCATGGAAGCTGACTCTTGATAGTCTTGAGTGACTTTATCAACCTTTACTTTTTGAGGTCGTGTGGCGGGTGTTTTGCCATTGTCATAGTGATTGGTGGCCCAGAGTTGCACTTCATAGTCACCTTCCTTTTCATAGACATGTTGCGGGTTTTTTTCTTTACTGTAATTACCATCTCCAAATTCCCAGTAATAAGAATAAAATGCTTTGGGTGCCCCGGCAATTTGAATGAGTGGAGGTGTCTCCGGTGAGAAATCAATTTGATTGCCCAGGATGTCATAACCAAATGTAGCCGTGCGTGTGAGAGTGTCTGTAACGGTTGTTTGTTGAGCTACAAGCGAAAAAGAGCACAAACCTAAAAGGAATAAAATGATTTTGCAGTTCATTTTGAATTTTTGGTTAGATAAATTAAAGATATAAAAAAGTGATGACAACACAGGTTGCCATCACTTTTATTGGCTAATTAAAATAGAATATTAAGGTAAATTATTGATGATTTGGGTCAATTCTTCTACAGTAGCGATGGCAGTTTCTTCCAATGTAAAGGTAACTTGTTGCCCGTTCTCAACGGTGATGGTTTGAATGGCATATCTGAAATCGCCTTCGTGTTCTGATAAGAAAATGATGTGTGCTTCAAGTCCTATGGGGAACTCTCCGTAAAGAAATGCCAGGCTGCTGCTTTCACCCACCCTTGCCAGATAGACTGAAGCGTTGTTGTTATCGAAACCTTGGGGTACTGCGATTTGGATTTCGGTTTTAGGATCGGGATCTGCAATAAAAACATCACAGTTAAACCATCCAAAGTTTTCTACAAAAGCATTGTATGACGTTCCATTTTGCTGGTCTATCCAAAATTCAGTGTTTTGCGGCAACCATACCAGATTGTCATCTTCATCAATCTCGCCTACAAAAGGTCCCATTCCGGGAACTTCACCGCCTGTTAGGTCAGCAGGCACGCTAATCATCATACCACAGTCCAGGGTGAGTTCTTCACCGTTTTGGTAAGCTTTGATGTGGAATTCACCACCTGAGATGAGTTGTCCCATTTCATCGCTTTGGTCTTTACCAACTGTAGTTGCATTGGTAGTGAGCATATTGCCACGGTCAAAAACTTCAACATATTCCAGATCAACTTCGCCGGTTACAGGATCACCATTTAAAGTGAGGCAATTCGCCCAAATGGCAAGAGTAACACCGGCTTCCGATTCAAAAGTAATCCCATCTTCTGCATTAAAAGTGGCGTTTTGTTTTAAATTGTTGAATGCTTCATCCTGTAGTCCTTTAAAAGCGGCTGCAGTGGGTGGCGTAAAAGGGTTTTCTTCAATGGGCTCAAAGCCGTCATCGTCTTTACTACAACTTGTAATTAAAAATAATGTAGCTACTAAAAGTGTGAATGTGATTCTTAAATTTTTCATGATTTCTAAATTTTAAAGGTTTAAATTTTTATTGTTTACATCCTTATATCAACTGGGTTTTAAATTTGTTACCCCTAAATTTTATTTTTTTTCAAAAAAAACCCTGCAGTGTTTGCAGGGTATTGGTGTTTATAAAAAAATATTTAGAATTTCCTTTACGGTAATGCAGCGATAAGTGTTTGTAACTCTTCAAGTGTCGCCGTTTGTGTTTCGCTGTGTGCGATGGTAAAAAGCCCGTTTTCAGTAACGGTGATGGGTTTGATGGTATAGCGCCACAGGTTTTCCTCAGCAGTTACAAAAATTAAATGTACCTCAAGTCCCACAGGCAGTTGACCGTAATGTTCAGAAAACATATTCGTTTCGGGATTGAAAGTATCAAGATGGGCAAGGCCGGTTGATTCACCGTCAAAAGAAAGGTATATGGAAGCGTTTTGAGCGGTATAGCCTTCAGTGACCAATACCTGTAGGGTGGTTT
Organism: uncultured Flavobacteriaceae bacterium; assembly: GCA_963975935.1. Lineage (GTDB taxonomy): Bacteria > Bacteroidota > Bacteroidia > Flavobacteriales > Flavobacteriaceae > Planktosalinus. The sequence goes on from CAXBIQ010000009.1 coordinate 76,803, forward strand.
TGGGACGGGGGTCGTCAAAGAAACGATCGATGTTTGTCCAGCCAAAATCCTGAAAAAACGTAAAATAATTATCGCCTTCTATAAAGGCTTCCCCGTTGGGGTTGGCCTCCCAGGTGAGATTGTCATTATCGTCAATCACTCCGGCCCAAAGTGTCATATCTTCATCCGGTCCGCCTGTTAAAGCTGTGGGCACAATGAGCTGTATACCACAAACTGGAAGTACTTCCTCACCGTTTCGTGTAATGTTGATGTAAAAGGCACCGCCGGTGAGCAGCATGGCCTTGTTTCCGTCTGGCATGCGTCCCATGGTGGGTTTGTTGGGGCCCAACATTTCATCCCGACTGTAAAATTCAATAAATTCCAGTTCCACTTCGTCAAGAATGAGTTCGCCGTCAAGGGTGGTTAAACAGCCCGGGAATATTTGCAGTTGCGCGCCGTTGCCTGAAGTGAACTCAATACCTTCTTCTGCGATAAAGGTTTCATTTTGAATGTTTTGTTCCAAAGCTGCCTGTCTCAAGACATTAAAACTTTCCGAAGAAGGGGGCGTAAAGGTAGTTTCTTCGATAGGGTCGTCACAACAGGTTTCCCGGTCACAACTTAGTAATGTGAACATAAAAAACAGGGAGAGAAAAAAGGAAGCCTTTATTTTCATGATTGAAATTCTATTTAATACCGGTCTTTACCAAATGTACAAAAAACCAATGAAATGAATTGTAAAATGAAAACCCCGATGCAGACCAACAAAGCACGGGGTTTTCGACACTAACAAACAAAACAAAGCAGATTTCATTATGTCATTACCTTGTTTTCACCTTTAGATACATTTTGGTTACTTTTTGTTACCCCTTTTTTTGGATTTTTTATCTTTTGCCTTGTGTTTGCTTACTTTATTAGCTGATTAGCTATTCTATAATAAAAAATCTTTAGTACTTTCGTTATGTAAACACAAATCCATGAGTGCATCCAACATTCACGAAGACCAAAAATTCATTGACGGACTTGCCCAAAACAACTCCTTTGTCATTAAGGCAATCTATGACAAATTTGCCCCTAAAGTCATCGGGTATGTATGTAATAACAGTGGGGACAGGGAGCAGGCTGAAGATTTGATTCAGGAAGTGCTTCTTGTGATTTATGACCAGGCAATAACCAAAAATTTACAACTCACTTGTCCTTTTGACGCTTATTTCTTTTTGTTGTGTAAGCGAAAATGGCTTAATATTTTGAAGAAATCTTCACTACAGGAGGTAACAATTAATGAAGAAATTGTATCTGCTAATGAACCCGTGCAGGAACCGGTTTTGGAAACCGAGAACTTTGCAACTAGGCAAAGCCTTTATGAGCATATGTTTCAAAAAATTGGAGATGTTTGTAAAGAATTGCTGACCAAAAGTTTTGAATTGGATTCTATGGAGGAAGTCGCCAAGGCACTCAATGTGACCTATGGCTACGCCCGAAAAAAGAAATCGCTCTGCATTGGTAAATTAACCAAAATGATACAGGAGTCTCCTGTGTACCAAAACTTAAAACATTAATGCGATGGAAGATCGTGACTACATTTTATTTGAAGATTATATCACACACTCCCTCTCTGAAAGTGAACGCGAAACCTTTGAGAAGCGATTAAGGGAAGACAAACCTTTTCGGGAAGCTTTTGAACTTTACAGGGAAACTTCGGCGTTTTTAGAACATAAATTTTCAGATAAAACCGAACGGGAAGCTTTTAAAGCCAATCTTTCAAAAATTAGCAGTGCCCAATCACGCAGTAGGAAACCATCTGCTAAAAAAGTAAAACTTTTACACCCCTGGAAATTGGCTGTTGCTGCTTCTATAATAGTATTAGTTGGGTTTTTCTATTCGCAGTGGTTTACCACTCCGTTTTATAATGATTATGCAGATTATCCCCAGATAAGTCTTGCCGTAAGGGGTGATGTAAACCAAATAACAGCCCAAGCCGAAAACGCCTTCAACTCCCAAAATTACCGGGAAGCCATTCCGCTCTTTAAAAATCTGTTGGAAAGTGAGCCCGAAAACCGGGAGATTCAATTGTTCTTGGCTGTGTCCCTTGTAGAAGAAAACGCTTTCGCGGAAGCAGACACCCTGTTTGATTCCCTCTTAAAAGAACCTTCAGCTTACTTAAACCAGGCCCGATGGTATGCTGCTTTAAGCAAACTCAAACAAAAAGAATATGGGGAAACAGAAGCCATTCTGAGACTCATCCCCGAAGAGGCAGAGGAATATCCCCAAGCACAAAAATTACTTAAGAAACTAAAATAGCCGTACTTTTGCAGTTCAAATTCTTGTTATGCAAAAGCACAAAGCCGGTTTCGTAAACATTATTGGCAATCCCAATGTGGGAAAATCCACCCTGATGAATGCCTTTGTGGGTGAAAAATTGTCCATTATTACAAGTAAGGCACAAACGACAAGGCATCGTATTCTTGGTATTGTGAATGGCGATGATTTCCAAATGATCCTAAGCGACACGCCCGGAATCATCAAACCTGCTTATCAGTTACAGGAATCGATGATGGGGTTTGTGAAATCTGCCTTTGAAGATGCCGATGTACTGATTTATATGGTTGAAATCGGTGAAAAGGAATTAAAGGATGAGGACTTTTTCAATAAAATAATCCACACAAAAATACCGGTACTGCTTTTAATTAACAAGATTGACAAATCCAATCAGGAGCAACTGGAGGAGCAAGTACAGCTCTGGGCCCAAAAAGTGCCTAATGCAGAGATCTTTGCCATTTCAGCACTGGAAGGTTTTCAGGTTAAGGAGGTATTTGGCAGGATTATAGAACTCCTTCCGGAATCACCCCCTTTTTACCCCAAAGACCAGCTTACTGATAAACCGGAGCGTTTTTTCGTTAACGAAACCATCAGGGAAAAAATTCTGATGCACTACAAAAAGGAAATCCCTTACAGCGTTGAGGTGGATACCGAAGAGTTTTTTGAAGAAGAAAATATCATCAGGATGCGCGCCGTCATTATGGTGGAACGCGACACCCAAAAAGGAATCATTATTGGCCACAAAGGTGAAGCACTGAAAAGAGTGGGAGTGGAAGCTCGAAAAGACCTAGAGAAATTTTTTGGCAAACAGGTCCATCTGGAATTGTATGTAAAGGTCAATAAAAACTGGCGTAGCGATGCAAGACAGTTGAGGAGGTTTGGGTATGATTCTTAGTTAATAGAGGTGAGTGGGTAGAGGTTAGTATTGAAAAGCACCAAAACTCAAATACCAAACTCCAAAGGCTAGCTTATTTTTCTTTATGAATCTTTGAGTCTTAGTGGCAAAAAATGATTTAGAAATTCTGTATAATTTTGGTTAATTTTTTTTTGGAATTTGGTGCTTGTTATTTGAAATTTTCCTCTCACCCATCACCCCAACATTTCATCCATCACTTTCTCCAGTTCGTGAGCTTGCGGCATTCCCTTTTTTCGGTTGCTGCGAGCGGTGAAGTAGAGACTGAACCAGGCAATGATCATCAATAACATTATGGTAATATGTATTCCTGAAGGCTGCCCGAGTGACAGGTTTGAATAGGCAAACAGACCAAAAATGATAAAGATTCCCGCAACTACAAAATGTAAAAACATAAACATCGTCCAGAGTCCGGGTTCAGGCCCATAGAGTCCTTTCACTTTAGTCTCACCATTTTCAAGTGTTTCCAGCTCCAAATGCAGGTGAGGCGAATAGACTTTTTTGTTTGCTTTCCCAATATAAATCCAGATGTGTTCATCCAGAGTATTGATAATATAATCAGGTTTTAAGCTATTCTTCAAACCTTTGGCTTTATCAGTGATTGCCGTGACAGATTTGGGCACAACTTTCTCAAAACGCGGCCTTAGTTGAATTTGTTTTTCAATTTCCATGAGGTTAATTATAGATGTATCTAAATTAATTACTTACTGTAAAACTAACAACAAAACACGTACCTTTGCAAAAAATTAAAAACTTGTCATGTCAAATATAGTTGCTGTTGTCGGAAGACCAAATGTAGGGAAATCCACCTTTTTTAACCGGATGATCAAACGTCGCGAGGCTATTGTTGATGCGGTGAGTGGTGTGACGCGTGACAGAAATTACGGAAAAAGCGACTGGAACGGTAAAGAGTTTTCACTTATTGATACCGGAGGCTATGTAAGAGGAAGTGACGATGTTTTTGAAGCCGAAATTGATAAACAGGTAGAACTTGCCATTGAAGAAGCAGATGCCATCATCTTTATGGTGGATGTGGAAGACGGAGTAACCGGTATGGACGAAGTGGTTGCCAAACTCCTTCACCGAACCAGCAAACCCGTTTTTCTTGCTGTGAACAAAGTAGATAATGCCAAGCGTGCTGAAAATGCTGTGGAATTTTATTCGCTGGGTTTTGAGAAAATATATACCATTGCCAGTATCAATGGAAGCGGTACCGGCGAACTGCTGGATGATCTTGTTCTGGCTTTGCCCGATAAAGAATACAAAGAAGAGTCTGAGTTGCCACGTTTTGCAGTGGTGGGAAGACCTAATGCAGGGAAATCATCCTTTATAAACGCTCTTATAGGCGAAGATAGATATATTGTGACTGATGTTGCAGGAACAACCCGTGATGCAATTGACACCAGGTACAACCGTTTTGGGTTTGAATTCAATCTTGTGGATACTGCAGGAATAAGACGCAAGTCTAAAGTAAAAGAAGATCTGGAATTTTACTCAGTGATGCGCAGTGTGCGAGCGCTGGAACACTGTGATGTGGCTATTTTGGTTATAGATGCCACACGCGGATTTGAAGGACAAGACCAGAATATTTTTTGGCTCGCACAGCGCAACAATAAAGGGATTGTCATTTTGGTCAACAAATGGGATTTGGTAGAAAAGGACACCCATTCGGTTAAAGAGTTTGAAAAAATGATCCGGGAGCAATGCGAGCCTTTTACTGATGTGCCCATTGTCTTTATTTCGGTGCTAACCAAACAAAGAATTTTTAAAGCCATTGAAACAGCCGTGGAAGTCTATGAAAACCGAAGCAGACGCATTCCCACCAGCAAGTTTAATGAGGTGATGTTGAACATAGTTCAGGCAATACCACCGCCGGCATATAAAGGGAAATATGTAAAAATAAAATACTGCACCCAGTTGCCCACGCCACATCCCACATTTGCGTTTTTCTGCAATCTGCCGCAGTATGTCAAAGATCCATATAAACGTTTTCTGGAAAACCAGCTTCGTGAAAAATTTAACTTTACCGGGGTACCCATCACGATTTATTTCAGGAAGAAATAAGTTCAGGATCTTATTTAAGAGCCGGATGGACACTACGTATTTATACGTATTTTTTCTTTTAATTGTATTCCTATTGATTAATTAAACTATTTTTAAACCTGATTTAAAAATGGACATAGGTTAATAGCATACAATTTATGAGAATAGGTTTTTTTATTTTTTTTTTACTACTCACAGCTACTGTACAATCACAAATAAAACCCTTTGAAATTACCGGACAAATAGTTGCCAATGACACGGGTGAGCCACTGGAATCTGCCACGGTCTACCTGGAGAGGGAAAGAGACAGCACTTTAAACACCTATACCATTTCTGATAAGAATGGAAATTTTATACTTTCCGGAAGAACGTATGAAAATGAATTGAGTTTGTTTGTCTCATATGTAGGCTATGCTCCGCATAAAGAAGTTATTGCCATCAGTTCCGAAAAAATACAACTCGATGCACCCGTTGCATTGCAATTAGATTCCAATTCGCTTGATGAAATTGTTATACGCTCTGTAGCTCCCATAACCATTAAAAAAGATACTTTGGAATTTAATGCCGCTTCTTTTAAAACAAGGGCAGGTGCAACCGTTGAAGACTTGTTGAAAGAACTGCCCGGTGTTGACGTGGACCTTGAAGGAAATATCACGGTAAACGGAAAACCTGTAAACAAGCTTTTAGTCAATGGAAAACCCTTTTTTGGTGATGACCCAACTATTGCTACCCGCAATCTCACTAAAGAGATGATCGAAAAAGTACAAGTGATGGATACCAAGACCGATGCAGAAGCCTTTACAGATGAAGAAGGCGACCAGGAAAATAAAACGGTCAACTTGACCATTAGTGAGGAAAAAAACAAAGGCACTTTTGGTCGTGTATCAGCCGGTGGAGGTACCGATGAGCGTTTTGAATATGCTGGAATCGTAAACCGGTTTGACGGTGACAGGCGGCTCAGCGTCCTTGGTGGCGGGAATAATACTAATTCGCCGGGATTTAGTTTTGGGGAAATACAAAAAATGTTTGGTGGCGGAAGTATGGTTATGATGAACTCCTCAGGAGGATTTCAAATCGATGATAGGGCCTTTGGGTTTGGTAAAGGAATCGTTAATTCCAGGAATGCCGGTGCAAGCTATGCAGATGCCTATGGAGAAAAAATGGACCTTTCTGCAGATTATTTTTATTCTGAAGCAAATTCAACAGATGATGAGATTATAGAGAGGGAAAATATCTTTCCTGACACGCGCTTCTTTACAAACTCTACTGCATCCACAAGGCAAAATAACGATTTGCACAGTTCCAATTTAAAGTTTGATGTGAAAATAGACTCAACCTTTTTAATAAATATAAAGCCTTCTATAAGCTACGCAACAACAGAAAGTTTTAGAATGCGGGACGAAGTCACTCTTACTGAAAATGGAGAAATAACCAACCAAAGCACGCTGGATAACAGAACCAATTCAACTTCCAAAGTTTTCAAAAATGCGCTGGATGTTACAAAACGTTTTGGGGACAGAGGAGCTTCTTTAGCTATCAATATAAATAATGAATGGAATGACCTGGAGGGAAATGATTTCCTTAATTCAGAAACGTTTTTTACGGGAGATCCTTTAAATGACGAAATCAGAAATCAGTTAACAGACAGGAACCAGACTTTCAACAGCTTTTTTGGTTCTGTTAGGTACAACATCCCGATAGTGTCAAAAGAAGTCTTTATTGATTTGAGGTACAGTTATCGCGCCGACACGCGAAAAAGTTTGCGCAGCACCTTTGACTTCAATGAAAACACTCAGGAATATGATGACTTTAATGCTTCATTGAGCACAGACTTTATTTTTAAGAACAACCGTAGTACCCCCGCAATTGGCCTTACGTTAAGAAAAGAAGCTTACACCTTTAGTGTGAGCAGCTCCTATATGAGCAGGGTTCTGGAAACCACCGATAAACTGCGACCCGGGTTGAGTGCCAAACAAGAGTTTGAAGCGCTGGAATACAACACATTTTTCAACTACAGATTTTCACCTCAAAAGTCGGTTTACTTTAATTACAGCCTCAATAATTCACCCCCTACTTTAGAACAGCTTCAGCCTTTTGAAGATGTTTCTGATCCGCTTAATACAATCTTAGGTAATCCTGATTTGGAACCTATCAATACGCACAGGGCTTATGTAAGCTACAATAACTATGATTTCCAAAAGGGGACGGGTGTGAATTTTTACTCTAACTTTTCTATCGTAAAAAATCAAGTAACACCCATTATCTTCTTTGATGAAAATTTAAAAAGAACCACGACATATACGAATGTTAACGGCAATTATAACGGGTATTTAGGAGGAAATTACAGCAAATCAATTAAGCTCGATACCATCCATACCCTTAAGGTTGATGGAGGTATGTGGGGTAATTTAACAAATGCGATTAATTTCAACAATGATGAGAAGTTTGCATCCAGATTCATTAGCCTTACACCCAGTATAGGGTTTACATACACATGGAAAGACGTTTTGGAAATAAGGCCGAGATATGGACTTAGCTTTAACAGAAACGAATATGATATTGATATTTTTGAAGAAGAAGAATTTATAAGCCATAACCTAAGGTTGCAAACAGCTACTTTTTTACCCAAAAATCTGGAGTGGCGCAACGACATAAATTACAATTACAACCCAAACGTGGCAGTCGGTTTTCAGAGAAGTTCGTGGTTCTGGAACAGTACGCTGGCATATACCATATTAAATGACCGGGGCATCATTACAGTCAAAGCCTACGATATCTTAAACCAAAATACAAATGCCAGGCGTTCTGTTAGCCAAAATTATATACAAGACGTCCAAAGCACCGTGCTTCAACAGTATTTTATGGTAAGCTTTAGCTGGAAATTCAATACATTGGGCAAGAAAGGCGAAACCCAAAGTGGTAATCCTTTCTTCTTTTTCTAGCAGAAAACCATTTGAAAAAACTCCTTCAGAAACTTAAAAGATGAGGTGTCACCAAATTTATTGATGCTTGTCAAACCATCCCACAATATAACCCACCTGCCTGATTAAATTTGAGGGCCTGGCCGTGATACCGTGACTTGCCTCAGGGATGCGTACCAACATGGCTTCTTTGCCCTGTATCTTCAACGCATTGTAGTATTGTTCAGATTCGCTCATGGGGGTTCTGTAATCATTTTCCCCGCAAATAATCATTGCCGGGGTATTTACGTTTCCAACCAGAGAAATGGGCGAATGATCCAAATACTGATCAGGATCTTCCCAGGGTTTTTTGTTGAACCAGTATTGATAGTATATGGATCCACCGTCTGACGTCAAAGCAAAACTATACCAGTTGATTACGGGTTTGCTGACCACGGCTGCGGCAAACCGGTCTGTTTTTCCTATGCTCCAGCTGGTGAGCACACCGCCACCACTGCCCCCGGTGATGTACAGCCTGTCTGTGTTGATAAAACCTTTTGCAATGACGGCGTCAATACCACTCATCAAATCGTCATAATCTTCACTGGGGTAATTGTTGTTGATATAAGCGGCAAATTCTTCTCCATAACTGGTGCTTCCACGCGGATTGGTATATAAAACCACATAGCCCTGTGTGGCCATTAGCTGGAGCTCCGGGGTGAAATGCGGACCATAACTAAGATACGGGCCACCGTGTATCTCAAGGATTAAAGGATATTTTTTTGAGGCATCAAAATCGGGGGGGTAGATAATCCAGCCCTGAACCTGTTTGTTATCATAAGAAGATTTAAACCAGATTTCTTCTACTTCACCTATTTTCTTGCTGATTAAAAAGTTGTCATTTAATGTAGTGATTCTTTTCGCTTCTGTTTTGGAAGGATATTTTCCCACGGCTAGTTCTGCAGGACGGGAAGTGCTTGCTTGTGTAAACACATAATTCCCATTTTCTGCTATTGAAAATGAACCTGAACTGTAGGGTCTCCCATAGCTTTCGCTACCTATGTCTGATGTTATGTTGGTGATGGTTCCGTTAAGTTTCATGGAAGCTAAAACCCCTTTACCATGCTTGTTGTATTTCACAAAAAGGCTCTTGCTGTCCATTGCCCACTCATAGTCATCCAAATGCAGATCGAGTGTGTGTTTGATTTCGGTAATTTGAGACCCGTCAGGGTTCATATGGAATATTTTTGATAATTGATAGCCCACAAACTTATCCTCATAGTGTGAGAAAAGAACCTTTTTGCCGTCTGGTGAAACTTTGGGGTTTTGATAGGGCCCTTTGCCCGTGGTTATTTTAGCAATACTGTTTGTGAGCGTATTTACCTTATAAAGGTGTGAATTGTTTGGCTTGAGCTCAGCATTTTCTTCGCGGTTGGCCGAAACAATGATGGTTTTCCCATCAGGCATCCAGCTGAAAGCGGAATGGTTGAAGTCTCCAAAGGTAATTTGCCTGGCAGCACCTCCATTGGCACTTACCACAAAAAGATGCCTGAAACCTGCTTCCACAAAACCAAAATTCCCGTCAGACCTGTAGTTTACTTTGTCGATAACTTTAGCCGGCTTTGCCCATTCAGCGCCTTGAGGTGGGGCTGGAAATTTGCCAATTTTGGGTTCTTCTGAAGGAACAAACATCGTAAACGCGATCTGGTTTCCATCTGGTGACCAGTTGAGGTTTCCGGGTGATTTTGTCAGATTGGTTATGGATGCCGTTTGACCGGTTTCCATCCATCGCACAAAAATTTGTGAACTTCCTTCTTCAGCACTCACATAGGCTATTTTTTTTCCATCAGGAGACCATTTTGCATTGCTGTAATTTTGTTTTCCGGAGGTGAGTGGCATTTCTGATGTTCCCTCAAAATCAATCAACCACAGGTTTGTGAATTTTTTATCGGTTTTGATATCAAATTGGTTTCTGAGATATACAATTTGGCTGCCGTCCGGTGAAATTTCCGGTTGGGCGGCATATTGCATTTCAAAAACGTCCAGATAGTCAAAAGGTGTTTTGTTTTGGGAAGAGAGGGTAAAACTGCTTAAAAAAATAATACAAATCAATCCCATGCATTTTGTAAAAAGTGCTTTCATGATGTGAAAAAATGATTGGTTTAATTGCTAACAAGGTACTAAAAAAAGGAATGTAAACAGAAGCGGACTTTCTAGAAATGATTTTTAAAGGCCATCTTTTATTTTGAGCAATTCAGCCTTTACATTTTCCAGCTTTCTGATAATTTCAAAATTATCAAGTGTTTTTTTCTTGTTTTCCTTTAGATGCACTTTTGCACCTTCAAGGGTGAAACAACGTTCCTTGACAAGATAAAAGATGAGCTCCAGGTTTTTGATATCATCAGGAGTGAATTTTCGGTTGCCTTTTGCATTTTTTTTTGGCTTAAGCACATCAAATTCCTTTTCCCAAAACCGAATGAGGGAAGTATTCACATCAAATGCACGGGCTACTTCGCCAATGCTGTAATACCGCTTTTCAGGAAGTGTAACTTTCATAGTCAGCTTCCGTCAAAGCGGAAGTTTTTTTAATAGGTATTTGTAATCCTTAATAAATTGAAAATATCAAATCATTAATCCAGAGACTGGTTTTCCTGTTGTGATTTTCTCAATAATATCTCAAACTCCTCTGCAGTTAAGTTGCCATAGTAGAAATTGATGGGGTTTATGCGTTCTCCATCCTTAAAAACTTCATAGTGTAAGTGCGGTGCCTGTGATCGCCCTGTGCTTCCCACAAAACCAATAATGTCACCACGTTTCACTTGCTGTCCAACCCTAATGTTATATTTATGTAAATGTGCATAAAGCGTTTCATAGCCAAAACCATGATCAATAACGATATGGTTTCCATAGCCGGTTGCAGTATTGTCTGCTCTTCTAACTTTTCCGTCACCTGTAGCGTAAACGGGCGTGCCCCGCGGTGCTGTAAAATCCATTCCATAATGAAATTTTCGTGCTTTTGTAAAAGGGTCTGTGCGCCATCCATAACCGGATGCCATTCTTGAAAGATCTTCATTTGCCACAGGTTGTATGGCCGGGATGGAGGCCAGTAGATTTTCCTTTTCTCCCGCCAAAACCGTAATTTCATCAAGTGACCGTGATTGGACTGCAAGCTGTTTTGTCAAGATATCCATACGTCGGTTTGTAGATACAATGAGTCGTGAATTATCAAAGCCTTCAAAATCCTTATACCGGTTTACACCACCAAATCCTGCTGTGCGTTGTTCTTCAGGAATGGGTTCTGCCTCAAAATACAAGCGGTAAATATTGTCATCCCTTTCGGCGATATCGCCAAGAACTTCTTCCACCTCACTCATTTTTCGGTTTAAAAGTTCAAATTGAAGTTCCATATTGGCAAGTTCCCTGCTCAGGACTTTTTCCCGGGGAGTTTCAAGGGCAGGGATGCTCAGGTAAATAAGCAATAAGATAAAACCGCTTAAAACCATACCCAATATATAAACCGCAATCAGGCCAAGTCGTCTGCCTTTTTTTCTTTCAATTCTTCTGTATGAAAGCGTCTCGCTATCGTAATAATATTTAACCTTTGACATAAGTTAAAATGTTCTATTTTTGCATCTTAATACAGATGAATAGTGTATAAATTTCACTATCCTTAACGAACAAAGATAAAAAAAGTTTTACACCCGCTTATATATTAATTTTCCTTTAGCAATTTATGAAGTCACAAGAGATACGATCACAATTTTTAGAATTCTTTAAATCAAAACAACACACCATCGTGCCCTCTGCTCCCATGGTCATCAAAGATGATCCCACCTTGATGTTTACCAATGCGGGCATGAATCAGTTCAAGGAGTATTTTTTGGGGAATTCAGTTCCTAAAAACAATCGTATTACCGACACACAAAAATGCCTTCGCGTTTCCGGGAAACACAACGATCTGGAAGAAGTGGGGAAAGATACCTATCATCACACTATGTTTGAAATGCTGGGCAACTGGAGCTTTGGCGATTACTTTAAGAAAGAAGCCATACAGTGGGCTTGGGAGCTGCTTACTGAAGTCTACAAAATTGATAAAGACAGCCTCTATGTGTCCGTTTTTGAAGGTAGTCAGGATGATGATAAACTCGAGTTGGACACTGAAGCCTTGGATCTATGGAAAGCTATTGTCCCGGAAGAGCGCATCATTTACGGAAACAAAAAAGACAACTTTTGGGAAATGGGAGATCAGGGACCCTGCGGGCCGTGCTCTGAAATACATGTGGACATTCGCTCCGCAGAAGAAAAAGCAAAAATCCCCGGAAGGGATCTCGTGAATAATGACCACCCTCATGTGATAGAAATCTGGAACCTGGTCTTTATGCAGTACAACAGGAAAGCAAACGGCTCCCTTGAAAAACTTCCGGCAAAACATGTGGATACCGGTATGGGCTTTGAACGTCTGTGTATGGTTTTGCAAGGGGTTAAATCAAATTATGACACCGATGTTTTTACGCCCCTCATTCAAAGAATTGAAACGGTTACCGGTTCTGTTTATGGAAAAAATGAAGAAACTGATATTGCCATTCGTGTGATTGCTGACCACGTCAGGGCAGTGGCTTTTGCCATAACCGATGGTCAGTTACCGGGCAATAACGGTGCAGGATATGTTATCAGAAGGATTTTACGACGTGCCATCAGGTATGGTTTTACATTCTTGAATGCCAAAGAACCTTTTATTTACCAACTTGCCGAGACCTTAAGCAAACAAATGGGCGATGCTTTTCCCGAACTTGTTTCCCAAAAAGCATTGGTTGCCAATGTCATTAAAGAAGAAGAAGCTTCTTTTTTACGCACGCTGGATCAGGGTTTGCAATTGCTGGAAGACGTGATTGCACAATCAAAAGATAAGACCGTTTCGGGTGAAAAAGCTTTTGAGCTCTATGACACCTTTGGTTTTCCCATAGATTTAACCGCCCTTATTTTAAGTGAACGGGGTTATACACTTGATGAAACAGGTTTTAACGCGGAGTTGCAAAAACAAAAAGACCGCTCGCGTGCTGCTTCGGAAGTAGCAACTGATGACTGGACAATTTTGAAAGATTCTGACAAAGAGCCTTTTGTGGGCTATGACAAAACCGAAAACGAAGTAAAAATAACCCGTTACCGGAAAGTTGATTCCAAAAAAGAAGGCCAGCTTTATCAAATTGTCCTTGACAGCACCCCTTTTTACCCTGAAGGCGGTGGTCAGGTGGGTGATCAGGGAAAACTCATTTCTGAGAATGAGAGTATTGCCATACTGGATACCAAAAAAGAAAACAACCTTATTCTACATTTTACCAAGAAAATGCCGAAAGATGTTCAGGCAACTTTCACGGCAGAAGTTGATACCACTTTACAGAAAAAGACTTCCAAAAACCATACGGCAACTCATTTATTACATCAGGCATTGCGCAGTATTCTGGGAACACACGTCGAGCAAAAAGGCTCTTTGGTAGGTCCGCGTTATTTGCGCTTTGACTTTTCTCATTTTTCAAAACTCACGCAGGAAGAATTGCAGCGGGTAGAAGCTTTTGTCAATGAACGCATAGAAGAGCAGCTACCCCTCGAAGAAAAAAGAAATATCTCATACAATCAAGCACTCGAAGAAGGTGCTATTGCGCTCTTTGGCGAAAAATATGGCGACACGGTGCGTGCTGTTAAATTTGGTGATAGTATGGAATTGTGTGGAGGCATTCATGTAAAAAATACAGCTAATATCTGGCATTTTAAAATTACATCAGAAGGAGCGGTTGCATCAGGCATTCGCAGGATAGAGGCCATTACCGGTGAAGCTGTCAAAGATTATTTTGCAGATCAGGTAACCAAAATCACTGAAATCAGTGAAATATTGAAGAATCCGCAGGATGTGATAAAAGCAGTTAATTCGCTTCAGGAAGAAAACAGTGATTTGAAGAAACAAATTGAGCAGTTGCTGAAAGACAAAGCCAAAGCCCTTAAAGGCGAACTACAGACTAAACTTCAGGAAATCAATGGCGTGCAGTTTTTGGCCAGGCAAGTGGATTTGGATGCCAGTAGTTTAAAGGATTTAGCATATGATCTTGGTGCGCATTCAAATAACCTGTTCTTGTTACTGGCAACAGTTCAAAATGAAAAGCCAATGCTAACATGCTATATCTCCAAAGAACTCGTCGCTGAAAGGAACCTCAACGCGGGCCAGGTGGTACGTGAATTGGGCAAATACATTCAGGGCGGCGGTGGTGGACAACCGTTTTTTGCTACTGCAGGAGGAAAGAATTCCGCAGGGATTGCTGAAGCTCTTGAGAAAGCTAAAGCCTATATTAAATAGAGAAACCCTGAATGGGTTAAGTGAGAATGCCTGCGGAAAAATAGTAATATAAAAACCTTTGCGTCTGCGTCTTTGTGAGAAAAAAATGGAACTGATAACAAAAATACCTATATCAAAAAGTAATCATCCACTTGATTACAATTCAAGAATCGTGTCTTTTGGCTCTTGTTTTGTCGAGAATATGGGAGGGAAATTTGAGTATTATAAGTTTCAAAATATCACAAATCCTTTCGGGATTCTTTTTCAACCCTTGGCTATTGAGAAGCTGATTGCCTTCGCTATAAGTGAAAAAGAGTTTACAACAAATGACGTTTTCTTTCACAATGAGCGCTGGCATTGTTTTGACGCGCATTCGGCTCTGAGCCATCCCCAAAAGGAAGTTTTGTTGAAAAACCTGAACAATGTGCTACAACTTACTTCACAAAACCTTAAACAAGCCACACATTGTATTATTACGCTTGGGACAGCCTGGGTCTATCAACATAAAACAAGCGGTGAACTTGTGGCCAATTGTCATAAAGTACCACAAAAGGAATTTGAAAAACGATTGCTTACGGTTGACGAGATTGAAAAGAGCTTGAAAAATATCATTGGAAGCGTGAGAAAATTGAATCCGGATTGCTCCTTGATTTTCACCATTTCACCCGTGCGTCACCTCAAAGACGGCTTTACGGAAAACCAGGTTAGCAAATCCCATTTGATTAGTGCTCTCTATAAAACCCGAAACGCTGAAGAATTTAAGCAGGATTTATACTATTTTCCTTCATATGAAATCGTGATGGATGAGTTGCGCGATTACCGGTTTTATGCACCTGATATGATCCATCCCAACCCAACAGCCATCGATTATATCTGGAATCGTTTTTCTGAATATTGTATATCAGAAGAGGCATTCCTGGTGATGAAAGAGGTGGGTGGGATTCAAAAAGGTATGGCACATAAACCGTTCAATCCGGACAGTGAAAGTCACATCAGTTTTTTAAATGACCTTCAGGAAAAAATTCAATCCCTCCAAAAACGCTTTTCCCATATAGATTTTTATAAATAGGGCAACTGCCTTATTGAAAGGCTAAAGGCCAATATGCATCTTTGTGTTTATAAATCCTAAATAAACCAAAGATGAAACCTTTATTTACTTTAATAGTTTTAGCTACAGCCTTTTTGATGATGAGTTGCAGTAGTGATGATGATAACAATGAGGAACAAAACACTTCCTGTGATACTACCTGTGCTCTTCCTGTTGCTTCAGATGAATTTCCCGCAACGGTACCTGCAGGTATTGTTGGAACTTACACGTTAACCTATATCGAAATCAACGCCGGCGGTCCATTCTCTGATGGTGATACTGCAGAATTTGAATTGACATCAGACAATAAACTGGTAGTGACTTTCGGCTCACAATGTGTTACCATTTCCAACCCGATACTCTTTGCTGAGGGAACAACTGAATCAAACTTTAGGGACAACTGTGTGTTCAATGTACTCTTCGGGGCATCAGACAATGCTAATGGTGATTTTAATGAAATCAATGTGGGCACCCTTGACTTTCAATTTTTAGGACAATTTAAAGAATAACAATTATAAACTAAAACCAATTAATTATGAAAACCATGAAAAAAACAATGTATATACTGTTAATGGCATTAGCAGTAATAATTACAACTACATCTTGTAGTAAGGACGATGACGGCGGTGATGGCGGTGATGCTGCGGCCGGTATTGTAAAAGGTAAAGCTGATGGCGTTTTGGTAACTTCAACAGAGCAATTAACAACTGCGACAGTAATCAATGCTGGAGGAACTTCTACAGTAAGTATTCAAGGAACCAATATGGATGGTAAAGGTTTCAACTTTACAATAAATGGGTTTGAAGGTGTAGGATCTTATAATATTGGCGGGGGTGCTAACGTATTCGTTGTTGCCAATTATATTGAGGGAAATGCATCTAACCCTGCAGCAACAAAAATCTGGACAGCACCTTATGATGATACTGTAGCCGGAGAAATTAACATCTCTGAATCTACAGATACTAAAATCAAAGGAACTTTTGAATTTACAGGTAAAAATGATGATGGTACTTTCAAAGAAATTACTGAAGGTTCTTTTAATGTAAATCTTTAGAAAAAATCAGTTTGTATTTTAAAACCGAAAACAAATAACGTTTTCGGTTTTTTTTGTTTGTACGAATACGGCAACTGCCTTATTGTAATGTCATTAACGATAAATGATATTTGAATACATCAACCCTTAAACCCTATTGCGATGAAATTACAAATCAATATTATCAAGTCATTATTACCCGCACTACTGCTTGTTTGTGCCGGGCAACTGTATAGTCAGAAGGCAGAACAACCCGATTTTACGTTTGATTTAGGCGCAAAAATCAATGAAACTACCCTTACACAAGGAGGAACCCTCGTAGTTGCAACTAACGACGGACTTGCAGGAATCAAACCCGGAGTCACCGCTCCTATCTTTAATTTTACGGATTACGGCAGGGTAAAGCCCGAAGAATTGTTTTTTGTTCCCAATGCACCTTATGTGATGGTAGACCAAAGCGGTTTTGGCGGAATGTCTTCAAAAAAAGCTGTTATCGACTATATGTCAGGGAAAGTACTTTTCAGTACTGAAAAAAACGGATGGAAAACAGTCAATTCCTGTGACGTTATGATGCCGGAAAACAAACTGGTGGTGAGCGGGCAGCGCACTTCAAAAGAAAAATATGCAAACGCCGTGGCGGTTTATGATTTAAACACCGGTAATCAGGAAAGTTATTTCACTTTAAAAGGAAACCGCATCGTAAGCGGCAGACCCTTATTATTAAAAAACAACATCTTGCTGCCAACAACCAAGGAAATTATCAATATTGATATGAACTCCGGAAATACTACTTGGGAAGCATCCCTTGGAGGTGTTAAATGGATGCAGGCAGACACCGCAGGCAAGGAAGTTTACACTTTTGAAGGAACAAACAACGGCGACACTAAAATTTCAAAAATAAGTACTACCGGCAGTATTCTCTGGCCTAAGGAACAACGCATCAAAGGTGGCGTGAGTCGTTTTGAAATACTGCCCCAGGGCCTAGCTATAGTAAGTGATGTTGACAACAGCGATAAAAGAGGTTTGGCTAAACTTGCTTCTGCACGATCAGAATCCAGAATAGCTTTTTTGAGCGCTGCAAACGGTGAAGACCTCTGGGATAAAGCCCCCAAAACCAAAGGTTATGTGCAACATTTTTATATTATGGATGATGGTATTCTCTTCGGAATTTATGAAGGTGGAATTAATAAAATATCTTTTGATGGTAACACCCTTTTTAAGAAACCGTTAAAAACCGGTGAAAACATACAGGTGATGGCAGAAACACCTCAAGGGTTGATTTATATTACAGACAGCGATGCAAACATTGTAAACCTTCAAACGGGTGATCAGGTATGGGAAAAACCATTAAAATACAAACGTGCAGATGCTGTGAGCTCAGATTTTGATGTAAAAAACAACCGGTATTTGATAAGTGCAGATGGTGAGTTACATACTATTGATGCAACTACCGGTGAATCAAGTGTTCTTGCAAATTCCAAGTTTGAAGGCAAGGAGGCACCTACTGGGGTTGAGGTAAGGGAGAAGGGAATAGTGCTAACTTCAGATCAAAACATAACGATGCTTGACTGGGAAGGGAATCAGGTTTTTCACAGTTATTACCGCGCTCCCGGCAAGAGTGCTTTTGGAGCCATAATTGCAGGGGTTAGTGCCGTGGCTGCTGCAACTACTGCTATGGCATCTTATGACGCCGCAAATCAAAACAGAAACAGACTTGGAAATTACACATCCCGTGGTCAAAATTATGCTGATTTTGGAGATAGTATGGCGGCAGTTTCAGGAGCTTCGGTTGCAGAAATGTTAAAAAGGTTTACAGCTACTTCTGCCACAAAAGATGACAGGTTTATACTTACTAAACTCGACGATGGTGTGGGTCTTGTAAAAGTGAATAAGGACGCTGGCCTTGTTACAAAAGAAATTGTCCTGAAAGATAAAAAACCGGAATACATAGTGGATGAAATTGGCGGTGTGTTGTATTACCAGGCAAACAACAGTACGATTTATGTTTATGATTTAAAAAAATAAGTTGTTTGATTGTGAGTACCTGAAATTATGGGGATGATTTTAGGGAAAGAAAAACCCCGAAATTTAGTTCGGGGTTTTAATTCTATCAGTATAAATAGTGACGCTTGTTTATTTTATCTAAAAAAATACTTCTTGTGCATTTTTTAAATAACATTTCAATAGAAGTTATTGTCTTCAGTCTTGTTTTGCTTTTCTGCGTTATTACGTTTGGTATAAATATTTTTATAAGGCAGCAAATAACTTCTCAAAAGCAAGGGCATGAAAATCGGATGCAGGAAATCCTTGTTAAAATAAGTGCACTACAAAATCATTTTCAGGAAAATAAAATTATTGAGCAACAATCCATAAAAAGGCAAAAAGAATTCTTCTATAAAATAGATATTATAAAAGTGAAATGTTTCCATTTAACAAAGCAAATCAATATTTAATAAAATTATTTATCAATGTAAACCAATGGTTTTTTTTACTAAATTTATATCAAACTAACTCTCCTCTAATGTTTTAATGATGATAAAAAAACGATACTACACTTTTGTAATTATGTTTTTTTTCTTTGCCGGACATGCACAACAACCCAAATCTATTGACAGTCTCCTTCAGGTAATCCAAACCACATCTAACGATTCAATCAAATTGCGGTTAACAAATCAGGTTTCTTTTTATTTTATTTTTAATGATATTGAAAGAGCCGGTAAAATGCTTGATGAAGGGATAATGGATGCAAAAGAAAAGGAATTACTTTTCAGCTACAATGAACTTACAAATACAAAAGGAATCTATTTTGATGTTTCAGGTCAAAAAGACTCAGCCATACATTATTTTGGGAAAGGACTCGATTTAAGCCGGGAATATGGCTATAAAAACATTGAGCAAATGTCATTGAACAACCTGGGAATGTTCAATTGGAATAATGGAAAATTTCAGGAAGCGCTAGATTACTTTTATCAGGCACTGGAAATGAACCAAATCAACACCCCAGAAAATATTCAAGGAGAATCGGTTTATTTAAACAATATAGGGCTCATCTATCAGGAACTTAAGCAATACAATAAAGCCCTAGAATATCATCACAAAGCCCTCAAAATAAGGGAAGATATCAAGCTGGAATCAGAACAGGCCATTTCGCAGGCAAACATTGGCGTTTGCTTTAAAAGCCTCTCCCGGTATAAAGAAGCCGTTCAATCATATAAAAAAGCGATAGCACTGGCAAAAAGTGCAAATAGTATGAGAAACTATTATTCTTTTCATAATAACCTGGCCAATGTATATCAGGAGATGGGAAATTATGAAAAAGCAATTGTCAACTATAAAAATGCACTTGATAGACCTGTTACTCTTGGTGAAAACCCAAAGTCAGATTTAAGCATATACAGCAATTTAACAGCCGCTTACACACTGTTAAACCGGCCACAACTTGCACTAACGTATGCAGAAAAAGGATTTGAAATAATTGATAAAGATCCCCTTCTTAAAAATTTTGCAGGCACACTTTATAAGCATGCTGCTGAAAGCAATTACTTGCTGGGCAACACCAAAAAAGGAAGTGATTATTTATCAACTTATATTTCAATCAATGACAGTATTTTTTCAAAAAACAACGCTGACGCCATAGCAGATTTGGAAGTTAAATTCAAAACCCAGGAAAAAGACATCCAACTAGCTGAAACCAGGGCAGCACTTGCAGAAAATGAACTGAAAATGGGTAGGAAAAACCTACTCATTTATGGCACTTCAACGCTTGCATTTTTGCTGGCCATTTTGGGGTATTTGTTATACAAACAGCAAAAACTGAAAAACCGGCAATTGCAAAAAGAGAGCGAGCTAAAGGAAGCACTTAATCAAATTGCAACCCAAAACAAACTGCAGGAACAACGTCTGCGCATTTCCCGGGACCTTCACGATAATATAGGCTCTCAGCTCACTTTTATCATTTCGGCATTGGATAATATCAAATACGGATTTAAATTGCAAAATGACAAACTGGGCGATAAAATAAAAACAATAAGTGACTTTACCTCAAACACCATTTTTGAACTCAGGGATA
This sequence comes from uncultured Flavobacteriaceae bacterium, assembly GCA_963975935.1. Classification (GTDB taxonomy): domain Bacteria; phylum Bacteroidota; class Bacteroidia; order Flavobacteriales; family Flavobacteriaceae; genus Planktosalinus. The sequence continues at coordinate 97,468 of CAXBIQ010000009.1, forward strand.
CCATTTGGGCAATGAACAGACCTGAAATTTCACTTGAGGACCTGAAAGTACGTATTACGAATTTTATTGATAAAGCAAGAGAGAGTTCAGGAAACATTCATTTCAATTTTAAAATTGATAATGGCATACCCGATAATACATCATTCTCCTCAGTGGAAGGCATGAATATCTATCGCATTATTCAGGAAGCGGTACACAATGCATTAAAGTATGCTGAAGCTACAAGCATTGAGGTCAATATCAGCCTCAAAGGAAAACGGTTACTGGTCTCCGTTTCTGATGATGGTAGTGGTTTCGATCAAAATACGATATCATTCGGTAACGGCTTGAACAATATGAAGAAAAGAGCAAGCGAACTTAAAGGAAAGTTTATGATAACCACAGCAATAAAAAAAGGGACAACTATACTTGCAGTAGTTCCGGCCAATACTACAAGTACAATTAAAGAAGCTTCTTAAAATGAAAAAGATTCTAGTTTCAGTTCTTGTTATAACTTTGCCGTTTGGCTTTAGTATCGCTCAGGAGCAATCCAAAAATATTGACAGCTTACTTGTGGAACTTAACCGCGCCAGGGAAGATACACTTAAAGTCAACCTGTTTCACGATGTTTCAAAACACTTTATCTTAACTGATATTGACACATCCATTTATTTCTCTCAAAATGGGATTGCGCTAGCTCAAAAATTAGGTTACAGAAAGGGTGAAATGATGAACCTAAATGTACTGGGGAATTATTACGAAAACAAAACAGAATACTTCAAAGCCCTTGAAAATTATGAGAATGCCCTGATTATAGCCAAAGAAATAAACAGTACTGAAGGTTTTGCAATGTTATACAATAACATTGGCATGGTGCACATACGGCAAGGAAAATATGATAAAGCACTTCCTTTGATGTTTGATGCACTTAAAGCCGAAGAACAACTTGGAAATCAAAAGGGCATTTCACAGTCCTACAATAACATAGGGGTTATCTATTTTTACCAGCAAAATTTTGACAGAGCCACAGAATACTTTGAAAAGTCGTTGGCGATGGAAGAAAAAATTGGCGATTCAACTGCAATCAAGCAAGCTGTAAACAACCTGGGGGCCATTTACGATTACCTGAAAAACTATCCCAAGGCCATTGAACTATATCAAAAAGCATTTGATTTAAATTCAATCCAAAATGACAAGCGCGAAATGGCAACCAATCTTCACAATATTGCCGTAGCTTTATATAATCAAGGTGATTTTTTAAATGCTGAAGAATACCACAACCGGTCACTCGATATCAGGGAAGAAATAGGTGATATTAACGGAATAGCCTTGGCATACTTTAATTATGGCGAACTCCTCAGAAAAAATGACAGGTTACACGAAGCCAAAGCTTATTATGAAAACGGACTTCAAATTGCTGAAGAAAACGAGTTGTTAAAAGTAAAACAGCAAATCTATGCAGCATTTTCAGCAATGTATGAACAACAGAATAACTTTGAACTCGCCAATGAATATCTATACAAATTCATCGCAGTCAAAGATTCTATACTTAACAGGGAAAACAGTGAAATTTTAGCTGAAGTCGAAACCAAATACCAAACTGAAAAGAAAGAAAAAGACCTTTTGGAATCAAGAGCCATTATTGCAGAAAATGAACTGAAGATAGGCCGGAAAAACCTTCTCATTTATGGCACTTCAGCACTGGCATTTCTGTTGGCAATACTGGGTTATTTATTGTATAACCAACAAAAACTGAAAAACCGGCAATTCCAAAAAGAGAGCGAGCTAAAGGAAGCACTTAATCAAATTGCAACCCAAAACAAGCTGCAGGAACAACGTTTGCGCATTTCCCGGGACCTTCACGATAATATAGGCTCTCAACTCACTTTTATCATTTCGGCACTGGATAACATCAAATACGGATTCAAATTGCAAAATGACAAACTGGGGGATAAAATAAAAACAATAAGTGACTTTACCTCAAACACCATTTTTGAACTCAGGGATACCATCTGGGCAATGAACAGACCGGAAATTTCACTTGAAGACCTGAAAGTACGTATCACAAATTTTATGGACAAAGCACGGGAGAGCTCAGAAAACATACAGTTCAATTTTACAATAGATAAGAATATTCCCGATGAAACTTCATTTTCCTCAGTAGAAGGCATGAATGTCTATCGCATTATTCAGGAAGCAGTACACAATGCGTTAAAATATGCCAATGCAAGAAACATTACTGTTGAGATAAATCAATTAGAAAGCATTATTGATATTATAATAAAGGATGATGGTAGTGGATATAATATGGAAACCGTTGATATGGGCAATGGAATCAACAACATGAAAAAAAGGGCAAAAGAAATCAAGGCCCGGATTTCCATGAACAGTCTCTTGGACTCTGGCACGACAATACATTTAAAACTTAAAAAAGCAATTCCGGACAAACTCAAAAAAGCATCTTAAATAAGGCAATTGCCCTATCCAAATAAAGATTATAAATTGTAAATTTAGATTTCTAAAACCTTCAAGTCCATGTCATTAAAAATAGCCATTGTTGATGATAATACATTTTTGATACACAGTATTAAAGAAAAGCTATCCTTTTTTGATGATATTACTCTAAAACACACCTCCCTGAATGGTTCTGAACTGCTCACTAAACTGGAAGACAACCACAATATTGATGTCATTTTAATGGATATTGAAATGCCGGTACTCAATGGCATTGAAACCACCCAAATTGTCAAACAAAAATACCCGCAAATCAAAATCATCATGCTTACGGTTTTTGATAATGATGAAAATATTTTTAATGCTATCAAAGCTGGGGCAGACGGCTATCTGCTCAAAGAAGTCAATCCTGAACAATTGCACAAAGGTATTGTGGAAACCTTAAACGGCGGTGCTGCTATGAACCCATCCATAGCATTGAAAACGTTGAAACTGCTAAGAAATCCTATCGATATAGAAAACCCAAGGGAGAAAGAGGACATTTCGCTAACCACACGAGAGGTGGAAGTTCTGGAACAACTCAGTAAAGGACTTAGTTATACCGCCATCGCAGATAACCTCTTTCTTTCGCCCAGCACAGTAAGAAAACATATAGAAAACATCTACAAAAAACTACAAGTGCACAGCAAACTGGAAGCCGTTCAAAAAGCAAAGCGACACAATATCATCTAAAACCTTTCCCAATTACTTCCGCTTTTAGGAATAAGGGTACAGATTTTGATTATTTTTACAAAAAAGATGCTATGCGCAAAATAATCGTTGGTGTACTACTTACCCTTATTTTTGTTTTTGCATTCCACTACTGCGAAAACAAAAAAGAAGACAGGGAACAGCTTTCAGAACGCAGTGAACTCATTCAGCTTCAACTTCAGAATGTCGGCAAATTAATTGTGACAGAAGGCCATTTCTCTCAGGTTTTTACTTATGAAGATTCAAAAAAATACTTCTTTGATGCTGTGTCGGCAAGAAAAAAAGCCATTGTGATTGTCAACGCAAAAGTGACCGTTGCATATGACCTGAGTCAAATTGAAACATATATTGATGAAGAAAATAAAATCGTTAGTATAATATACATTCCTGAAGAAGAAATTAATATTCACCCCACTATTGAATATTATGATGTAACCCAGGATTATCTCAACCAGTTTGAAGCAAGGGATTTTAATATTGTAAAAGGCAAAGTCGATCAACTCATACAGGAAAAAATTGAAAATTCAGGCTTAAAAGCAAATGCACAAAACAGGCTTGTTTCTGAGCTTCAGAAAATATATATTTTGACAAATACTATGGGTTGGACGTTGAGGTTCAACAGTGAAGAAGTCCGTTCACCGGAAGTGTTTACAGAAATGAATTTATCAAATTAAAGAAGTAACAATACACAGAGAATGAATAACAACACAAGAAAAAATGAAATTATTTCCAAAGCTGGAAAACTCTTTAAAAAACGTGGATACAGTGCAGTAACTATGAGAGACCTGGCAGATGCCTTAAATATCAAAGCGGCCAGTTTATACAACCACATCAATTCCAAACAGGAAATACTCGCTACAATCATTATCGGTATAGCCGAGGCTTTTACAAACGGAATGGAGCAAATCAAAAACTCACCGGTTTCCACCCAAGAAAAACTAAAAAAAATTATAGAGTTGCATATTGACCTTACAGTCAAAAACCCAGACTCTATGGCCTGCCTCAATAACGACTGGATGCACTTAGAAGAAAAATTGCCCTATTTTGTCAAAATGCGGGAGGATTATGAAGAAAATTTTCGCATTATTTTAAAAGAGGGAGTCGCTCAAGGCGAAATCGCAAACAGGGATCCTGAGATTATGCTTTTTTCGATGCTTTCAACACTAAGAACCCTTTATATTTGGTACACAAAAAAGGACGGTGTCGATGCCAAAACCCTAAAAGAACAAATGCCTGCCACACTTCTGAATGGTATCAGAAACTAAATATTTTTTTTATATTTTTAACCACATTTTAAACGAAATAATAAGATAGCAAATGGAAAACAATTTTGAACAACACCAGCAATCCAGGGTATTAGTAGCTCAGGCAGATCAGGCCGAAAGAGCCGGGTTTTACAGAAAGACATATCAGCACGTCGCTTTATCTGTCTTATCCTTCATTCTGGTCGAAATGATATTTTTAAAAATTGAGCCTCTTGTCGAATTTATGCTCTCCCTTACACAAGGCTACTTATGGCTGGCATTGTTGGGGGCTTTTTGGTTGGCTACGAGCATGGCAGACAAGTTAGCCCATGACCCCAGCCAAACCAAACAATATCTTGGCTTAGGAGTTTATGTTGTTTTTTATGCCCTCATTTTTATACCCCTGCTTTACATTGCGATGTATTATACAGAAGGCGGCTTGACGATGATCAATCAGGCGGCCGTTGTAACTTTGGGTCTTTTTTTGGGTCTTTCGGCAGTTGTCTTTATGACGAAAACAGACTTTTCGTTTCTCAGAACCGCCATAACTGTTGGTGTATTCATTGCGATGGGACTTATTGTTGCAGGTATTGTATTTGGATTTGACCTGGGTCTTTGGTTTTCTTTTGGTATGGTGTTGCTCGCAGGAGCCGCTATATTATACCAGACTTCCAAACTGAAATATGAATATGAAACCACTCAATATGTGGGGGCATCACTGGGCCTTTTCGCATCTTTAATGCTGCTGTTCTGGTATATCCTACAGATATTTATGAGTAGGGATTAAGTTTTCTTCTTAAATAGAAACTCCCCTCTCTCAGGGAGAGAGGCCGGGGGTGAGGATTTGCATATTAAACTAACAATCGTTAGTTTTGTAAAACTTCAGCAATTAGCTGAGAATTATTCTTATGGCAAAATTCCACGACATTCGCGTTAAAGACGTTTATAAAGAAACCAAAGACTGTTCAGTCATCACTTTTGATGTACCTCAAGAATTGCATCAGGAATTCCAATTCCGGCAAGGACAGCACCTCACACTGCGCAAAATGATTGGCGGCGAAGACGTGCGCCGCACCTATTCGCTATGCTCAAACCCTTCAGAAAATGAATGGAAAGTAGCCGTAAAACAAATTTTTGAAGGCAAATTCTCCACTTTTGTAAATAAGGAACTTAAAGCTGGTGATGAACTGGAAGTGATGGCACCCAGTGGGGAGTTTGGTGTAGCTTGTGACCCATCAACGCCAAAAAATTATATCGCCTTTGCAGCCGGAAGTGGAATCACACCCGTGCTTTCAATGATTAAAGCACACTTAAGCCAGGAGCCGGAAAGTACATTCAAGCTCTTTTATTTGAATCGTAATTCAAAATCCATTATCTTTAAAGAGGAAATCGAACAGCTTAAAAATAAATACTTTGACCGTTTTCATATATTCTATTTCCTGACAAAGGAAAAGCGTGATATCGAGTTTTTAAACGGTCGCTTTGACAAACAAAAAATGGACGTACTCACTAAAACGTTCATCGACATAAAAGACACGGCACATTGTTTTATCTGCGGACCAGAGGAAATGATTTTCCTTATCCGTGATGAATTACAAAACGCCGGATTGGATAAGAGCAAAATCCATTATGAACTTTTTGTTACAGGTCTTACTGAAGCCGACAAAGAACGCGCCCAAAAGGCAATGGAAAGCCGGGTACAGGGAACACAAGTCACGATAGTGGACGGCGGAAAAGAATTTCACTTTGTGATGAGTGATGAATATGACAATCTCCTAGACGGAGCCCTCGCTGCCGGAGCTGATTTACCTTTCGCCTGTAAAGGCGGTGTATGCAGCACATGTAAATGTGAAATCAAAGACGGCTCTGTAGCGATGAAAGTCAACTATGCATTGGATGAAAAAGAAGTCGCCCAAAACCTGATATTAAGCTGCCAGGCGGTGCCGACTTCAGATAAAATTGTATTGGATTTTGATGTATAACCAATTCCCGCTTAGGCGGGAACCTCGTCTGTAAATAGACGAAATTTTAATTCATAAAATGAGGACTCAATACTTACTACTCAATACTAAAAAGCTATGAGCGAAAAAGAAATAAAAAACCTGGAACAAATTTTCGAAGCCAAAATAGCGCGCGACGAAAAAATCGAACCCAAAGACTGGATGCCCGAAAAATACCGTCAAACGCACATCAGGCAAATCTCACAGCACGCCCATTCTGAAATTGTAGGAATGCTGCCCGAAGGCAACTGGATTACTCGTGCACCTTCCTTACGCAGAAAAGTAGCCTTGCTTGCCAAAGTACAAGACGAAGCCGGACACGGACTTTATCTTTACAGTGCTTGTGAGACCTTAGGTATTTCCAGAGATGAACTTTATGAGCAACTCCACAGCGGAAAAGCCAAATACTCCAGTATTTTCAATTACCCCACATTAACCTGGGCAGATATGGGAGCTATAGGGTGGCTGGTAGACGGTGCCGCAATCATAAATCAGGTACCGTTGTGCAACACTTCATTTGGACCCTATGCCCGTGCGATGGTGCGTGTCTGTAAGGAAGAAAGTTTTCATCAACGCCAGGGTTACGAAATTATGCTCACCCTTTGCAATGGCACACCCGAGCAAAAGGAAATGGCACAAGACGCCTTGAACCGGTGGTGGTGGCCATCACTAATGATGCTCGGTCCCACAGATGATGAGTCTGTCCACACGGCGCAATCCATGAAATGGAAATTGAAACGAAAAACAAACGACGAACTCCGTCAGCAATTCATTGACCAGACAGTGCCACAAGCAGATATTCTGGGAATCACAATCCCGGATCCCGATTTAAAATGGAACGAAGAAACCGGCCACTATGATTTTGGACCAATCGACTGGGATGAGTTCTGGCAAGTGGTAAAAGGCCACGGTCCGTGTAACAAAGAGCGTATTTCAGCAAGAGTAAACGCTTGGAACAATGGAGAGTGGGTGCGCGATGCTGCAATGGCTTACGCCGAAAAGCAGGAAGCAAAGAAGGTTGAAAAAGCAAGCTAATTATTTAAAATAAAATACTCAAAACATATAATTATGAGTGAAAAGAAAAACTGGCCCCTCTGGGAAATTTTCGTAAGAAGCAAAAATGGTTTGGAGCACCGCCACTTTGGTAGCCTGCACGCCGCCGATGCAGATATGGCTATGGAAAACGCCCGCGATGTCTATACTCGCCGCAATGAAGGCGTAAGCATCTGGGTCGTGGAGTCCAAACACATCACTGCCTCCAACCCCGAAGAAAACGGCGAATTCTTTGAACCCGCCGCAGATAAGGTGTACCGTCACCCCACGTTTTATGAGTTGCCGGATGAGTTGAAGCATATGTAATTCCCCACCCTAACCCTCCCCCAAGGGGAGGGAACAGCTTTTTTAAATTTATAAAATTATGAGTTTGAATACACAAACAAACAATAGTACCAATCCAACTCCCCCTCCTTCGGAGGGGGCTGGGGGGAGGACCCAGTATATACTAGAAATCGCCGACAACTCTCTAATCCTCGGTCAACGCCTTGGTGAACTCTGCGGTCACGGACCCAGTTTAGAAACAGATATTGCCCTCACCAATATGTCACTCGATCTCTTTGGTCAGGTGCGTAGTTATTACCAATACCTCGCCCAGCTTTCAGGAGTAGATAAAACCGAAGATGATATCGCTTTCTTGCGTTTGGAACGTGATTATAAAAACGTATTATTGGTAGAACAACCCAATACAGATTTTGGATATGTCATCACAAGACAATATTTCTTTGATGTTTTTCACCTGCTCTTGATGCAACAATTAGAGCATAGCAAGGATGAAACCCTTTCTGCAATCGCCAAAAAGGGAATCAAGGAAGTGAGTTACCACAAACGCTTTTCAGGTGACTGGATAAAACGCCTTGGCGATGGGACTGAAGAAAGCCACGAGCGGGTTCAGCAAGCGGTTAATGATTTGTGGCCTTACACCAACGAACTTTTTGAAATGACCGAAGCGGCAAAAAAAGCTGTTGAAGCCGGAATGGGTGTTGACACGAGTAAGTTGAAGGATGCTTATTACAAAGAAATAAGCGAACTCTTAAAAGAAGCCACACTCGAGATCCCTGAAAGCAAATACTTCCACAAAGGAGGAAAACACGGCGTTCACACTGAGCATATGGGCTATATCCTTGCAGATATGCAATTTATGCAACGCACCTATCCGGGAATGAAATGGTAACCAACTCCCGCGCAGGCGGGAGTCTCGTCATTCAAATGACAAAAACATAAAACCTTGAACGAAACCCAAACACATATAAACCCAAAACTTCTCGACATCCTCAAGTCGGTTCCGGATCCGGAAATTCCGGTCTTGACGATTGTAGACTTGGGCGTAGTACGTGAGGCTGAGGTTATGGATGACGGGACGATTGAGGTAAAAATCACACCCACATACAGCGGTTGTCCTGCAATGGATGTGATTGGCGATGATATAGTAACCGCTTTCGCGAAAGCAGGAATGAAAGCCAAAGTCAAACTCGTTCTATCACCGGCCTGGAGTACCGATATGATTTCGGAAGAAGGCAAGAAAGCTCTTGAAAAATATGGTATTGCCGCTCCGCTAGATGCCACAGCAGACAAGGAAGCTCTTTTAGGAAATAAGAGATTGGTAAAATGCCCGCAATGCGGCTCAAAAAATACAGAATTAGTCAGTCAGTTTGGCTCCACGGCTTGCAAAGCACAGTTTAAATGTAATGATTGTCTGGAACCGTTTGATTATTTTAAATGCTTAAAATAAAAATCAATCCTCCTCAAGAAAGGATCACGTAATTCAAATGATTTAATTTATGAATTCAATAACAACACAAATAAAAAACAATCTGGCCATCATCACCTTTAACCGGCCCGAGGTGTTTAACAGCTTCAACCGTGAAATGGCGCGGGCATTACAAAAGGCTTTGGATGATTATGCAGCAAACGAACAAGTTCGCGCCATTCTCCTTACCGGAAACGGCAAAGCATTCTGTGCCGGTCAGGATTTAAAGGAAGTTACCAGCCCGGCATTGAATCCCGGGTTTAAAGCCATTCTGGAGGAACATTACAACCCCATCATTTCCAAAATTCGAAAGATAGAAAAACCGGTTGTAGCTGCCGTAAACGGTGTAGCTGCAGGTGCCGGGGCCAATATAGCACTGGCCTGTGATGTGGTTGTGGCATCCGGTCACGCAAGTTTTATTCAGGCGTTCAGTAAAATTGGGTTGATACCTGATAGTGCCGGAACGTTCTTTTTACCCAGGTTAATTGGTTTTCAAAAAGCTTCAGCCTTAATGATGCTGGGTGATAAAATTTCAGCGGAAGAAGCTGAAAAACTTGGGATGGTGTATAAAGTCTTTTCCGCTGAAACCTTTATGGAGGAAGCCCAAAAAATAGCCGAAACTCTTTCGCAAATGCCTACACACGGTATCGCATTAACAAAAAAAGCGTTGAACGCATCCATGCAAAATAATCTGGAAGAACAACTCAAATTAGAGTCAAAATATCAAATAGAAGCCGCACAAACGGAAGACTATAGCGAAGGTGTCAAAGCCTTTATGGAAAAAAGAAAACCCAACTTTATTGGGAAGTAAAGGCGTAATATATTACGCCTCAACCAAAAAGTAACGGCGTAAGATTTTACGCCGATACAAATCAAAAAAAGAAAAAATGAACATAGCAATAATAGGATCTGGAACAATGGGAAGTGGCATCGCACAAGTAGCAGCCACAGCCGGGTGTTCAGTAAAAGTATATGACACTAGCCAGCCAGCGTTGGAAAAGAGCAAAGTTGCTTTGGAAAAAGTGCTCGGTCGGCTGGTAGAAAAAGGAAGAATCGATGACGCAGAAAAAAACCGCATTCAAAACAGTATTTCGTATGTGGAAAACCTAAAAGAACTTTCTGATGCCGATTTGACCATCGAAGCCATCATTGAAAATGCCGAAATCAAACAAAAAGTCTTTGCAGAACTGGAAAGTTATCAATCTGATGAAGCTATCATCGCTTCAAACACATCGTCACTTTCCATCGCTTCACTGGCTGCATCACTCAAAAAACCGGAGCGCTTTATCGGAATCCATTTTTTCAATCCCGCGCCTTTAATGCCTTTGGTTGAGATCATTCCGGCGATTCAAACTTCCGAAGAGGTAAAAAATAAAGTGGTGCAAATCATTGAAGACTGGAAAAAAATTGGCGTTCTGGCCAAAGACACTCCGGGCTTTATCGTTAACCGCGTGGCACGGCCTTTTTATGGCGAAGCACTTCGCATTTATGAAGAGGGATTAGCTGATTTTGCAACCATTGACTGGGCTATGAAAGAAATTGGTGGTTTCCGTATGGGGCCTTTTGAGCTGATGGATTTTATCGGAAACGACGTCAATTATACCGTTACCGAAACTGTTTTTACCGCATTTTATTTCGACCCAAGATACAAGCCGGCATTTACCCAAAAACGTTTTTCGGAAGCTGGATATTTGGGAAGAAAGTCGGGTAGAGGTTATTACAACTATGCTGAAAACGCTACCAATCCAGAACCCAATAGAGATCAAAAATTAGGACAAGAAATAGTTGAGCGCATTCTGGTGATGCTCATTAACGAAGCCGCTGACGCCTTGTTTTTAAACATCGCTTCCGCGAAAGACATTGATTTGGCAATGACAAAAGGAGTCAATTACCCTCAAGGATTGCTCGCCTGGGCGAATGAAAAAGGCACCGAATGGTGTGTTGAAAAGATGGACGCGCTTTATGATGAATACCGTGAAGACAGATATCGATGCAGTCCGTTGTTACGTAAGATGAGAAGAGAAAGTAAAATATTTTAGAAGCATGATTGAAGGAAGTAAAATACCCGAAAAGATGCTCTCCCTTGATGCTTTCAGCCAATGGCTGGGTATCGAAGTTTTGGAATGTGAAATAGGGCGTTGTAAAGTTGGAATGACTGTTCGCAAAGACATGCTGAATTCCATGGACAAAGCCCATGGCGGTATTACCTACTCACTGGCAGACACCGCTTTTGGTTTTTCGGCCAATACCTATGGAAAATTTGCCGTTTCGATAGAAACCTCAATCAATCATATTGAGGCACTTGAAGAAGGTGATTACATCATAGCAGAATCCATCATCGACGAAACCCGAAACAAACTTGGTTTTCATATCATCGAGGTGAAAAAAGGGGAAAAATTGGTAGCTTTGTTTAAAGGGGTTGTTTACAGAACCACTAAAGATTGGGAATAAATCAATGTAAATCCGTTAATCCTTAAAATTTATGAAATGGAAAGGTAGAAGAAAAAGTGGCAACCTCGATGACCGACGGGGAATGAGCAACAAGGGCAAAGTAGTTGCCGGTGGTGGTATCATTGCCGTTGTAGTGATATTATTACAGCTTTTTGGAGGTGAAACAGGGCAAACCATTGCTCCATTCCTTGAACAACTCAACCAGCAACAACAAACCACACAACAAGTTCAAAACCGTGAACTCACCCCTGAAGAAATAGAAATAGGTGACTTTGTAGCTACCATTTTAGCAGATACAGAAGATGCCTGGCATCATATTTTTAGAGAAAATAACCTGGGTCAATACAAAGAACCCAGGCTCATACTCTTCAATGATCAAGTTACATCAGCTTGTGGTAAAGCCTCTTCAGCAATGGGTCCATTTTATTGTCCGGCAGATCAAAACGCTTATATGGACCTTGTTTTCTTTAACGAGCTTCACAACCGTTTTGGAGCAAAAAGAGGAGACTTTGCGATTGCTTATGTAACCGCTCACGAGATAGGGCACCATGTTCAAACCTTATTAGGTACCTCACAAAAAGTCCGCCAGCTTCAAAGCAGAGTCAGCAAAACCGAAGCTAATCAACTCTCTGTGGCATTAGAATTACAAGCCGATTTTTACGCCGGCCTTTGGGCACACCACGTGCAGAAGTATTTAACTGAAAATGATATTGAAGTAGCTATAAGTGCCGCTCAGGCCGTGGGCGATGATGCCATACAAAAAAGAGTTCAAGGACAGGTTGTTCCAGACTCCTTTACTCATGGAACTTCAGCACAACGCAAAGAATGGTTTTTGAGAGGTTTTAGAAGCGGCGAATTTAGTCAGCATGATACCTTTTCAGAAATTTTGGATTAAATGAACCAACTAATGAAATTGAATAATTAAAATAGTAACTTAAAATCACGAGACTTCCGCTCCTGCCTGCCGGCAGGCAGGTTCGCGGAAAAAATAATTATGTACATAATCGACGGAATAAGAACACCCATAGGCAGTTATCAGGGCACACTTTCACCGGTTCGCACCGATGATTTGGCAGCTCTTGTCATTGCCGAAATCGTAAAACGAAATCCCAATATCCCAAAAGAAGCTTATGACGATGTCATCCTAGGCTGTGCCAATCAAGCAGGCGAAGACAACCGAAACGTTGCTCGAATGGCTTCATTACTGGCCGGACTGCCCTATTCAGTTCCCGGAGAAACCGTAAACCGACTTTGCAGTAGCGGACTTTCAGCTATGATTCACGCCCATCGAGCCATCAAAGCCGGGGATGGCGATGTATTTATCGCAGGCGGCGTGGAACATATGACCCGTGGCCCCTATGTGGTGGCAAAACCCTCAAAAGCTTTTGGAACCGATGCTAAAATGTATGATTCCAGTTTTGGATGGCGCTTTATTAACCCCAAAATGCACGAAATGTATGGTACAGACGGCATGGGTGTCACCGCAGAAAATCTAGTGGAGAAATACAACATTTCACGTGAAGATCAGGATGCTTTCGCTTACAATTCACAAATGAAAGCCACAAAAGCCCAACAAAACGGACGCCTGGCAAAAGAAATTGTAACTGTAGAAATTCCGCAAAGGAAAAAAGACCCGATACTTTTTTCAGAAGACGAATTTATAAAGCCTGCTACTTCAAAAGAAGTGCTTGCCAAACTGCGTGGTGCATTTAAAAAAGACGGCAGTGTTTCCGCAGGAAATTCATCCGGATTAAATGATGGTGCAGCAGCAACAATCATCGCTTCTGAGACTGCGGTAAAAAAATACAATTTAAAGCCCTTGGCAAAAATTGTAAGCTCAGCAGTAGTTGGAGTAGAACCAAGAATAATGGGTATTGGCCCTGTGGAAGCATCAAACAAAGCACTTCAAAAAGCTGGCTTAACGATGGACGATATGGACATCATCGAGTTAAATGAAGCCTTTGCTGCACAATCATTGGCGTGTATCCGAGAATGGGGTTTAGCTGATGACGACCCAAGAATCAACCCCAATGGTGGTGCGATTGCTATTGGTCACCCACTGGGAGTAACCGGCGCCCGCATTTGTTACTCCGCCGCATTAGAGTTATCTTTGACAGGGAAGAAATATGCTTTGGTGACGATGTGTATTGGAGTTGGACAAGGATATGCTGCAGTGATTGAAAGAGCCTAAAATTTCCGTGAAGGCGGAAATCTCGTTAATCAAACTAAAAATATTAAACCAAGTTACCCGCCTTCGCGGGCAAATATTATGAACAAAACACAACACTACATCTTAGGCAATTGGACACAAGGCCAAGGCGAAGGAACACCCATTCAGGACTCTGTTACCGGTGAAGTTTTTACCAGCGTCACCACAGAGGGACTTGACGTTCCCTCCATACTTCAATACGGTCGTGAAAAAGGCGATACACTTCGTAAGATGACCTTCCAGGAGCGTGGTAATATGATCAAAAAACTAGCCCTTTACCTTACCAAAAAGAAAGCTGCGTTTTATGAAATAAGCTACCGCACCGGCGCGACAAAAATAGACAGCTGGATAGACATTGAAGGTGGTTTTGGAAACCTGTTTGCCAATGCTTCTTTGCGTAAATTATTCCCCAATCAGTCCTATCACGTCGAGGGAGAACCCATCGATCTTTCCCGTGGTGGTCGCTTTATGGCACATCACATTTTGGTTCCCAAAGAAGGAGTGGCCGTGCACATTAACGCGTTTAATTTCCCTGTGTGGGGAATGCTGGAAAAATGTGCCGTCAACTGGATGGCAGGAATGCCGGCAGTGGTACTTCCTGCACCGCAATCGGCTTATTTGACTGAAGCCGTTGTGAAAGAAATTATAGCTTCCGGAATTTTACCTGAAGGCAGTTTGCAACTCATTTCCGGAACAGCTAAAACCATACTCGATACAGTCCAGTCACAGGATGTCGTGACTTTTACCGGTTCGGCAAAAGTGGGAAGAATGTTAAAAGCACACCCGCAACTCATTGAAGAATCTGTGCCCTTTACGATGGAAGCAGATTCCCTGAACGCTTCTGTTTTGGGTGAAGACGCCGCTCCCGGCACCCCTGAATTTGATTTGTTCATCAAAGAAGTGCGCAACGAAATGACCGTAAAATGCGGACAAAAATGTACCGCCATTCGTCGTATTCTTGTTCCTGAAAAGTATATGGAAGATGTGCAAATTGCAATCGGGAAAGCACTCGATAAGGTCACTGTGGGCGACCCGCGTTTAAAAGAAGTAAGAATGGGTGCTCTGGTAAGTCACGCGCAACGCGAATCTGTTAAAAGTCAGGTACAGAAAATCGCCGAAACCGCTCAAATAGTGTATGGCAGCTTTGACGATTTTGAAGCTGTCGGGGCAGATTCGAAAAAGGGTTCTTTCCTCCGACCAATATTATTACGTGAAGACCATCCTCTACAAAATGAAGCTTCTCATGTGACCGAAGCCTTTGGTCCTGTGAGCACACTGATGCCTTATAACAGTATTGAAGAAGCAATAAAAATATCCAAGCTTGGTAAAGGCTCCCTTGTGAGTTCCATTTTCACGAATGACAATTCCGTAGCAAAAGAATTTACAATAGGTGCTGCTTCCCATCACGGACGCATACTCACCATTAACCGCGAAAGTGCCAAGCAAAGCACCGGACACGGTTCGCCATTGCCATTGCTTGTTCACGGCGGTCCCGGTCGAGCAGGAGGAGGTGAAGAAATGGGCGGAATGAGAGGCATTAAACATTATATGCAGCGAACTGCTATTCAAGGGTCGCCTACAACCTTAACAGAAATCACCGGTATTTACCAACCCAAATCTGATTACAAAGAAGCTGAAAAGCATCCTTTTACTTATCACTGGGAAGACATCCAACCCGGAATGTCGCTCAAAACCCATAAACGCACATTAACCGATGGTGACATCGTCAATTTTGCCAACCTCACCTGGGATCATTTTTATGCCCATACAGATATCACTTCACTTGACGGAAGTATTTTTGAACAACGCACCGCTCACGGTTATTTTATCATTTCCGCGGCGGCGGGCTTGTTTGTGTATCCCAATAAAGGACCGGTAGCGGCAAACTACGGACTTGAAGACATTCGGTTTTTGCGCCCGTTATACCACAACGACACGATTTATGTTCGCCTTACGTGCAAACAAAAAGTAGATCGCGACAGCAATGCAAAAGAACATCCTTCAGGCATTGTAAAATGGTATGTTGAGGTGTTTGATATTGAGGATGAAATGGTTGCTTTTGCGACTATTTTAACGATGGTTCAGAAAAAGCAAACGACTTTCGTCGAAATGACTTCAGAAACAATGCCTTTTTACTTGAGTAAACTTTCAGAAAAGACGAAGCCAAAATGGGGAACAATGACACCACAGCATATGGTGGAACATTTGGAATTCACTTATCGAATCGCCTCGGGCGAAATGCAAGATTTTGACATAGCAACACCAGAGGAATACATTGAAAAAGTGCAAGCTACCTTGTGGGATTTCAACCCAATGCCACAGGGATACAAAATGCCATTGATGAATGACAATGAATTGGAAGACCTGAACCATCCCGATTTAGAAACTGCAAAACAAAAAATGCTGGAAGCCCGTGAGGAATACCTGGAATATTTCAAAGAAAACCCCGATTCGCTTCAAAAAAATGCCGTGTTTGGATATTTAAATCGTTATGAATGGTATTTGTTGGAGAGGAAACACCTTAACCACCACTTTAATCAATTTGGTTTAATTTAATTTTAATTACAAAATGTCTGAACAACCTTACGTAAAACAAACAATCAACAACCATATCGCCACGATCGAATTTTTCCATCCGGCACATAACAGCCTGCCGGGTGATTTGCTGGCTCAACTGGCCGAAACCATTACCAAAGCAGGCGAAAACGATGAAATAAAAGTCATCATAATGCAAAGCGGTGGTGACCGTACTTTTTGTGCAGGAGCCAGCTTTACAGAACTCATTTCCATCAATGATGATAAAACCGGTGAAATCTTTTTCAGTGGCTTTGCCAATGTGATTAATGCGATGCGCAAGTGTCCTAAATTTATTATCGGCCGCATTCAAGGTAAAACCGTAGGCGGAGGCGTTGGCCTTGCTTCAGCAGTGGATTATTGTATGGCTACTAAATATGCTTCCATCAAACTCAGCGAACTCAATATAGGTATCGGGCCGTTTGTGGTGGGTCCGGCGGTGGAGCGCAAACTCGACCTCAGCGGATTTTCACAAATCGCCATTGATGCCAATTCCTTTTACGATGCTGAATGGGCACGAAGTAAAGGACTTTATATGAAGATATTTGAAGATCTAGAAAGTCTTGATAAAGCTGTTCAGGCTTTCGCCGAAAACCTTTGCACTTACAACCCCGAAGCCATGACAGAAATGAAAAAAGTATTCTGGACCGGCACTGAAAACTGGGATGAATTACTGAAAGAACGTGCGAAGATTAGTGGGCGATTAGTGTTAAGTGCGTTTACGAAGAAGAAGTTGGAGAGTTATAAGTAAATTTAATCAAATTTAATACAGAGCTTCCCGCCTTTGCGGGAATTGGGCTTATGATTTATAGTTTCAAAGGACATATTCCCGTAATTCACGAAAGCAGCTTTGTACACCCTTTAGCGGCTGTTACAGGCAATGTTATTATTGGTAAAAACTGCTATATCGGACCGGGAGCGGCTATACGTGGTGATTGGGGTGAAATTATTCTGGAAGACGGCGTCAATGTGCAGGAAAATTGTACAGTGCATATGTTTCCGGGAAAATCGATTGTGTTGAGAGAAAGCGCACACATTGGTCACGGAGCCATCATTCATGGCGCCAACATCGGCCGGAATGTTTTGGTAGGAATGAACACCGTGATTATGGACGATGCTGAAATTGGTGATGAAAGCATCATCGGTGCGATGGCTTTTGTAAAAGCAGAAACGGTGATTCCTAAGCGCAGTTTGGTGGTGGGCAACCCGGCAAAAGTCATTAAAGAAGTCAGTGATGACATGATTGCCTGGAAGACCGCAGGAACTCGATTCTATCAACAATTGCCAGCCGACTGTCACGAGAATTTACGGGAGGTGGAACCTTTGCGGGAGATACCAAAAAATCGTCCGAAGCAAGAGGATTTTTATAAGACTTTGGAGGAATTTAGAAAAGGGAACAAAGAATAAAGAAAAAAGAATATAGAATAGAGATGTCACAGACAGAATTTAAATTGCCCAGAATGGGAGAAAGCATCACAGAAGGGACCATCATCAATTGGATGGTTCAGCCTGGCGAGTCATTTGAAGAAGGAGATATCATTGTGGAAGTGGGTACCGATAAAGTTGATAACGAAGTGCCCGCCCCTTTTTCGGGCACGCTCATCGAAACCAAATACAATGCGAAAGATGTTGTGAAAATCGGGGAGGTGATTGCAATTTTGCAGGTTTCAGAAGGCACTTCCAAACGAGCGATTAAAAACGACCAAGAAGATGAAGTTAAAATGGCTCCCACACCAAAAAAAGCGAATAAAATTGCTCCCAAGCAGTCCGGAGCAGTTTCATCTACTTATCATTTACCCGTGAACCGCACAAACAAATTTTATTCACCGTTGGTCGAAAAAATTGCCAGAGAGCAGCATATCAGTTATGAAGAGTTGGCGCGCATCCCTGCAACAGGCAAAGAGGGTCGTTTGCAAAAAAGCGATGTGTTTAAATATATTGAAGAAGGTCGCCCGGCACAGTTTGCACAACCTGTGGCAGAAGCCGGTTATAGCATCCCCCAATTAAACCTGGACAAAGGCAAAGGAAAAATCGTGGAGATGGACCGTATGCGCCAAATGATTGCTGATCATATGGTCTATAGCAAGCATACTTCGCCGCACGTTACTGCCTATGTGGAAGCTGATATGACAAATATAGTCACTTGGCGCAACGCTAATAAGGAAGCTTTTCAGAAAAAACATGGAGAGAAACTGACCTTTACACCCTTGTTTGTAGAAGCTGTGGCAAAGGCCATAAAAGATTTCCCAATGATCAATGTTTCGGTGGATGGCAGTAATATCATTGTAAAAGAACACATTAACATCGGGATGGCAACTGCATTGCCCAGCGGGAACCTGATAGTTCCTGTTGTAAAAGATGCCGATAAAAAGGATTTGCCAACCCTGGCAAAAGAAATCAACGAACTGGCAGAAAAAGCCCGCACGAATAAACTAAAAGCCGATGATACTAAAGGTAGTACATTTACCATCAGTAATGTGGGAACCTTTGGCAGCCTGATGGGAACGCCAATCATCAATCAACCTGAAGCAGCGATTTTGGCAACGGGAATCATCAAGAAAAGAGCAGAAGTTATCGAAAAACCCGAAGGCGATACCATTGAAATTAGGCAAATGATGTATTTATCTTTGTCCTTTGATCATCGCATTGTGGATGGATATTTGGGGGGCAGTTTCCTGAGAAGAATTGCTGATTATTTTGAGAATTTTGATATAAATAGAAAAATTTAATTGTTTCACGCAGAGACGCAAAGTCGCAGAGAATTTCTTAGCGTCTTTGTGCCTTTGCGAGCATAAAATAAGATTTAATGACTCATAACATTCACAAACAAACCTTCAAAAAAGCATTCAAAAACGTCTGCACCGCCAAAGCTATGGCTGAGTTGTACGAAGAAAATTTTAAAGTCGTTTCCAAATATGTACACGCCACTTCCCGTGGTCACGAAGTGATTCAAACCGCTGTGGGAATGCAATTGTTGCCACAAGATTACGCATATCCTTACTACCGGGACGACTCGATGTTGTTAAGTTTTGGCTGCACGCCGAAAGATTTAATGTTACAATTGTTGGCCAAGAAAGACGACCCGTTTTCGGGAGGAAGGACTTATTATTCGCACCCTAGTTTGCGGGATGATGACAAACCCAAAGTGCCACATCAAAGTAGCGCTACAGGAATGCAGGCAATACCTGCCACCGGTGCTGCAATGGGATTCCATTACCGCGAAGGCGGTAATCTTTTCAATGATGAGGACAGATATGGGTTTTTGTATCCGGAATCTGAAGACCAAGATTCCCGCCTTCGCGGGAATTTGCCGATTGTTGTTTGTTCCCTAGGCGACGCCTCAGTCACAGAAGGTGAAATTGCTGAAGCCTTTCAAATGGCAGCATTAAAACAGTTGCCCATTTTATATTTAGTGCAAGACAATGGCTGGGACATTTCAGCGAATGCTGCAGAAACTCGTGCTCAGGATGCGTTTGAATATGCTAAAGGATTCCACGGACTCGAAGCCATTTCAATTGACGGAACCGATTTTATTGAAAGCTATACGCAGGTACAGAAAGTCATAGAAACCATAAGAAAAGAACGTCGGCCTTTTTTGGTACATGCTAAAGTACCATTGTTGAATCACCATACTTCGGGGGTTAGGATGGAATGGTATCGTGATGATTTAGAGGAGGCACGTTCGCGTGATCCTTATCCAAAGATTAGAAAACAATTATTGGATAATGGGTTTACTGAAAAAGAACTGAAAGAGATTGAGACTTCCGCCTCCGCGGAAGTGAAAAAAGACTACGAAGAAGCCCTCAAAGCTGAAGACCCAAAACCGGAAGATTTGTTCACACACGATTTTGCGCCCACCCCCATCACTGAAGAAACCGGCACTAGAATTCCTGAAGGAGCTGAAAAAGTAGTGATGGTAGATTGTGCCCTTTTCGGTATTGAAGAATTAATGAAAAAGCATAAAGAATGCCTACTTTACGGTCAGGATGTTGGCGGACGTTTGGGCGGTGTTTTTCGCGAAGCGGCAACTTTGGCGCAAAAATTTGGCGATAACCGCGTGTTTAATACCCCCATTCAGGAAGCTTTCATCGTTGGAAGCACCGTAGGAATGAGTGCCGTGGGATTAAAACCCATCGTTGAGGTTCAGTTTGCCGACTATATCTGGCCGGGGCTCAATCAATTATTTACTGAGGTGAGCCGTAGTTGCTACCTTTCCAATGGCAAATGGCCGGTATCGATGATGCTTCGCGTGCCTATTGGTGCCTATGGAAGTGGCGGACCTTATCATTCATCTTCGGTAGAAAGCATTGTGACAAATATTCGTGGGTTAAAAATTGCATACCCAAGCAATGGTGCCGATTTAAAAGGGTTAATAAAAGCAGCTTATTATGACCCCAATCCGGTGGTGATTTTGGAACATAAAGGATTGTACTGGAGTAAAGTTCCGGGAACAAAAGGAGCTACTTCTGTAGAACCGGCAGAAGACTATGTATTGCCTTTCGGAAAAGCCTGGTTGTTGCAGGAAATCTGGAAACAGGAAGATGTGGAAACCGCAACCATCATTTCATACGGTATGGGCGTGCATTGGGCGATGAACGCTACTCAAGGCCTTCGTGACCGTGTCGAAGTTATTGACTTGCGTACACTTTTTCCGCTGGATGAAGAAACAATCATGAAATCTGTCAAGAAAACCGGAAAATGTTTGGTGGTGACTGAAGAACCTTCAAACAACAGTTTTGCAAGGGCACTTGCCGGAAAGATTCAGGAGGAATGTTTTCAGTACCTTGATGCACCGGTAATGACCATTGGTTCCGAAAATCTGCCTGCTATTCCGTTAAATTCTACTTTAGAACAAACGATGATTCCAAGCACTGAAAAAGTCAAAATAAAATTAGAAACATTGTTGAATTATTAGTGAATAAAATGATAAATTTTAACAAATCACTCTTTTTTTAACTTACCTTCACCAAATAAATTAAAAAACAACACCATGAAAAAAACAATTTTTATAATGTTAACAGGAATTTTCCTAGCAGTTTCTGTTACCTCTTGCAGAGAGAAAAACGAAGACAAGACAGAAACGGAAGAGTTAATCGACGAAATGAATAGAGAAGGAGCAGAAGTTAAGTACAAAGAAACTGAAGATGGTACCAAAATAAAGATGGAGACTGACGATAAAAAAGTCAAAATCAAGACAGATGAAGACGGAAATACCACCAAAGTAAAAGTTAAAGAAACCTCTGACGATAATTAGTAAAACTGTAAACGTTAAAAATGAAAAACGGTCCGGGAATGGGCCGTTTTTTTTTTATTTATATTTACCAAAAAAATAATTTAATCAACTATTATGATGAAAAATTTAATTGCATTTGTTTTACTTGTAGGTCTAATTTCTTGTGGAGAAAACAAACAAGAAGAAGTGTCACAAGAATGGGACGTAAGTGTTGAACATCTTGAAAGACACATTAAGGAACTGTCATCAAACGCTTTTATGGGTAGAATGCCTATGACTGTGGGTGAGGAACTAACATTAGCTTACCTAGAAAAAGAAATGAAAGAAATTGGAGTTGCTCCTGCTAATAATGGTTCTTACCTTCAAGATGTTTCGTTAATTACAGTAAATTCTGTTGCTGATGACGAAATAACTGTAACAGGTGGCGACAGTTCTCTTACATTGAAAAAAGGAGAAGATTTTGTAGCCTATTCACAACTCATTCAAGATGAAATAAAAGTTGAAGATGCCGAGTTTGTATTTTGTGGTTTTGGTATTGTTGCTCCGGAATATGGCTGGAATGACTATGAAGGTATTGATATGACAGGAAAAATCGCTGTTGTTATGGTAAATGATCCGGGTTATTACCTTCAAGACGAAAATATGTTTACCGGGAACGCTATGACTTACTATGGGCGTTGGACCTACAAATATGAAGAAGCTGCCAGACAAGGTGCAGCTGGAATTGTTATTATTCATGAGGATGCCGCAGCAGGTTATCCTTGGGGCGTTGTACAAGGCTCGTGGTCTGGTGCAAAAATGCAATTAGATTTGCCTGAAGGTTTTGTGAAATTTGCACCAATGCAAGGATGGATAACATCTAGTGTTTCACAACAACTTTTTGACCAAGCCGGTAAAAATCAGGAGGAACTTTTTGAAAGTGCTAAAAGTGCTGATTTTACGCCAACACCATTGGGAATAAAAACTAGTATCACAATGAATAACACCTTTGAGCGCGGCACTTCCCCTAACGTTATAGGTATTATTGAAGGTTCAGAAAGACCTGATGAGTATATCATTTACACGGCTCATTGGGATCACCTTGGAGGTGAAGATCCCAATGACAGTAGTACAATTTACAATGGCGCTGTTGATAACGCAACAGGTACAGCCATGCTACTCGAAATTGCAAGAGCTGTAAAAGAACGTGAAGAACCCCTTAAAAGATCAATGGTATTCTTGTTTGTTACTGCTGAAGAGCAAGGACTATTAGGTTCAGAATATTATGCTACAAACCCTGTTTTTCCAACAAACAAAACGGTAGCAAACATGAATGTCGATGCTGTATTTCCTTATGGTCCGACAAATGATGTATTAGTGGTGGGTCACCATCAAAATGATTTGGCTGACTGGGCTGAAGATATTGTCGCCGGTCAAGACAGATACATCTTGCCAGACCAGGAAGCTGAAAAAGGTTTCTATTACAGATCAGACCATTTCAATCTAGCTAAAGTGGGTATTCCTGCAATGTATGCAAGTGGAGGTACAGACTTAAGAGAGGGTGGGAAAGAAGAAGGTAAAAGACTTCGCACAGAATACAACCAAAAATACTACCACAAGCAAGGAGATGAATATGATCCGGAAACCTGGAACATGGGTAGTATTGCCCAGGATGCTGAGTTTTATTACAGACTGGGTGCTAAAATAGCCAACAGCCAAGACTGGCCACAGTGGAGTGAAAACTCTGAGTTTAGAGCCGTCAGGGAAAAGGATATGGAATCAAAATAAAAAAGATTACTTATAAATAAAAAAGGGGCATTTATGCCCTTTTTTTATTTTCACAAATTAAACACTGCCAACTCCAATCTTTATTTTTCCTGCGATGTTATTAAAAATGTAATGATGAATTGATTCATAAATAGAGGAGTAAATTATTAGAATGGTATCTTTGTAAAAAATTGCTGTTATGAAAATTTTGTTCCAATATTTTATATTAATTCTCTTTTCATTATCCTGCGCTGAATCTAAAAAATCCGATTCACCTGAAGAAGTGTACTCTCAAACACTTGAAATTATCAATGAAGCAGAGACCCTTCGTTTTGATGCTCAAATCGCTTTTGGCAATCAACGCATAACGAATCATGTATATAAAATACAAAGAGCCGGTTATGAACCACACCTCAATTATTTTTTTTACAAGGAAATGGATGAGGTGACTCAAATTTATTACAAACTGGCATCGCTGGTCGTGGTTGAGGATCACAAAGAGCGCATAACAATTTTTGATTATGGTAATGACCGCTCCATTCCCCGATATCTTGAAGCATACACTCAGGATGAAGATAATCTGGTGACGGTGGGCAAATTACTTGAAGAGTATAAGGGTTCCTTTACCTTTTTAGGCGAAAGCCAGTTTCAGGATAAAAAAGTGTATAGCTATGAAATTGGAAACAGGGCAATCTGGATAGATGTTAAAGATAAAATGCCTGTAAAGCTTGCTCTCAATCCCACATTTGACGACACCAGAAACCTTACAGGACACACCAGACTTTTTACCTACAGCAATATCGATTTTGACATCAAACTTACAGAAGAAACCTTTACCCATCAGGACAAAGAAGGCTATGTCTCTTCTGTTTTTGGTGTTAAAGCAGAACCGCTTTTAAATTCCCAGGCAAAAGACTGGACACTTCAGGATTTGGATGGAAAACAAATATCCCTTTCTGACTTTAAAGGACAAAATATGTTTATTGAGGCCTGGGTCTCCAGCTGTGATCATTGTATTGCCTCGATTCCAAAAGTAAAGCAGATTGAAAATGAGTTTGGAGACAAACTAAAAGTCATTACCATCAATTTTGATTATGATTTGGAGGAAACAAAACAAGCCATCACAAATCATCACATAGACTACACAGTGTTGCTTGGCAATTCCCAGTTTGATAAAGATTATGACATCCGTTCTTTTCCTTCTTATTATGTTATTGACAAGAGTGGTGAAATTGTCTATACAAACCGGGGTACTATAGCAGGTGAAAAAGAAAAAGAACTTTTGGAAGCTCTAAAAAGGCTGAAATAAGTGCACAATAAATTTAGAATATTTAACGATAATACTATTTAAAACAATTCTAAATAACTATATTTGCATTCGCATTAAAAAAATATTAAGCATATGAAAAATATAGTATTAGCACTTACAGCTCTTGTACTTTTTTCGTGTAAGAATGATACCAAAAAAGAGCAAGATACTCAAACCACACAAGAAGTTAATGTTTACACCCACCGCCATTATGAAGCAGACCAGCAACTCTTTCAAAAGTTTGAAGAGCAAACCGGTATAAAGGTTAATGTCATCAATGCCAGTGCTGATGAGTTGATACAAAAAATGACTTTGGAAGGTCAAAATTCACCAGCTGATGTATTAATTACTGTTGATGCAGGAAGGTTGCACCGTGCTAAGACTTCAGGTTTGTTACAAAGCATTTCTTCAGATGTGTTAGATTCAATAATTCCCTCAAACCTTAAAGATGTTGACAATCAATGGTTCGCATTAACCAAAAGGGCACGTGTTATCGCTTACGCGAAAGACAGGGTTAACCCTGAAGAGCTATCCTCTTATGAAAACTTAACTGACGCAAAATGGAAAAATAAACTCCTTATCCGTTCTTCCAGCAATATTTATAATCAGTCACTGTTAGCTTCCCTTATAGCTCATCAAAGTGAAGAGAACGCTAAGGCATGGGCCGAAGGCATTGTGGAAAATATGGCACGTTCACCCAAAGGCAATGACCGTGACCAGGTAAAAGCCGTTGCAGCCGGTGAAGGTGATTTGGCTATTGTAAATACATATTATATTGGAATGCTTACAAATTCTGATAATCCCGAAGAGCGAAAAGCAGCAGAGGCCGTAGGAATCTTTTTCCCCAATCAGGAAACAACCGGGACCCACGTTAATGTAAGTGGTGCCGGTGTTGCTCAATATGCTCCCAACAAAGAAAACGCTATAAAATTCATCGAATTTTTGGTTTCTGAAGAAGCACAAAAAGTATTTGCTTCCACAAATTATGAGTACCCTGTAAATACAAATGTTGAGGTTTCAGAAACATTGAAAAACTGGGGCGAATTTAAAGAAGACAATATCAATCTTTCACTACTGGGTGAAAACAATAAGAAAGCAGTAATCCTATTTGATGAAGCAAGCTGGAAGTAGTGACATCTTTTCCATACAAAACAGGCTCCTTCGTTTAAAACGCGACAGTAACAGGTGGTCAATCATCACGCTATTTGTGGTGTTTTTAATCGCGCTTCCTGTTTTGACGATTGCATTTGAACTTTTTGACGGACCCGGTGAATCCTGGGCACATATTGCCAAAAATCTTTTGGGCGACTATGTGTCCAATTCTTTTTATTTGCTCATTGTCTGTAGTATTTTTGTGTTGCTTTTTGGGGTAATTACTTCCTGGCTGGTAGCACGTTATGAATTTCCTTTCCGGAAACAACTGGAATGGCTGTTAATTTTACCACTTGCTATTCCTTCATACATAGTGGCTTATGCTTATGCGGGCGTTTTTGATTATGGTGGCAGCCTTGAGTTGATACAGCGTTTTTTTGGGATGGACTTTACCCGTGTCGATGTGATGAACCGTTTTGGTTTGGCATTTGTGCTAAGCATTTCTCTTTTTCCTTATGTGTATGTAAGTACACGTGCCTTTTTCCTGAATCAGGCGAATAATTTACTCGAGGCATCGCGCTTGCTCGGGGTGGGTGAATTACGCTCCTTTTTTAAACTTATATTGCCATTGGCCCGACCGGCCATTATAGCAGGTCTTATTTTGGTATTAATGGAAGTGCTTAACGATTATGGTGCTGCACAATATTTTGGTGTAAACACCTTTACTACAGGAATTTTCAGGTCGTGGTTTTCTCTTGAAGAACCTGAAACCGCTATATATCTTTCTGCCTTATTATTACTTTTGGTATTTGCGTTAATTCTTTTCGAAAAATGGCAACGCAGAAAAATCCAATATTCCAGTGGAAAAACCAACAATCAAAGCATTTACAGAAAAGAAACAACCAAAAGAAAACAACTCCTGATTTTTTGTATTGTGATTACACCGGTTTTATTCGGGTTTTTTATTCCTGTGGCACAACTGATTTACTGGGCTTTTTTAACATATAGTTCGGTATTTGATTATTCTTTTTTATTGCTTTCGCTGCAAACGTTTGGCATCGCAATCCTTACGGCTTTAGTAACGGTAATTTTTGCTACACTGCTTATTTTTTCAGCTAAATGGAACCGCATAGGGTTTATAAAAAGCTTATCCAAACTTGGCGTGTTGGGTTATGCCATTCCCGGAGCGGTTGTAGCCATAGGGGTTATGATTCCCACATTGGCAATTGATAAATGGTTGATGGGTGTGGTAGCATCCCTTTCAGGCAGCACAACGGGTTTTATTATCCATGGAACCTTGTTTGCATTAGTATATGCTTATGCCGTAAGGTTTCTCGCAGTCGCTTATAACCCTATAGAATCAACCACATTAAAAGTGAGTAACGCCATCCCTGATGCATCCAAAACACTGGGAGTTGGCAACTTTAGAACTTTTTTTAAAATTGAATATCCCTTGATTAAAACAGGGATGTTAAGTGCATTTATTCTCGTGTTTGTTGATGTTTTAAAAGAATTGCCGCTTACTTTAATCCTTAAGCCTTTTCAGATAAACACACTGGCAGTAAAGGCTTTTGAATATGCCAGCGATGAACGTGTGATGGAGGCGGCTATTCCGTCGTTATTTATTATCTTTACGGCCGCTGTTCCTGTGATATTTTTAAACAAATTACTGGTAAGCAAATAACTATGTTAAAAGTAGAATCCCTTTCCAAAAGCTTTGACAAAGGAAAATCCTTTGCCCTTAAAGACGTGAGTTTTCATCTTAATGAAGGCGATGTCTATGCCATTGTAGGCGAAAGCGGAAGCGGGAAAACAACATTGATTCGTCTTATCGCAGGACTGGAAACCCCTGATACCGGAACGATTGAAATTAACGAGAAACTGGTTTCCTCAATCAAAAAAAATGTGGCTCCTGAAAAACGCAACATTGGCTTTGTATTTCAGGAATATGCTCTTTTCCCGCATTTAAAACTGGAAGAGAACATACTTTATGGCATTTCAAAGTTAAAAAACAAAAAACAACGTGCTAAGGAAGTACTTGATTTAGTGGGTCTTTCTGAAATGAAGGACCGCTATCCCCATCAACTTTCGGGGGGACAGCAACAGCGAGTAGCTCTGGCAAGAGCGCTTGCTCCAAACCCATCTTTACTAATTCTTGATGAGCCTTTCAGTAATCTGGATGCTATGCTGCGTGCTCAACTACGTAATGAGGTTTTTGATATTGTGAAAAAATCGGGGGTGACCGCTATTTTTGTAACCCACGATACACAGGATGCCCTTGCGGTGGCTGATGAAATCTTAATCCTTCAAAACGGAAAACTCGTTCAAAAAGACGCTGCGGCAAATTTGTATACCAAACCCAGCTCTGTTTACGTGGCTTCCCTTTTTGGGAATACCATACAACTCAGCAAAGAAATTCAATCAGCTTTTGAGTGTCCTCTTAAAGCAGATTGTTGTCACGCCATCAGGAATGAAAACATTGCCATCAATGATGAATGTGAATATGTGACCAATGCTACTGTACTGAAGAAAACCTTCATGGGTTCTGATACCCAGCTTTACATTAAGCTTGATAATGGTGAGCACCTCACTGTGATTACTAAGCACAATCATGTTGATGAACGCATCACTATTGGGTTTAACTCAAAAGACGTGCTTGAGTTTAAGGAATAAAAAAAATCCCAGTCACAGACGTGGGATTCTTAAATGGTTTATAATTCTTCCTATTTATTGGGGAGGATATTTTTCTAAAATCTTTTGTACAATTTCCTTGATCCTCGCATCTTTTTTCTCCATATCCCTTGCTAGGGGTGCAGTACCCATTCCCTGCCAAACCAGTTCATTTGTTTTGGCGTCAATAATGTCTATATAAAGTGTGCCCTCTGTAGTCCTTGAAACGGAAGCGCCACCCCACGGGTGACCCCAGCCCCAGCCCCAGTAGCCACCCCAGCCGTAATGGTTCTGATAAACATCTACACGCTCTTTAGCTTTTGTGAATATACTAATGAGCATAGTGGGATTTTCAGATTTTTGAAGTCCTTTTGCACTCAATTCAGTATCAATAGCCCTTAAAATTCTCTTTTTATCCAAATCAGAAATTTCAGCTTTGTCTATGCCGGGTTTGAAAAATGCATAGGTTGTATAATTATTGAAATTTGCTTTGGTATCATAGTCTGATGCCACGCGCACACTGCTGCAGGAAGCAAACAGTAAAAGGGCAAAAATGGGAATAAGTAGTGTTTTCATGATATTAAGTATTTAGAATCTTATTAAAATAAGGTTTCATCAACCACATTTGGCAATGTCACCTTTAATTCAGGATTTTCTTTCATGGCTCTTTTTATTGCGAAAATAGCCTCATCATTTCGTGCCCAACTGCGTCTGGCAATTCCGTTATTGACATCCCAGAAAAGCATTGATTTTAAACGTCGTTCAGCTTCTTTAGAACCATCAAGAACCATACCAAAGCCTCCGTTTATAACCTCTCCCCAACCCACACCACCGCCATTGTGAATGCTTACCCATGTAGCGCCCCTGAAGCTGTCACCAATCACGTTGTGGATGGCCATATCTGCTGTAAATCGGCTGCCGTCATAGATGTTTGAGGTCTCGCGATAAGGAGAATCGGTTCCGGAAACATCGTGGTGGTCACGCCCCAGGATTACAGGACCAATTTCGCCTTGAGCGATGGCCTTGTTGAATGCTTCGGCAATTTTGATGCGTCCGTCACTGTCTGCATAGAGAATTCTTGCCTGTGAACCCACAACGAGTTTGTTTAGTTGTGCGCCTTTGATCCATGTGATGTTGTCCTGCATTTGTTGTTTGATTTCTTCAGGCGAATTTTTCATCAGACCCTCCAAAACTTGACAAGCAATTGCATCTGTTTTTTCAAGGTCTTCGGGTTTTCCCGAAGCGCAAACCCATCTGAAAGGCCCAAAACCAAAATCAAAACACATCGGTCCCATAATATCCTGAACATAGGAAGGATATTTGAATTCCTGTGGTTTGAGTGGGTTTAGATTTTCTGTGCTCATCACGTCTGCACCTGCTCGGGAAGCTTCCAGTAAAAAGGCGTTTCCATAATCAAAAAAGTAAGTCCCTTTTGCGGCGTGCTTGTTAATAGCAGCTGCCTGACGGCGTAAACTTGCCTGAACTTTTTCCTTAAAAAGTGTTGGGTTGTTTGCCATCATATCGTTAGACTCTTCATAGGAAAGTCCGGCAGGATAATATCCGCCAGCCCAGGGATTGTGAAGCGAAGTTTGGTCACTTCCCAGGTCAATGTGAATATTTTCCTGGTCGAAAGTTTCCCAGACATCAACCACGTTTCCATCGTAAGCAATAGAAACGACTTCCTCTTTCGCTTTAGCTTCTTTTACCCGCTGAACTAATTGATTCAAATCTGAAATAACCTCATCCACCCAGCCTTGTGAATGGCGTGTGTGAGTGGCTTTTGGGTTGATTTCTGCACAAACTGTGATGCAGCCGGCAATGTTTCCGGCTTTGGGTTGTGCACCGCTCATTCCACCCAATCCTGAAGTGACAAACAAACCGCCTTTGGGTGATTTTTTAATTTTCCTGAAACCATTTAAAACTGTTATGGTGGTACCGTGAACAATGCCTTGCGGACCGATGTACATATAACTTCCGGCGGTCATTTGACCATATTGTGAAACGCCCAGTGCATTCATCTTTTCCCAATCATCGGGTTTTGAATAATTGGGGATGACCATTCCGTTTGTCACTACGACACGTGGCGCCTCTTTATGAGATGGGAACAATCCCATGGGGTGACCGCTGTACATAACCAGGGTTTGTTCATCGGTCATTTCGGCGAGGTATTGCATCGTCAACAGATACTGCGCCCAGTTTTGGAAAACAGCCCCGTTGCCGCCATAGGTGATGAGCTCGTGAGGGTGCTGAGCAACGGCATAGTCCAGATTGTTTTGGATCATCAGCATAATGGCTTTTGCCTGCTCACTTTTTCCGGGATAATCTGAAATGGGGCGGGCATACATTTTATATTCCGGACGAAAACGGTACATATAAATGCGGCCATATTTTTCCAGTTCTTCTTTGAATTCGGGTAGGAGAGTGGCGTGGTGTTTGGGTTCAAAATAGCGCAAAGCGTTACGTAACGCCAGTTTTTTTTCTTCTTCTGAGAGGATTTCCTTGCGTTTGGGGGCGTGGTTTATGTTGGGGTCATAGGGTTTTGGCGAAGGCAATTCTTGAGGAATGCCTTGTAAAATACTTTTTTTAAAGTCTATATCTGTGTGTGTTGACGTGTTCATAAAATAAAATTGCGTAATGATCCTTTCACAACAAAGTTACGAAAAATTGACGGCGAAGGGTTTAGGTTTTTTCTGAAATGCTTTTGTTATTTTTGTGCGAAATGGTGTATCTTATAACCTTAAAAATCCTTTATGCCAAAGAATAAAATATTAATCCTTTTTGCGCATCCCTTATTTGAAAAGTCACATGCACACAAAGCGATGGTTGATCATATACCGGATTCTGAACAGATAACTTTTCATGATTTATATGAGCTTTATCCTGATTTCAATATTGACATCAGAAAAGAACAGGAAATATTGGCGCAACACGATATTATTATTTTACAGCATCCCATGTATTGGTATAGTTGTCCGCCTCTTATCAAACAATGGATCGACCTGGTGCTTGAATACAACTGGGCATATGGGGCAAAAGGTACTTATCTTGAAGGGAAATTTCTCTTTCAGGTTATTACAACCGGGGGTAAAAAAGAAAATTACAGTTCGCTGGGAAAAGACCGTTTTACAATCTATGAATT
Organism: uncultured Flavobacteriaceae bacterium; assembly: GCA_963975935.1. Taxonomy (GTDB): domain Bacteria; phylum Bacteroidota; class Bacteroidia; order Flavobacteriales; family Flavobacteriaceae; genus Planktosalinus. The sequence continues at coordinate 129,121 of CAXBIQ010000009.1, forward strand.
ATTGGAACCGTTTAATCAAACCGCTCAGGTTTGTAAGATGATATATTTGCCACCTTACGTGGTTCACGGAACACACGAGATGAAAGCAGCCGATTATCTAAATGCTGCAAAAGAATACAATACACTTTTAAATTATTTAATCAATAACGAGTTAAATTTCAAAGGTGTTTTAGAAGAAAAATACCTGAATGACTGGTTTCAAAGGCAAAAACAAATATAAACATGGAGACAAATTTTTTACTTGAAGCCATTATTTACCTTTCGGCAGCTGTTATTTGTGTGCCTATTGCAAAGCGTTTTGGGCTGAGTTCTATTCTGGGCTACCTCTTTGCTGGGATTGTCATTGGGCCCTCACTCTTAGGACTTATTGGAGAAAAAGGACAGGATATCATGCACTTTGCAGAATTTGGCGTGGTGATGATGTTGTTCCTCATTGGATTGGAATTAGACCCACATAAGTTTTGGAAAATGCGAAAGTTTATCCTGGGAATGGGGTCTTTACAAGTGATAGGTACCGCCGTGATATTGTTTTTTGGTGCCCAGCTTATTTTGGATTGGAACTGGCAAACAAGTCTGACCATTGCACTGGCTTTGGCACTTTCTTCCACGGCTATCGTACTACAAACTTTAAAAGAAAAAGGAAACTCAAATACGAAGGTGGGTCGTTCCTCTTTTGCGGTTCTTTTGTTTCAGGATATTGCGGTGATACCCATATTGGCAATAATTCCGCTATTGGCATCAGATTTTGCTTCGGCGCAAGTTGATGAGTTAAACCACTCGGTGATTTCAGAGTTTGCGGGCTGGATTCAAACCCTTGTAGTGGTAGGTACCATTGCAGCTATTTATTTTATAGGAAAATACATTTTGGTGCCTTTGCTTCGCATTGTTGCCCGGACACGATTACAGGAACTTTTTACGGCATCTGCCTTGCTGGTTGTCGTTGGTGTTTCCTACTTAATGGAGTTGGTTGGTTTGAGCCCTGCACTGGGTGCGTTTATGGCAGGGGTGGTATTGGCAAATTCTGAATTTAGGCATGAATTGGAGGGTGATATTGCACCATTTAAAGATTTACTTCTGGGGTTGTTCTTCATTGGGGTGGGTGCTTCCATAAACTTTCTACTGATTTGGGAAAATCCCGCTTTTATAATACTTTTTGTACTGGCTCTAACAGTAATAAAGTTTTTAGTGCTGTATGGAGTAGGGATCCTATACAGGAAAAATGTAGATCAGAACCTTCAGTTTTCAATAGGTTTGAGTCAGGCAGGTGAATTTGGTTTTGTGATTATGAGCTTTTCTATGCTCCTGAATATTGTTCCAAATGACCTTGCAAACATTATACTCGCCATTATTGCCCTGAGTATGTTGTTAACACCATTTTTGACATTGTTTAATGAACGCTTGGTTTTACCCAATGTGGGTGTAAAACGAAAAGGGGATGACCCTGAAGATCCCGTCATTGATGAAGAAAATGAGGTGATTATTGCCGGTTTTGGACATTTTGGAAGTACCATAGGTCGTTTGTTGCGGGCAAATAAGCTGGATATAACTGTATTGGACCACGATTCAAACAGGGTGGAGGTGTTGCGAAAAATGGGCTTCAAAGTATATTACGGTGATGCTACCCGACTGGAGTTGCTGAAAGCCGCAGGAGCAGATAAAGCCAAACTTTTTATTGCAGCCATAGATAACCCGGCAACTAATCTGAAACTAGTGGAACTTGTGCGGAAACACTTCCCCAACCTAAAAATACTCGCTCGTGCCCGCAACAGGGTGGATGCTTACGAGTTAATTGATCACGGGGTGGAAAATTTCTACCGGGAAACCTTGTACACAGCTGTACATATGGGTGTTGATGCCTTGGTGCAATTGGGCTTCAGGAAATATACCGCAAACAGGCAGGGACAGCAGTTTATAAAATATGATGAAGAAACCACATTAAAACTTGCTGAAAAGCGCCACGATAAAATGGCTTACCTGGTAACAGTACAGGAGGAGGTGGAACTTCAGGAAGAGTTATTAAAACGGGACCTCTATGCACAGGAGCAAGGAAATGACCACGCCTGGGACAGCGAACATTTGAAAAAGGATAAGACGAATACTAATTTCCGATAGTGTTTTTTTTTTTGTCATAGCCGTAAGGGCAGTGACGGCAACCACTTTGACAACAATACCCCCGCTTTAAATGGTATTGCTCGGTAAAGCATTTGTAACCCTCAGGCGTGAGGTAATAGTCGCCGTCACCCAATAGCTTGGGTGTATTTCTTTCTGAAGACTTGTTTTTATTAATTTCGCCTTCAGAATCTGTTTTTTTTGGGTCCTTTTTTCCGAATAGATTCACGTTGCAAAAATACTAAATACTTTATCAAGTGTAAACCAATGATTGTTGTAATCCCCTTTTTATTTTCAAAACGTTTTGCCGGGATCGCGCTATGGCCGTTTATAGTTGTCAAAAGTAAAGCGTATAAAGAGGATGCGGTATTTCTAAACCACGAGCGCATTCATTTGCGGCAGCAGCTTGAATTGCTTGTACTGCCATTTTATTTATGGTATGGAATTGAATACCTTCTGCGCCTTCTCTGTTTAAAAAACCGCTATCTGGCATACCGAAATATAAGTTTTGAACTGGAAGCTTATAACCATGAAAAAGATTTCAACTATTTAAAAACAAGAAAATTATGGCAGTTTTTGGGGTATCTAAAAAAGAAAAACCGCCCGTAGCAGCGGGCGGTGAGTAGTAATAGCTATTTATTAACCAATTCTAAATTTCTAATTACCGGGGGCAATATAGGGCAATATTTTAACATGATGAAAAAGTTTAACCATATTTAACGGTTAAATTGCACATCATGTCGCTAAATTGTTATGCGTGAATAGTAAAAAAGTGCTTAGAATTGAATGGAATTATATGGGGTGTGGTGCAAAAAATAAAAGCTTAACCCACCAGAATTAAGCTTTTAGGAAATGTTATTTAAAATGGCAATTAATTTTTGTTCATCAACTGATTGACTATTGCTTCCAGTTTTGCTATACGACTCTCCTGATTATCAATAATTTCTTGCTGTTCTTGGATGCTTTGAATTATAATTGGAATGAGACCGATATAGTTTACAGATTTCAAATCAATTTCTCCCAAACCTTCTATATTCATTTTCTTTTCTTTGACCAAGTCTGGTAATATTAACTCTACCTCTTGAGCAATAAGTCCATATTCAGTTTGATCACTTGATCTGTTAGTATTAGAAATACTTTGATGGGTTGCCTTATTTTTTACTAAACTAATATTCTTCTCATATAAAGTTGGTTTTAGAGAAATTATAGTAAGTATAGCATTATCTATTGCTCTAAAATTTCTTTTTACTCTTTTATCAGAAGTAAGAAGAACACCATTAGCGTAAAAATCTTCTGTCGCCCCTACATCTCCAACGAAAAACCCAGCCCAACCATTTATAACGTCTGTTGTTACACCAATAACCCCATCAAACCCTTCACCATAAACACCTCCACCCATACCTGTAGAGTAACCATTTATAGCATATTCACCGGCATTTCCTAAAACAGTAAATCGATCACCTGCAAATAGTGGGGCAGTTGTGTTTATTACAACTCCACCATTCTCTATAAATCTCATTCTCTCTGCGCCACTTGTTGAAAATGCTAAGTTGTCAGGATCTGCATTAGGCCGAAATATTCCTGTGCCCTGACTTGCATTGAAACTGATACTAGGTGCAGCAGCTGTTCCATTTGCAAACCTATGGTTTTGAAAAGATCTTAAAAAAGTATTGGTTATTTGTAATCTTCCATTTCCTCCCGTCGCAAGTCTTAAGTCATTATTTCCAGCACGATACATACCCATATTTGTATTTTCAGCAAAAGAATATGTTGGTAAGGCTTGTGAACCACTATTGTTCGTTCTTATCCTCCCGTCAGTTGAAATTTCAACTTGTTCTGAATTGTTTGTTCTAATTCTTAGAGCTTGATTATCAGTGGTTCCAATAAAATTAGTCCCTGATATGGTTCCTGCATTTCCGCTACGTGACCAGTCTGTTGAAGCTCCTGAGGTAATTCTAACCCAACCTGTCGGCAGTCCCTCCCAAAAATAAAACCCTGGGGTTACATCGTTTACAGTTGCAGTATTAAAAACCATTAAGCCAATTACCGGAGTAGGGTCAGTTATAGGTGCTTGATCTGTAGTTACTGTTAATGCCACACGTGGTATAATTATACCACTGTTATCACTGTCAATATCGAGCATTGCACCCCCGGCGGGGCTTGTGGTTCCAATGCCCACTTGGGCATAGAATAGCGTGGTGCAAAATAAAAAGACACCAAGGGTAATTTTTTTATACATCTTGTGAGGTTTTTTTTGAATACAGGGACTGTAAAAGAACATTAAAAAGAGATACAATGAAATCAAATCCTTAATATTTCGTTAAACTCTCAAGTTGTACCGACTAAGTGTTTAATATTCTATATAAGGGGATATATTTATGTAAGAAAATAAAGCCCAAATCCATATACATGGATCCGGGCTTTAAAACTATGGGTACTAAATGAATGTACTATTTTTGAGATGCTTCAAAAGTTGCTTTTCTGGGCTTTTGATCTTCTTTTAAACTATGTGATAGTTCGGTTGTTTCCTCTATTTTTAGAGGCGCATCTGGAAAACGCAAGGATTGGTAAACTGTTTTCTCTCCATTCACAACTTCATCAGCCCTGTTAGCAACAATGTGCCATGAGAAGGAAACGTTTGAGGTGCCTCCCTGTAATTCTTTAACGGTAAAGCCGTTTGCAGATTTGTTAGTAACATATACGCCATTGCAATCACCCTCCAGTTGAATAAAAACTTTTAAGGGTTTTTCATTTGAAACATGAATGTTTCTTGAAAAAATGGGGTCTATTTGAATGGTTGCTGTTCCGTTTACCAGTTGCCCGGTACCGTAGTCTTCAAAGAGTACTTCGGGGGCTTCTGCAGCAAACATGGTTTTCTTTTCGTTGGGGTTTATACCATCTACAATAGTTGAAACTGTGCCTGTGCCCAAAACTTTATAATTTGTTCCGTTTCTTCGTGCACCCACATAACTATAAGTTGAATTTGATGTGGAACCTCCACTGTAAAAATACCCTCCATAATATGTGGAGTGGGAACCACTTGGAATCGTAACCCCTGGCTCATAACCTGCAAGTCTTGCCTGAGGATCCCTTGCATCTCCACCCAAAGCATCACCCTCATAATTTGCCTTAAACTGGGCTGCTTCTGTGGAGATGGAAGTATTTAAACTAATAGCCCTTTGCGTTAAAGCATATAAACCCAGGTCAATAGCATTTGTATTGAAACCGATAGTAGAGTAGCCCGAAGGCGATATAGATTGTCCACTTCCAGACATAGCCCTTATTCCTATATTACCATTTGGGCTCCCGCTGTTTATTGCTGCTCCAATTACACCGGATGAAAGATTTGTGCCGGTTGCTATACCTAATGAGGCAGCAACAAGACCTGAAGGACCTGAATAAGGTGATAAAGCATATACACTGTGATATGCATCAGAAAATCCTCTCACACCAGAACCGGTGTTTGACTCTCCACGCACTCCGTCACCGGAACCTACATCTGATCCGATTATGGATGCTATACCATCTGTAGAAGTCCCTAATATAGCATATGGCTGAGAGGTAGCATCAACAGCTAATCTGATATTTGCATAGGGTGTGGTAGCTATACCCAACATTCCTGCTGCAGAAGCTCTCAATCTCTCAGAATTATTGGTTCTTAAAACAAAGTCTGTAGCATCAGTAGTTCCTATAAAATTTTGAGAAGGATTTGTGCCCGCATTTCCTAATAACGACCAGTCTCTACCGCCGGTACCATCCATGGCAATCCACTGGCTTCCGTTCCAATAGTAAAAGCCCGGTGAAACATTGTTGGGTGCCGTTCCTGCAGTGTTTGTATTATACACTAACAATCCGGTTGCAGGAGCCGTAATGGGTGCTGCATTATCCCTGCTTGTAAGTAACACCCTGTTGATAAGCAATCCGCGATTATCTGTAATTAGTTCAAGAGACGCACTCGGGTTAGGTGCATTTGTGCCAAGCCCCACATTGTCTGTTATACCATTTACAAACAACGTGTTGGGCTCATTGTCTGTCTCTATACGGAAATGCATGACGTCAGATGTAGGATTAATACTAAACTCCCTGATAGGTCCATTTGCATTTACATTAAAAAAATCTGTAGCATCTACTGATAGGGTCATCTGGCGATTACCGGCTCTCCAGAAGCCCATACTGTCGTCGTCTTCCCAAGAATAAAAGGGCCTTGCCCTTGAGCCGTCAGCAAGTGCATACACTTGATTTTGATTTCCGGGAACTTTAAATCTTGGGGTATTGTTGGTTCTGAATTCAATTTGGCGGTTATTCAGTGTTCCTAAAAAATTAGTGCCATTAATGATATCTTCATTACCATCAATTTTCCAATTTACTTCCTCTCCCTGAATGCGCACCCATTGAGTACCATCCCAGTAATAAAATCCTTCAGTAACAGCGGTGGTTCCTGCCCCGGCAGTAGCTGTGTTAAATACCAAGAGTCCATAGGAAGCAGCAGGTGTTACTGTGGTAACATCATTTGTGCCGGTTAAAGTAACGCGTGGTATTAAAATACCTTTATCGGTACTTTCAATATCCAGCATAGATCCAGATGCGGGGTTTGTAGTTCCAATACCCACCTGGGCATGAAAATGTGTAGTTGCAAGGAAAGTTAAGAGCATACCAAGTACAACTCTTATAGTAGTCTTTGAGTTCATAGTTTTTTGATTTAGGGACCACTAATGTATGATATTCAATAACTTCCACCAAGAAAAAAATAGATAAAATGTAAAAATATTCGATAAAGTGTAATTTTTTTGTAGTCTTAAAGTAAGGGTTTTGTGATAAAAAAAATCAGGTGCTCGTTTGGAACACCTGATTTTATTGGATATTTAATATATAAAGGTTATTCTACAATCAACCTTTTGATAATCTTTCCATTTTCAGAAAAAATCGAAATCCAATAGACACCACCGGCCAATTTTGACACGTCAAATTGTAAGTTATTTCCTTCACTGTTAATGAAATGGGAAGCAACGAGTCTGCCTTTGATGTCAAAAACATCCATTTTGGTTAAAATGATATTTCCTTTGTTTTGTATCATAAAGAAATTATCAGCAGGACTGGGGTATAAAACAATGTCATTATTATACAAAACAGTACCAATGTCTGAAAGATTTTCATCTACTTCAAGTATAAAGGAACATTCACTGCTATTTCCTGCATCATCAGTAGCTATAAAGGTGACTGTGTTCAAGCTGCCTTCCGTAAATACTGTTCCCGCTGCAGGAAGCTGTGTAATTTCAGGACTCAAGGTGCAATTGTCAAAAGCTATTGCTTCAAATGTAAGATCAGGTAGTATATAGTTGCCGTCTTCATCGGGTATTACCACCATATCATCTGGGCATTCAATAACAGGATCTAAAGTGTCAATTACCGTAACGTTAAACATTGTAGAACTACTGTTTCCGGAAGCATCTGTAGCTGTTATTATCACCTCTATAGATCCTGCGAAAACAGTTCCAATAGCCGGAGATTGTGAAATTACAGGGTCCAGGTCACAATTGTCTGTAACAATGGCGAGAGAAGAGTAATCCGGTAAACTTGCTTCACAATTGCTATTGCTTGCTATAATCCTGTCTTCTATTTCTTCAAGCAGAGGAGCCGTTGTATCTTCCACAACAACATCAAACGAAGTGGAAGCATCATTACCTGAAGCATCTGTAACAGTGATTGTTACCAAAGTTGTTCCGCTAAAGGTTGTACCGGGAGCCGGAGCCTGGGTTACAACAGGGTTGGTGTCACAATTGTCTGACACCACTGCAAGCGCAGTAAAATCGGCAAGAGTAGCCTGACAGGACGCACCTCCTGCAGTGGTTTGGTCAGCAATGGGTTGTATGGTTGGGTCGGTAGTATCTTCAACTGAAACATCAAATGAAGTTGAAGCGTCGTTTCCTGAAGCGTCAGTAACTGTAAGAGTTACCAAAGTAGTTCCACTAAAAGTCGTTCCAGCAACAGGCGATTGCGTCACCACCGGAGCAGCATCACAGTTATCGGCTACCACAGCAAGACTGGTATAATCAGCTACTGTACCTTCACAGGAAGCATCACCACTCACCGTTTGGTCAGCGATAGCATCGATGGTTGGCGCCGTTGTATCTTCCACAACCACATCAAACGAAGTTGAAGCGTCATTTCCTGAAGCATCGGTAACAGTGATTGTTACCAAAGTTGTTCCGCTAAAGGTTGTACCGGGAGCCGGAGCCTGGGTTACAACAGGGTTGGTGTCACAATTGTCTGACACCACTGCAAGCGCAGTAAAATCGGCAAGAGTAGCCTGACAGGACGCACCTCCTGCAGTGGTTTGGTCAGCAATGGGTTGTATGGTTGGGTCGGTAGTATCTTCAACTGAAACATCAAATGAAGTTGAAGCGTCGTTACCTGAAGCATCAGTCACAGTAAGAGTTACCAAAGTAGTTCCACTAAAAGTCGTTCCTGCAAGAGGCGATTGTGTCACCACGGGGGCAGCATCACAGTTGTCGGCCACGACAGCCAATGAAGTATAATCACCAACAGTACCTTCACAGGAAGCGTTACCACTAACAGTTTGGTCAGCGATAGCATCGATGGTTGGGGCCGTTGTATCTTCCACAACCACATCAAACGAAGTTGAAGCGTCATTTCCTGAAGCATCGGTAACAGTGATTGTTACCAAAGTTGTTCCGCTAAAGGTTGTACCGGGAGCCGGAGCCTGGGTTACAACAGGGTTGGTGTCACAATTGTCTGACACCACTGCAAGCGCAGTAAAATCGGCAAGAGTAGCCTGACAGGACGCACCTCCTGCAGTGGTTTGGTCAGCAATGGGTTGTATGGTTGGGTCGGTAGTATCTTCAACTGAAACATCAAATGAAGTTGAAGCGTCGTTTCCTGAAGCGTCAGTAACTGTAAGAGTTACCAAAGTAGTTCCACTAAAAGTCGTTCCTGCAACAGGCGATTGCGTCACCACGGGAGCAGCATCACAGTTGTCGGCCACTACGGCCAATGAAGTATAATCACCAACAGTACCTTCACACGAAGCATTACCGGAAACCGTTTGGTCAGCGATAGCATCGATGGTTGGCGCCGTTGTATCTTCCACAAGAACATCAAATGAAGTGGAAGCGTCGTTTCCTGAAGCATCAGTAACTGTAAGAGTTACCAAAGTAGTTCCACTAAAAGTCGTTCCTGCAACAG
>CAXBIQ010000010.1:0-114912 GCA_963975935.1 uncultured Flavobacteriaceae bacterium
GTTTGCTTTCATATAAATTGACTTTAAGTGGTCAACCTATATCAGGGACGTACAATCGTCTATCGTCTCAAGTCTATCGTCTATTGTCTAAAATCTATCGTCTACCGTCTATTGTCTCATGTCTCAAGTCTATCGTCTATTGTCTAAAATCAACCTCTTCGTCAAAAAATTAAACCGCCAATACAACAACACCGTCGCCACCGTCAAGCCCGCAAACAAGCCCAGCCAGATGCCCATAGGCCCCAGCACATCCTCCCTGCTCAGGTAATAACACACCGGGAAGCCCACCAGCCAGTAAGCAATAAAACAGATCCACGACGGGATTTTAACGTCCTGCAAGCCCCGCAACGCCCCCAGGAACACCACCTGTAAACCGTCACTCAGCTGGAAAATCGCCGCCACAATAAGCAGTGTGGAAGCAATTTGGATCACTTCGGCATTGTCGATATAGTAAGTGGGCAGGATATCTTTCGTTAAGATAAACATCAATGCAAAGATGGCTTGTATCACCAGCACCATAAAGAAAATGGAAAAGGCAATGCGCCGCAGTTCGGTGAAGTTGCGTTTCCCTTTTTGGTTCCCCACCCTTATGGTGGCCGTCACGCTAAAGCCCACGGCAATCATAAAGGTCATCGAAGCCAGGTTGAGCGCAATCTGGTTGGCTGCCTGTGCATTGGTGCCCAGCATTCCCGCCAGGAAAATGGATACCGTAAAGAGCGCCACTTCAAAAAACATCTGCAAAGCCGTGGGAAACCCCAGCCCAAAAAGCCGTTTAAATATGGACATATCGAGGTGCTCGCGTTTGGACCACACAAAATAAGGCGCGAACTTCTTCTTGTTCTTTAGTATAAAATAGATAAAGCCCAGCATAAAAAAGCGCGATATCAGGGTGCCCAGAGCAGCGCCTTCCAGCTCCAGCCGCGGGAAAATCCAGATACCGTAAATGAGCAAATAGTTAAAAAGCACATTGACCAGGTTTGCCAGTATGGTGGCATACATGGCATATTTGGTTTGCGAAAGCCCGTCTGCAAACTGCTTGAACCCCTGAAACAACATCAGCGAGATCATCGAGAACGCCACAATCTCGAGGTATGGAATGGCCAGATCCACAACTTCGGGCGGCTGATTGAGATGGTACAGCAAAGGCTTGATAAACAACAGCAGTATAAACAACAGCAGGCCGTTGATGCCACACAATATCATCCCGTGATGGAAGAAACTGCGCCCGCTTTCGATATTGTTTTCACCATCAGCCTCTGCGATAAGCGGTGTGATCGCAAACGAAAACCCAATGCCTATGGACAGCGCGATAAAAATCAAACTGTTGCCCAGCGAAATGGCCGCCAGTTCGGCAGCACCCAGCTGGCCCACCATCAGGTTATCGACCAAGCCCACCATTACATGCCCCAGCTGACCCAGCATCACCGGGTATGCCAGCCTGAGGTTATAACTGAATTCTTTGGTATATGCACTAAGGGGCATCACGACGGTCGCTAAAATGAAAGGGGCAAAGTTAGGGGTATTTGAAGAATGTTTTGACGTGGGTGAGCAATATTTTTAATAAAGGAAGGCCTAAGAAAACGACTGCCAAGAGCTCAAAGCTCACAGCTATACCCTAACACCTTTCGCCCCCGCCCTCCATAATCCCGCCCTTTCCTTCTTCAAGCTTAAAAAGATTTAACAATCAGCCGCTTTAAATTACCAGAAAATGTAAATTTGTAACAATTGAACCCGGTAAAGGTAAAGCATGAACATAACGATTGAAAACATACTCTTAGTTGGCTCTATTTTACTTTTTATCAGCATCGTTGTTGGAAAGACCTCATATCGTTTTGGCGTGCCCACCTTGTTACTATTTTTGGCTGTGGGTATGCTTGCCGGGTCAGACGGTATTGCGGGAATTCAATTTGACAGCCCAAAAGTCGCCCAACTCATCGGTATTATTTCACTCAACTTTATCTTGTTTTCAGGGGGTCTTGACACCAATTGGACCTCTGTAAAGCCCGTTCTTCGGGAAGGCCTTATGCTCTCAACCGTGGGCGTGTTGCTCACCGCCCTTTCATTGGGCACCTTTGTGTGGTTAGTGACAGACTTTACCATTTATGAAAGTATGCTGCTGGGCTCTATTGTTTCATCAACAGATGCGGCAGCGGTATTCTCTATTTTACGCTCAAAAAGCCTCGCATTAAGGACCAATCTCAGGCCCACTTTGGAGCTTGAAAGCGGAAGTAACGACCCCATGGCCTATGTACTCACCATTGCCTTTTTGACCCTCGTGGTGCATCAGGATCAAAGCCTAGCATCCATCATCCCCATGTTCTTCCAGCAGATGATCGTGGGCGCCATTGCCGGGTTTGGTTTTGGAAGGCTCAGCAAAATCATCATCAATAAAATCAAACTCGACTTTGAAGGGCTCTACCCTGTTTTGGTCATTGCCCTTATGTTCATCACCTTCTCTGCAACAGACTTTGTGGGGGGCAACGGCTTTCTGGCCATTTACATTTGTGCGGTTTATTTGGGCAACCAAGACCTCATACACAAAAAAACCATCCTGAAAATGTTTGACGGTCTGGCCTGGTTAATGGAGATCGTGCTGTTCCTTACCCTGGGCTTGCTGGTGTTCCCTTCCCAAATCATCCCTTATATGGGCATTGGGTTGATCATTTCATTGTTCCTTATCGTGGTGGCCCGCCCTGTGGGTGTCTTTATAAGCCTTATGTTTTTTAAAATGAAATTGCGCAGGCGCTTTTACATATCTTGGGTGGGCTTGCGGGGTGCCGTGCCCATTGTGTTTGCTACTTATCCCCTTTTGGCTGGAATCGATAAGGCAAATATGATCTTCAATATTGTATTTTTTATTTCGGTAACTTCCATTCTCATACAAGGCACCACCTTATCTGTTGTAGCAAAATGGCTGAACGTGGCTATGCCCGAAAAATCAAAAAAAGTAACCGAAACAGACAAACTCATCCTCGATTTGCCCAAATCATCACTACAGGAGTTTGAAATCCTACCCGATTATTATGCCGTCAACAAAAGGATTGTCGATTTAAGATTCCCGCAATCGGCCTTTATCGTTATGATAAAACGGAATAATGAATACCTACGCCCCGGCGGCTCTACAGTAATAAAATCAAAAGATGTACTCATGGTGCTTGCAGACAGCCAGGAAGATTTTGACAAAGTAAATAACTCGCTGTACAGCCCCGGCAACCTTTCAAAATCATAAAAATTATGAAAAAGCGCTTTGTCTTATTGATTGACTTTTCAGAATATTCAAACAACCTGATACACTATGCCTGTGACTGGAGCAAACAAGTAGATGCAGACCTGCTTTTAATGCATCAAACACACGTGCTTTCACCTGCCATTGCCCATAACAAACATAAACAGCAGATTTCACATGACGCAAACAAACAAGCTTTGCAAAAGTTAAAAACCCTCGCAGAAGATTTAATCCCAGAGACAATCAATGTTTCCTTTTCGGTGGAAGAAACCCGTTTGCAATATAGACTGGCACAATTGTCAACTACCCAATATGACAACCTTATTTTTGTGGGACTCAAAGAAAAACTAATCTTTGAAAAGCTGTTTATTGGCAGTATGACACTTCAGGTAATTGATAAAACAGAACATATTGTTGTTGCAATGCCCAAAGACATTTCCACCTTCTCACATGAAAGAATCTATGTGGCAGTTACAGATAAACACCCAATAAACATTGATGAACTCAACAACTTCCTGAAGTGTATAGAAAATGAAAACACAATCATAACCTTTTTCTATTTGGCAAAACCCAATGAAAAAACAAAGCAAATAGAAAACCAACTCAAAGAACTATCAGAAGCATATGCACACCGCTTCAATACCAGCTATGCCATTTATGAAGGCACCCGGCCTTTTGAGGATATCAAGAAGGTAATAAACAATACTATTGAAGAATTACTGGTCGTTCAAAGAGGCTCACGCCTTTTAACAGATAAACTATTCAGGAAGTTTTTAATTAACGATTTGGTATATGAAGGGCAAACACCGTTGATTGTCTTACCGTGATCCAGCTGATGTACTGAGAGTACCATACTAAAACCACCCCTGTCCACCATAGGGAACCCCGGCAACCCCTCCCCTGAACCATACCCCCGTCAACCATACCCCGGCCACGACTCCCGCAACTAGTATTTTGGAATTTAGTACTTGTAATTTGGAATTTCTTCACATGTACACAATTGTCCACAATTGTCCACAATTGTCCTGTTTTGTCCACAATTGTCCACAATTGTCACAAAACAGCATTTTTGATAGGGTTTTCTCCCAGTTTTCTCCCAGTTTGGTTGCAGTGAGCTTTTTAAAAAAACGATTTTTAGGAACAAACCCCGAAGGAACCTGCAACCAAGGGGCACTTTTGAAGCGCGTATGCCCGGGTTGTATGCCCCTGTATGCCCTACAATCGTTGCCTGTATGCGCTTGGATGTTATTTTATAGCGGGATGGGGAGCCGCGCAAAGGTGTGGTGGATTTTTAAAATAGTTTGGGTGATGGGGGTTTTTGGGGATTTGTGGTATATTTGGGTTTAAGGCACAGGTCAATATATCAAGTATAGCATGATTGGTGAGTATGGGTGATTGATAAAGATTCAGTATTTAAAAGAGTTGCCAGTATGTTTAAAATAGACACTTTGAGATTATTAAAAAACATTTTTTTATTTCAGAAAAAGATATTCTTCATCTCATATATTATATCAATAGTAATCGGAATCTTATTTGGAGGTGAACCTCAAATAATTGGTTTAAGTTATTTATTTATTGCACCTTTTAGCCACTTCTTTATTTATGAAATACAAAACAAAAATCAATACTACTATTACTATAACTTAGGGTTTAGCAATGTTATACTCTGGGTTTCCACATTTGTAATTGCTTTGGTTAATCTGCTGATACTAATTATAATATGAATAAGCTTCATATAGACAGCGTAACAAAATCATATAATAATAAAGTCATATTAAGTGATGTTTTTATTTCATGTCAAAAAGAGGAAATTATAGGGTTAATTGGACGTAATGGTTCCGGAAAATCAACACTTCTAAAGATTGTGTTTGGAACTGAGAAATCTGATTCCAAATTTGTCAAAATAGGAAATAAGGTAATACGAAATATATCTGATGGTAGAAACCTGATTAACTACTTACCACAAGATAATTTCTTGCCAAACAACATATCAATAAGGTCTTTGATAAATTTGTTTCTTGAGAAAGAAAATAGAAACTTATTGTTTGATAACGTGCATATTAAGCCATTATTAAATAAAAAGAATCAGGATTTGTCTGGTGGAGAAAAGAGAATTGTAGAAATTCTTTTAATTATCCATTCAAAGGCAGAATATATTCTACTTGATGAACCTTTTAATGGGGTGAGTCCCATTATCAGAGATTATATAATCGAGTATATTAAGTCCAATAAATCTTCAAAGGGTTATATTATTACTGACCACGACTACGAAAATGTTATTAATTTAGCAGACCGTATTGTTTTCTTGCAGAACGGGTTTTTAAAAGAAATTAAAGACAAAAGTGAGTTGATTGAATTAGGATATTTAACAAGAACTGCTTACGAGAATGTCTATATAAAATAGCGAACTACGCACTAAAATGAAGGTTTAAACCAACTTCATTCCGGTTTCAACTGCACTGCAAAAACAGCTGGATAAGCATGGATAAACACAAAAGCTAAGTGTTTTGTTTCACAGTCCTCTTTTGTCATCCCGAATGAATGTGAGGGATCCCATCTGAGTAAGCACGCACTGCTGAGAAGTTCACTACCCCCAAAACCCCGCTTCACACTTTACGAATAACTCCATCACCCATACCTCCTTTGGCACTGCTTTTGTTGATGCTTCTTTAACGAACAAACGACTAACGCCTTCTTATTATGAGAAAAATACTGCTAATGCTTTTTGGGTTGCTGTTCCAAGCCGGGATTGCACAAACCACCGCTGAACAAAAGACCCTTGCCAAGCACGCTATCGCCCTGACGAAGCAACAGGTAACTTATGACCCGGCCTACTTTTCTATGGACTACCCCAATGGCGATGTGCCGGCAAACATTGGCGTATGCACAGATGTGGTCATCAGGGCTTACAGAAAAATGGGTATTGACCTGCAGAAAGAAGTACATGAAGATATGAAAGCACACTTTAGTGCCTATCCCAAACTTTGGGGATTGACCTCTACAGATAAAAACATAGACCACAGACGTGTGCCCAATTTAATGACCTTTTTTGAACGGCACGGCACCTCGTTGCCCATTTCAGACCGCGCAAAAAACTACCTGCCCGGTGATATAGTATGCTGGAGTTTAGGGGGTGGGCTCACCCACATCGGCATTGTGGTTGATAAAAAATCAAATGACGGGAAGCGCAATTTGATCGTGCACAACATCGGCGGCGGTCAAGTACTTGCCGATTGCCTCTTTGAGTATAAAATCATTGGGCATTACCGGTATGCTATGGGTAATTAGTTTAGGCGTGAGTAACTTTGCGTGAGCAGCAGGATGAGATTCCTCGTCGCTATCGCTCCCACGGAATGACAAACCCATTAACATTTGTCATCCCGAACGAATGTGAGGGATCCCATCTGAGTAAGCACGCACAGTTGAGTGCAAGATGAGGGAAATGAAGGACCGTGCTCTCACTTTGATTGACGGGATTAGCTACGCTGAATCTTCGATTTCCCACCTGTGCGGGTATTTTACAACGGAATATTCCCGTGCTTTCTGTCCGGACGGTTCACTGTTTTGCTTTCCAGGAGGCTAAAGGCTTTCAACAGTTTCCTGCGGGTGTCGCGGGGCATAATGACCTCATCGATGAATCCGCGTTGGGCGGCTTCAAAGGGGGTAGCGAACTTCTCGGCATACTCGGCTTCTTTTTCTTTGAGCTTGGCTTCGGGGTCATCGGCCTTTTGGATTTCTTTCCTAAAGATGATTTCACTGGCACCCTTGGCGCCCATCACCGCGATTTCGGCAGTGGGCCAGGCATAGTTAAAGTCGGCACCAATGTGTTTGGAGTTCATCACGTCATAAGCACCGCCGTATGCTTTTCGGGTAATCACCGTGACACGCGGCACGGTGGCTTCGCTTAACGCGTAAAGTAGTTTGGCACCATGCAAGATGATACCGTTCCACTCCTGGTCGGTTCCGGGAAGGAAACCGGGCACATCCACCAATACCAATAACGGAATGTTGAAACAGTCGCAAAAACGGGTAAAGCGGGCTGCCTTCTTGGAGGCTTCCACGTCCAGCACGCCTGCAAGGCTCATCGGCTGATTGGCGACAATGCCAATGCTCCTTCCGCCCAAACGGGCAAAGCCCACCAGAATGTTGTCTGCATAATCCTTATGGATTTCAAAAAAGCTGTCGGTATCGATAATGCCCTTGATCACGGCGTGCATGTCATAAGGCTTGTTCGAACTGTCCGGCACAATGCTTTCCAGTTCGTCACGGTATTCTTCAGCGGGTATAAAAGGCAGTTTTGCCGTGGTTTCTTTGTTGTTCTGCGGGAGATAGCTCAGCAGCTTTTTAACGTCTTCCAGACAAGCTATATCACTCACCGAAGTCACGTGCGTCACACCCGATTTGGTGGCGTGGGTACTCGCCCCGCCCAGTTCTTCTGATGTGACATTCTCATTGGTCACGGTTTTCACCACATTGGGCCCCGTAACAAACATATAGCTGGTGTCTTGTACCATCAGGGTAAAATCGGTCATCGCGGGTGAATACACCGCCCCACCGGCACAGGGTCCCATAATGGCAGACAATTGCGGGATCACCCCTGATGCCTGCACATTGCGGTAAAAGATATCGGCATAACCACCCAGCGACCGCACACCTTCCTGTATGCGCGCACCCCCGGAGTCGTTAAGACCGATCATGGGCACACCCAACTTCACGGCCAGGTCCATCGTTTTGCAGATTTTCTCGGCATGGGTTTCTGAGAGTGCGCCGCCAAACACGGTAAAGTCCTGTGCAAACACACACACGGGACGGCCGTTGATGGTGCCGTAACCGGTCACCACCCCGTCGCCATAGTATTTCTCCTTGTCCATACCAAAGTCGGTTGTGCGGTGCGTCACCAGGATGCCTATTTCCTCAAAGGAACCCTCATCCATCAGGTACTCCACACGCTCACGGGCGGTGAGCTTTTTCTTTTCGTGTTGCTTGTCAATGCGTTGCTGCCCGCCACCCAATTTGGCGAGGGCTATCTTTTCCTGTAATTTTTTTGTGTTGTCGCTCATATCATTTACCCGCAAAGGCGGAATGTCATGCCCACGCAAGTGGGCATCTCGTTAATTTTATTATCAATCTTATTCCATTATCAAATATCTCATTTTACCACTAAGGCACAAAGACACTAAGGTTCACTAAGGAATTCTCAGTAAGTCCCGATCCTTCAAATATGCTTTCAAGGCTACCATCGCAGCGAGTTTGGCTTCGGCTTTGTTCTGCTCCAAAAGCTTTTCTGCGGAATAGTATTTTTTGACAAAGTGCGTATCAAAGTCACCGCTGCGGAAGGCTTCGTGTTCCATCACAAACTTCCCAAAGGGCAAGGTGGTGGATACACCTTCAATTTCATAACCGGCGATGGCTTCTATCATCAGTTGAATGGCTTCCTCACGGGTATTGCCATACGTAATGAGTTTTGAGAGCATAGGGTCGTAATAAATGGGTACTTCCATGCCTTCTTCAAAACCATCATCCACACGGATTCCCGGGCCCATTGGCGGTCGGTAACGATTTAAGGTGCCCACACTGGGCATAAAGTCGTCGAGCGGGTCTTCAGCATAAACGCGTAGTTCCATCGCATGGCCTTTGATGCTTAAATCTTCCTGTGCAAAGGAAAGGGTTTCTCCACGGGCAATTTTGATTTGCTGTTCCACCAGGTCGAGTCCGGTGATGAGCTCGGTAACGGGATGTTCCACCTGCAGGCGTGTATTCATTTCCAGGAAGTAAAAGTTCTTGTTTTCATCCAGTAAGAATTCAACAGTCCCTGCTCCTACATAGTCACAGGCTTTGGCTACTTTCACGGCGGCCGCTCCCATTTGTTGTCTGATTTCTGGGGTCAGTACTGAGGAAGGAGCTTCTTCCACAACTTTTTGATGGCGACGCTGTATGCTGCATTCACGCTCAAAAAGGTGTACCACATTGCCATGGGTGTCGGCCAGTACCTGTATTTCAATGTGACGCGGCGAACTGACATATTTCTCAATAAACACAGAACCATCCCCGAACGCTGATTCAGCCTCACTGATGGCACGTTTCATTTGTTCTTCAAGGTCGCTTTCCTTTTCAACAATGCGCATTCCCTTTCCCCCGCCCCCGGCTGAAGCTTTGATAAGAATGGGAAAGCCTATTTCTTTGGCAATACGCTTCGCTTTATCTACATCTGTGATGGCTTCGTCGATTCCGGGCACCATCGGGATATCATAGTCTTTAACAGCATCTTTGGCAGCGAGTTTGCTCCCCATGATGCGAATGGCGTGTGGCCGCGGACCTATAAAAGTGAGTCCGTTTTTCTCAACCGCTTCCGCGAAAGCGGCATTCTCACTCAGGAATCCGTAGCCCGGGTGGATGGCATCAACGTTCAGGCTTTCGGCTACTTCAATGGTGTGATCGCCCCGCAAATAAGACTTATTGGAAGCGGCTTCCCCCACACAAACGGCCTCGTCGGCAAAGCGCACGTGGGGTGCGTTTCTGTCCGGTTCAGAGAAAATGGCAACGGTCTTGATGCCCATCTTTCGGGCTGTTTTCATCACACGCAAGGCAATTTCCCCCCGGTTTGCTACTAATATTTTTTTCATATTCATCACCCGCGCAAGCGGGTATCTAAATGCTCGCCTGGGCGGGCATCTTGTTAATACTATTTCTTGTCTATTTTATTTTTTCTCCCACCTATGCGACCCTGCCGGGGTCGGTTTAATGGTGTCACATTTTCTACAATCATTTGACCCCGCCGGGGTCTGTGTACATAATGGACTTTAAATGCACACGTCTTATGTCTAATATCTATTGTCTCAAGTCTATCGTCTCATGTTTCATGTCTCACGTCTAATCTCTCACATCTAATCACTCCATCTCAATCAACAACTGCCCTTTATCAACCGTATCACCTTTGGCCACAGCCACGGCTTTCACCACGCCGTCGCGGGGTGCGGTTAGGGCGTTTTCCATTTTCATGGCTTCCAGCACCAGCAGGTAGTCCCCTTCCTTTACCGTATCACCGGCTTGTACGGGCACATCGAGGATGAGGCCGGGCATAGGAGCTTTGATATCGTTAACGGCAACCGCTTCGCCCAGGGAAAGACCCATCGCCTTGATGCGCTCATCAAGGGGAGTATTAATCTGTACAGTATAGGTGTTTGAATTGATTTTTACGGTATAGATCTTGTTGATAAAATCTGCTAAAATGATTTCGGCAAGCACCGATTGGTTCTCATGAATGAGGTGTTGCTGATGGTTGTTTACCTGATGGGTATTGAGTGCTTCTGTTTCGTTTTGTGTGAGGGAATATTCAAATTGGTCGTTGACGTGCAGCCGGTATTTGGTGTCCATAAGCTTTTAATGAATCATATTTATATGCGTAAAGATACGGATTTGCCATGGAAAAGGAAAAGCAAATTATGCAAAGGCAGGCAATCTAAAGCGTGTTGGTATATTCAAGAGTTTCTTTTCAGGCAATTTAGAGCTTAATGATTTTAGCGGAAGGTGTAACATTTAAAACCTCAAAGCGTCAAATTATATAATCATCAATCAATCAAAATCAAATCATTATGAAAAAAACAATGTTCAGACTGCTGTTTTTATCTTTAGCAGTACTCTCTTTCAACACCGTAACGGTATCAAGTCAGTCTCTTGAAAAACAAATTGACGCTATTTTTGAAGAAGCCTATCCGCCCGGCAAACCGGGAGCAACCGTGCTGATTGCCAAAGACGACAAGGTAATCTACCGAAAAGCCTTTGGAATGGCTAACCTGGAGCTCAACGTTCCTATGAAGCCTGAAAACGTGCTGGAGCTGGCTTCCATCACAAAACAGTTTACAGCGGTCGCCATCCTGATGCTGATGGAACAAGGGAAACTAAGCCTCGATGACCCGCTATCAAAGTATATAGCCGATTATCCCAAAGGCGATAAAATAACCATTCACCATCTGTTAAACCATACCTCAGGAATCAAAAGTTATACGAATATGCCGGGGTTTATGACCCAGGCCCGTGTGGATATGACCCCCACGGAACTCATCGAGGTATTTAAAAACGAACCTATGGAGTTTGAGCCCGGCGAAGCCTATGCTTATAACAACTCGGCATACATCCTTTTGGGCTATATTATAGAAGAGGTTTCCGGGGGATCTTATGAGGAGTTTATTCAGAAAAATATTTTTGATAGGCTCGGTATGAACCATTCCACCTATGGAAGTAAAAGCAAAGTAATTGCCAATCGTGCCAGTGGGTATCAGCCTTCCGGCGAAAGTTTTAGAAATGCAGATTATTTAAGTATGACCCTTCCCTATGCGGCCGGCTCGCTGATGTCCACCGTTGATGATATGTTTTTATGGCATAAGGCAATTCACCATAACACACTTATTTCCAAAAAAAGCAAACAGCTTGCCTTTACAAATTACACCCTTAACAATGGCAAGCCTATTTACTATGGGTATGGATGGGGTGTGAATGAAATCGCGGGCGTGCCTTCTATCGAGCATACCGGAGGTATCTTTGGGTTTACAACCTCCGGGATTTATGTTCCTGAACAAAACATTTATGCCATTGTCCTGACCAACGACAACAGCAAAGGACCTGAAACCTACAACCTCAGAGCAACTGCGGCTGTTCTAGGGAAGCCTTTGGTTGAGAAATCGGCTGCAGAAGTTTCAGAAACTGCTTTAAAACAATGGACGGGAGCCTATCAATTTGAGGATGTGGTACGGTTTATTACGTTTGAAAACGGCAGCCTGTACAGCACACGTCAGGGTGGCGAACCTTTTAAACTTATTCCGCTCTCTGAAAACGAGTTTCAGTTTGAAGGCAGTTTTACCACTTATGAATTCGCCCTTGAAGATGGAAAGAAAACAACCCTTTTTGCAGACCGAATCAACAAAAGCATAGGCGTTGAAACAGACATTAAGCCTGCTGCTGAGCGGGAAGCCATCACCCTGGCGCCGGAAATTCTCAACGCCTATAAAGGCACTTATGAATTGCAACCCACCTTCCATATTAAAGTCAGGGCAGACGGCAACAGGCTATTTGCGCAGGCAACAGGACAACCCGAGTTTGAATTGTTTGCCGAAGCCGAAGATACCTTTTTCTTAAAAGTGGTTGAAGCAAAGGTAAAATTCAATAAAAACCCTGACGGTTCCATTAAAAGCCTGACCCTGTTTCAAGGCGGACAGGAGATGGTAGGTCTTAAAATAGAATAATATATCTGGATTATTACTAAAAAAACCGGTTTCTGAGGATAGTCTTCTTAACCGGTTTTTTTAATATCTTACGTGAATTATTAGTTTACATATAATAAAACTATTCCGCTTAAAATGAAAAAGAATAGCCTTTTCATCATATACTTCCTCCTTATTGTCATTCTTTTTTCAGGTATTTCCTGCACGGAAAAGAATGAAAACCGTGAGTTTGCCGAGGCCCTTGTTTCTCAAATGGATTCCCTTATTGTTGTGAAGGATTACTTTTCGGCACGGAGCCTTTTTGAAGAGAACCCTACCGTTTTAGAGGAAAAAGAAAAGCTCAGGATTGGTTTGATGCTGGACTATGCCTTCAACAATCCCGAAGCCTCCCTAGAAAAGACAAACCGTTTACAAGAAAAGTATGGAAACGAACTTCCGGATTCGTTGCTATATAAAATAGCATCCATCACCCATGTTAATTATTCGAGGTTGTATGACTATCAGCAAGCAAAAACATCTTTGGAAAACTTGTTGGAACAGTATCCTGACCATATTACGGAAGCAAAAAGAAAAGACCTTGAAAACACCCTGATTATCTGGACTGCACTGCAAGACCAACCCAAACAGCAGGTTTCGAAGCAAGCTGATGAGGAGCTTACCATCAAAAGAGACATCGCGGGGCTTCAGAACCTGGAAGTGCGTGTCGATACCACTACAAGGGATTTTGTTTTTGATACCGGTGCCAACATTTCCACCATTACACAGTCCACGGCTGCTGCGTTTTGTGTGGAGGTTTTAGAAGGAAGCTTTGATGTCAATGCAATCACGGGAGGAAAGGTCGTATCGCAAATCGGTATCGTTCCCTCTTTTCAATTGGGAACAATTACCATTGAAAACGCTGTGTTTTTGATCTTTCCCGATGAAGCACTGGCGTTCCCACAGATTGACTATCAAATCTATGGGATTCTTGGCTTTCCTGTTTTGGAGGCGCTGGAAGAAATTCAGATAAGCCGCGACGATCGCTTTAGGGTTCCGTTAAAGCCGGGAACCGAAGGGGATCAAAACCTTGCGCTCGATTTTTTGACACCTTTGCTTTGGCTTACTGAGAATGGAAAAAAAGGGATATATACCTTTGATACCGGAGCCAATCAAACCATGCTTTATGATACCTATTACCACTTAAACAAAACCGAGTTAACCGGACTTACTGAACAAGATTATGCTTTTGGCGGTGCCGGTGGAAACAGCAACCAAAAAGGGGTTTACACGACCTTCTCCCCTGAAATCTCAGGTAGCATTATCAAGATGGATTCTATCATTGTGCTGAAAGAGCCCCTCAAGAAAGAGAATTACTTTCTGGGGAATATTGGACAGGATTTTATAGGAAAATTCAATACCATGACCCTCAATTTTAAGGAGATGTATTTAAAAATGGAATAACCCAAGCCTATGCACCAGCCCCAATACTATTAAACTTTTTCTTATAAGCCACCGGACTCAACCCCGTTACTTTTTTAAAGGTGGAGCGAAATGCCTTAGTATCGTTATATCCCACATCAAACATCACCTCGTTGACATTTTTGGTACTGCTTTCCAGACTTCGTTTGGCCACCTCCATTTTCACTCTTTGGATATATTCAGAAATGGTATTGCTTGTAGCACTTTTAAAACGGCGTTCCAATGTCCTTCTGCTTAATGCAAACATACCTGCCAGTTGCTCTACATTGATTTTATCTTCAAAATTGTTTTCAATAAACTCCTGTACTTTTTTAACAGGTTCATCCCTGTGATCTTTCTGTCCTTCAAAGATGATAAAGGGCGACTGGCTGTCCTTCTCAATATCAATCATAAAAGTCTTAGCTGTCAAAACCGCTATTTCACGTCCTGTATATTTTTCGATAAGGTATAGCAAGAGGTTTAAAAAGGAATAGGCGCCCCCACTAGTATAGATACCGCTATCTTCAGTCATGATTTTATCATCCACCAATTGCACCTGTGGGTACATTTTTCTAAAGTTATCGGCCTGAATCCAGTGGGTGGAACATTGTTTGCCATCCAGCAAACCTGTGGATGCCAGAAAAAAAGCAGCCACGCACAAACTGGCAATCTCTGCACCGTCCTTATAGTGTCTTTTTAACCAGGGAATAAAATCCTTATTGCTTTCATCAATGTTTCCGGGTTCGTCGTGAATAGCCGGGATGATGATCAGGTCGGTTTTTTTGATATCATCAATAATCCGTGTTGGATTTACAGAAAACAAGCCATTGGTTAGGTTTGTGGGAATGGATAAGCCCACCAGTTCCACTTCAAATAACGGCTCCATACCCTGCATCGCCATAAAGTCATTCACCTGATTAAAAATCTGATGGGTCCCTACAATATTGACTAAACTTGTATGTCCGGCAGGGATCAAAATGGAAACATGTTTCTTCATCTGTAGCGTGTTAGGTTATAGTAAAAATATATAAAAATGTCGTATATACACCTTTAAGTGCTAAGTAAGTACATTCATTTTTCTACAAATAACTTTTGCATACCCAAAAGTCTCCATTATATTTAATACCAAATTAATATTTACCACATACTATTGATTAAAAAGTGTTTAAAAGAAAGAAATTAAAAATCCATACTAATGAAAACATCCTTAACAGTAAACGCAAAAATACAAATATCAAAACCCGCTACTGAAGTATATGAAGCCATTGTCAATCCCGAGCAGATGACTAATTATTTCATTTCTAAAGCAAGCGGCCCTCTGGAAGAAGGAAAAACACTCCTATGGCAGTTTCCGGAGTTTTCGGATGATTATCCGGTACGGGTCGGGAAAATGCAAAAAAACAAACTCATTTCCTTTTCCTGGGATACAGATGGTAAAGAATACCTTGTGGAAATAAGCCTCACACCTGAGGGAAACACTACAATTGTAGCTGTCACCGAAAGCGGAGGAACTAATGACGAAGCGGGTATCAAATGGCTTAAGGGAAATACCGAAGGCTGGGCAAACTTCCTCGCCTGCCTCAAAGCCTGGCTGGAATATGGCATCAACCTGCGCAAAGGTGCTTTTGATTTTTACAAAAAAGCATAAAATATATTTACATTACGTAAAATAATAATACCTTCTTTTCCCCTCCTGACAAACGGCTGTCACTCCACTGTTCTATTTTTGACATCAATCCTGTAATTTTAACTTCCTAACCAAAAACAACCCTATGAATAAAGAAACACAACCGGAACTAACCCTGATAGGACTTTCGTTACAACGAAAAACAACCAATAAAAATAACCAGTCTGCTAAGGATTGCGGCATGCTTTGGCAGCAATTTGAAACCGGAAACTATTTTGACAAGATCCCAAACAAGCTCACCGGTGAAATCCTTGCGGTGTACCACGATTATGAAGGTGACCACACCCAACCCTACAGCTACTTCATTGGCTGTAAAGTTGCCCCGGGCACACTGGTACCGGAGGGTTTGCACAGTCTTCAAATGCCCGGCGGTCTCTACACAAAAATAGTCACCAACGGCAAGATGCCCGATTGTGTGGGAGATGCATGGAGAACCATCTGGAATACCCATCACCCCAGGGCATACAAGCCTGATTTTGAAGTCTATGACGAGCGCTGTGCAAACTGGAACAATGCCGAAGTGGACATCTACCTGTCCATAACTGAATAACCCCTAAAACATGGAGAGCTTGAACGAAGAAGAAATCAAAGCCCTGGCTGTACAACTAAGCTGTCCGCAAGGGGAAATGGGAACCGTTGTTGCCGAACGGATGCACACCAACAACCGGCAAATGACCTGGAACACCATCAAAAGCCTTGATCTCAAAAACAACGATACGGTACTTGAAATCGGCCCCGGTGCCGCCGCCCATGTGCCTTCAGTTTTAAATACTGCCAAAAATATAAGCTATCACGGACTCGATATCTCTGAACTTATGGTGCAGGAAGCCCAAAAAATAAATGCCGGGAACATTTCCAAAAAAAGCGCTTTCTTTCACCTCTATGACGGAACACACATTCCCTTGCCCGACGCACTCTTTGATAAGGTGATGACCGTAAATACCATTTACTTCTGGGAACATCCCGATAAACTCCTCAAAGAAATTAAAAGGGTGATGAAACCCGAAGCTGTATTTTGTATTTGTTTTGGGAAAAAAAAGTTTATGGAACAGCTGCCTTTTACAAAATACGGCTTTAAGCTTTACAGTTCCGAAAAAGCACAAGAACTAATTACAAACGCCGGTTTTAAAATCCTAAAAGCTACAGATGTTAGCGATCAGGTAAAGGTTAATGAAGATAAAACGATGGAGCGGTTTTTTAGTATACTGACGGTCCAAAAAACATAATTTCACTTTTATTATCCCTACTGACAAACGGCTGTCACTCCCCTGTTTTACCTTTGTTATTAAATAATTAATAACCTTTAAAACAACTTATTATGAGTAACACAGCAACCAACACATCAGTACATCAGGTAATCACACCTGCAGGATTATTAGATCACTGGCAGGGGCACCGAAACCTCACCCGCCGGGTCATTGAAGCCTTTCCCGAAACAGTGTTTTTCAACCACAGCATTGGGGGTATGCGCACCTTTGCAGAACTCACCATGGAACTCCTCGCCATTGCCGGCCCGGGAATCAAGGAAATAGCCACGGGAGAAACCAAACCCCTGCAGGAACATATTGACCACGGAAACAAAAAAGCCTTCCTGCTGGAACTATGGGACAAAGCCACTGAGGAAATCAATACCTATTACAACCAAATACCCATAGAACGCTTTCACGAAACCATCAAAACCTTTGGGCAATATGAAGGCACCGTCATCTCCTCTATCTTCTACTTTATAGACAATGAGATCCACCACCGCGGGCAAGGATATGTCTATTTGCGCGACCTGGGCATCGAACCCCCTTATTTCTGGGAACGTTAAAATAACAGAGGGAATGAAAACAGTGCTGGTATTTAAAACATCGGTAAGTAAAAAGAAGGAGGTCAGGCAACTAAAACCTGTATTGAACGAACTCCTCCCCAAAGGGGATTTCTGGAATTTTGACCTAGAGGACTGTGACAACATCCTTCGTGTGGAAACACAAACCCTTCACCCTACCCTTGTTTTAAATGCCCTGCACACCATGGGGTATGTGTGTGAGGAACTGGATTGATGGGTATGCAGCTTTAAACCATTACAAGCGTATTATAAGCCTTTTATAATAACTTCGCTATTTTCAAGACCGTATTCCAATTGCGGGTGGTTACGTGTTTACCATAGGTCTTTTCAAGAATGTTCATAGCATCGGTGGTTTTGGTCTTGGAAACATTCAGATAACTGATGACCTCACTGTCTGTAAAACCAATGATATGGAATGCCCCGTCTGAGGAAACCCAGGGCAAATCCAATGGATTTTCTATAAGGGTCTCATTGATAAAGGTCACATACAAACGGATGTTCTTATGGGTTTCCACTTCCTTAAATGGGGCTGATGATACCATTTTATGGACCTCCTCCCCATTTCTTACCACAACAGGCACGGGAAAACCAAACGTTTGTTCCAATTGGTCACTGAGTTGAGCCTCCAGTTTCTTTGCGTCTGTCTCCGGGCCGGTAAACACCACATTACCGGAATTAAGCAAAGTTTTTACATGAGCAAAACCCATCGCTTCCATCATAGCTTTAAGAGCCGCCATCGGGACTTTTTTATGGCCGCCCACATTGATGCCGCGAAGGAGGGCGATATAGGTTTGCTTGTTCATTATTTTTGATTTTCACTGATATCTTGCATCTGTTTCAGGATGTCTGCTATTCGGTTTACTTTTTCTGTATCGGTTTTGACCTGGTATACCCAATCTGTCAGGGCATTTTGTCTGAAAGGAATCAAAGATTGAAAAGCCTCTAATGCTCCGGGTTCAACCTTTAAGCACAAAAGGAGTTCCTCGCGAACTGCCTCCGGGGTCTCATCTCTATACAGGATGACTTCCACCCTATCCCCCGCCTCTTTCCCAATATGCTTCCTGATTTTGGCATTGACAGGAAGGAACAGTTTCCCATTGCCCATCGGTTGTAGTTTAAATTTTTCAATGGGATACCCATCAATACTGCCCTTCACTTGCACCCAACCAAAGGGCGTGTTTTTACCTGGTGAAACCTCAGGAATTTCCGCATAGGTCCAGCCGCCTTTTCCTTTAAATTTTTGGAGCATATAGGTTTTATGTACCAAAGGGCTGTTCATCGGTTGTTACAATTTATCAGCAATGGACTTAGAGAGTTCCTTCACCCGTTGCTTTAAACTTTCGGGCTCGAGGATTTCGGCATAGTCGCCAAACATCATATACCAACGTGCAAAACTCTCGTGGATGTGCCGCGACATAAATGTCATTTCCATGTACCTGCCTTTCTCCTTTTCAGAAACAAAGCCGTAATACTTCCTGCCGCTCCTGAGGTGTTTTACTATACTTTTATCCACCAGGATACGCACCTTCACCGCTGTTTTGTCCGGGTCGTTTGCCAAAAAATGATCCAGCGGGTTGTGTTCCCGTGAAAAAGTAATATCCGTTCGTTGAATGTGCTCAATCCTGTCGGTACGGAATTGCCTGTAATCTTCCCGCAAATGACAATAGGCCATCATATACCAGTGGTGGCTTTCGTGAAAAAGGCCCACGGGCTCGATATTACGTTGAGTAGCAATTTCGGAATCCTGAGCCAGGTAAGTCATCTTCACCTGCTTCTTTTCGGCGATGCTTTCAAAGAGGGTTTGCAGTGCATGGGGTACCTTTTCATTGAACAACGCTTCTTCAGGTTCCATCATTATATGCGACTCGATGGCGCTCACCCAGTCTTTTTCGCTGCCGCGCAACACTGATTTCAGCTTGAACATAGCCGATTCAAAATAAGAGCCCAGACCTTTGTCGGTAAACTTCTGCATCAGCTTTTCGGCGGCCACAAAGCTGCCGGCCTCTTCGCGTGTGAACATCACCGGCGGCAAGCGGTAGCCGTCCACAATGGAATAGCCCACACCGGCCTCGCTGTAAATAGGCACCCCCGAAGCTTCCAGCGTCCTGATATCACGATAAATGGTGCGCAAGCTCACCTCAAAGCGGTCGGCCAACTCCTGGGCCTTTACCACCCTTTTGGATTGTAACTGGATGAGGATGGCGACAATGCGGTCAAATCGCTTTGGGGTGTCTATACTCATAACACGTTGATAGATTTCCCAAAGATACTGTTTAAGACGAAAATACAATTTAACAAAATTTGATTTCTAGTTGGCTTCACCTCTTTTGATCATTAAGAGGTAATGATTAATATCTGTTATTGGGGCTGTTATTTTTACAAGAGGTTGTTTTGATTTGTACACTACAAAGGAAACAACCCATAATGACAACCCTGTGTCAAGAGGGGGCCACTTTTTTGACACTTAATTTGTTCTTCATTCAGAAATGTCGCATTTCACCCTTTAAGTTGTCGCCTTTACACCTTTAAAAATTGTAAACTCCTCAATATCTTTACGTTATCAAAAAAAAAAAAAAAAAAAAAACCGCCAATGACAACAAATGCACTCATGTTAAAACAGTTTAATGACGCTTTCGCGAAAGGCGATACCCACTATATCGCAGAACAGGTAACCGATGACATTGTATGGGAGATGGTGGGCGAGTTTCATCTAAAGGGAAAGGAAGCTTTTCAAAACAGCTTACGCGAAATGGAAAGCGTGGAAACTCTGGATATGCAAATCTTAAACACCATTACCCAAGGAAGGACCGCCGCCGTTAACGGAACGATGAAAATCAAGGAAGCTTCCGGAGAAGTAAAGTCCTTCGGGTTTTGTGATGTGTATGAATTCAACGGCTTTAAAAATGCCAAAATCAAAAAGATGACTTCCTATGTCTCGCCCATTAAATTACAGCAACCTGACAAAACACTAAAGCGATGAAAAACCCAACCACAATCAAAATAGCCACAGAAGTAAGCGCACCCGTACACACGGTATGGGACGTGTGGAACACCCCGGAACATATCGTCAACTGGAGTGCCGCCTCGCCGGACTGGCATACTACCGAAGCAGCAATCGACCTGCGGGAAGGCGGGCAATTCAACAGCCGTATGGAAGCCAAAGACGGCAGCACAGTCTTTGACTTCACGGGAACTTTTGACCGTGTGAAAGCACACGAGCACCTTGCTTATACCTTAGCTGACGGCAGGAAAGTAAGTGTTGACTTTCGTGCAAACGGCAATACGACTACAATAGAAGAACGCTTTGAGGCCGAAAACATAAACAGCCGGGAACTACAGCAACAAGGCTGGCAAGCCATACTTGACAACTTTAAAAAATATACCGAATCACTATAAAAACAAACTCACTAACTCACTAACTCACTAACTAATGACAACACTAAACCCCTATTTAAATTTCAACGGCAACGCTAAAGAAGCATTCAACTTTTACAAATCTGTTTTTGGCGGTGAATTCTTAGGGCTGCAACGCTTTAAGGACATGCCCGAAGATGAAAAAAGCCCCGGTCACCTCCCGGAGGAATACCAAGACCTGATCTTGCATATCGCACTGCCCATAGGCAACAACATCCTGATGGCGTCAGATTGTATAGAGGCTTTTGGCCAGAAGGCGGTATTTGGGAGCAGCAATTACATTTCGGTTCAGCCTGACAGTGAAGCAGAGACCCGAAGGATATTCAACGGTCTTTCCGCCGGTGGCGAAATAGAAATGCCGCTTGAGGAAATGTTTTGGGGCGACCTCTTTGGAAGCTTTACGGATAAGTTTGGGATTAAGTGGATGGTGAACTTTGAATTGAAAAAGGAGTCATAAGAGAAAACATCAGTATTTCAGGATAAACATTTTATAAAAACCACGGATGAGCTGGTATCGCTTTTCCATCAGGAAAGCAGGTGCATCAATTATAACAAATAATCAATCAACTTGAACAAAAAAAAACCAACACAATGAAAACAACCAAAATCATATTCTGGGCAAGCACGATACTTATCTTTTTATTTCAAGGGGTCATGCCCGCTTTAACCGGCAATACCGAAATGGCAAAAGAAGGGCTCAGGCATTTGGGCTATCCTGACTACTTTGGCACGGCATTAACGGTCGCCAAAATTCTGGGGGCCATCGTGCTCATCCTTCCACAACTACCAAAAAGAGTCAAAGAATGGGCGTATGCAGGTTTTACGTTTGACTTTATCTTTGCGGCCATTAGTCTTTGGGCAGTGGACGGCTTCAGTGGGGAAGTATTCTTCCCTATCATCGTGCTTGCTGTATTGATGGTTTCCTATTTCAGCTACCACAAACTACAGAAAAGCAAAGCCCAATAATTTCATTATACTGGTTGTCCAAATAAGAAATTTTGCTGAATTTTGACAACCCCAACCATTCATCTAACTCATCCATCAAAAAATGAACGTAGAGAATCCTCAAACCCATTCCATAAAAAAGGCCACACTCTGGCAGGAATTAAAAAACGCCCTACGCGGCACAGATTCTGATTATACTACAATTGGACTCCGTCGGGCAATCTTCTTACTGGCTGTCCCCATGATTCTGGAACTGGTCATGGAATCCACCTTTGCCGTGGTGGATATCTATTTTGTCGGGAAGCTGGGATCCTCGGCAGTAGCAACTGTGGGGCTGACAGAAACCTACTTATTTTTGCTGTATTCGGTCGCTATGGGATTGGCCATGGCCGTCACAGCCATCATTGCCCGCAGGATAGGCGAAAAGAAAACAGAGGATGCCGGCACTTCGGCGGTACAATCCATCATTATTGCCTTTTTGGTATCAGTCCCATTTGCCGTGGGCGGCATCTTCTTTTCAAAAGAGTTACTCGCATTAATGGGGGGTGATACCTGGGTCATTGAGGAAGGCTATCGCTATACCCAATGGATGCTTGGCGGCAACGCAGTGATTGTCTTCCTGTTTGTTATCAATGCCATTTTCCGAGGTGCCGGAGATGCCGCTATCGCGATGCGGGTGTTGTGGATTGCAAACGGAATCAATATCATTCTCGACCCCATACTTATTTTTGGCTGGGGGTTCATCCCGGCCATGGGTATTGAAGGTGCAGCTATTGCCACAACCATAGGCCGGGGCATTGGAGTGGCAATACAACTATGTGTACTTTTTAAAGGCGGGAAGAAAATCAGGGTGCATGTTTCACATTTGAAAGTGGATGTAAAAGCGATGTTGAACATAATACGCACCTCAGTAGGTGGTGTGGGTCAAATGATTGTGGCGATGACCTCGTGGATCTTTTTGATGCGCATCCTGGCCGATGTGGGCAGCGAGGCCGTGGCCGGGGCGACCATCGCGTTGCGTCTTATGTTATTCACGTTGATGCCCGCCTGGGGCTTGTCAAATGCCGCAGCCACCCTGGTGGGGCAAAACCTGGGAGCCGAACGACCCGACAGGGCAGAATCGTCGGTCTGGAAAATTGGAGTGTATAATATGATTTTCCTGATTAGTGTTTCCATTATCTACTTCTTTTTTAACGAGGCCTTGATGGGGATTTTCACTGATGATGCCCGTGTGATAGCCATTGGCGGTGAGTGGATCAGGATACTCTCCTACTCCTTTTTTGTGTACGGCTGGTGGATGGTCTCCACGCAAGCATTTAACGGTGCCGGGGACACACAAACACCCACCAAGATCAACCTGGTGTTTTTCTGGTTGATCCAGATCCCGCTGGCTTATTTATTGGCCATTCATTTGGATTGGCAGCATTCGGGCGTGTTCTGGGCGGTGTTCTTTTCTGAAACTTCCGTGGGCTTGTTTACCTTGTGGTTGTTTACAAAAGGAAAATGGAAAACCATCAAAGTGTAATTTAAAATTATAAACTTTAAAAAAACGATATATCCGCCAACCCGAAGTGAATATTCCTAAGTATAAGTATTTACAGCATAATTCCTAAAATTACCACAAGTCTTCTTTTAAACAATATATTCTTTTTAAATTAGCTAAAACAACACAAGGAGCTATGCCCAAATTTATTGATGAGGATGAAGACTTTGAAAATTTATTATCTACAAGCAACAAAGTTTTAAGAATCAATTTAAATGAAAATATCTACGGCACCTTTGCTGAAATTGGTGCAGGTCAGGAAACCGTACGCAATTTTTTCAGGTCAGGACAGGCTTCCGGTACCGTTGCCAAAACCATTAGTGCTTATGATAAGGAGTTCAGTGATGCGATTTATGGTTTGGAACCTCAAAGGAGGTATGTCACAGAAGCCCGCCTGAAAGCAATTCTTGATCATGAGACCAAGCTTATTGAAGAACGCATCTCAAGGCAAAAGCATCCCAACAAACTTTTCTTCAGTTATGCAAACACTGTTGCCACCATAGATTTTGCTAAAAAATACAAAGGTCATGGCTGGCTGGGCATACGGTTTCAATCAGAACCCGAAGAGGAATACAGCGAAATTCTAATACACGTTCAGTTTCATGAAGCCAATGCAGCGCTACAGCAGATATCGCTTGGTATTATGGGCGTGAACCTTATCTATGGTGCCTTTTATCAATATGATCAACCCACCGAATTGCTTGCGAGCTTATATGATGAAATTAGTACTGATAAAATAGAAATAGACACCATAAACTTTACAGGACCGCTGTTTAAAAAGGTCGATAACCGCTTGATGAGCCTTAAATTGGTTAAAAATGAAATGACCCAGGCAGTTATGTTTGGGCCAGACGGGCATATGGTTTTACCCGCCAGTATATTGTATAAAAAAAACATCCTCACGCTAAGGGGAAGTTTCCGGCCGGTAACAAAGGTCAACATGAGTATGTATCAAAAGTCTCTCGAACTTTTTTTAAAAGAAAAAAAAGTAGCAAAGGAAAATACTGTAGTGCTTTTTGAAATGACACTTTCAAATTTAAAAACCGAAGGGAAGATTGATGAAAAAGATTTTCTTGAAAGAGCAGACCTCCTCTGCTCGTTGGGACAGACTGTAATGATTTCAAACTTTCAGGAATACTATAAGGTTGTTGAGTATTTTTCAGTCCATACTAAAGAAAGGCTGGGTCTCACCATGGGAGTAAATACCTTTATAGATATTTTTGATGAGAAATATTACAGACATTTGAGTGGGGGAATATTAGAGGCATTTGGAAAGTTGTTTTTCAGAAACCTGAAAGTATATTTATACCCTCTCAAAGACCCTGAAACCGGAAAAATTACCACAAGCGAAAATCTGAAAGTACACCCCCGCATGAAAGAACTCTACAAATTCTTTAAAGAAAACGGGCGTGTGGTTGATATAACCGATTATGATCCGGATTTATTGGACATTTATTCAAGAGAGGTTTATGCAATGATTTCAGAAGGTAAAAGTGGCTGGGAAGAAATGCTTCCTGAAAAAACCGCAGCTATGATTAAAGAAAATAATATGTTTCAAAAATAATTCAGATCAGTCAAGCACCATTTTTGCTCTGAATAATTAAAATTTCAAGCTTATTTTAAGTGTTTAACATAATTTTTTAAGAAAATAAATTCATTATTCATACTTTTATAATGTTTAACAAAAAAAAGCACTAACCATGAAAAACATTTTAATGATTTTAGCAGTAATAGCAATAGGTTTTACAGCCTGTGAGGATCAAAACAAGAACTTATCTGAAGAATTTGATAAGCTTCAAAAAGAAAGTGACAGCATATCAGAAGCCCACAGCGCTTTGAAGGCTCAGCACGAACAATACAAAGTAGATCACTCTGCAATTTCACAACAAATCGCCGGTCAGGAATTAGAAGATTCCACCTGGCTGGAAGACCTTGCCAGACATGAAGTTATTCTTCAAAATCACGAAGCTCAAATGGCAAAACACGAGGAATTTCTTAAAGGTCATCAAGAATTAAAAAACACGTTCAGCACACTTACAGCTGAGCAGATGGAAGAGCAAATTTCAATGATGAGAGACAATCATGATGCTATCAAGAATGACCACGACACTATGAGGAAAGATCATGACCAAATTAGGGATGAATTGGAGTCCATTCGTGAAAACGTAAACAATGCTGTAGAAGTAGATGCAGAGGAAACTGACGGATAAATAACTTCCAACATCCTAATTTTACTAATATTTTAAGAAAAAATCCGGAGTTTTCCGGATTTTTTTGTTCCTCTTCGCTTTACAAAATTGCATTTTGTACGCTATTAACGACAAGATTTGCAGAATCTTTTTACATCCGGCGCTGGAAATATAAAAGTGAAAGCTGACGCTTTCTCACTTTTTTTGTTCCCTTTCGCTTTACAAAACTTCGTTTTGTGCGCTATTAATGACAAGATTTGCAGAATCTTTTTACATCCGGCGCTGGAAATACAAAAGTGAAAGCTGACGCTTTCTCACTTTTTTTGTTCCCTTTCGCTTTACAAAACTTCGTTTTGTGCGCTTCAGGGAACAAAAAAAGTGATTTACTCTCGTAAATCACTTTTGTGCTTGTCGGGATGACAAGATTTGAACTTGCGACCCCTCGCCCCCCAGACGAGTACGCTACCAGGCTGCGCCACATCCCGAAAATATGTGAATAAGCTCAGATTATAGTTTATTAAACAGTTAGAATATATATCCTAACCTTTAAGTGGTGCAGCCCGCCCTGAGCTTGTCGAAGGGCCACATCCCGAAAATGTATTTTTAAATTACCGGCTTGCAAAAATAGCGAAATATTGAAGTATTACAAACATGAAATTATATTTAATAAAAAAACCTTTTCACAAATTAAAAAGGTTTTTTGTCGGGGTGGCAGGATTCGAACCTGCGGCCTCCTGCTCCCAAAGCAGGCGCGATAACCGGGCTACGCTACACCCCGAAGGTGTTTTTGATGTATGCTTATCAATCAGTATTTAAAAGCACAAACTTCCCAAAAGAACTTACTTTAAGATGCTGATAAATGCACCTCCTTTTTGGGACTGCAAATATATATTTTATGTTAAGATATGCAGGCATTTTATTTCTTTTTTTTATCTTTTCAAAAAATAAATACATTTCACTATGAAAACGAAAATTTTACCCTTATTCCTCATGATCTTTTTTATTTCCTGTGCACAGCAGAAAGAAAACGATGTAGAAATACAACCTGAAGAACGCTCCTATGAATTTGAAACTGTTTTTTCTGAAGTCGATATTCCCTGGGGACTGGCGTGGCTTCCTGACGGGTCTATGCTCGTGGGTGATAAATCGGGCGATGTGACCTTGGTAAAAGAAGGTTCTTCCACCTCCATTACTACAGGCTTTGATGACCTCTATATGAGAGGCCAGGGAGGTCTTCTGGATATTCAACCCCATCCTGATTATACAAATAACGAGTGGATTTATATAACCTACTCATCTTCAGAAGGTGAAGGCGATGGTGGAAACACCAAACTTGTCAGAACCAAACTTGAGGGAGCAAACTTTACAAATACCGAAACACTTTATAAAGCAACGCCAAATACCACTGCAGGTGTGCACTTCGGCTCACGCATTGTTTTTGATAACGAAGGTTATGTTTATTTCACCATTGGTGATCGTGGAAACCGGGAAGAAAACCCTCAGGATATCACGCGTGATGCAGGTAAGACATATCGTTTGCACGATGACGGCCGCATTCCGGATGACAATCCCTTTATCAACGAAGAAAACGCAAAAAAAGCCATTTTCACCTATGGTCACAGAAACCAGCAAGGAATGGATATTCATCCCGAAACCGGTGAAATATGGTCTCATGAACACGGTCCAAAAGGCGGCGATGAAATTAACATTCACAAAAAAGGTGCAAACTATGGCTGGCCGGAAATTACATATGGTGTCAATTACAGCGGCACCGTCATAACAGAAGAAACCCAAAAACCCGGTATGGAACAGCCCATTTATTACTGGACGCCCTCAATTGCCCCCAGCGGTATGGCTTTTGTAACGGGTGACATCTATCCTGAATGGAAAGGACACTTGCTTGTAGGCGCATTAAAGTTCCAGTATCTTGAATTGGTAAAACTTGACGGTGATAAAGTAACTGACCGCCAAAAGATTGCTGTAGATATCGGAAGGCTACGAACTGTAAAGATGGGTCCTGACGGCTATATTTATATGGGCGTTGAAGGAAAAGGCATTGTAAAAATAATACCCAATTAATTTTTATGCAAACAATTCAAACCACATTATTTTTCTTTATCATCACAGTTTTTTTATCCTGCATTTCCAATCAAAAAAACAAAGAATCTGACACGAGTGATTATTCAAATGTAGAAACAGTGCAGGAAACCCCTGAACTGGAAAAGAGCATCAGCAGGGGACAATCTGTATATAACGATTTTTGTATACAATGCCATTTACCAAACGGAAAAGGGACTAAAGGCATTTTTCCACCCTTGGATGGAGCTGACTGGCTTGTTGAAAAACGCACTGAAAGCATACATGCAGTCAAATATGGGCAGAAAGGCGAGATTGTAGTTAACGGTGTCACATACAATAATGTGATGCCCCCGATGGGCCTTTCAGACCAGGAGGTGGCAGATGTGATGAATTATGTTATGAATTCCTGGAGCAATACCCAGGATAAAATGGTGACCGTGGAAGAAGTGAAAGCTATTGAAAAATAAAGCTTCCATAATGTCTGTTTAAAAAACTTTGAAATTTAAAGGCTCATTGTAAAACCAATATTTCATTACCTTTGCAAAAACAATGTATTCATGCTCATAATTGGAATTGCCGGGGGCACCGGAAGTGGAAAAACAACAGTTGTAAATCAAATAATCAATGAACTCCCCCCTAATGAAGTGGGTGTCATTTCTCAGGATTCCTATTATAAGGAAACCGGCCATTTGTCCTATGAAGAACGTACAAAAATCAATTTTGACCACCCTAAAGCCATTGATTTTGATTTGCTGGTATCGCATTTAAAAGAACTAAAATGCGGAAATTCTGTGCAACAACCTGTATATTCCTTCAAACAGCACAACCGTACTGAGGAAACCGTCCTTACAGAGCCCAAACACGTTATGATTGTAGAAGGTATTCTAATCCTCACGCATCCGGACATACGAGATATGTTTGATATAAAAATTTATGTACACGCAGACAGCGATGAACGTTTAATAAGAAGATTAAAAAGGGATATTTCGGAAAGGGGTCGTGATCTTGAAGAAGTTTTAAGCAGATACCAAACCACATTAAAGCCCATGCATCAGCAATTTATAGAACCCACAAAAGAGTATGCAGATATTATCATCCCAACAAACAGATATAATACTGTGGCTGTGGATATTGTGCGCAGTATCATCAACCAAAAGTTAAAGGTATAACATGAAGTTTTCATCACTGAAAAAAAACAAATGGATACGGGTTATAGGCAACAAATATGTGCTTATACTCATCTTGTTTGGGGTGTGGATGTTTTTCTTTGACGCCAACTCTTTTTTTGTTCATAAGGAATTAAATGATGAAATCAACGAACTCGAAAACAACAAAAACTATTTTCAAAAGGAAATTACCCATGATAAGGAATTTTTAGAAAAATTAAAAGATGAGGATGAGATGGAAAATTTCGCACGCGAAACCTACTATTTAAAAAAGGAAAATGAAGAAATTTTTATTATTGAACACGAGGACAGCATTAAAAACAACAACCCATGAGTAGTACGCTTTTTGACATCTTTGAACCCGTTTCTTCAAAACAGTGGAAACAAAAAATTCAGGCAGATTTAAAAGGGGCAGACTATAATGAAAACCTTATCTGGAAATCACCTGAAGGCATTCATGTAAAACCGTTTTACCACCGCGATGAATTTAAGGAAGGGTTCTCCTCCATTCCCCATCAGCCCAAAAGCTGGAACATCGGGCAATTTATTTTTATTGATGATGTGAACATTGCAAACAAACTCGCTCAAGATGCCCTTCAGCGTGGTGCAGAAGCAATTTACTTCACTGCCGCGCAGGAATTTGACATTGACAGTCTTTTTAAAAACATTCCCGTTAAAAACCACATTTTTTATTTTGACCTGAAATTTCTTTCCCCTACATTCTGTAAGCATCCCGCTTTCGCGAAAGCGAATATTCACGTCCTGAATGACATCATCAACCACCACACCCAAGACGGAAACTGGCACAACACACTTAAGGAAGATTTTAATCAACTGGAAGAAATCATTACTGAAACCAAAACCCTTTCAGTTGACACCACTAGCTATCAGAATTCCGGTGCTATCATAACCCAACAACTTGCTTATGCCCTGGCTCATCTCAATGAATACTTAAATGCTTTTCATTCTAAGCCTGCCTCGGTAAAGAAAGTGATTTTCAAAGTTGCTATAGGCGGAAATTACTTTTTTGAAATTGCAAAAGTAAGGGCTCTGCGTTTGCTTTATGCAAGCTTGTCCAAAGAGTATGATTTCATTGCTGAGTGCCACATAGTAGCTATGCCGTCAAAAAGAAACAAAACGCTCTATGACTACAACGTCAATATGCTGCGCACAACAACCGAATGTATGAGTGCGGTGCTGGGTGGTGCAGATACGGTTTGTAATATAGCATATGATGCCTTATACCACAAAAGCAACGAGTTTGGAGAACGCATCTCACGCAATCAGTTGCTCATTCTGAGACATGAAAGCTATTTTGATTCGGTTACCAATCCTTCAGACGGGTCTTATTACATTGAAAGTTTAACAGCACAACTGGCTGAAAAATCGCTGGAAGTCTTTAAGGACATCGAAAAAGGCGGCGGATTCCTCAATCAGTTAAAAGAAGGAACCATTCAGAAAAAAATCAAGGAAAGTGCTGCCAAAGAACAACAAGCCTTTGAAAAAGGGGAAAAAGTGTTGCTAGGTACCAACAAACATCCCAACAAAGAAGACCGGATGAAAAATAACCTGGAGCTCTACCCCTTCGTTAAAACAAACCCAAGAAAAACACTCATAGAGCCTATCATTGAAAGGCGTTTGGCTGAAAAACTGGAGCAAGAACGGATTGAAAATGAAAGCTAGTGTTCACTATATCTAAAACAATGTACAAGTATTTACGATATATTTTCCTTTACATTATTTTACTTTTTCATACAGCTTGTCTGTTTAATAATGAAAAAAATGCGCCAATAATATATGATGGAAAATATATTGAGTTGTCAAATGAGAGAATAAAATTTTATTTGCCCCATTCATTTGAAAAGGTATCTCACAATGATTATGAAAAAATAATTCATAAGGTCGAAGACACCATTAAGAGAGATAATCTCTTAAAAAGATTCAAAAATTTAAAATGGTCAAAAGGCAATGTTTATTTTATGATAGACACCATATATGGTAATGAACTGAATGTAAAAATGATGGACTATATTCCAATTACAAAAAATGATTCCAAATATGTATCCTCGTTTTTGTTACAATCCTGTCGGGAAATATCCAGACTATACAATTCAGAATGTAAAAGAATTGCCAGCGGATTTTCAGATAACAATAGAACCCAATTGTTTAAAGGAGTTTATGAAGTAAATATTGATGATGAAAATCATTTCAATACTATTTATTTAATCACTTCAAATTACAAATCATTCATTGTTCAATTTTACTCAAGATTCGATGAAGATTTTGATCCCTTTATTCAAAAAACAATAGTACAATAAATGAGAAAAAACATACAACATATAAGATTACAAAGTTCTGAAAACAAGACTCAGTCTTCAAATCAGACATTGGAAACTGCCGAAGGTTTTTCCATAAAAAAATCCTATTCCAAAGAAGACATAGAGCAATTAAAACACCTTGATTTTGTTGCAGGCATAGCACCTCATTTAAGAGGTCCTTACTCCACGATGTATGTCCAAAAGCCGTGGACAATTCGCCAATATGCAGGTTTTTCTACAGCAGAAGACAGCAATGCCTTTTACAGAAGAAACCTCGCCGCCGGGCAAAAAGGACTCTCTGTGGCCTTTGACCTCGCCACCCATCGCGGCTATGACAGTGACCACGAACGTGTACAGGGCGATGTAGGAAAAGCCGGTGTTGCAATTGACAGTGTCGAGGATATGAAAATCCTCTTTGACCAGATTCCGCTGGATAAAATGAGTGTATCGATGACCATGAATGGTGCGGTGTTGCCCATTATGGCTTTTTATATCGTCGCTGCCGAAGAACAAGGGGTTTCACCAAACCTGCTTTCAGGAACCATACAGAATGACATTCTCAAGGAATTTATGGTGCGCAATACCTACATCTACCCGCCCACCCCTTCAATGAAAATTGTTTCAGATATTTTTGAATATACTTCTATAAACATGCCGAAGTTCAACTCCATCAGTATCTCAGGATACCATATGCAGGAAGCCGGTGCTACCTGTGATATTGAGTTGGCTTACACACTGGCAGATGGTTTGGAATACTTAAGAACAGGTATCGCCGCCGGAATGGACATTGACAGTTTTGCACCGCGCCTGTCATTCTTTTGGGCCATTGGAATGAACCACTTTATGGAAATCGCCAAAATGCGAGCCGCCCGTATGCTCTGGGCAAAAATTGTTAAGCAATTCAATCCGAAAAACGAAAAATCACTAGCACTGCGCACCCACTGCCAGACCAGTGGCTGGAGCTTAACAGAACAGGACCCCTTTAACAATGTGGCCCGCACCTGTATTGAAGCCGCTGCAGCTGCTTTTGGTGGAACACAATCATTGCACACCAATGCGCTGGATGAGGCCATTGCTTTACCCACAGATTTTTCCGCACGCATCGCCAGAAACACCCAAATATTTTTACAACAGGAAACTGAAATCACCCGTACAGTCGATCCCTGGGCAGGCAGCTATTATGTCGAAAACCTCACCAACGAAATTGCCGACAGAGCCTGGGAGCTTATTCAGGAGGTGGAAGAGCTGGGTGGCATGACAAAAGCCATTGAAGCAGGTATCCCAAAAATGCGCATTGAAGAAGCAGCCGCTAAAAAACAAGCACGCATTGACAGCAATCAGGATATTATTGTGGGTATAAATAAATACCGCCTCGAGCAGGAAGACCCGCTTCAGATCCTGGATGTGGACAATCAAAAAGTACGCTTATCACAAATAGAACGTTTAAACCAGATTAAATCGGAACGAAATTCTGAAAAAGTGGCTGCCACCCTTGAAAAATTAACCAAATGTGCCCGCACAGGTGAGGGAAATTTACTAGCTTTAGCAGTAGATGCTGCCCGTGCAAGAGCAACCTTGGGAGAAATCAGTGATGCACTTGAAAAAGAATTCGGCAGGTATAAAGCACAAATTAAATCATTTAGTGGTGTGTATAGCAAAGAAATAAAACAGGACCCTTCTTTTGAAAAAGCACGTGAAATGGCCAATGAGTTCGCCGAACTGGAAGGTCGTCGTCCGCGTATCATGATTGCTAAAATGGGCCAGGACGGTCACGACCGCGGTGCTAAAGTAGTCGCTACCGGCTATGCCGATGTGGGCTTTGATGTGGATATTGGCCCACTATTCCAAACGCCTAAAGAAGCCGCCAAACAAGCCGTTGAAAACGACGTACATATTCTTGGTGTTTCTTCTCTGGCTGCAGGACACAAAACACTCGTGCCCCAGGTGATTGAAGAACTTAAAAAGTATGGACGTGAAGACATCATGGTGATTGTAGGTGGCGTTATTCCCCAACAGGATTACCAGTATCTTTTTGATGCAGGTGCCGTTGCCGTATATGGCCCCGGGACAAAAATCAGTGAGGCTGCGATTGAAATATTGGAGATTTTAATCGATAAGTAAAAATAAAAAGAGGTTGCTCAAAGAAACGAAACAACCTCTTTTATGGGAAA
Source organism: uncultured Flavobacteriaceae bacterium (assembly GCA_963975935.1). GTDB lineage: Bacteria > Bacteroidota > Bacteroidia > Flavobacteriales > Flavobacteriaceae > Planktosalinus. The sequence goes on from CAXBIQ010000010.1 coordinate 33,225, forward strand.
ATTGATTTGAAACTAAGAGTTATTACATATTTTCAAAATCCCCGGCATTTACTACAGTCCATTGATCAAGGGGTTTAAAGTGTTTTTTTATAGCCCTGTTTACATCCTCTACTGTAAGTTGTTTTACCTTTTCTTCAATAGAAGCCTGAAAACTCATGTCACGGCCATAATATAGATTGTTGTTTATGACACCCGACAACTCGTTATCCTTGGCTCGTGAAACACTCTGTGCTTGCACCCATCCGTTTACGGCGTTTTCCAGTTCTTCTTGTGTAATTCCATCTGCAATAAATCGTGCAATCTCTTCTTTAAAGCCATTTTGAACTTTATCTTCATTTTGAGGGGCATAAATAGCATAAATATTCATAGAAGAGTTTTTTTCCTTTTTTTCATCATCTACAAAAACGCCTCCACCGGCACCATAACTCACCCCATCTTTTTGCCTTAATCTATCTGCAATTCTGGAATTTAAGAAACCTCCTCCAAAGATTGCTCCCGCTACCTGTAAGGCAGGATAATCCTCATCATATTGATTAGCTTCAAACGTTAAAGTTCCAACGGTAAAAGCATTTTTCTTATCGGGTGTTTTAATTTTCTCATTCGTTTTGGTATTTGCTGCGAAGGGTTCAGGAACCGGAGTAAAAGGCAAATTGGATTTAAAGTCAGAAAACTCTTTTTCAAAATATCCTTTTAAAGACGTTTCATCAAAATTACCAATAGCTACTACCGTGGCATTATTGGAAATTCCGTAAAATTTATTGTAATAGCTTTTTAAGTCATCTACCGTAGTGGCTTTAATGACAGCTTCTTGTTCCTCCATACTCATACTGTAGTATGGATGTCCCTTTGGAAACTTTTGATTTATTTCATTTAACCGCATAGAAGCTAAAAAAGTAGGCTCAGTTTTATTTTGTTCTATGCCGGCAAGGTCTTGAGTTTTTATTTTTTCAAGTTCTTCGGCATCAAACAAAGGATTTTTAATCATGTCTGCCATTAAGTTTAAAGTTTCCATCAGGTTTTCTTCAGTAGATGTTACATAAACAAAAGTTCTTCCGGGAGCCCCTCTAAAATTAATAGAAGATTTTAGTTCTGATAGTTTATCTTCTATTTGTTGCCTTGTCATAGAAGTGGTTCCTTTATTTAACATTCTGGCTGCAAATGAGGGGGTCATTCCAACATTCATTAAATCATCTACAGTTCCATTACGAAAAGTAAAATTAACATTTACCGTTTCTCCCCGATTGTCTTTTTTTATAAAACCGTATTCAATACCGCTTTTTTCTAACATTCCGGATTCCAGTCTATTTTGGATATTTTCATATGAGACATCAAAAGCCTCACCGGCTCCCATGGCTTCTTTCCCCTTGTAATTTGATACTAAGGATTCAAGGTTTTCAGTGTGCGGAATATCAACCCTTACAGGGTCCTTGGTTGGAATAAAGTTCCCAACCGTTCTGTTTGTAGGAACAAAATATTTTTTAAGAGCATCGTTGACTTTATCAAGGGTCATATTTTCAATGCGATCTCTATTGATAAAGACGAGTCTCCAGTCACCGGCTCCAATAAATTCACTCATATATGTTCCGAGATAAGAAGAATTCCGGAATACCTGGTCTATTTGCTTTAATAAATTTGACTTGGCTCTTTTTAACTCATCTTCTGTAATAGGATTATTTTTTAATTCGTCAAAAAGGCCCAAAAGGGTCTCTTCGGCTTCAGGCAGGGATTTATCTGAAGGAACATCCACATTAAAATACATAAAGGAGGGCTCCTTAGTGAAAGGAGAGAATGACCAAATAGAAGAAGCTTTTTTCGCATCAATCAATGCTTTATACAGCCTTCCTGAGGGTTGATCTGTTAACACATTTTCAACAATTGAAAGAGCTGCATAATCTTCATGGGATCCGGCAGGGGTATGATATAAGGCTGAGAGGACCTGCAAATCCCCTACTCTGTTTAGTGTAACACGACGTTCTCCATCCTGGGGTGGCTCTATCGTATAGGAATCTCTAAGAGGCGTAACGGGTTTTTCAAGTTTTCCAAATTTTTCTACAACTAACTCCAAGGTCTTTTCCTTCTCAAACTTTCCTGTAATCATTAAAACTGCATTATCAGGACGGTAGAATTTTTTGTAAAAAGCTTTTAAATTTTCAATGGGAACCCTCTCAATATCTGAACGATTTCCAATAGTAGATTGACCGTAATTATGCCATAAAAATGCCGCACTGATTACTTGCTGAAGCAAGACTCTTGTTGGGGAATTTTCACCGGATTCAAATTCGTTTCTCACTACAGAAAATTCAGATTCCAAATCTTCTTTGGCTATGTAAGAGTTTACCATTCTGTCTGCTTCTAAATCCAGTGCCCATTCTAAATTATCATCAGTAGCATTTAAGGTTTCATAATAATTGGTTCTGTCATACCAGGTAGTTCCATTGGGTCTTGCTCCACGAGTGGTTAACTCTTTTGGAATATCGGGATGTTTAGGCGTTCCTTTAAAAACCATGTGTTCCAGCAGGTGTGCCATTCCTTTTTCACCATAGCCCTCGTGCTTGGAGCCCACTAAATAAGTGATATTTACTGTGATTGTTTGAGAGGAGTTATCAGGAAACAACAACACCTTAAGGCCATTGTCCAACTGATATTCAGTAATACCTTCTACAGAGGCCGTTTGTTTAATTTGAGATTGCGCAGTTGCTACACATAAAAATAGTAGAACAAAAATCTGAGAAAACCCAAGTACATTTTTACACTTCATAAGATTGGTTTTATTAATTAGTACTTAAAAATAGGAATTAAATCTATTAGTATGTCATATTTTTTCATTTTGAGGAGTGTTATTTTTGAAATAGTATGTCCCATACAAATAAAATTTGCAACTAAGACAATACAGGCTTTAACCTCTGTAATTAAGAGTTTTATGCCTTTATTGCATTTTTAAAGTATAAGAAATGACTTATATCTGATTTCTTTAAGTGTTATATAGGGTTATTTATTTTTTGTGGCACTTTCTCTCTAAAATTGTAAAAAAAATAGTACACAACATTGAAACTTACAAACCCTTGTTAGTTGTTTGACTCTATATACTTAATAATAAATGCTTATTTTTACGATATGGAAATTAAACTCCAATTTTTAAAAAACAACCTATAAAAATTTAATAAATGAATTATAACCAAAAGATGCTCCGCGACAATGCCCTTAAAGGAAAAACCATAGTAGTAACCGGAGGTGGCAGCGGGCTGGGAAAATCCATGGCAACCTATTTTCTCGAACTGGGAGCCCATGTGGTTATCACTTCCAGAAACCTTGAAAAACTTCAAAATACAGCCAAGGAAATGGAAGCAGCCACTGGTGGTAAAGTGCTTTCAGTAGCCTGTGATGTAAGGAATTATGATGAAGTAGAAGCTATGGTAGCAGCCTCAGTTGATGCATTTGGTCAGGTAGATGTTTTATTAAACAACGCTGCCGGAAATTTCATTTCGCCTACAGAGCGGCTTTCTGCAAATGCTTTTGATACTATCATTGATATTGTACTAAAAGGAAGTAAAAACTGTACACTGGCTTTTGGCAAACACTGGATCGATAAAAAAGAAACCAACAAAACGATTGTAAATATTGTAACCACTTATGCCTGGACGGGTTCCGCTTTTGTGGTGCCCAGTGCAACAGCAAAAGCCGGTGTTCTGGCAATGACCCGTTCGCTTGCTGTGGAATGGGCAAAGTATGGCATTCGTCATCACGCGATTGCTCCCGGTCCTTTTCCTACCAAGGGTGCCTGGGACAGATTGCTGCCCGGGGAATTAAAAGAAAAGTTTGACCTGGCTAAAAAAGTACCTTTGAAACGCGTGGGTGATCATCAGGAGCTAGCCAATCTTGCGGCATACCTGGTTTCAGATTTCGCGCAGTATCTAAATGGCGAAGTCATCACAATTGACGGTGGGGAATGGCTTAAAGGTGCCGGTCAATTCAACCTGCTTGAAATGGTAACCCCGGAAATGTGGGATATGCTGGAAATGATGGTGAAATCAAAAAAATAGGTTTAAGATATCTTTTTTTAGTAATTGTCCTGACTTTTTTACTCGCGCTTTAATTTAATGCGCCATTCAAATTCGTTTGTGGAAACGATTTCGCCATCGGTATCTTTCCCGGTAGAGGTCATCACAAAGGTTACCCCCTCACCTGTTTTAATGGTTTCTTCAAGGGCTGCTTTGATGAGATCCCCATCAGTACAGCTAAATGTGATGCGTCCCGTGGCTTTTTTTATGTAGTTACCTTTTTGATTGATTACCAGCATGGATATTTTGCGCTGACTTTCCTTGATATGCATCATCACAAGTGCACCCGTACTCAACTCGGCTGCCATAGCCTGAACTGCAAAATACATCGAGCCAAATGGGTTTTGGTTAATCCATTTATGTTTAACAGTTGTTGTACAAAAGTTTGTATCCATCTGCTTTACCCTGACACCACAAAAAAATGCCGCAGGGAGTTTTAGAAACAAGAATGAATTAATTTTTAACGGTGTAAACCTCATAACGAAGCTAATTTAGGGCATTTCAGGTAAATAAAACCCATAGTTTGATATTTTTCTTTTTGTTAAATATATGTTAAATATTAGTACTATGTTTTGCATAATACCTTTTTTTAGCCATATATTTGCATTGTAATCTAATGGGCATTATAGTATACGATAATCAAAACAGGATTCATTCATCAAAATCAATCATTTAAATCAATCAAAAAATGAGCACGTTAGTAAGTATTATGTTGGCAGTAGTAATGGAGATTATATCTCCCACTACCTCAACTGTTTCAGACTCAAAACACTCGATTCATCATATTGATGCTGAAGAAGTGATGTTGTATATGGAAGAGTTCCCAACAGTAACCCAAATTAAAAATTGTTAAGATGAACATTGAAAACACAAAAGCACAAATGCGCAAAGGGGTTCTGGAGTATTGTATCCTTTCCATTTTAAAAGATGGTGAGGCTTATACTTCAGATATACTCGACACGCTAAAGGATGCAAAGATGCTGGTTGTGGAAGGAACCATTTACCCCCTTTTAACACGACTTAAAAATGCAGGTTTATTGAGCTACCGCTGGGAAGAATCTACAAGCGGACCGCCAAGGAAATACTATGAACTTACCGAAACCGGTAAATTATTTTTAAAAGAATTAGACGGTACCTGGGATGAACTAATGGTAGCCGTTTCCAAAGTAACACGACAAAAAAAATAACCATGAACAAGACAGTAAACATAAATTTAGCAGGAACATTTTTCCACATCGATGAAGATGCTTTCGCCAAATTGAATCGCTATTTGGACGCAATAAAGCGTTCTTTTTCAGACCCGCAAGGCCGTGATGAGATCATCAAGGATATTGAAGCCCGGATAGCAGAATTATTTTCTGAAAAACTGGATAGTCACAAGCAAGTCATCACCATAAAGGAACTGGATGAGGTTATTGCCGTGATGGGACAACCCGAAGACTATGCCGTTGATGAAGAAATATTTGATGACACCCCCCCAAAAGCAAAGCAGGAAAGTGCGAAAGGCTATAAAAAGCTTTTCAGGGACCCTGACAATAAATACATTGGAGGTGTATCATCAGGTTTGGGTCACTATATTGGTATGGATGCCGTATGGATCAGGCTCATCTGGATATTACTCACCATCTTTTCAAGCGGTACCTTTATATTGATATACATCATTTTCTGGATTTTAGTTCCGGAAGCCAAAACCGTTGCAGATAAATTAACGATGCGAGGTGAACCGGTCAATATATCCAATATCGAAAGAAAATTTAAAGAAAATTATGACTCCGTAGCCGATAAAATTAAAAACGCAGATTACGATGCCTACGGTAAAAAAATCAAGTCAAGTTCAGAAACATTTTTTGATTCTCTGGGGAATGTATTGCTTGCAATATTGACGGTTTTTGTAAAATTTATCGGTGTGATTATTATACTGGTTGCTGCCACAATACTGATAGGCTTATTTATCGGTCTTTTTATTACAGGGCTTTCAGGTGTTTTTGGAACCTGGTCTACTGAATTCTTTCATATAGTAAATGACACGATGGTCCCCATATGGTTACTTTCACTTCTTACATTCCTGGCCGTTGCAATACCCTTTTTCTTCCTTTTTATTTTAGGTCTGAAAATATTGGTAGACAACCTCAAGTCCATAGGAAAAGTTGCAAAACTCACTTTACTGGGTCTATGGTTACTGGCTGTGTTCAGTTTGATAACCATTGGTGTTATGCAAGCTGTTGAAAGGTCTCACGAAGGAAACACAATTAATACAGAAACTTTAAACATTAAAGCCGGAGATACCTTATACCTTAGTATGCAGGGAAACACTCATTATGAGAAAGAAGTAAGACGCAATAGCGGATTTTCACTCAAATATGATAAAGAAGATAACCAGATTCTCTATTCTAATGATATCAGACTGATCGTGAAATCAACAAAAGACTCTGTGGCATCCCTGATGATCAATAAAAAGGCACATGGCAGTGATTATATCAATGCTAAAAACAGGGCTGAAGCAATTGATTACAAGTATTCATTTGAAAATAATTCTTTAATTTTGGACGGGTATTTTCTTACCGGAATTGAAGAAAAATACCGTGAGCAGGAAGTTGAGTTAACGCTATATTTACCCATAGGCAGCGTGCTATTTGCTGACAGAAACACCAGGAGCTTTCACAGAAACTCACCGAGTTACCGGGACATACTGTTAAGTGGTGAAGAAGAATTTTACCTTACCATTCAGGATGGTAAAGCATTTTGCAATGATTGTCCTGAAAAGTTGTCTTCAGATGATGATGATTCTGAATACAAGGTGATCAATTGGGATGATGAAAACTGGGATGAAAACTGGAAAGACGGAAACAAAATTAAAATTAACCGTGACGGCATTGATATCAATGTTACCGATGAAGTGGATTCCGTTAGGGTTAAAGTTGACAGGCAGGGAATCAAAATCAAATCAAATTAAAATCTTAGAAACCATGAGACACATACAATTATTAATATTATTAGCATTAACGTTCCCCTTAGCATCCTGTGATTTTGTTGTTGGAGGCATTCAAGGCAATGGCAATGTGGTTGTTGAAGAAAGAGTCTTTAAAGAAGACATTAAGGTCGTGAAAGCCAGTAATGGTCTTGAAGTGGAATTAACCGAGGGCATGACTCAGGCAGCCGTCATTGAAGCAGATGAAAACCTGCACGATATCATTGAAACAGAAATGAGAAACGGTGTTTTACACATTAAAACCACTAAAAACATAGGCAGGGCAACATCAAAGAAGGTTACAGTAATATACACTAACCTTGATGGAGTTGAAGCCAGTAGTGGTTCAAATGTCACCGGTATGTCAACAGTTGTTTCAAATGATCTCTACTTAAAAGCAAGCAGCGGCGCAAATTTGGAAATGAACGTTCTTGCAAAGGAATTAACTGCACAATCCAGCAGTGGCTCAGATATAAAAATCAAAGGACAAGCACGAAACTTTGGAGCACGGTCCTCGAGTGGAAGTTCAATCAATGCGAAAGAGCTAAAAGCACTCTATGTAAACGCCAAGGCCTCAAGTGGGGCTGATATAACATTGAATATTGAAAAATCCCTCGAAGCCAAAGCATCCAGTGGAGGCGATATTAAATATTATGGAGAACCCACAACGGTACAGAAAAACAATTCTTCTTCCGGAAGCGTGAGGAAAATGTAAATTGAAATCAACAAAAAAACCAAAGGGTTTGACGTAGTATCGTTAAACCCTTTTTTATTGCAAAAATCATTTAAAGTCCTTTTTTTCCAGAGCTAAAATCCTTTCCTCCAGATGCATAAGATCCTCCACTTTTTTCTTTAACTCTTCGTTTTCATTTTTTAACTCTTTGATAGCCTGTACAAGCAAAGCGTCATAATCTCCATAAGCCGTTTGGTAATAACCCATCGCATCCTGAGTTACTTTTTCAGGGAAAAGTTGTTTCAATTCCTGTGCTATAAAACCATATTGTTTCCCCTCAGGTCTGTTACTCCCGGTGATTTCATCATTCCACTCATAAGTGACTCCATTCATTTGTGTGATTAAATCAAGAGCCGTTTTTCCTTCAATGGTTTGAATGTTCTTTTTGAGACGACCGTCACTATTGGCAATAAATGCCCCTGCTGTTGTTTTTGATGCCTCACCGTTTACTTCCAAAGTATTGGTAAGTGGGTTTCTACCAATACCCACTGTTCCGTTAAATCGCAATAGGTTTGTGTCAAATTCTCCATAAATTAGGGCATTTTCTTCGTCGGCGTCTGAGTTTTGGATATACAAACGATTACTATTTGTTTCAAAATATCCGGCCCTGTTGCCAATAAATACATTGCCATCAACAGCATTTAAATCATCATCAAATCCACGCCCCGCTTCCCTGCCTATAAGAACATTTCTGGAACCTGTGACATTCCGCCCGGCGTGATAACCAATGGCAACATTTTCCTCCCCGGTTTCATTGTTACCCAAAGCTTGATATCCAAAAGCGGTATTATGCTGCCCGGTGGTATTCGTTCCCAATGTTTGGTAACCCATTGCTGTATTTCGGTTTGCCGTTGTGTTATTAAACATCACCTGGTGACCAACCGCGGTATTCCTGTCACCGGTTGTATTGAGGTACATGGACCTGTTGCCTAAAGCTGCATTTTCAGTCCCCGAAGTGGTAAAACGCATCGATTCTATGCCAACAGCAGTGCCCGCACCACCAACAGACGATCTCATCGCCTGGTAACCTATGGCGGTACTTCTGCGTGCATCAGGCCCTGTATTGCCCATGGCCCGCCAGCCAATGGCAACATTTTCTCTTCCAACGGTAGTACTTTCCAGTGCCCGCTCACCTATCGCAGTATTCCCGCCAACACCCGAAACAAGGGAAGTCAAAGCCATATAACCCACTGCGGTATTTTCAGATGACGTTTCATTAGACCCCAAAGCACGATGCCCTATGGCCAATTTACTACTTTGGTCTGTTGCCCACTGCAATGCGCCACTTCCAATTGCCACTATTTCATTTCCGTTGATCATATGAGCTAATGCACCTCTACCTATAACAACATTTTCGTTTCCCGATTCAATTAACCGCATAGCATTGTAACCCATGGAAACGTTTTGACTTCCATCCAGGCTTTCCCTCATACTATTGACCCCAAGAACAATATTTCCTGAACCGGTTAAGTTTTGTCTCATAGCCCTGTAGCCAATGACTGCATTGTCCTCACCTGTAGTGTTTCTGAAATTTGCTTCTGTGCCCAAAGCAGTATTTCTACCACCTGTTGTAGTATTTCTCAAAGCATGTTAGCCCACGGCTACAGAGGCATTTGATTGAGCTTCCCTTAAGGCTTCAACCCCCACTGCAACAGAACGGGATATATTGTTCCCGGCATTACGCATGGCGTCTTTTCCCACAGCCACATTGTACAAACTGTAATCTGCATACCTTAAAGCACTTTCACCCACAACGGTATTACTTCCCCCTGATTCTGAAGCATTAAGGGAATTCCATCCAATTGCAATATTGCTAAGACTGTTTTCATTGGCTTGTAAAGCCTGAAAACCAATTCCAATATTTCTATTGTCATTTTCATCATCGTTTGCACCTGCACCAATTCCAATAAACAAGGAAGATCCAACAAGATCAGATTTACCGTCCAGCAAATCGTTGATGCGCTCGGCACTTGTTGTTAAAAAAGACACCCAGTTTGGCATACTGTTGTCCCAAAAATAAAGTCCTTTATCAATCGAACCATTTCCCGTAACAAACAACAGCATCCCATCCTGGTTGGCCCCCGGGTTGGTTGTTGGGAATTCATCCACTCTGGGAATCAAAATTCCATCGGTTACATCAGGATTAGAAGGGTCAACCGTGAAAATATCAAGGGTAGCCTGTGGATTTGTAGTACCTATACCCACCTGGGCAGTCAAAGTGATACTTAATAAAAACAGAAATAAACCTAAAACTTTATGCATCATGATTAATTTAAATTGAAATTAAAAACAAAGCACAAGAGGTTAAGACATTTATTGGGAAAGACTTGGAAGCTCAAAACTAGATGATTGTTTATTGATTTCTCTATGGGAATTCATTGAGATTTTAAAATACAGGAAATCTAATAGTGTTCTGATTAGTTATCTAAAAACAGCACAGCAGAAATTCCAAGGGCAATCCCGATAAACTCCTTCTTATTGATCATTTCACCATAAAAAACCCAACTTGCAAAAGTGAGTAACACCAGGTTCAATACTACAAATATTGCAGAGGCCACCACTATGTTTTTTTGGGTAAAACTATAGGCTAAAAAACTTAAACCCACGATGTAGCAAGCCATCCCTGCTCCATAAAAAGCTTTTGAATTTGTCTCTACCCATTGTTTCATTAACAAATCTCCCACAGTATCAATTAGTGCACCCAAAAAAAGGAGAAATACAATATTTGAAAAAAGTTGTGTACTCTGAATTTTGATAGATTCAATCATCGTTTGAAAGTGTTGTGTTTTACAGTATCAAAATTATGCTTCAGCTTTGACATACAACTCTATGATTTCAAACAAGTTAAAAAATCTATGAATTCCCTGATTATAACATTATTCTTTTAGTTTTTAATAGAGAAACCAATCCATTCATCTTTGCCTTCACGGGTATCCAAATAAAAAAAGTAGGGCACATCCCGTTTTTCAAAATTTAAATAGGCCTGAAATTGATACGCTCTTCCCGAAGCATCTCCTTGCTCAGCCAGTCCAAAGGTTTTATAACCACTTAGTTTTCCATATTCTTTTTCAAGAAATTGAAACTTTTGATTCATTACGCCTTCAATTTCAGTTGGAAAGTCTTTTACATTTCTTTTTTGGTCCAATAACTTAAAGTTTTTATTTACAAGTGCGGTAGATAATTCATCAAAGACCTTGAATTTTTCATGAACCTCTTTCATAAAATCAACCTGATAGGTATAGTCAGCGATTTCATTTTGGGTAGTAATCATTTCGATATCCATGGTTTTGATGTTTTCCCTTTGTTCAGAAGTCATCCTTTTGTATGTCAGTAAAGCCAGGTTTGCAGAAGAAATATTGGGATGTAACGTGTCCAGCATTTTGCTTTCTGAGACAATGACTTTTAGATACTTTTCGCCATTTTCACGCTCAAGGACCTCTTGTTGCACCCTGGCGTTATAGGTTTGTTCTATAGACTCTTTTGGGGTTTCATTTGTCGAATTTGAGCAGCTTATAAGCATAAGTATAGCTGCAATATTGAATATTGTTTTCATAATTTTTGATTTTAATTATTTGATTTTCTGTGTATTGAGTTAATTTAACAGGTTATATTCCATTGCCATTTTTACGAGTCCCACCGTATTACGGGCACCGGTTTTTATGAGCATATTCCTGCGGTGGGTCTCCACCGTTCCAAAACTGATGAACAATTTTTCGGCAATTTCCTGAGTGGTATATTCATCCATAATCAGTTTGAGCACATCTTTTTCCCTACGGGAAAGTTTGGGAAAACTATCTGTGTTTTTTTGTTTGCTTGTATTCGCAACACTGTTGATTACAATTTCATTTACGGTTTCATCGAGATACATTTTACCATTATGAACTTTCTCGATCGCTTCAATCACTTCATCCTGTCCTGCATTTTTTAGTACATATCCTTTGGCACCGTTGTGCAGCATAAGCTTGATCAGGCTGCTTTCTTTATGCATGGAGATGGCTATAATTTTTACCTCCGGGAATAATTCCACCATTTTCTTGGTGGTTTCTATACCGTTCATACCGGGCATATTGACATCCATTAAAACCACGTCAGGATAAATATCAGGGATTTTCTCCAAAGCTTCTTCCCCGCTAAGGGCATAATCAACTACTTCTATTTCGTTATGATTTTGAAGTAAGAGCCTCAATCCTTCTATAACCATTTTATGGTCGTCCACTATAAAAACTTTAATCATACCGGTATATATATAGTTATTGTTGTGCCCCTGTTTTCAACACTATCCCATTCAATGGTTCCGTCGAGAAACTCTACACGGCTATTGATGCTTTTCAACCCAAGGCCTCCGTTTGAAATAGCTTTTTCATAGTTAAACCCTTTCCCGTCATCTTCTATGATAAGATGAATTTCATTTTTATGCCCAAAGAGCTGAATGAATACCGTTTTTGCCCCGGCGTGTTTCCTAATGTTGGAAAGTATTTCCTGAATGAGCCTGTAAATGGTTATTTGCTTTGTCTTTTCAATAGCTTCGGGAAGATGGTGTATATCCAGCGTCACCTCATAATTGAGTGACCGCATATACCCGGCTACATCTTCCAATGCACCTTCCAGTCCCGAAATACTCAACGCATGGGGCATCATATTGTGAGATATACGTCGTACCTCCAAACACGCTTCATCAATAAGATGGTTAGTGCGCTCTGTGATATTTAGTTGCTCCAGTTGTGCTATTTCCTTTTGAATGATGGTAAAATGGGCTTTCACATTACTCAATAAACCACCCAGACTGTCGTGCAGGTCTTTGGCTATTCGCAAGCGTTCTGCCTCCTGACCTTCAATCATACTGCTCATGGCCAAAAGCTTGTTTTTCTGTGTCAGCTCTGTAATTTTTTGCTTCTGCAAATCTTCCTGTTGTTGGGCTATGGTTTTCTGGTATTGTAACCGCTTTCTGAAAAACAGATAACCCACAATTAAAAAAACTGACAAAGCAATTAAACCATACACCACTAGGTTTTTTTGCCTATTTTTTTCTTCTATCTCCAGCTTTTGTTCCAGAAGTAGTTTGTCTTTCTTTTCGGCTTCAAACTTTTGGAGGGCATCTGTAAGATTTTTATCCTTTTCGACAGAAAATATGGAATCTTTAATCAGGTTGTAATCATAAAACAATACCATAGCTTCCCGGTGCCTGTTGACATTGTAATGGGCATCTATCAAAAAAGGCATCAAGTTGTAACGCTCTTTCATAAACCCATGGCCCTGAAATTTTTTATAAGCCTTGTCAAGGTAATACAGGGCTTCCTCATCATTGTCTTTTTTCTGGAACAAACGCCCATAATTGCCGAGTGTTTTTGCATAATTCAACACATCCTCAGTAGAGTCAATTTCTTGAAGCAATGTTTCATAAATAGCTTCTGCCTTTTCAAGCTCATTGTTTTCGGCATAAGCTCCGGCAAGGTTGATTTTTGCCGGTTTTAGATAAATGGCGCTCTTGGGATCCTGTAAAAGGTCAACAGCTTCTTCAAGTAACTGAATGGCCCTGTTAAGTTCTCCATTTTTACTGTGTATATTGCTTCTGTTGATTAACGCAATTCCCATTCTGCGCTGATCGTTGGCGCGTTTGCTCGTTTCATAGGATTTTTCAAAATAAACCAGTGAAAGCGAGTCGCTGATGTTGTTCTCATAGGCAGAAGCAATTCCATTATAGGTCGAACTGAGCCGCGACAATTCGTCTTCTTTGGATTCAAAATAAGATGCTGCAATTAAATAATAGGGCAATGCCTTGTCAGGATTGCCATTTACCACATTGGCATTGCCCATATAAAAATTTGCTATGGCTATTTGAAGTGAATCCCCAATTCGTTTTGCCATTTCAAGATAGTTGGCAGTATAAGACTCAGAAATGGGCGGGTTTGAATAGTATGTTGCCCTTCTCAATTTATTATACAAGTCCATTTTTACGGAATCTGTTTGTGCAACCTTAAGGAGCTGCTTCAAACTGTCTTCAGCACGATTTGTCTCATTTTGCGCCACGGAAACTGCTGTGGTAAAAAAAACCAAAACTAAAATTACTAAAGGCTTTATATAAAGTTTATCCGTATACACGCTAAAAAGATACTACATTTTGAAATAATAAGTTTTATGCTTAGACTGCCAAATTATTTGGCATTGATCCTGTATTGAAATTTGTTGCCAACAGACAGGTTTTTCATCGCCACAATAATGATTTTACCCTTGACATTGTTGACGGTAAACGTTTTAACTTTTCCGTTTCTGTCATTGGGAAATTCATAATCACGCAACTGGGTGAGTACCCCATCTTGCCCCATTGCACAAATAACAACGCCTGTTTTGGCCCTTCCGCTGTATTTATTGATGGTGATTTCCATTCTATTTTCAAAAGAAGGTGGTGTTACAAAAGTACTCGATGTTTGACCAACAATGGTTCCGGTTTCATTGCCACCATCAACTTCAAGGAGTCTGGGGCCAATTGTGGAGCCGCTATTGTTAACAATCCAGTTCCATGAATTTTTAACTTTTTTCACCTTATTCTTAAATGGAACAATGGTAAAATTGGGTTTCCAGGGTCCAAATTTTTCCCAGGTCTTCTCTGCAAGTTTTTTTCCTTGATTGCAGTTTTGTGCCTCTGCTTGAAAATTAAAGGTAAATAAGGCAATTACGATCATTGTGATAATTCTTTTCATGATTATTAAGTTAAATTGTGTTGCCTACTCTATTTGCTTTTCGGCTTCCGCTTTTTTATTGATAATTATTATTTTCGTTCTTTTGGAATAACGCTTCCCTTCCCGTTCCAGGCTTGAAAACCCACAGGCAGGCCTTCTTCAAGTTTTAACAAGGGCAGGAAAACCTCTGCATCCATTTTTACGGTGCTTCCCTGAAGGTTGAGCCCCAACATGCTTCTCAGTTGGTTAGCCCCTGAATTGCTCACTGATACACCGGCATCCACTTCTTCACGGGTGATTTCAACCCTGCCGGAATAAATTTTGGCCCATCGCTCTGCTATCGGAATCTGAATCAAAGCCGTTTCATTGCCATCACTGAGCGGATCGACATACATGGCTTCGTCCAGAATAGCATCCACACGCATTTCAGCACCCCGCTCATTGTAATCATATTTTGAATTTCCGGTAAATAGGTTGTTTTTCAACTCAATCTTTGCCCCTTTACTCAAAATGCCTCCCATATGTCCAAAACCAAGGACATTGTTTTCGATTTTTGCTGTTAAATACTGGTCCAGTGCCAGGGCATCACCGCCATAAGAGGCAATGGCATCGTGTTTCCAGTTGAATAAAGATGTGTTGTTATAAATATGGAAACTGGGCGTTAAATTGGGGTCACTCCCCGTATAGCCGGTACGGGCGTGAATGCCATATCCGGTATTGTTGATGGTGAGATTGTTGCGAATAATCCCTTTTCCCCCTTGAAAAACCCTTACTGACAGGGCTCCTTCTGATGGAGCTGTGTTCATGATCACACAGTTTTGAACAGCCACATTGGTATATTTACTAGCAACGATAACAATTCCACCTGAATTGGGAGACGGATTCTCGTTTGTTGCAGGGTTGGCTGTTCGCCTGATAGCCATACCCTTCTTTTGATGATAGCGGTTTCTGGGGCCGTTATCAATGATAATACCATCAACAATTATAACACCACCCTGTGACAATTGACCGTTTGCCTCACGCTGCTGATCGGTTCTGATATAAATTCTGGGATCGGTTGATTTTTTATAATCGTTGGTCCCGGTAAAAATCGTTTTGTGTTTGTCCCAGGGATCTCTGTATGTAAAGGTTTCATCATACCCTCCAATTATCTGAACCGGAACGTTGATCTCATCGGCGCCGCGTGCTCCTTTGCTCATATACGTTCCTCCTGCTATCCGGATTATGTCATTGGGCTTGAGGTGATGGATAATGTTGCCCATATCTTTTGCAGGCCGGTCTTTGGTGCCCAATTGACCGGAACCATTGGCTGCACTTACAAACCATTCCCTTCCGGGGTTTGAAAAATTGGGTGAGCTGTTTTGATTGGATTGTGCAGTTACCATAACTGTTTCAAAGAGTAAGAAAAATAAACATAGTGTGAGTTTGATGTTAACAGTTTTCATGTTTTTCAAATTTCTAGTGTGTTGCCTACTTTGTTTGCGTTTCGGCTTTCGCGTTTACATTTTTAATTTGTAATTTCAGTTTGTCCCATTAAAAACATAGTATCACCATCCTATGGATAAAATCTCTCGTTCATCGAACCCTGTCTTTATGTCGCTTGCCATCTTACAGTTGGCAATAACACACCAACAACCAACTGAAGCGTAGCATGTAGCATCTCCACCACAATAGGCACCCTCAATTGTTGCGTCATTTTTCTGAGCCTCTTGTGAGAAACCAAAGCCTTCTAAAATCATAGAACCCAGTTTATTTAGCTCCTTTTCTTGAATTTTAAGCATGTCCAGTTTAAAGCTAACCAAGCCGTTTTCTGAGATTTTTAGTCCTTTGCCAAATACTCTTAAAGAATTTTCATTAAAATGTTTTTTTAATTCTGTTGAGGTATTGAACCACTTTAAAAAATCACTATGGGTTCTAATCATATTAACCTCGGGATTCTTGAACATTTTCACATATTCTTTATGTGTTGAGGCCAGCTCCTTTTTTCCTTTTTGGCCATGGATTTCTACAGAAGAAAAAATCATTAAGACTGTGAGTACGAATGAGAAAAAATAGTTCATAATAGTATAAATTAAATGTTGCCTACTCTTTTTGCTTTTCGGCTTCCGCATTATTTTTTGTAAAACAATTATGTGTAAGTACTTTATACCCCCCCCTGGTATCCCGTTTGTTTTTAATTTGCAGCAATACTAAATTCCATACGTTCAGGATTGTTCACATTTCTCACGGTAATGCTTACCACCTTTCCTTTTACATCACTAAAGTCAAATTCAAAAGTGTCTGATACATTTGATTCATCTATGGTAAAATGGGTGAGGTTTTGGGTTTCCCCTTTTGTGGAGTGTGAGCAGATGATAATTTCAGTGTTTTCCAGCAAGCCCGGGTTTGAGAATTGGATGTGGAGGGTTTCTTTTGAAATTAAAGAAGTGACAAACATCCTTCTTTCCCCTTTTTTGATACGACCTTTCTTTTCTTTGCCGTTGAGGAAAAGTATTTTGGGTGCATCTTTTTTTAAACTTGACAAACCAATTGAGCCCAGTGAACCTTTTAGTTCATTATAATCATCTACAATGGCATCAGGATCTGTAAGTGCCTGTTCCAGATTTGCTTTTTCCAAAAGGGAGTTTACCAGGCCAAGCTCCTGACTGCATTCCTGAGCCGAAACAAAAAAGGTCATACTTAAAATGACTGCGGGTAGTAGTAAAAGTGTTTTCATTTATTTTGATTTATAGTGCTAAACTAAATCTTAATAAACGTCTCACTATCAAAGAATTCCGATAGAAGCTTAAATTATGGGAATTCATAGAGGGTATTCTCCCACGTGGTAATTAGCGGTCTAATCTCACAGTATTACGTAAGGCTGATTCAAATTGAGATCGTAATGAGGATGGGGATAGAATGGCTTTTTTATTTTCACCAACTGTATTAATCCAAAGGACAGCAGTCAGCATTTCCCTCCTTTGAGCATGTGACTTTTGATCCTCAATCATTTCAATTGCGAGCTGCTCCAAATGTTTAAATTCTGAAGAAGTAATCTGAACCCGCTTATCAGTTCCGCCGCTATAAATTCCTGACGAACTTTCAACAGGTTTCATCGCCTTATAAACAATTTCAGACCTTGATATGGTAAAATGGTTGTTGTTTTGGTCTGTATAGTTGATCACGGTGGATTGTTTTAATGAAGCACAGGAGGAAAACTGTAGCAAGAAACATAGTAGAAGTCCTATTGATTTCATTTTCTTTAAAATTTTACTCCCCAAAAGTTCAAAAACTTGAGGGGAGTTTTCCTTGAGAATCCCCACATTCTCAAGTATATTATTTTTTTGGATTAATAATTAAAACTCAAAACTACGCTACTGTAATCAATTAACTATCAAAGAATTCCCTGATTGAAAAAACTGTATGAATTCATAGAGTGAAAATAAAAATGTGTCGTATGACCAAAGTCATAGATGAAAATAACCATTGTCTGTATTTTTGTATAAGAAATTAATAAAATGCAAAGCCTCATTCAAAAATACAACGTTCCCGGACCGCGGTATACAAGTTACCCCACGGTCCCCTATTGGAACGAAAGCAGCTTTACTGCTGAAGACTGGGCACAACGATTAAAAATTGAGTTTGACAGTCACAATGCGCGTGAAGGTATTAGTCTTTACATTCACCTGCCTTTCTGCGAAAGCTTATGTACTTTTTGCGGATGCCATAAGCGCATCACGAAGAGACATGAGGTTGAGGAACCCTATATTATGGCTGTTCTCAAAGAATGGAGTCTTTATTTAAAACTATTGGAAGAGAAACCACTTATCAGGGAAATCCATTTGGGCGGAGGAACTCCCACCTTTTTTAGCCCTGAAAATCTTACAAAATTGATTAAAGGAATCCTTAAAGACTCGCTTCTTGCAGAAGATTATAACTTTAGCTTTGAGGGTCACCCAAATAACACTACAAGAGAACATCTTCAGGCACTGTATGATGTTGGTTTCAGACGGGTGAGCTTTGGGGTGCAGGATTATAATATGGCCGTTCAAATCGCCATACATAGAATTCAGCCTTTTGAAAATGTGAAAAATGTAACAGAATGGGCTCGTGAAATCGGTTATACATCCGTGGGGCACGATATCATTTTTGGGTTGCCTTATCAAACCCTGGAACACGTTAAGTTCACAATTGAAAAAACCAAAGAACTCCAACCGGACCGTATTGCATTTTACAGCTACGCACATGTGCCCTGGATAAAAGGAAACGGTCAACGGGGCTTTAGTGAAGAAAACCTGCCCTCACCCGAGTTAAAAAGAACTCAATATGAAACAGGCAAACACCTGCTGGAAACACTTGGTTACATTGAAATTGGCATGGACCATTTCGCCCTTCCAGAGGAAGAACTTAGTTTGGCCATGAAAAACAACACCCTGCACCGCAACTTTATGGGGTACACCACTACACAAAGCAAGATTATGATAGGATTGGGTGTTTCTGCAATAAGTGACAGCTGGACTGCTTTTGCCCAAAATGAAAAAAAGATAGAAGACTATTACAAGCTATTGGAACAAAATAAAATTCCTGTTTACAGGGGTCATTTACTCACTGAAGAAGATCAGGTGATCAGAAAACACATTCTCCATCTGATGTGTAATCTGGAAACGCAGTGGTCTTCAAAAGAAGAAATATTTATTAATTTTACTGAAATACAAGAAAACCTTAAAGAAATGGAAAAAGATGGTTTGATCGTTAATGGGTCAAATGCCATAAAGGTGCTCGAAAAAGGAAGGCCGTTTGTCAGGAATGTCTGTATGGCCTTTGATATTTTATTACAACAAAAACAACCTGAAACCCGTTTATTTTCAATGACTGTATAACCTCATAAAACTAAAAGCAATGAAAAAAATAATAGTACCCATAGACTTTTCAAAACATTCTGAATATGCCTTAAAAGTAGCCGCAGACCTGGCTAAAAAGAACAAATCAGAACTTATTTTACTGCATATGCTTGACATTTCAGACCAGATGATAAGCATTACCGAATCAACAAAAAGGAGGGAGTTGATGTTTTTTATGGAACTTGCCAAAAAAAGATTTCAAGAGTTTGTAGACAAAGATTATATGAAAGGTATAAAAACCACCCCTGTCATAAAACATCATAAAGTTTTTGAAGAAGTAGACAGTACTGCAAAAGAAATTGATGCAGATTTTATCGTGATGGGCTCCAGAGGTTCCAGCGGTGTAAAAGGCTATTTCGTGGGGTCAAATACAGAAAAAGTGGTTAGAACATCAGAGATACCTGTGCTGGTTGTCAAATCTGAAATACCTGCTTTCAATCCTAAAACCATCGTATTTGCATCAGACTTTAACGAAGAAAATTTAAAAGCCTATAAAAAGATAAAGAAATTTGCAGATTCATATAACGCTACATTAAAATTGGTTTATGTAAATACTCCAAACGCTAATTTTAAAAATACCATTGAAATCAGGGAGCAAATGCGAAACTTTCTAAACAAAAATACAATTTCAAACAATTCTGAAGATATCGTCATATTTAATGATTACTCAGTGACAGATGGGATAATAAACGCTTCTGAAATGCTCCATGCAGATTTGATAGCCATACCCACTCATGGTAGAAAAGGCATTAATAAAATATTGGCAGGAAGCATTGGCGAAGATCTCGCAAACACTTCAAATATACCGGTATTGACCGTTAAAATTTAATTACTAAACCTACTTTGCTTGAATACAAAAAGCCGCATTAATTTAATGTGGCTTTTGTGTTTGTAGGAATAACTACTTACAAGTATTGTTTTTTAAATAATTGTTTTATATATTTAATATTTGATTATTCAATAAAATTTAATGCTTAAAATAATTAATTTAATAAAAAATTATATAGTATTAATGACAAATATCATTTTAAGCTATATTAATCAGAGTACTTTTACAAAGTTTTAAATTCAATGGAGATTTGGCTTGTGTGTTTTAATAAATGAACAAATTATACCAATATGACTCCAGTCATAAAGAAAGGTGAAAGAACAAACTAATTTTACATCATTAAAATTAAACAGTAAAAACAATTAAAATCAATTAAAATGAAAAGTATACTAAAAACAGCCCTTTTACTTATTGCTACCATCAGTTTAGTTTCTTGCGGAGGTGGTGAAAAAGAAGAAAAAAATGAAATTAAACTCGGTGATCACAACAAAACCGAAACCAAAAAAGAAACCAAAGCAACATCTTCTGCAGACATGATTGACATGTCTAACAAAGGAATTGGCCCCATAAAGTCGGTAACCATTAGCGATGGTATCGATGATGCTATGGCAACACACGGTGAAGATGTTTTCCAAAAAATGTGTTCAGCCTGCCACAAAATGGACAAAAAATTCATCGGGCCTAAAATTGATGGTGTCACCGAACGACGTTCACCTGAATGGATTATGAATATGATTTTGAACCCTGAAGAAATGATTGCCAAAGATCCCATTGCAAAACAATTGCTCATTGAATCAAATATGGCGGTAATGGCAAATCAAAACATCAGTGAGGAAGATTCACGCGCTATCCTGGAATATTTTAGAAAATATGACGCTCAATAACCATTAAAACAACCAAATATGAAATCAACCCTTGTAATATTGTTGTTGTTTGCAATAGTCTTCACCGGCTGTAAAAACAACCAACAATCTGAAGAAGCAACACAAAGTGAAGCTTCATCCACTGAGGCTTCATCATCAAACAAAGGCCAGGCCTTTATTGAAGATGAAAGCGCTGAACCCAATGCACTTCGCGTTGCAATAAATTCATCAGACCACACCACGCTGGTAGCTGCAGTACAAGCTGCCGAAGTTGAAAACTCTCTTGTAAACGTAGGCCCCCTTACGGTTTTTGCACCCACTAATGCTGCTTTCGATAAAATAGATAAGGCCACATTAGACAATCTGCTGAAACCGGAAAACAAAGACCAATTGGCACTTATTCTAAAACATCACGTTGCTCCCGGTAACTATCCGGTAGATATGCTGGAACGCACTGTTGAAAAAGGCCGTAACCTGGGAATGGCTTCAAACCAAAGTATAGACGTTACCAAAGAAGGTGATGATATTTATGTGGGTGGTGCCAAAATAATCGGAACGGTGAAAGCCAGTAACGGCTGGGTTCACGTAATAGATACCGTAATTCTTCCTCAAAATTAATAAACAATCTTTATACAAAAACAAATGAAAAAAATAAATCTAATTTTAAGTACTCTTATCTTCGCCGGCTTATTCATTAGTTGTGGTGATACAGGAGAAAAATCGGGGGCATTCGGTGACAATGTGGCCGAACGTGTATATGTAGCTCCAGGTGAGCATGATGAATTCTACAGCTTTTTCTCCGGCGGATTTAGCGGACAAATGTCTGTGTACGGGCTTCCTTCGGGAAGACTTTTGAAGGTAATCCCTGTATTCTCTCAGGATGCCGAAAAAGGCTATGGATACAATGAAGGTACTAAACCCATGCTTAATACCTCTTATGGATTTATTCCCTGGGGTGACCTTCACCACGTTGATATTTCCCAAACCAATGGGGAACTTGATGGTCGTTGGGTGTTTACTCATGAAAATAACACCCCGCGTGTTGCTCGTATTGATTTAGATACTTTTGAAACAGGAGAAATTCTTGAAATTCCTAACAGTGCAGGAAATCATAGTTTTGCAATTACAGAGAACACAGAGTATTTAATTGCTGGAACCCGTTTTGCAATTCCTTCTCCTCAAAGAGATATGTCTATTGACGAAATGAAAGGGAATTTCAAAGGCCCCCTTACCTTTGTAAAAATTGACCAGGAAACCGGCGGTATGGAACTCGCTTTCCAGGTGATTATGCCCGGATTCAATTTTGACCTTGCACACCCGGGAAGAAACGCTTCTCACGGCTGGATGTTTGCAACCACATATAATTCTGAAGAAGCCAATACCCTTCTGGAAGTAAATGCCTCTCAAAACGATAAAGACTTTATCGTTGCCCTCAACTGGAAAAAAATCGAAGAGTACATCAACAATGGCGGTGGCACCATGATGGATGCAGAATATGCCCATAATGTTTACAATCACCATTCAAGCACTGCAACTTCAACAATGAAAAAAGGTGTTAAAACAGTAGATCCTAAAGACATTCCCGGAGCTGTATTTTTTATGCCAATTCCAAAATCCCCGCACGGTTGTGATGTAGATCCAACAGGAGAGTATATAGTAGGTAGCGGAAAACTGGCTGCTGAATTGACCGTATTCTCATATTCTAAAATGATCAAGGCAATTGAAGACAAAAATTATGACGGGGATGCTTACGGAATTCCCATCCTAAATTATGAGGATATTCTGGGCGGTATTGTAGAACAACCTGGTTTGGGACCTCTTCATACAGAATTTGACGGAAAAGGAAACGCTTATACCACCTTCTTTATCTCCTCTGAAGTTGTAAAATGGAGTCTTGCTGATTACCAGGTGATAGACAGAAAACCTACCTATTACTCTGTTGGTCACTTGATGATACCCGGTGGAAACTCAAGAAAACCCTTTGGAAAATACCTTGTTGCGATGAACAAAATCACCAAGGACCGATATCTACCCACCGGCCCTGAAATGAACCACTCTGCACAGTTATATGATATCACAGGTGATAAAATGGAACTGTTGTTAGACTTCCCAACCATTGGTGAACCACATTATGCAGCAGGAATTCCTGCCGATCTTATAAAAGAAAATTCAAAAAAGATTTACCGTCTTGATGAGAACGAGCATGAACATGCAGTTCGCAACGAATCTGAAACCAAAGTAGAACGTGACGGAAATGAAGTACACGTCTATATGACCATGATTAGAAGCCACTTCGCTCCAGATAATATTGAAGGCATACAGGTGGGCGATAAAGTGTATTTCCACGTAACAAACCTCGAACAGGATTTTGATGTACCACACGGATTTGCAATGATAGGAGCCAATACAGCCGAGCTTCTTGTGATGCCCGGTGCCACAAAAACAATGCTTTGGGAACCTAAACGTGTAGGTGTATATCCTCTTTACTGTACAGACTTCTGCTCAGCACTTCACCAGGAAATGCAGGGATACGTTAGAGTTTCACCAGCCGGCTCCAATCCTGAAATAAAATGGTCACTTGATGGAGACTAGAAACCGCTCTATTTAGCTGAATATTTGTTACTTATAAGGCGGGTGAATAAAAGTATTTACCCGCTTTTATTTAAAAAAAACATATCCAAATGAAAAAATCAGGAATTTTAATGATAGTAGGATCAGCCTTGTTGCTGGGACTATTTTACTTCCCGCTTTGGAACATCCAATTAGGTGCCCCTCAATATCCTGAGCCTCTGGGAATGGATATCTATATTTCAGGAATTGAAGGTGAAGAGGAATTTGATATTCAGAATATTGACGGCGTAAATCATTATATTGGGATGAAAAAAATACCAAAAGCTGAAGAAATGTGGGAGTTCAACATATTTCCGCTTGTGATTGGTGGGATGGCAGCTCTGGGAATCCTTCTGGGAGTATTAGGTTTTTTTAAGAAAATAAGTCCCAACTGGTTTCTTGGATGGTTTGGTTTAATGTCGGTTCTTGGGATCTTGGGTATGTATGATTTTAATGTCTGGCTCATAGATTACGGAACAGACCTCGACCCAAATGCCATTCTAAAATTAACAGACAAGGAAGGCAACCCCCTTAGTTACAAACCCCCTCTTTTTGGTACTGATAAGATTCTTAATTTTACGGCAAGTTCTTATCCCGGCCTGGGTGGATATATGATGTTTGCCGGTATGGCACTCACTCTTCTGGCGTTTTTTATCGGAAGAAAAGAATACAAAAAAATTAAAATTTAAAAAAACATAATATGAAAACTTTCTCTGGACTCCTCATACTACTGGTTTTGATGGCTTCTTGTAGCACCCAACCGGAACCCATCAATTATGGCTCAGATGCTTGTCACTTTTGTAAAATGACTATTGTTTCCAAAACACATGCAGCACAAGCGGTTTCAGTAAAAGGAAAACAATTCAAATATGACGCCATAGAGTGTATGGTCAACGACTTGAATACTGAAAACAATACTGAAATGTCAATAGTGCTTGTGGCAGATTATTTAGACGCGGGAGAAATGATTCCGGCTGAAACAGCCACCTATGTTATTTCTGACAATATACCCAGCCCCATGGGTGCAAATCTATCGGCTACATCAGATAAAGCAGATGCTGAACAACTTAAAACCGAAAACGGCGGTGAACTCTTTGATTGGATCACCTTAAAAGACAGAAATAACAACCCCAACCAAAATCACTAAAATAACCCTTTTTAATGAAGTTTTTTATAGGAATTTTCTTTTTAATACTCCCCTTTCTATCTCACACAAAAACCATAGATGTCTGTGGTACTTGTGAGGTAAAAACACTAAAAGAAGCCATAGAACTTGCTGAAAATGGTGATACCATACTCATTAAGGAAGGCACTTATAAGGAGCAAGACATACACATAATCGATAAAGCCATTCACATTAAAGGAGAGGGCAACCCTGTAATTGACGGAGAAAATAAGGGCACAGTTATTAGTGTGAGAGCAAACAACTTTACCATTGAAGGCCTCACCATTATCAATGTGGGAAGAAGTTATACCAAAGATTTTGCAGCTATTCTCGTTTCTGAAAGCACCGATTTTACAATCAAGAATAACACCTTGGAAAATGTATTCTTCGGAATCTTACTTGAGAAATCGTCTTCAGGACTTATTGAAGGAAACACAATTTCAAGTGAGGCTGTAAGTGAAGCCAGTTCAGGCAACGGTATTCATTTATGGTATTCCAATGAAATGAGTATTCAAAACAATACCGTCAGGCAAATGCGTGATGGAATTTATATTGAGTTTGGAGACAACTGCAGGGTTGAAAACAACCGGGCAACCAACAATGTGCGCTATGGATTACATTTTATGTTTTCCAACTACAATGAATACCACAATAACGTTTTTGAAGAAAACGGTGCAGGTGTTGCGGTGATGTTTTCAAAATTCATCACGATGACAAACAACACCTTTAGAAAAAGTTGGGGAGACGCCTCTTATGGTTTGTTATTAAAAGAGATTTATGATTCAAAATTAAGTAATAATACTTTTGACCAAAATACCATTGGCATCACTGCTGACGGTGCCACACGAATGACATACATTCAAAATACTTTTACAAATAACGGGTATGCCGTCAAGGTGCATGGTGCCTGCTATGCAAATAGCTTTAAAGAAAATAATTTTCTACACAACGCCTTTGATATAGGATATTCAGGAAGGATGAACGACAATGTTTTTGACAATAATTACTGGAGTGATTATAGCGGTTATGACCTTGATAAAGATGGAATAGGTGATGTGCCTTACAGACCGGTTAAACTGTTTTCACATATTGTCAACCAAACTCCTGAAGCAATTGTGCTATTGAGAAGTTTGTTTATTGACATCGTTGATTTTTCTGAAAAAGTATCGCCCATTTTTACACCCAAAGAATTGATTGATCAAAACCCAAGAATGAAAAAAATAGTATGGTAACCATTGAAAATTTACATAAAAAATACGGAAAGAACAAAGTCCTGAAAGGTGTCAACCTTACCATTAATAATAGTGGTATAATTGCCGTTCTGGGACCCAATGGAAGTGGAAAAACAACTCTTATAAAAAGTATTTTAGGAATGGTGATTCCGCAACAGGGAAGCATTACTATAAACGGAACTTCCATTAAAAGGAATTGGCAATACCGAAAAGAAATAGACTATTTACCACAAATAGCCAATTTTCCCGGAAACCTTTCGGTGAAAGAACTCATCAAAATGATCAAGGATTTGCGAAACAAACCCGCTAATGATCAAGAACTTATCGCTTATTTCAAATTGGAGAATTTCCTGGACAAAAAGCTGATCAACCTTTCTGGAGGGACCAAACAGAAAGTGAATCTGGTTTTGACCTTTATGTTTGACAGTCCGCTGGTAATCCTGGATGAACCCACTTCCGGGCTGGACCCCATTTCGCTTATTCGTTTAAAAGAATGGATTTTTAAAGAAAAGGCCAAAGGAAAAACGATTTTGATCACGTCACACATTATGAGTTTTGTGGAAGAAATCGCTGAGGATATCATCTTTATCCTGGAAGGGAAAATATATTTTAATGGCTCTGTTTCTGAACTCAAAACACAAACCGGACAAACCGACTTTGAACACGCCATTGCAACCATCTTAACCGAAAATCATGTTTAAAATATTAAAATACAGTTTTAAAGATCTTTCCCGCAGCCGCTGGAGTTATGTTTATTTTTTATTCTACCTGCTCCTGGGTTTTACGCTATTGTTTTTAAACAATGATCTTTCAGGCGCTGTCATCACGATGATGAATGTAATCATTGTTTTAGTACCGCTCATCGGGACCATTTTTGGGGTAATGTATTATTACGATTCCAAAGAATTCACGGAACTCCTCCTCGCCCAGCCCATCAAACGCAGCTCGATATTTCTGGGGCAGTACTTTGGCGTAGCCATTTCACTGGCTGCGAGTTTGGTTTTAGGCCTTGGTATTCCTTTTGTGGCTTATGGGCTCTTTCAGTCTGCAGCCATTTTTGAATTTACAATGCTTTTGATCACCGGTGTTTTCCTGACATTTATATTTACTGCACTGGCCTTTAACATCGCTTTGTCCAACGAAAACAAAATCAAAGGTTTTGGCTTTGCCATCTTGCTGTGGTTATTTCTGGCCGTGATTTATGATGGTATCTTTTTGATGGCATTGGTGCATTTTCAGGAATATCCCATCGATAAGTTTGCCCTGATTGCCACCATGGGAAATCCCATTGACTTGTCGCGTATTCTCATTATTCTAAAACTCGATATCTCTGCACTTCTGGGATATACCGGAGCCGTGTTTAAAAACTTTTTCGGCACTTCTCTGGGAGCTATTCTCTCATTGGGAATGCTTTTCCTGTGGGTAATCTTACCCGTGTGGCGCATTTCCGCGAAAGCGAAAAAGAAAGACTTCTAATCAGCGCGGATTTCACGGATTTTGACGGATTGTACGGATTTATTTGAATGCTTACCTCTTATGTAATAGTCAGTAACATCGTATACTTCTAACTTCGTACTTTTAAATTTGTACTTCCATTCCTCTTATGCGTTAAGTCATAAAATAAGACAACTCCATGAATGACCTTTACGAAGTAAAAAAGATAGATCTCATATCTAATGTCTAAAATCTAATATCTAAAGAATTATGGAAACATTAAAACAAAAAACCGTCGCTGACATGGTTACCGAAAACATAAAAACCGCCCACATCTTTAAAAAACACGGCATTGACTTTTGCTGTGGCGGCGGCATTAGCATTGAACGTGCTTGCGAGAAAAAAGGGATTGATTATCAAATACTGGAAGAAGAGTTGCTTCAAGTGGGTAATAGTGACCGCGCTTACAACTACAAATCCTGGGCGCCTGATTTTCTCACAGACCATATTATAAATGTACATCATGTGTATGTGGAAGAGAATTTACCGCTATTACTTCAGTATTCAGACAAAGTGATGAAAGTTCACGGACATAACAACGAAGAACTGGTTGAAATAAACAATTTGGTGCGCACTGTGGCCGGTGAACTCGCCAGTCATATGAAAAAAGAAGAACTGATCCTGTTTCCGTTTATCAAAAAAATGGTTGCTGCACAAAAAGAAGGCATCACCCTGCCCCGTCCACCCTTTGGAACCGTTGACAGCCCTATTGCCATGATGGAAGAAGAACACGATGCTGCCGGTGAACTCTTCCGTGAGATTGCAGAACTTACTTCCGGATATACTCCCCCGGAGCATGCCTGTAATACCTACAGAGCTTTTTATGCCAAACTGGAAGAATTTGAAAACGACCTCCACCTGCACGTGCACCTGGAAAACAATATCCTGTTTCCCAAAGCCAAACAAATGGAGAAATCTGTTATTAAATGAAAGAAAAAAAATATTAAAAGAACATTCTTTTTGTGATTATATGATGGTTAGTGTTTAAGCAAAAAGAATAAAGGCAAAGGCAGGGTGTAAACCTTGCCTTTGTATTTTTAAAAATAGGGTATTTTTTGTTGAAAACTTTGTTAATAGTTATTTAAGATATTTTTATCTTTTATTCATTTAATACCTAATTTTAAAATCGAGTTGCTAATCTTAAAACTTTAAAATTATGGAAATGAATCAGGAAATACTCTCAGACATTGTTGTTCATATGAAATATGCCCGCTACCTTCCCGAGCAAAACCGACGGGAAGTTTGGCCGGAAATATGTGACCGTTATGAAAACATGATGTTGGAAAAATATCCCGGGCTCACAACTCAAATCATAGAACATATGAAACGGGTGCGTGATAAAAAGGTGTTGCCCTCTATGCGCGCGATGCAATTCGCAGGCCCGGCCATCAATCGGAATCATAGTCGTATTTACAACTGTGCGTATTTACCTGTGGACGATATTTATGCATTTTCAGAAACCATGTTTCTTTTACTGGGAGGTACCGGAGTGGGCTATTCGGTTCAAAAGCACCACGTCGCTAATTTACCTCCCATCAAAAAAGGACAAAAACGAAGAAAATTTTTAGTAGGAGATAGCCTGGAAGGTTGGGCAGATGCAGTCAAAGTATTGTTAAAATACTATTTTGGCATTCACGAGTCAAAACCCGATTTTGATTTTTCAGACATTCGGCCGAAAGGGAGCCGCCTCGTCACTGCCGGCGGAAAAGCACCCGGTCCCGAACCCCTGAAAATCTGCATTGCCCACCTTTCAGCTATTTTAGATCGAAAACAAAACGGAGAACAACTCACTCCGTTAGAATGCCATGACATGATGTGCCACATCGCCAATGCTGTACTGGCCGGTGGAATTCGCCGCTCAGCGATGATCGCCCTTTTCTCTCACAACGATGAGGATATGCTTACCTGCAAATTTGGTCCCTGGTGGGAATTGAATGAACAACGTGGGCGTGCCAACAATTCAGCGGTTTTGCACCGTGAAAGCATTACCGAAACTGAGTTTTTTGACCTCTGGAAAAAAATAGAATTGAGCGGCAGCGGTGAACCCGGATTTTATTTCACCAACAACATCGACTGGGGTACCAATCCCTGTTGTGAAATTGCCTTACGTCCATTCCAGTTTTGTAATCTTTGTGAAGTAAACGTCAGCAATATTGAAAACCAACAAGACCTCAATGAACGCGTGGCAACAGCTGCTTTCCTGGGAACACTTCAGGCCGGGTTTACTAATTTCCACTACCTGCGTGAAAAATGGAAAACACATACTGAAAAAGATGCCCTCATCGGTGTGGGTATGACCGGAATTGCTTCAGGAAAACTCGACACACTCAACCTCGATGAAGCTGCTCGGGTTGTCAGGAAAGTTAATGAAGAAGTAGCTATACAAATTGACATCAACATCGCAGCCCGAACCACCACCATCAAACCATCGGGAACTACTTCGCTGGTATTGGGTACTTCATCGGGTATTCACGCCTGGCACAACAAGTACTACATCCGTCGCATTCGTATTGGTAAAGATGAAGCACTTTGCAGGTATTTAACCGAACACCATCCCGAATTGATAGAACAAGATTTGCTCAACTCCAAACAGATGATCGTCTGTATCCCTCAAAATGCACCGGAAGGAGCCATCACCCGTCACGAAGACACGATGGATCTATTGAAACGCATTGCCAAATTCAACGAGCAATGGATTAAAAAAGGATATCGCAATGGTGAAAATGACAACAACGTTTCCGCAACTGTTTCTATTAAACCCAATGAATGGGGTATAGTCGGCGAATGGATGTGGCACAATAAATCCTCATACAATGGGCTAAGTGTGCTTCCTTTTGACAACGGAAACTACCAACAAGCTCCTTTTACTGATATAACCAAAGAAGAATTTCAAAAAATGGAGTCCAAACTTCACACCATTGACCTGCGCAACGTCATGGAATTTGAAGACGACACCGACCTTAAAGCCGAAGCTGCCTGTGCCGGTGGCGGATGTGCTGTGGTATAACCTAAACTGCAAATATCAAATTCCAAATTCTAAGGCAGTTAAAGTCTATTTGGGATTTGGAATTTGAGTTTTGGAATTTTATTTTTTCGTACGTTTGTATCTATGTTTTCAAAAGCCTGTGAATACGGCATCAGAGCCACACTGCATATCGCTGCACAATCGCTGCAAGGCAAGCGCGTAGTGCTGCCTGAAATAGCAAACGCCATCGATTCACCGGAGCCCTTTACAGCCAAAATCTTACAACAACTTGCCAAAAACAAGCTTGTAAAATCTAACAAAGGACCCAATGGCGGCTTTTCCATTTCAGAAAAGGATATGGAACGCATTAAGCTCAAAGATTTGGTGTTGGCTATTGATGGTGAAGGGCTATTTACGGAATGTGGACTCGGCTTAAAAACTTGTAATGAACATGCCCCCTGCCCCATTCATCATACTTATAAACCCATACGCACCCAAATTATCACAATGTTGGAAAATACTTCATTAAAAACACTTTCAGTACAACTGGAAGCCGGGGATGCGGTTTTGAAGGTTTAATTAAGATTCCCCACTCATTAGCTCTGGCAGTATTAGTAATTTCTTTAATTTATTACTGCCTTACTTTTTCAACAAAACTTCTTCAATGACAATCTTCAATCATCGTCAGTTTTAATTTTCTTTTGAAACTCTTGTTGATTAGTTGTTCCATCGGCGCGTATTTCAGAGTGTCTGATTTCACCTCCACTAGTTCCCACATCATTTGCAGCAAATGCAGCAGATATAACAAGAAGAATGACCAATATATACCCATAAACTTCCAATTTCATTTTTTTGATTGCTAAAAACAGCGTGACTAATGAAATTCCACCTAAAACAAGGATCATAATCAAGAATAATTCTGCTGCATCTTCGTGTGTTTCTATATATTGCTCACTAATATCGGGTAAGTTTTCTACAGCACGCTCTGCTCCCTCACCGGTATAATTTACAATTATTGCCATAATTGCACTAAAAATAAAAATTCCCAAAGCAGTTGCTTTTATTTGTGACTTTTTCAATAAAAAACCAAACAATAATACAAGAGCCCCAATTGCTAGACCAATTAACGGAAAATGGTTTAATGCCAGATGTAAATGTAAATCGCTCATAATTATATATATTTTTTTTATAATCTATAGTATTTTCCTTCAAGTTGGCTTCAAACCATTTGATTCCATTAATGAGTCTTGTTAAAAAAGAAATAACAATCTCAAAGCATCTATAAAGATAGTAATAATTTTATTAAAAGATAAAAAGGTCTTTATTTATTCTTATCTTTGCCAAAATAGAATATTATGGTAGACAGACCTTATTATATTAGGAAAGAAATCAATCGGTTGCGCAAAGAAAAAAACGCAATCATACTCGCTCATTATTACCAGGACGAGGCCATACAGGACGTGGCAGATTTTGTGGGTGACAGTCTGGAACTGGCACGAAAAGCAGCAGAAACCGAAGCCGAAATCATCGTTTTTGCGGGCGTCTATTTTATGGCGGAAACAGCCAAAATCCTCAATCCGCATAAAAAAGTACTTCTTCCTGACCTTCTGGCTGGCTGTTCCCTGGCTGACGGATGTTTGCCGGATAATTTTGCAGCGTTCAAAGCCAAGTACCCCAACCATAAAGTGGTGACTTATATCAACACCTCAGCCGATATCAAAG
Source organism: uncultured Flavobacteriaceae bacterium (assembly GCA_963975935.1). Classification (GTDB taxonomy): domain Bacteria; phylum Bacteroidota; class Bacteroidia; order Flavobacteriales; family Flavobacteriaceae; genus Planktosalinus. The sequence goes on from CAXBIQ010000010.1 coordinate 65,421, forward strand.
CAATGAGTGACTATGTGTGTACCTCTTCCAATGCTGAAAAAATCATTCGTTCCATACCTGAAGACCAACCCCTTATTTTCGCTCCCGATAAAAACCTGGGTGCATACTTAAACAAAGTCACCGGTAGAGATATGGTGCTGTGGGAGGGCAGTTGTATTGTACACGAAGCTTTCTCATTAGAAAAACTCATTGACTTGGTGGTAGAAAATTCGGGTGCAAAAATTGTAGCCCATCCCGAGTCAGAAGATGCTGTTCTGCGCATTGCTCACTCCATTGGTTCGACATCTCAGATGCGTAATTTCATCAAAAACAGTCCGGCTGATACGTTTATCGTTGCTACCGAAGTGGGTATTTTGCATCAGCTCAGCAAGGATGTGCCTGACAAAAAACTCATTCCAGCTCCCTCACGGGAAGACAACAGCTGTGCCTGCAGTGAATGTGCCTTTATGAAAATGAATACCCTTGAAAAAGTATACCGTTGCCTGCGTGATGAAACTCCCGAAGTGTACGTTGAAAGTTCCTTGGCAGCGGAAGCCCTGAAACCCATTGAAAAAATGCTTCAACTGTCTTAATTATGCAAACCGATGTATTAATCATAGGTTCGGGAATTGCTGGATTGGCTTTTGCCATTAAGCTGGCTGAACGCAAACCCAAAACCGATATCGTCCTGGTCACCAAAGCCGACCGCTTTGAAAGCAATACCAAATATGCCCAAGGCGGCATTGCTGCCGTCATGGACAACATCCATAGCAGTTTTGAATCCCATATAAGCGATACCCTCAAAGCCGGCAAAGGATTTTCTAATATCCAAACGGTGCGCATGGTAGTTGAAAAAGCCCCCAAACGGCTTCAGGAATTAATTACCTGGGGAACCCCATTTGACAAAACTCCTGATGGAGACTGGGATTATGGCCTGGAAGGTGGTCACAGTGTGGCGCGCATCCTGCATCACAAAGACCAAACCGGACTGGCACTTGAAAAAGCCTTGCTGCAACAACTCAGACGGTTTAAAAACATTCGGTTTCAAACAGAATTATTTGCTACAGACTTAATCGTTCAAGACAAGCATTGTTATGGTACTCGCTTTTTGGATAAAAACGAACAGACGTTTTCAATTTTATCTAAAATTACTTACCTGGCTACCGGTGGCAGCGGACAAGTATTTTCCAAAACCACCAACCCGCTCATCGCTACCGGCGACGGCCTTGCGATGGCATCCCGTGCCGGAGCTGTGATTGACAAGATGGCATTTTATCAATTTCACCCAACCGCACTGGTTACACCAAACAATCCGATGTTTCTCATAACCGAAGCTTTAAGGGGTTTTGGCGCCTACCTTATCAATCACAAAGGGGAACGCTTTGTATTTAAATATCACCCTGAAGGCGAACTCGCCACCCGGGATATCATCAGTGAAGCCATCTTTAAGGAAATGCAAAAATCAGGTCAAGATCAAGTTTGGCTGGATTGTCGCCATCTCGAGAAGGAAGCACTCCAATCTCATTTTCCAAACATCATTCTGCAGTGTAAAAAACAAGGAATCAACCTCTTTAAAGAACTTATTCCTGTGGCTCCTGCCGCGCATTATCAATGCGGCGGTATTAAAGTAAACAGTCAGGGGAAGACATCTATAAAGGCTTTATATGCCAATGGCGAATGTGCATCTACAGGACTTCATGGTGCTAACCGTCTTGCCTCTAATTCGCTGCTGGAAGCGGTGGTGTTTGCTCACGAAGCTGCATTGAGTGTGACTGCTGAACTCAATCAGCACAAATCAATACCTCCTTTTAGCGAAAGCGAAATATCAGTTTCGCAAAAACCTGTTGTCTCTTCAGAAAAAATAAATCATTTAAGAACTAACCTTCAGGAGCTGATGTATCGGTTTTATCTGAATAAAAGTTTGGAAATGTCCCTGAAACCCTTTAGTGCTGAAGTTGATGTTTTATTATCAAAAATAAAGAGCCTTTCTGTGGCCCATAAACCGACGCAATCGTTGTGGGAACTGCAAAACATGGCCGAAACAGCCCGATTAATTATCAACGACACACTTTATGAATAAATGGATTTCCATAACATTTGTGTTGCTGAGTGCAGTATTTTTGTTGTTCTCATGGAATATTTATCAGGATGAAGCGGTCTACGAAAAGAAACCGGCAGACTATGATGCCGAAATGCAAAAGCAAGGTCGTTTGGTGTGGCAAAAATACAATTGTCATGTGTGTCATCAACTTTATGGTCTTGGAGGTTTTCTGGGACCTGATTTAACCAATGTATCTGAAAAAGGATTTTATTATGTGGATGCTTTCCTAAAAAACGGAGCGGCTTCCATGCCACCAATTGATTTAACCGAAGAACAAACCAAACAGTTATTTGAATTCCTAAAAGCCACAAATGCTAGTGGTTCCTCCAATCCGAAGGATTATAGAAAGCTGTGGAACGGCATGATTGAGCAATAAGTTTTTGAGTAAAAATAGTACTTCGTGATTTTCTGAAGAACTTTATGAATAAAATAAAAACAAATACCGGAAACTTATTTTTAGTTACAGCTCTTGTTCTGTTTTTAGCCAGTATCATCTTCGGGTTTTTGAGCTCATTAATTTATCGCTATCCGGAGTTTTTAAGAGACAGCATGGGTTTATCGGGATTGCGGCCTATGCACGTTACAGCGGCCATTTTTTGGATATTGCTTGCAGCAACCGGGGCCATTTACCGTTCGCTCGAAGAAATTACTAAACAAAACAACTACAAAATCTTAAAGTTGCTGCATTGGGCGATATGGATTATCGCTCTCATCGGAATATATTATGCTTATTCCAAAGGCAATTTTGGTGGCCGGGAATACTGGGAATACCCTCCGGAATTTGCTATTTTAATTGGTCTTGCCTGGGGTTTGTTTTTAGTGATATTCATCCTCAAAGTTAGAGCCATCAAAAAGTGGCCGGTCTATATCTGGATGTGGGGCACGGGCATTATTTATTTCCTGTTTATTTTTATCGAAAACTACCTCTGGGTCATCCCCTATTTCAGAGAGTCATTTATCAAGGATATGGTCATACAATGGAAAGCCACCGGAAGCATAGTGGGCGCCTACAATATGCTGGTATATGGCACCGCTATTTATGTAATGGAAAGCATCAGCAAAGAAGCCAATACCGGATTCAACAAATGGGTTTTTATACTTTTTTTTCTCAGTTTTTTCAATATGCTCTTTAACTGGGGGCATCATTTGTATTTGGTACCCACCAACTCCGCCATCCATTATGTGGGCTATATCGTGAGTATGACTGAGTGGGTATTCTTCATCAAAATCATTTACACCTGGAGAAAGCAGGTCACCGAGGCAGAAACACACATTCATTATTTTCCCTACCGTTTTATACTGGCTTCTAATTTCTGGTTGTTCTTTAACCTTACGATGGGACTTTTTATGTCCATACCCATCATCAATCTCTATATGCACGGCACCCATTTCATCACAGCACACGCTATGGGAACGACCATCGGAATCAATACGATGATTTTGCTGGCTGCTGTATTTTACTTTTTATTACCAGAAAAGGAAAACCATCATTCCCGATGGTTAAAAGCCGGGTTTTGGGGAGCACAAATTTCGTTGTTGATCTTCCTGATTGCCTTGATGGGAATGGGTATTACAAAAAGTCTTTGGTTTTTTGAGGAACCCCAGGCACCTTTTGGGGAGATGATGGAGCGCTCCAGGGTTTGGATACTTTTGTTTATTTTTTCCGGAACTTTTCTAATGGTTTCGTTTTTAACAATCGGAATCAAACTACTTAGAAGTTTCTTTACAAAAACTGTATCTTTGAGCTTAAAGTAGCATTATGCATCAACCCATCAAAAGACATCCCGCCCTGCAACCCTGGAGCCGAGACCACCATCAAGGACTCCTCCTCAGCTGGAAAATAAAGAAAGGATTTTCATTGGGGATCGCTCCGGAGCGCATCAAAAAATACACCAACTGGTTTTGGGAAAACCACCTCATTCCACATTTTGAAACTGAAGAACACTATCTGTTCCCCATTCTGGGGAATGACAACCGTCTGGTGCAACAAGCCATTGATGAACACCGGCAACTCAAAGCCTTTTTTGAAAAAGAAGATGCTGTTTCTGAAACCCTTTCAAAAATTGAACGCCTGCTCAACGACCACATCCGTTTTGAAGAACGGGTGCTGTTTCAGGCCATACAGGAAATAGCAAACCCGGAGGAAATCAAACTTCTGGAAACCGTTCACGGGGAACCTGAAGCTTGTGAAACCTGGGAGGACGAATTCTGGAAATAAGATGAAGCTCAAGCTTAAATCACATATAAGCGCTGCCCTTTTTTATTTTTTTCTGGCTGCCTTACTGGGCGCTACACTGCGGTTCTTTGCAGTAGCTGACATACCGGCTACATACCGCTATTTGGTGCATACACATTCTCACATCGCCCTTCTGGGATGGGTATATATCGGTTTGACTACCGTGTTTTACAAATTATTTCTGGAAACGGCTCAGGTAGTTGTTGCTTATCGCCGCATTTTTTGGTTTACACAAATCACCCTGTTGGGTATGTTGTTGAGTTTTCCTTTTCAGGGATATGGGTTGTTTTCCATCATTTTTTCTACACTCTTTTTAATTGCTTCCTATCTGTTTGCGTGGCTGTTTTTAAAGAAAACACCTCACGAATTCCGTTCCCGTTTGTCATTCAAACTGGCACGGTGGGCTGTGCTCTATATGGTGCTTTCTAGTATTGGTCCATGGGCATTAGGAGCCATAATGAATACTCTGGGAAGTACCTCGGTGTGGTATAAAATCTCCATCTATTTCTATTTGCATTTTCAATACAACGGCTGGTTTATACTGGCATTACTGGCAGTCTTGTTTTATTTTTTGGAACACTCAGGCATCGCAATGCAAACAACCGCACACCAACAATTTCTCAGGTTATTGAACAGCAGTGTACTGCTCACCTTTTTTCTGTCCACCTTATTTACAGAACCGCACTGGTCCTTGTATGTGTTGGGCGGACTTGGAGCAATCCTGCAAACCATAGTATTTATTTGGTTATTCTTATGGCTCTATCCACGTTGGAATACATTTTCAAATGGTCTCCTGCCCGGTGTTGGGGGGCTGCTGATTTGGGCCGGTATTTTGCTGGCTGTAAAATCAGATATGCAACTGTTGTCGGCTCTACCCTATTTTGCGATGCTGGCATACCACACACCCTACTTTGTTATTGGATATCTGCATCTCGTGTTTCTGGGAGTGGTGAGCATTGCCCTGTTTGCTTTTTTACGACAAACAGGCTTGCTTCAGCTTTCGCGAAAAGCGATGCTGCTGTACCTCACTGTGTTTGTAGTTACCGAACTGATTATTTTCTACAAAGGCCTGGTTTCCTGGTTGGATTTTGTGTGGTTTTCCTGGTATTATGAATTGCTTGCTTTCATTAGTTTTCTTTTTGTTTTTGCTATTGGCCTGATATTTCTCAAGACAATTGGAAATTCCAAACCAAAGAAAACGAAGTCGTAGGTCAATCCTTTTATTTATTCAGATTTTAAAATTTTGAGACGTTGCCGGTTTTCGCCGAAAGGCAATTCAACAACAAGAAAATAGAGTCCTGATTTAATTCCGTTCAGGGAAATTGTAGCTGCTTCCTTTGAATCTATCTCTTTTTCCATAATTGAAACTCCCCGTGAATCGTAGAGTGTTGCTATTGCCGGAAATGACGATATGCCCGTCACCATAAACTTTTCTTTAACGGGATTTGGCAAGACTTGAATTGCTGGTATAGCTACGTCCTCAGTCGCCAACGGGGTATTGAAATAATCACATAGTACACTAAATACAGCTTCTTCCAGAGTGTAATAAGAACTTAAATTCCCAAATTCATACCCCAAAAAACTGCCATTGGTTAAAAAGGAAAACGCTACCTCACCCCCTTCAGAAAAATAGGCATCGCTTATCAAGCCATAGGCTTCACCGGGATGCCCTATAAAACCACCCCATCCGCTATCCAGACAAATTTGATCGTTTTCAGATAAATTCGCATGGTGTACTCCCAGGCCCCAGCGGTTAAAGAGGTCAAAATAGTTATCACCATTGCTGCCATTGTAATCCCATTGAATGGATTTCATTTCCTGAAGGGTTTGCTCAGAAATGATTCCGGGATGTGTTGTTCCATCCGATTTTAAATACTGTAAAATTATTCCTAGTTCACCGGCAGAAGCTCTGAGCCCCCCTTGAGGTGAAAAAAACAACCCATTGGTACCCAAAACCAGCGAAGGAAGATTAGAGGGCGGGGACGGCATTACACCCTGATAATTATCAAACTGTGGGTTCCATCCTCCCTGGTTGCGGTACAATACAGCGACATCATCAATATCATTGATATCCTGAATGTTATAACTTCCCGCGATGTCAAGCGGTATGAGTATTTCATTGCGCATATAGTCGTCAAAACGTTCATTGCTTACAGCTTCAATCAACGTGGCAATCACGCCATAATTTAAATTGCTGTAAGCAAAATAGGTTCCGGGAGTCTCTGTACGGTACATATTTGTCGTATAATAAGCACCTCCCGGAATAAGCAAGGCTTCAAGACTTGGGATGGGGTTTTGTGAAAAAGTGGCATTTAAAAAACCGTTATAACCTGACCCGTCCTGTAAACTTGATGTGTGAGACAGCAACATTCTGAACGTGATTTCAGTACCCGGAAACATGGGGTTTGTAATTGAAAAATCCAGATGGTTGTTAATGGGTTCGTCCAGATCAAAAAAACCTTGGTCATAAAGTTTTAGGAGTCCTAAAGCTGTAACCGCTTTGGAGATGGAAGCAATACGGTATTTAGTATTCTCATTTACATCCAGGTTTCTGTCAAGATCTTTTAGGCCAAAGTGATGTTGGCTTGTCTCTCCGTTGTTATCAACCCAAACAGACATGCCCATCAATTGAAAGTCATTAAAAACCTGTTCAAGTTCCTGCTGAAGGTTTTGAGAATAGCAATGAATGTTTATCAGTATGAATGCTGCAATCAAAAACCGGGAGAACTTCATAATTAAAATGTATTTATTCAATTAAGTTTTAAAAATAAGCAATTAATAATTACTTTTAAACTCATAAAACAGATTCTGATGAAATGTATCATTATTACAAGTCTTTTCTTTATTTTTTTATTCCCTGTAGAAAATAAACCGCTCATCCCTGACGCTATTTCCTCTGAAACCGTCATCAATGTCAAATTAAACAATGGAGAAAAGTGGCAGGCAGATGAAGCTACCACAGAGCATATAAAAAATTTGCAGGCACTTTGTAAACAACAGCTTTCGGAAAAGACCATTGATGACGAATTGCTGCGGGAAGAACTAACCCGTGAAGTGGACCTGCTGAACCGCAATACCCAAATGACCGGTGATGCCCGTGCACAACTGCACAATTACCAATTGGGCATCCGCAATCGCATCAATACCATTTCACAAGACCGGGAATCAGTTCAGTGGCTCACAGACTATCTGCAGCGGTATTTTGACTATTTTGAATAAACCCAAAAGCCATGCACATCCACAATCTTCAAAAACAAAATTCCGTTATTAATAAATACATCGCCGAACTCCGGGACATCAACATTCAGAAAGATTCAATGCGATTCCGGAGGAACATTGAGCGCATAGGTGAACTTCTCGGTTACGAACTCAGTAAAACATTAACCTACACTCCTGAAGAAATCAGAACTCCCTTGGGTGTCTCTAAAACCAGACTGTCTAAAGACCAACTTGTAATCTGTTCGGTATTAAGGGCGGGATTGCCGCTACATCATGGATTACAGAATTGTTTTGACGAGGCTGAAAATTCTTTTATCTCGGCTTACAGACACCACACCTCTGAAACCGAATTTGAAATCAAGGTGGAATACCTTGCGGCTCCTTCCCTGCATGGAAAAACCTTAATTCTCGCCGATCCCATGCTTGCTTCGGGTCGTACTTTTGTCAACGTACTGGAAGCCATCAAGCATTTGGGGACTCCCAAAAAAGTTCATCTTGTTTCTGTAATCGGAGCACAACCGGGTATTGATTTTCTAAATCGTGAATTACCCACCGATTACACTTTATGGATTGCTTCGGTGGATCCCGAACTCAATGAACAGGGTTATATCGTCCCGGGACTGGGGGATGCAGGCGATCTCAGTTTTGGTAGTAAATTACAGCATTAAGTTCAGTGGTCAGTAGAGGTTTCAGTTTATAAAAAAAAGAGCGTTCTGGCCAAATATAAAAGCCCAAAGCTAGCCTCTTAATACTTTGTACTCAATACTCAATACTCAATACTCAATACTCAATTCTCTTCATTAACCATTTCCCCGCTAAAAAAGGCTTCCAGTTCTTTCATGGTTTCAGTATTGGTCTTGAGGTCTTTGACTACCAGGCCGTTTTCGAGGGCTACAATTCGGTTAGAAACTTCTACAGTGTGCTGCAGATCATGGCTTGACACGAGTATGGTAACATCCGGATTGTTGGCAAGTTCTTTCAGGATTTTCTTAAGGCGTATCTGGGTTGTGGGATCCAGATTTGCAAAGGGTTCGTCGAGGATAATCACTTCCGGATTACCGATAAGAGCTGCCACAATCCCTACTTTTTTTGAGTTCCCTTTTGAAAGGTCTCTGATGTACTTCTTTTTGTTTAAAACTTCGTTATTGAAAAAATCTGTAAAGGGAGCCAGAAAAGCATCGACATCGGCTTTGTTCCAGCCGCGCAGGTCTCCTATAAAGTAGAAATATTCTTCCGGAGTGAGATACCCTATTAGAAAAGATTCATCGATAAACGAAGAGGTAAACGGCTTCCAGTCTTCACTGCTGCTTATCTCCACACCATTACTGGTAATGGTACCCGACGTGGGCTGTATCAAATCCAGTAACAAACTGAAAAACGTAGTTTTTCCCGCTCCGTTGTTACCTACCAGACCAAAACTTTGTCCCCTGGGGATATCCAACTGAGGAATACTCAGAACGGTAGTTGCGCCGTATGCTTTTGTAAGGTTTTCTACTTGTATCATAGCTTCTTTATTATCTTCAGTTTTGATTATGATTTATAAGGCTTAGTTTTTTTGTTTATAGGCTGCCAAGGTTTTATACTTTTCAGTTTTATAAATATTTTCAATAATGGTAAATACTTTGTTTTTCAAGGCATAACCCAGCACCCCGGCCAGGGCTACAATAAGATACCCGGTGTTGGGACTGTGTGCATAATGCCCAATGGCATACAGCAGCATCGGTAAAAGAAGTTTTGGTACCGCCAGTAAGATGCTTTTGATATTAAAAGCCTGTTTATCGCCAAAAACATTTTTGTTTTTTGACAAGTCAATGGGTGTTTTTACATAAGCCCCCGCCCAAAGAACAATATGCGCATTGACACCAATGTTATAAATAGCTCCTACCAAAATGGCCAGATAGATTTCCCATCCAAAATAGAGGTAAAATGAACTTAGTATTGTGGTACAAACCGTAGCGATGACCATCAACCACCATTTTGAATTCAGGTATTCGCGGTATTTAATATTCTGGCTCATCATCAAAGGATAATAAGCACTGTCCCAACTGGGAACAAACTGCCCGAAGGTAAAGAGGAATCCTCCGGTAACAAAAAGTCCTGCAAAAATGCGCCATACAGGACCTTCATAAGCTTCAATCCCCCCGGAGAAAAACAAGAGTCCATAAAATATAAAAAGTACACTCATCACGATGGTAGTGCGCGAGCGCTTGTTTCGCTTAATTAATTTAATATCGTTTTTCAAAAAAGTGCCCAGGGTTCCAAACTGATTCAACCAGGTAAGGTTTTCAGTACGGGCATCTTTTTGTTTAATGGAGAGACCTGCATCGAGATACAGGTTTCGCTTGTAATAGCTAAAGGTTAAGACTCCAATTACAATCAAAAATAATAATGGTATCAATACCGTTAAAGGTGTAGCATACAAGCCGTTAAAAAACGGTGCTGTATACAATGTAATATCGATTATGTTAAAGTAATGCATGCCGGCAACTGAAACAATTACTGCCCCCAGGATAAATAGCAACCAGTCTTTATTGGCACTGAGTATATTCAGAAAATTATTGATAAAAATGAATGTAAAAATTCCTGCAAACCAACCCAGCACACCGATTGGACTGAAACCTTCACGCAACAATACGATGGAAAAAGGTAACAAAAAGAATAGATGCACCCAGTTGAAATAAGACAGCATCGTCTTACCCAAGGTATAGCTTACAACTTTGCTTCTTAAAATGGGCAAAGCAAGCAATGGGCGTATGTTAAGCACCGGTATTTTCTGAAGAAAAAACCTGACCACCAGGTCCATAAGGATATAGTAGAGAAGGTATCTGTTGACCGTGGCAAAAGGATCCATTTCCAGCTTTTCAAGGATATAATAGAGACCCACACCCAGCAAGGAAAAAATTCCAATGAAATACAAGGCCCCCAGTACCATTAAAATCTTTAAAAACAAGTTGGCTTTAAAGGAAGCCGAACGTATAAAAGATTTCCATTCCAGGCTGATAAAGTGTTTGATCATAGTTCGGGTTTTAACTATACATTGGTTGATAAACACTAACAAATGTTACAAAAGGGAGTCAAATTTGTAAAAAAATTCAAGAAAACACTGCAATTCCCTTCAATTTACACCACCACATTCATTTAAAACTCAAGTCCAAAACCAAATGAAAACCGTAAGCCATCATCACCGTGAAACAGGTTAAAAGTCCCTTGAATACTGTCTGCACCGGTAATCCAAAACCCTCCGCCATAAGATGGGTGCCATGTTCTAGAATCTTCTCCCTTTGCCCATACCCTGCCGACATCATATCCGGTAAAGAGACCTATTTGCAAGGGAAGCAAACCCGTCTTAAAACTGTTGAAGCTATAGCGCAAATCACCACTGGTTATTAATGATGACCGGCCTATAAACCGTTCATCCCGGTATGCCCGCAAGCCGGTATTCCCCCCCAACGCAGCTGCCTGATAAAACTCAAAGTCGTTGCCAATATTCAAGTGAGCAGAAACATTTGTTTTTAACACAAGCTTTCGGTTTGTAGATATGGCATTGTACAATCCCAGACGGGGTTTAAAATAACCATATGTGCCTGATTCTTTCACATTGGTGGTTGTGCCTAAAATCAAATCAAAAAGCATTCCCCGTGTGGGGTTCAGCACATTGTCAAAACTTCGGTAAGCATATGCAGCTTCAGCATTAAAGAAGTATTTGCGCTCTTCAAGGTCAAGTTCGGGATAAAGCGATACAAATCTGTCCGGACTGTTCTCAAGTTCAACGGTTTCACCCCGCAGCTTAAACTGAAAAGTACTTCCAAAATGACTGTTTCGCTTCAAGCCCACCTCAGCAGCAAGAATACTCCAGCGCACCCTGTTATAATCCATCCCAAGTTCATCGTCATTGTTTACACTTTCGTTACCAAAACCAAAAAAGTTCCTGGCATACGTAGGTGATGTAAACCTTCCTCCCACGATCATATTCCAGCGTCTCACAATTTTGGCAAACTCACCGTTGTAATTTATATCAAAACCATCAGTGGCAAAATAATAGCCGGCCCTGAACTTATGACGTCTTGTAAAGGGGTTTCTTTGAAAATTGTATTTAGAATGTGTGTTTGAGATGCCCACTAAAAAACCGTCATCAGGATTGTATCCCAAACTCGGAATCAAAGTGTTTGAGCTTGATATTTGTTTGTAAATATCATAGGTATTATTGTCATAGTCATCAAGAAAGCGATACCCTGCACCCCCATGAGTTTCAATTTTGTTGGGCTGTGTCCTCCAATCATACACGCGGATTTTTTTTCCTTCCTCTATGTCAAAAATATCATTTCCATGACCTCCAATGATACGTATTAAAATGGGGTCATCTGCCACACCGCTGACCTCAAAGATGTCATCTTCATCCAGACCATAGACCCATATCTCATTAGTTTCATCCTTGAAATAGTCTCTGTCAGACATTAGGTTATCCTTTTCACCCTTAATATTCCGGTATACTTTGATATTGGTAACCCCTTCAGGCTTTCTTGTGATTACGATAAAGTCATCTTTGTTAGTGGCAGTCACTACCTGAAACTTTGAAAAAATACCGTAATATTCTTTTGCAATTTCAACCAGATTACCCCTTCTTCCCTTGAGTTTTTGTTTTATTTCCGTTACGGTTTCATCCCTGACTTCTTTAGGCAAAGCCATAAATGCCTCCTCAATGATTTCATCTGTGACATTTTCCTGAATAAATGCAGCTTCATTGATCCAGTCTTCATAAGTACTGTTCTTTAATAATGCCCGGTCCAGCTTCATTCCGGCAGCGTTAAACCACTCACTATTATTAAGTTCTTCATCATAGACTGTCAATTGTTTTGCCATGCCTACTAGGGAACGAATGACATCAAGAAAAGCTCCGTCAAAATTGGCAAAAACCTGATCCCTGTCGCGGGGAATGGGCACAAAAACATCAAAACCGTCATCTCTTTTAAACTCCGCCCAGCGCCATTGATCTGCGTGACGGTCCCAGTCACCGATAAGCATATCAAAAAGCCGGGCACGTATGTATGCATTTTCGTCAAGGATATTGTGTTCACTTTTGAGCAATTTTTCAAAAAGCTCATCAGTACTTCTTATTTTATCAGCAAAATCAAATATTTCTTCTCCTTCATATTTTCCGTGAGGGCGTTCTACCATCATATAGAGTTCGTCTCCATATTCCTCGTTGTATTTGCCCAGCGCTTTTTGTTTGGGAACGTAATACAATTCCGGGAGGGTATGCAGCACCTCAGAAGCATCAGCTAACTTGGGTATGGCAAAAGCCGCATAAGGGTGTGCTGCTGTATAAAAATCATATACAAGATCTTCTGTTACGGTATTCTCAAAGTCATCTCCCAGACTGGTTTCCGGTAAGACTACTTTTTGAAGATACTGCAAGGCACTTTTTTTAATCCCGCGCATATTGTAGTTTCTTCCTTTTTTATCCTTAAGGCGCAGTGATTTTGTTTGATTGCCCCCTCCTTTTCTCACCGGGGTCAAACCACCATACAAGGTGTCAAGAATAGCCACTTTTGCTTCTACCTTGGTTCCATAGGCGTCCCTGTAGCGATCACCCCAGAAAGTTTCAAAAAAGGCAGATCTATCGGTTCTTTCAAGATCATAGACTGAAGCCATTATGGTTTCGGAATAGCTTTCAGGAAAATCAGTATCTGCATAATCTTCGACGGGAGGGTGCACTTCATATTCAAAAAGCAAATTGGGCCGGTCATCACCTTCTACCCCATAAAACCGAACCCAGGAAGAGCCATCTTCAAAAACGTCAAGAACAACAAAACCATAACCCCCATAACTGAAGAGGCCGTTTTTACCCAATCCGCCATAGGATTCTTTGGATGTGGAACCGGAGACAATTTGCTTCAGTGGCCCCTCCTCCAGGTATTGTATATTGTGTTCATGACCTGATAAAATGACCAGTCGCTCGCTATCCTTAAGCAGGACAGCCATACGTTTCATCAATTCGTTATATTTCTCATTAAAGCGATCCTGCTTTGAAACCCCACCCTGGGTGCGAATTTGTGTTACAAGGGAGGATAAAACGGGTAAGGGGAAATTGCTTTGGGTGGGAAAAAGGTGTTTTGCAAATGCAAATTTTCCTCCATGAACACCATTGGTAAACATGGGGTGGTGCATGGCAAACAAAACGGTTTTGTTTTGGTTCTTTTTAATTTCACCGGCAATTTCTTCAAAAAATTTCTCCCGGGTCTTGATCTCACATTTTTCATTCATCAAGGGATGGTGGTTCCAGTCTTCCAGATACCACTGGGTATCAACGATAACGAGTTGGATGTTTTCAGTGAGTTCAATACTTTCAATAGGGCAGCCGTTTTTGGGAAGGAAAATATCCTTGTCGCCGCTCAGATCTCTCAAATATTTTTCCTGCATATCAAGACTGTAAAGGCCGTTGTCATACCAGTCGTGATTTCCGGGTATAAAATATATTTTATCGACACCCTCCTTTACACTCTCATACTGTACATTGAGTTTATGTTCGGTAAGCTCCCTGTCCTTGTGATTTTCAGGAACTAGGCCGCTGGGATAAATATTGTCTCCCAGAAACAACGCAACATTGTCTTCAGAGGGGTTGGCGTTGAGGAAGTTTTTAAAAGCCAGAAGTGCCGGGGTACTCATTCCCATTTCAGCATCACCTCCATCCCCAAAGAGGTAAAACGTTTTTTCAATCTTCTTTTCTTGTGGATATGCCGGTTGATTGTCTTTTACACGTGTCTGGGGTGCATAGGTAGCACAGGCTGACACCATAACTGCTAAAAAAAGGAAGCCTAATTTTTTCATAGATAATATGTATTGCCTGCAATTTAATATAAAATCAGATAAAAATTTACCAGAATTGACACATTACATTTATCTTAACTTTTAAAGGTAGCAACAGATTTTTTATTAATTTGGCAAAAAAAATATTTCATGTCCGAGCTGATTAAAAAAGCAGATGCTTTTGTTTTAAATTTATTCAAAGAAAAACTCCCGCACACTTTTGTATATCACAATTACACCCATACCAGAAGGGTTGTAAAAAGTACTGAAGATATCATCGAAAATACTGAAGAGCTTTCAGATCATGAAATACAAATATTGCTGTTAGCGGCCTGGTTGCACGATACCGGTTACTCTGTTAGCATTGAAAATCACGAAGAACACAGTATAACCATTGCCGAAAACTTCTTAAAGGAAGAAGGAGTGGATAAAAAAACCATTGATGCTGTGCTCAGTTGCATTGAGGCCACACGTATGAGCAATGCCCCAAAAAATAAACTGGACGAAATTATAAAAGATGCCGACTCCTCCCATTTGTCTAAGGAGTATTACATGGAAACTTCTGAACTCCTGAGACAGGAATTGAAACTACATAACATACACGAATATACTGCAAAGGAATGGCTGGATGCCAATATTGACCTGTTTACGAAAAAACACCAGTATTTTACCCCATATGCTTTAAAAAACTGGGAACCTAAAAAAGATAAAAACCTCCTTGAGCTTATTAAAAGCAAAGAGAAGAAAAACAAAAATCAAAGAAAAGAGGAGCTAAAAGTAAAACTTAAAAACGCCAACCCTGAACGAAGTATCCAAACCCTTTTCCGGGTCACCATGAGGAATCACTTAAAGTTGAGTGATATTGCAGATACCAAAGCCAATATTTTACTCTCGGTAAATGCGATCGTCATTACACTTGTTTTTTCAGTACTTGGTGCAAAATTAAATGCTCCTGAAAATGCCCATTTGACCATTCCCACCCTTATACTTGTTCTTTTCAGTGTAGCTTCCATCATTGGCGCCATTCTTTCCACACGACCCAATGTGACAAGTGGCGAATTTACAAAAGAGCAGGTGCTGAACAGGGAAATAAATATTCTCTTCTTCGGAAACTTTCATAAAATGCCTTATGACGAGTACCGTTGGGCAATGGAAGAAACCATTAACGATAAGGATTATGTTTATGAATCGCTGATAAAAGACCTGTATTATCTGGGGAAAGTACTGGATAAAAAATACAAGCTATTGCGCATCACCTATACTATTTTTATGACAGGCATTATCGTTTCAGTAATGGCCTTTATTATTTCATTTTACCTTATTTAGTGGCAATCTCCTTCATAAGGTCATCATATGAATACTGTTGTTTTGAACGGCCGTTATGATACAGTACTTCAACGCGTAAGGCTTTTAATCCCACTACTCCCTGCAGGTCTTCGACATCAAGGTTTTCCACTTCTTTACCAAGAATGTTTTTCGATTGCAGGAAACTGATATATTTCTTATACTCTTTCTCATCATCCTTATGAGAATACACAATTACTATTTTTCCTTTTTGGGTGATGCGTTCTTCTGTATTCTTGATAAAGGCTTTGTCAATGCGTTTTTTAATGATTTCATAACGGGCATTATAGGTGCCGTCAACATCAAATTTTTTCTCATCCATGCGATACCTTATGGAAAGTGTGGTATTAAAGACGAGTATAAGTGAAGAAGCCTCCAATTGCAATGGGGAATCTTTTTGTATCTGGTAAAATTTGTTTTCCACTTCACACATGGTTTGCAATTGCCACAAACGCAGGTTTTGCAAATATACTTTATCAAAAGTCTTATCCTTAACCATTGAATTGCCAATGTAGATATTATGGTCCACACCGTCTGTCTTGTAACGCTCAAAATAATGCGGATAGATTTTTTGTACCTCTTCTTGTCTTTTATCAAGCAAAGCGGCAATTTTCATATTAATACGTAATACTGCTTTATCAAATTCTTTTCTGTTGTTATAAACCACACCGCTTTCAGAGTCTAGCATATCATAGTAATTAACAACTTCATTGCTTAATTTTTTAGATAATTGCTGGATATGGTTCATAACCGGACCAACTTCTTCTTGCATAAAGTTGACAATTTTCTGCTCACTTGAGGCATTGAAATCTGACTTAATTTCTTTTTTTACCTCTGAAATCTGAAAACTTACCTGCTCAAAGATTGCAAGGGCTTTTTCTTCCCTGGCTTTTTTTAATATGGATTCCGCTAGTTCCAGTTGTTCCATTAAATCCTTCAGAATGGTTGTATTTCTAACACCTGAAGAACCTATAATATCAATTTGACCATACAAAGGATACACATTGTTGAAAACGATATCACGGAAGGAAGCCTCCTCACCTGTCTCTGATTCAGAAATAAAACGTTTTGCTTCTTCTTCAAAAATCCATAGAACACTGGGATGAATGGCAGTGCACTCATTCTGGATAACTGCTTTTATTTTATTCTCATAAGCTTCTTTGTTGCGCTCAAGGGTAGTTACAATATAAGGCAGTACATCTTCCAGTTTGTTGGCATTTATCCTGTTGAGTTCATTTTTTCTGAAAGAAACAAGTTCCAGCACACCAATGAGTTTATCTCCCTTTGCAATGGGTGCCAGTATACAACTCTTTATGTTATTGTTCACCAGGCTTGTTGCCAGAAAATTGGACTTGCTGCGCTTGTCATAAGCGTCAACATTGGTAATTACATAGTAATCGTGATTTTTTATCAGGGCTTCATAAGAAGAGGGACACAAACCGGTTTTACAATCTTTATGCTGATTGTCATTGAGTATAAAATTGGGAATGTCCAGAAAATCAAAATTTTTGAGTTCCATTTCAGTTTCATCAAACTTGGTCAGTCCAATACGAAGGTCATTAATCTTAAATATAGACTGAAAAATCTTCTGAAATTTAGATACTATCGAGACCGATTTATCCTGATTCAAAAGTGTTGTCTTTAATTCAGAAATGGCATTATCAACAGTGACATCAGTAAGGTTGACAATGGCAAAGCCCTTAAACAACCAACTGTTTGGAGGGAATTTTTCTTTCCACAAGTCTATGTTATCCGTATCAGCAAGTAATGCATCAATATCTTCGGGAGTGATTTCTACTGCATTATCGTTAGGTAAAATTTCCACAAAGTCAGCATTGTAACTCACACGATAGTGCTTATCAACCCCTTCATCATCAGGAATATCATAGTAGACAGGTCGTGAAATATCTATATTCAACCCAAAATTTGTTTTGAGTATAAGCATGCATGACATGATAAAGAAGAAGTTATCGTCAAAATTGCGAATCTCAAGGTTAAAATCAGGTCCTGCGGCTTTCAGGATATTCTGAAAACGTTTTGAGGGATGTAAAACAAAGTTTTGAAACGGAACCGTAACGGCTTTGATTTCGTTTGAAGTCAAAATATCCGGAAAGAGGTCGTTTAATATAACATCAATGGCCTGACTGTATTTGCTGAGTTCTTCCGGGTGCTCAATACCCTCAATCAGTTTGGGATAGGGCTTGATAAATTCCAGAAGACTTTGAATGTACTTTTTTTCAAAAGGACTAATGTCCGGTTCATGAAGTTTGCTTTCATAAAAATCAAGAATTTTGTGGAAACTGATTTTTATCTGCAACGGAAAATCGCTATGGGCACTGTTTATAAACATTTCACTTATTTGAATCAACAAAGATAACAATTAAGTAAATAACCTTTGAAATGGTGTTAAAATTTATTAAAAAGGCACCTGTAAAAAAGAAGATGTCAGACCTTTTGATAAACAAACAAATCTACTCTTCTTCATCTTCAAAAGGAATCACCGTGGCTTCAAATTCAGCTGCTGTAAAGTCTTCCTTCTCTATCCATTTTTCTGAAGTAATAGCTTCATATTTTTGTTCTCCTTTGCTTTGCAATTCCCATAGAATGTGTTCAGCTTCCGGAAAAGCCGCTTTGCCTCGTAAAGGCTCTTCAAACAGCCTGTGTATTAAATTACTGTCTTTAAGCCCTGCACTTAAAGCTTTAAGAGCTATTTCTTTTGAAATTTGAGGAGCCTCTCCGTTTTCAGCCTTTAATTCAAAAGTAATGACATTGGCCTGTGTAAGCGGAAATTTACCGTTGTATGCTTTGTAAAGCAATTGGTTGACTTCAAACAATTCTTTGTGTAAGGTGATATCTGAATAGTTTTCGGCTATTTTTTCCCGAAGCATTTCATGCGATAGGTTGTCGATTTGCCCGTCAACAAGTTCATCAGCGAGTTTGTATTCCAGCAGGATTTCTGCAGCTTCATTGGGCTCAAAATCGGCTATGGCCATAAAAAGGAACTCCCTGAGTTCTTTTGGTTTGAGGGATTGCGCATCAGGATAATTGAATTTTTCAAGCAATGCTTTATAATGGGCATCTGTCCAGGAGCCTTCAAGCTCATCAACTTTTTTTACGGCATTAATTGTGACTGTATATTTCATCGTTTGTTATTTTAGTGATTTAACACCACACATGGATTAAGGGAAATTGTAAGAACCGGATGTGAATGCAGACAAATTCCGGTGGTGTGGTGATATTTTGTAAAGTTATCCTTTAATTCTTCCGGTACAATGGGAATAAGGGTATTCTTAACATTCAAACGAGCACATAAAACAATAAAACTAAAACATTCTCCCAAAAATAAACAAGAGCATTACCGGTATACCCATCGATACACAAGCCAACCGTCAGGGCCAAGGGTTTCGAAATTTAATATTTTAGGTCAAAGAATAAACAAATTATAATCCATATTATTTCTCCTCACTCTCATATACCTTCAGCCGTTGCCGCAAGAAAGAGATTTCTTCCTGAAGGGATTCTATTCTTCCGGTCAGGTGATGGATGGCGGTGATGCCCTCCGGATTGATCTGTAAATCATGATGCAGGCGGACGAATTTCTCAAGCAGGGAAAGCTGCCGCTGCGGGACGCAATGCACTTCATTAACTTTCTGTATCTCAATAAGGTCATAATCGCCGAGGGAAAGGACAAAGGCGTCAGACACACTATGGTGCCGGCAGATGGTTTGTATGGTGATATATTCTTTTGATTCCATATATTTTTATTTTGATAGGTTGGACAGTTCAGTAAAGAGCTCTCTCTGCTTTTCGCTAAGGTGTGCTGGGATTTTAACCTTATAGGTGACATAGAGGTCACCATACTCCCCTTCTTTTTTATAGACAGGGAAACCCTTACCCTTCAGCCGTACCTGGGTTCCGTTCTGGGTGCCGGGGCTGACTTTTAGTTTTATCTTTCCGCTCATGGTGTCTACGGTGAGTTCTCCTCCCAGTACTGCGGTGTACAGGTCTATTTCTTTAGTGGTATACAAGTCGTCACCCACCCTTTTAAACTGAGAGCTATTGGCTACCGAAAAGGTGATGTAAAGGTCACCGGGAGGCCCGCCTTGTATGCCTTTTCCTCCTTTACCTGACAGTTTAATGGTCTGGTCGTGTGCAATCCCGGCCGGAATGGTAATGCGGATATTCTTTCCGCCAACGCTGAAAGTTTGCTTATGGGTGGTATAGGCTTGCTCCAGGGTAAGGGCGACTTCCGCCTGTATATCCTGACCTCGGAATTTCACCCCGCCGGCCCTGCCGCCGGCCCTTCCACCAAACATGGAAGCAAAAAAATCAGAGAATTCGTCTTCGCCAAAGCCCCCGGAAGCCTGCGACCCTTGATAAGCATACTGTTGACGCTGCTGTTCCTGCTCCCTACGGTATTTTTCATATTCCTCGCCACGTTCCCACTCCTTGCCGTATTTGTCGTATTTTGCCCTTTTTTCAGGGTCGCTGAGCACTTCATTGGCCTCATTCAACTGCTGAAATTTCTTTTGGGCCTCCGGGTCATTGGGATTGAGGTCGGGATGTAGCTTTCGCGCAAGCTTACGATAAGCTTTTTTTATTTCCTGGGTGGTCGCGCTCTTGTCCACGCCCAGTATTTTATAGTAATCCATAGATGCTTTCCTAAACTATTGCTTCTGATACTTAAAGATACGGAATTTTATTTTTTCGGGAAATCCCCGGCTGCCAACTTTTTTATAAAAGACGGAGGTTTACCGCGATTCAAAAATCGTAAGGTACAGATGTGAGGCCATCTTTCGGGCATTGTTCTTGGCGCGGCTGGCAAGTTCGCCTTCATACATAGAATCGATGGTTTCAAACCAAAGGTTGAGCCAATACCCAAAGTGTTCACTCTGGATGGCATGCCCATATTTATGGTCAAGCTTTACGTGAGCCATCGCAGGATTCCCTTTGAACTTTGCCTTAAAAAAGAGGTTGCTTTCCCAGAAATCAGTTAGTTTTTCAAGATGCGCATCCCAGTCGGTAATGGTATCGTTAAAAAAATGGGCAATTTCATTGCTCTTACGCACTTTGGCGTAAAAGGCATGAACCAGTAAACTGATATCGGCTCTGTTTTTTATGTCATTCATCTTATCGTTATTCAAAGTATTGGAAATAAACAGGCAGGTGTTGTTCCAGTAAAATCAGGGATTTTCGGGCGGTTTCTTCATCTTTTTCAAGCCCTGCAAACATTTCTTTCATAGGGTACAGAAAATTATGTAACTGGTCGTGGGACTCCCCTTTCATGGTGCATTTTTCAAAGATATATTGAAATTCTTGTTCCAGTTTCTGTTTTAGAACCCGGTAGTCGTTTTGCCCTGTTCTTTTAAATTCCTCAAGATGCATCTGCATGGCACGAACGCCTTCGGTTGTTTCCGGGTTGGCTTGCCATTTTGCTCCGTCATTGAGTTTCAAAACACTGTCATCACTGTGATGGATTTCTTCAGTCTCAGTAGTGATTTGTTGGTTTTCCGTTTGTTTTGAATGCTCACAGGAAAGTGTAAAAATAGTCAATACTGCGATAAGAAATGTTCTTTTGATTATATACATACGTTAGCTTAAATGATAGATTATAAAAAACAAACTGGTAACCAAACTTATCAATAACGAATTAAAAACAAATTTGGCTTTCAACTGTGCCAGCACCGTGGCGTTATACCACATTGCGACAGATACCACTACAAACAAATGGATCATATCGATAAATCCAAAACCGTTCATCAATATGAGCATGGCAGCCACAGAGCCAATACAACTGGAGGCTACAATGCCCAGAGTTGCATAGGTATAATACATTTCCCTGAATTCTGAAAGGATATTTTGATAAAGTCTCATAGAGTGTGTGTTTTATGTATGAGACAAAATTAGGAAGCCTGTAGTCGAAATTTTATGACCTGAGTCACAACTGCCTTATCGAAACAGTTTGCGGTTTTTTATTATAAGTTCCCCTTTTTTTTCCAGAGATTTCGTCGCTCTGATTACGGTCTCCACACGCAAGCCGGTAAGGTCAGCTATTTGCTGCCGGGTGATATTAACCTGAAAGGAAAAAGGTTCTTTCAAATCGTAAACGTGTTTTTTTAAATAATCAAGAATGCGCAGAATACGATGCTCGGGTTCCTGTGAGGAAAGTTCTGTAGCCATAATGGCTTTGTAATACAACCTGCTCGCAAGTGCTTTGGTCATCGCCAAATGTTCATCGGGATGTGCTTTCAGCAATTCCAGAAAGCGGTCCTTTGATAACCTGAAAATTTCAGCATCAGTTAGTGCTTCAGCGTGAGCGGGATATTTTACTTCGGCAAACAAAGGGGGTTCACCAAAACTCTGCCCCGGAAAGAAAATACCCTGAATAAACTCTTTACCGTCATCATTAAAATTGTTCATCTTCACCTCTCCCTTTGAAATCTGATAATAGCTTACTGCCTGTTGGCCTTCAGTAAAAATCTGTTCGCCTTTTGCAAACGATAATATTTCTGCGCCAAAATCATACAAGAGGTTTTCTGCAATCATCGTTTAGGAGTGTGATTTAATAATAGTAATCAATTCCTGTTTTTGCAAGACACCTGATTGTCGCCAGAGTTGCTTTCCTTCTTTAAACAATATAAGTGTCGGCACACCTCGCACTTGATATTCTGCAGCAAGGGGCTGGTTTTTATCAACATCTATCTTTACAATCTTTACCCCTTCTCCCAGTGCAGCCTTGACTTCACTGAGTATGGGAGCCAGTGCCTTGCAAGGCCCGCACCAGGTGGCATAAAAGTCAACAAGTACCGGTCTGTCTTCGCTGATAATCTCTTTAAAATTACTTTTCATAAAGTTGAATTTTTACGTATTAAAACGTTCGTAAGCTGCCTTTTCCAGGGCTTCCCTGTGGTCAGGGTGCGCTAGTGAAATAAGAGCTTTGGCACGCTCTCTCAGGTTTTTGCCATACAAATCCACAACACCGTTTTCTGTAGCAATATAATGCACATGAGCCCGTGTAGTGGTAACCCCTGCACCTTCTTTCAGGAAGGGTACTATTTTAGAAACGCCTTTATTGGTAATGGAAGGCATCGCAATAATGGGTTTGCCGCCTTCTGAAAGCGAGGCTCCCCTGATAAAATCCATCTGTCCGCCCACACCGCTGTATTGCAGTTTTCCAATGGTATCTGCACACACCTGGCCGGTGATGTCAATCTCAATGGCACTGTTGATGGCGGTTACCTTGGGGTTTCTGCGAATGATGGCCGTATCGTTTGTATAAGCGGCTTCTTTAAAATGCACAATGGGATTATCATCTATAAAGTCATACAATTTTTGCGACCCAATGGCAAAACAGGTCACTATTTTACCGCGTTTAACAACCTTATCTTCTCCGGTAATGATGCCTTTTTCTATCAAGGGAAGGATACCGTCTGAAAACATTTCTGTGTGAATACCCAGACGTTTGTGATTCATCAGGTTATTGAGCACCACATTGGGTATCCCGCCAATTCCCATCTGAAGGGTTGCACCGTCTTCCACAAGCTGGGCAACGTGATATCCAATCCTTTTCTCTAAATCTGTTGGCTCTGCAACCGGAACGGCATGAATGGGAAGGTCAACCAGCACGGCTGCATCAATGTTTTTTTCGTGAATGATGCCGTCTCCATGGGTTCTGGGAACATTGGGATTGACTTGTGCGATTACTTTTTTGGCGGTCTGAATGGCCGTGAGGGTCACATCAATAGAGGTTCCCAGCGAACAGTATCCATGTTTATCAGGTGGTGAAACCTGAATAAAGGCCACATCAAGCGGCAGGATATTTCTTTTGAAAAGCAAGTGCAGTTCGCTTAAGAAAATGGGAGTATAATCCCCTTTTGATGAGTTGACTGCCTTGCGCACATTGCCGGCCACAAAACAACTGTTTGTTCTGAAGGCCTTGTTGTAAGGTTCCCGGGTATAAAGGGCATCTCCTTCAGTGTGCATTTGCACGATTTCAACGTCCTGCAGGTTCTCATAGTTTTTACAGAGTTCTCCTATGAGGAATTTGGGAGTCATCGCTGCTCCCTGAAAAAAAATTCGGTTACCTGATTTTACGTGTGATATAGCTTCTTCCGCAGAAATATAATTCATTTTATTTAAGATTTGAGGTATTTAATTTTAGGTTTAAAGTATAAGAAATTTGATGGTTTTCAATGGCATTCCATTTTAGAATCCACGATTTCCGTCACGGGTTTGGGGGATACATATGGAATTCCGAGTCCCATACCCCGTAAGATAAAAAAAATGCCGACAATTACCACAAAAACGGGAATGGCTTTTTGGACTTTTTGTCTGGAGATCCCTTTCAGAAAAGAACCGGCATATATGGCAACGGTCATAAGTGGGATGGTGCCCATACCGAAAAAAACCATATACAAGCTGCTTTCAGGAATTGACCCGGCAGCAAGAGCCGCAAAAACAGCAACATATACAAGTCCGCAAGGGAGAAAACCATTTAGAAAACCAATGGTCAAAAAAGTATCAGCTGTTTTTTTCTTGAACGAAGCCCCAAGTTTTTGTTTGACCTTCCCAATGAATCTGTAAAAGAAAGCTGAAATGCGCGTGTTCTGCAAATGCTTGCCGGGTAGTATAACAGCAAGAATCATAAGCACGCCCACCGCAATGGAAAGTTGCTGCTGTAAGCCAAAGAGGGAGAAACTCTTTCCAAGGAGTCCAAAGACAAAACCAATCAAGGCATAAGCACTTAACCGCCCGATATGATAACTGCTTATCTGAAAAAACTTTTTTACCGGCACCTTGTGGTCTGCCGGAAGCATAAAAGCAATGGGGCCACACATGCCCACACAATGCAAACTTCCTAAAAGACCCAATATAAATGCCGATATCAACATCTTTAAAAGTTTATTTTTTCCTTGACCGTATAGTCCTCACCGTTCATGTTCCAATAAACACTCACATCCCAACGTCCGGAAACAATTTCCCCGGCAGGGATAAACATGGTATTTTCCGTAAAGGAAAGAGGTTTTTCAAAGTCCAGCTTCTTTTGATTGACGCGATAAAACATGACTTTACCTTCCGTCAATTGCTCTGCGTATTCCCTGGGAAATACAATTTGTAATCCTTCAGGACTTTGTTCTATCCTGATACTTTTTTCCAGTTGAGCCGCATTGTTGCGGGCGTCAAGTTCGTCCTGAAAGCCAATTTCCTGCTTGTAATAATCTTCAATAACCAAATCGTGGTCATAGGTACTGTCTGTCATCATCGTAATTACAAAATATAAGATAAAGGCCATAAAAAGACCTATAGCAATTACGATTCCCGTTCCCCAGTTTATTTTCATTGTATTTAGATTTGAGACGTTAGATATTAGATTTAATTAAAACTTCTGGGACCCAAAAAGTTTGTGTAAGCCCTTTCTATGAGTTCCCCGTTACTGTAGACCCCTATTTCCACTTTATTTTTGTGACCTTCAAGTGCGGCACTGTGCAGTTCTATGAACAAAGTGCCCTCTGCAAGCTCCTGCGGCGGAACCGTTACTTCATTTTGTGAGACAAAATTGATGGTACCCTTGTGCGAAAGCAGTCTGAATTCCACATTGCTGTATTCCCTGTTTGTTTTGTTGATAAGCTTATATGTATATACATTGCTTACCATATTGTCTTCCTTGAGTTCATATAGCTGCCCGGGTAAGCGCAACACAACTGCCTCAACATCACTGCGCAAAAAGAGCATCCCGATGAGAAGCCCGGTAAGGATAAACAAAACTGCGGCATATCCCTTCATACGGGCTGTGAACTGAAAAGGTTTCTTCTTTTCAATATTTTCCTCACTGGCATAGCGAATGAGTCCTTTGGGCAAATTAACCGACTCCATAATACTGTCACAGGCATCAATACAGGCTGTGCAGTTCACACATTCCAACTGCGTACCGTTCCTGATATCAATACCTGTGGGACAGACATTGACACACTGAAAGCAATCAATACAATCCCCGTGACCCAGGGCTTTACGGTCTTCATTTTTACGAAACTTCTTTCGGCCGTTTACGTCCTCCCCACGCTTGTGGTCATAAGCAACTACCACTGATTTATTATCGAGCAAAACCCCCTGCAACCTTCCGTATGGACAGGCAATAATACACACCTGCTCACGGAACCACGCAAAGACAAAGTAGAACACCCCGGTAAAAATAAGGAGTCCGATAAAGGTACTCAGGTGATCAAGAGGTCCTTCCTGAACGTATAGTAACAACCGTTCACTGCCTATTAAATAAGCCAGAAATACATTGGCAATCACAAACGAAATGACAAAAAAGAGAAACCATTTGAATCCTTTTTTACCTATTTTTTCGGCATTCCAGGGCATCCTGTCCAGGGAAATTTGCTTGCCGCGGTCTCCTTCAATTGCATACTCAATGCGACGAAAGACCATTTCCATAAAAATGGTTTGCGGACAAATCCACCCGCAAAAAATCCTCCCGAAAGCTACCGTAAACAGTGCTATAAAAATCACCCCGATTAGCATGGAAATTACAAAAAGGTAAAAATCCTGTGGCCAGAATGGAAACCCGAATATATTAAACTTGCGCTCCAAAACATTGAACAGCAAAAACTGGTTGCCGTCAATTTTGATAAAAGGCGAGGCTATAAAGAAAACGATGAGGAAATAACTCACATATTTTCTGTATTCATAAAAGTGCCCCGAAGGTTTCTTGGGGTAAACCCATTTTCGTTTGCCTTCTGCATCGAGGGTGTTTATTGAATCGCGAAAGTTTTCCTGGTTTTCCATGGGTTGCTTTAAAGACTATTGGTCTGCTGACGGGCTTTCTTCAGTTTCCGGTGTTTCAGGCTCCTGATCAGCTTCTTCACCGGTATCTGACTCAGGCAATACTTCCGACTCATAGAGGTCTCCTTCAGCAGCTTTTGCATCCGGCGGATTGGTGTCCTGAAGTGTTTTGATATAACTCGCTACCTGTGCAATTTCAAGGGGCCGCAAGTCTGCTTTCCAGGATATCATTCCTTTTCCGGGACGGCCTCCTTCAGATATTACTTCAAAAATATCTGAAATGCCTCCGCCAAGAATCCAATAATTATCGGTCAGGTTCGGCCCTATACCTCCCCCGCCATCAGCCCTGTGACATACAGCACAATTATTACTGAACACATTTGCTCCCGCTTCCAGATCGTGTTCTGAGGTGAGCATCTCAACAGTAGAAGCATCCACCAGGTCTTTTGCATTCTTTTTATATTCCTCTACTGCCTTTTCTGCTGCAGCAACTTCAGTGCGGTATTCATCAATTTGGGTAGGACCATCAAAAACATGGTAGTAAAGCATATACACCACGGCAAATACAATGGTTGCATAAAAACCATAGACCCACCAGGGCGGTAAGTTGTTATCAAGCTCCCTGATACCGTCATAATTGTGATCCAGAATAATTTCCTCTTCAGAAGCAGCTGCTTTTTCGCCTACGAGCTTCAGGTAAAAGGCATGAATCCATTCAAACCGTTTTCCTTTACGTAAGGCTTCATCAACGAGATATTTCTCTTGAGCTTCATGCGGAAGCGTGTGAAACAAAATTCGCTGCAATGCCATCACACTGACTTCTATGGCAATCATAAAGATTACAATTCCCATCCAGACAAGCAACAGGGTAGGGTTTTCAATTACGGCCCAGGTGTCTGATGTGCCTGAAACCATTTCTATTAAAAACAGCGCTAAGGCTGCAATAACGAGTATTCTTATAATAGCCGGTGTTTTCATAGTAATGTATTGTTTTCTTCTTCCTGTTCTAAAGGAATGTTACTAACGTGTTCAATGTATTTTTTCTTTGCCGTAAAGACCCATAAAAACAAGATGGCAAAAAAGATGAAGAAAATCAGCAACGAGATAATGGGATAGATCTCGATACCGTCTATGGATTCCATATGTCCTTTGATAAATTTTAACATGGCTTATTGATTTTCAGTGTTGGTTACTTCTTGTTCTTCTCCTCCTGAGGTTTTGATATCAGTACCCAGTCGTTGCAGGTATGCAATCATAGCTACCACCTCGCGGTTACGCATTTCCGTAAATTCAAGACCGTTTTGACGGGCATATTCCTTCTCTGCTTCATATACTTTTACAAATTCAGGATCAGCATACAGACGTTCTTCAATTCCGGCTCCCTGTTCCGTCATCCATTCCTGTGCACGGGCAATGTCTTCTTCACTGTATGGGGTACCCAATTGAACCATCACTTCCATTTTTCGTTCTGTTTTGGACTTATCGAGCTCGCTGTTTATTAACCATTTGTAACTCGGCATAATCGAGCCGGGCGACGTACTTTGCGGGTCATAAAAGTGGTTGAAATGCCAATTGTCTGAATATTTTCCGCCTACGCGTAAGAGGTCAGGGCCCGTGCGCTTACTTCCCCATAAGAATGGGTGATCGTAAACAAACTCACCGGCTTTTGCATATTCTCCATAGCGTTCTGTTTCACTTCTGAAAGGACGCACCATTTGTGAATGACATCCCACACAACCTTCCCTGATGTAAAGGTCACGACCTTCCAGTTCAAGCGGTGTATAGGGATGTACACTGGTGATGGTGGGGATGTTTGATTTGACCACCAGCGTGGGTACAATCTGCACGATTCCCCCTATCAGAATAGCAACGGTTGCAAGCAGGGTCAACTGAACCGGTCTTCTTTCCAGCCAGGAGTGATATCCTTCTCCCTTGACACGGTTTTTGGTAACGCGTTCCAGAGCAGCTGCTTCTGCAAGTTCGTCAGTAACAGGTGTTCCCTGTCTTACGGTTTTAAAGATGTTATAAAGCATGATAAACATTCCGAGAATATACATACTTCCCCCAATGGCTCTCATCCAGTACATCGGCATGATTTCCACCACGGTTTCCATAAAGTTTCCATATACCAGGGTTCCGTCAGGATTGAATTGCTTCCACATGGATGCCTGCACAAAACCGGCGACATACATCGGTAACGTATAGATGATAATTCCCAGCGTGCCTATCCAGAAATGGAAGTTGGCAAGACCCACAGAAAATAATTTTGTTTTGAATATTTTGGGCAATAACCAATAGATCATACCAAAGGTAAGAAAGCCATTCCACGCAAGTGCTCCCACGTGAACGTGAGCGATAATCCAGTCAGTAAAGTGGGCAATGGCGTTTACGTTTTTCAGGGAGAGCATAGGCCCTTCAAAAGTAGCCATACCATAACCGGTAATGGCCACTACCATAAACTTCAGCGTGGGATCTGTACGCACTTTATCCCAGGCACCGCGCAAGGTGAGCAATCCGTTGATCATCCCTCCCCAGGAAGGCATAATAAGCATGACCGAAAAGGCAACCCCAAGGCTTTGTGCCCATGCGGGCAGGGAGGTATACAACAAGTGGTGCGGACCGGCCCAGATATAAATAAAAATGAGCGACCAGAAGTGGATAATGGACAGGCGATATGAATACACCGGCCTGTTTGCCATTTTGGGAACATAATAATACATCAGCCCCAGAAAGGGTGTGGTGAGGAAGAATGCAACAGCATTGTGACCATACCACCATTGTACCAGTGCATCCTGAACCCCGGCATAGACCGAGTAGCTTTTTAAAGCGTCTACAGGAATCACCAAACTGTTAAAAATATGAAGTACGGCGACCGTGACAAATGTGGCGAGGTAAAACCAGATGGCCACATAGAGGTGACGCTGTCTGCGGCGTAAAATAGTGCCAATCATATTAATACCAAAGGCAACCCAAACAACTGCAATAGCAATGTCAATGGGCCATTCAAGTTCGGCATACTCCTTTGAAGAGGTAATGCCTAAAGGGAGTGTAATGGCAGCAGCCACGATGATAAACTGCCAGCCCCAAAAGTTGATTTTACTCAACCAGTCACTGTACATACGTGCTTTGAGGAGACGTTGCAGGGAGTAATAGATTCCCGCAAACATGGCATTCCCCACAAAAGCAAAGATAACCGCATTGGTATGCAACGGACGCAATCGTCCGTAACTCAGCCACGAGATCCCGTCTGTGATATTGGGGAATAAAAACATTGTTGCAAGCAACAGCCCGACAGACATCCCGATCGTGCCCCAAAAGAGTGTTGCATAAATAAACTTCTTTACGATTTTGTTATCGTAATAAAATTGCTGAACTTCCATAGTTAGTGTTCTGATTTATTAATGGTTGATGTATTTGAAGAGGGTATTTTTTCTGATTTTTTATTTTTTGAAGACTCTTTTTTGACAATTTCATCATCAAAAAGCATGCGAACAGAGGGTGTATAGGTGTCATCATATTGTCCCTTTCTGAGACTGATGATGAATATTATAAAAAAGACAATAGCTACTAGTGTACTGATTATCAGTGTTAAATAAATAACGCCCATGGTTTTCTGTTTGATTTCAAAAGTACAGGGTCTTCGTTTTTCAAAATATGACTTTGGTCATACTTTGTATTTTTAAGATAAAATGCTTAAAGCAATTGCCTGTGCTGAAAAAGTGTAATTGAAACAAATTCATTTTGCATTTCAGGTATATATAATTTTAGTGCAGGGAAATAAGATTTTAAAGTGACAACTTAGTACCTTTGCGTTATTGAAAACCGCTGTTGTCATACTTAACTGGAATGGTATAAAACTGCTGGAAGAATTTCTTCCCGGTGTGGTCACTCATTCTTTACCCATTGCGGAAGTTTTTGTAATTGACAATGCTTCAACTGACGGCTCTGTTTCCTTCATCCAACAAAATTTCCCGCAGGTGAAAGTCATTCAGAACAATTCTAATGGCGGTTATGCAAAAGGGTATAATGAAGGCTTAAAACATATCAAAGCAGACCTGTATGTATGCCTCAACTCAGATGTTGAAGTCACTCAGAACTGGCTGCCCCCGATTATTGCCCAATTTGAAAAAACACCCCAACTGGCCGTGGCGCAGCCCAAGATCCGGGATTACCGAAACAGGAAGTATTTTGAATATGCCGGCGCTGCCGGTGGGTTTATTGACCGCTATGGGTATCCTTTTTGCCGGGGCCGCATATTCAATTCCCTTGAAAAAGATACCGGTCAGTATGACGGCATTGCAAAAATTTTCTGGGCAAGCGGTGCCTGCCTTTTTGTGAGAAGTAAAGCTTTTTGGAAAGCCGGTGGTTTTGATGAAGACTATTTTGCACACCAGGAAGAAATTGACCTCTGCTGGCGTTTGTACAATATGGATTATAAAGCTGTTTGTGTAGGTACTTCTGTAGTGTACCATCTGGGCGGCGGTACCCTTAAAAATACCAGCCCGAGAAAAACCTTTCTTAATTTCAGGAACTCGTTGTTCAACCTTTTAAAAAACACACCGCCTCCCAAAAGATTTCAAATTATTTTCACACGGTTGATACTTGATGCCATAGCAGGTATTCAGTTTTTACTTACATTTAAATTTTTACATTTTATTGCCATATTACGGGCTCATTTTTCCTTTTATGCCCTCTTCTCCAAAATCTTCAATAAGCGCAAACATTTAATAAAAAAATCACATTATTACCGCTGTAAATCTATTGTTTTTTTGTATTTTGTGAGAAATGTAAAAAAATTTAACAAGGTCTGAAACAATATTTTTAAATATTTGTTAACTTTTTTAGAAATGGCATATAAATTGATAATTTTGATTCCAATTAACTCTTAAAATAAACCAATAACTATGAAAAAATTAATTTTATTTGGCGGTGCCATCGCACTACTCTTCTCTTCCTGTGTTTCACAAAAAAAATATACAGAGCTTGAAGAACAACACAAAAACACACAGGATTTACTCAACAGTGCCACTGTAAAACTAAACAGCTGTCTTGAGGAACGTGCATCGCTGCAATCAAAAGCAAATTCACTTGAAAGCCAGGTGGCTTCTTTGAATGCTACAAACAAAGACCTGATAAGAAGCATTGGCGACTTTACTGACCTCACCAAAAAAGGAGCTGAAAACCTTGAACGATCCCTGGAAAGTCTTAAAGAAAAAGACCTGACCATTCGCAAACTAAACGATGCCGTTACCCGCAGGGACTCTGTTAACCTCGCGCTTGTACAAAGCTTAAAAGGTGCCATCGGAAACCTTGATGATACTGACATTGAAATTAGCGTTGAAAAAGGTGTGGTGTATGTTAATATTTCAGATAAATTATTGTTCTCTAGCGGTAGCTATAATATTACCAGCAGAGCCAGAGAGGTCCTTGGTAAAGTAGCGACGGTGGTAAAGAGCAAACCAGATTTTGAATTCCTTGTTGAAGGACATACAGATGATGTGCCCATCAGCAGACCGGGTATTAAGGATAACTGGGACTTAAGTGTATTAAGGGCTACTGCGGTTGTTAGAATGCTTCAAAAAGACTTCGGTGTAGACCCAGCGAGAATGACTGCCGGTGGTAGAGGAGAGTATATTCCTGTTGCCAGCAACTCTGATGCTGAGGGAAGATCCAGAAACAGAAGAACCCGTATTGTGGTACTTCCAAAATTGGATCAGTTCTATACAATGATAGAAGAAGGTCTTAAAGACCCGGATATCAACTAATTTTCGTTTAGATAAGAAATTAAAATGCCCCGTTTCCGGGGCATTTTTTATATCACCAAACTTCCTTTTCCTTCCCGTATTAAAATGGGCTCCCCTGAAGTAAGGTCAATGACAGTGGAAGGCACATTGTCACCATAGCCTCCATCTATGACAAGGTCTACCAGGTTTCCCCATTTTTCATAAATCAGTTCAGGGTCTGTGGTGTATTCTATCACCTCATCCTCATCCCTGATGGATGTTGAGACAATGGGATTGCCCAGCGCACTGACAATGGCTTTCACTATTTTGTTATCAGGCACGCGGATACCCACCGTCTTCTTCTTTTTGAATACCGATGGTAAATTGTTATTTCCTTCAAGGATAAAAGTATAGGGTCCCGGCAAGGCACGTTTCAGCATTTTGAAAGTAGAAGTATCAATTTGCCTCACATAATCAGACAAATTACTCAGGCTTTCACAAACAAAGGAAAAATTTGCTTTTTCCAGTTTCACACCCCTCAATTGGGCCACACGCTCAAGGGCACGGTTGTTTGTAATATCACATCCCAGGCCGTAAACTGTGTCTGTAGGATAAATAATCACACCTCCGTCACGCAACACTTTCACCACTTCCGCAATGTGCTTCTCGTTTGGATTCTCCTCATAGATTCTGATAAATTTTGCCATAAACCACTATTTTTAATACTTTTAAAACATAAAAGTACGCACTTTGCGTTTGTAAGAAAAGCATTCTCATGAAAAAATACCTTTTGCCCCGGGTTTTAACAGCCTTTACCCTGATATTCTTTTTTATTTCCTGTAGCTCAGATGACAGCTCACAGGAAAACATCCAGGATGACCCCACTGATGATCCCGTTACGGAACTGGAAGCTGAAGAACGTTTTGATGTTTCATACGGACCCAATGACAAACAAAACTATGATATCTACCTTCCGGCCGGTCGCACAGATGAAACCACTAAAGTATTGGTACTCATTCACGGCGGCGGATGGACCTCCGGTGACAAAGATGATATGACCGAATTTGTATCCCTGATTCAGGATAGTTACCCTAACTACGCCATCGTCAATACCAATTATGTCCTTGCCGAAATAGGAACCCCCGCCTTTCCAAACCAGTTTCTGGACATCCAAAGTGTGGTTAATAAAGTTACCGCTGAAAAAGAGGACCTCCAGATCAAACCGGAATTCGGCTTTATAGGTGTAAGTGCCGGGGCGCATCTGGCATTGATGTATGATTATGTTTATGATACAGAAGATCAGGTAAAATTTGTTACCAATATTGTGGGCCCAACAGATTTCACAGATCCTTTTTATGCAGATGACCCTAGCTTTGCGTTGGCTTTATCAATACTTGTGGATGCAAGTGCTTATCCTGCCGGGAGCAACCTCTCTGAAGCAGTAAGCCCCGTGTATCAGGTGTCTGCAAGCAGTTCCCCCACCCTGCTCTTTTACGGCGATCAGGACCCGATAGTACCGTTAAGCAACGGAACAAGCTTATCCCAGGCGCTTGATGCAGCAGCTATTGAAAATATATTTACCATATATGAGGGAGGTCACGGTGATGACTGGAGTTTGGATGACCGCGAAGACCTGCAGTTGAAATTAACTACTTATATTGAGACCTATCTGCCCTTATAAGCTATGATGTGTTATCGGATTTAAAGGAAGACGCTTTTTGGTTGATAAAACTTATAGCCGTACCAAAAGAAGCAATTCCGCAGACAATTAAAATAAAGGCAATGAATTTGCCGATATGGGTAACCGGGTAATAATCACCATAACCCACTGTGGTAATGGTAACAAAACTCCACCACAATGCATCTTCGGCCGTGGCTATATTACCCACATCTTTTTCAAAATACAACACCGCAGTGGTTGTTAATACCAGCGTAGTAAAAGCAGTGAAGACCACAAAGCCATAAAGGGAATCGGCTTTATTCTTTTTGATAAATTCAAAGAGGAATTTTATGGATTTAATAATACGGAATATGCGGAAAACACGGAAAATCCTGATATACCTGAATTCATAAATCACCGGTATGGAGGAAAGCAGGTCCAGCCAGCCGATGGTATAAAAATACCGCCACTTGTTTTCTGCCCTGAATAACTGGTTTAAAAAGTCATATACAAAAACAATGCACAGCAAAAAATCAAAATAGGTAATCAAACGGTAGACTTCAGACTCAGGCGACATAAAAAACGTGGCTGAAAGCAACAGAACACTGAAAACAGACAGCATCATGATCACGATATTTTGAACTGACATCATAGGCTATGTATCCAATACATTTAATTTCGCAAATCGAAGGAGCAACTTCTTCACGCCCCCGTTTTCAAAATTTATCTCAGCTTTTTTATCGGCTCCCACACCTTCGAGTTTGAGTACCTTGCCTTTCCCAAACCGGATGTGTTCCACCACAGCACCCACGTCCAGATGCAGGATATCCTGAGTACTCGAAGTTTCGGTTTTTGCTACCGGTTTTAAACGGCGCAGTTTTTTTAACTGTTCTTCAGACGGCCCCCGCGGCGGGGTTCCGTTCGTGGGCTTGCGGAGCCGCAGTTTGCTGTGATCGACTTCATCAAAAATATCAGCATCAATCAGGGGTTTGTAGCGGTCACTGGTTTTGGGGGTTAAGTACTCCAGGTAGTCTTCGTCAATTTCTTCTATAAACCTGCTGGGCTCTGAATCAATCAACTTGCCCCAGCGGTAACGGGTTTGTGCATAGGTGAGGTAGGCCTGCTTTTCAGCACGGGTAAGCGCCACATAAAACAAGCGTCGTTCTTCTTCAAGCTCGGCTCGGGTGTTCATGCTCATACCACTGGGAAAGAGGTCTTCTTCCAGCCCAACAATATAAACATAAGGGAATTCCAGGCCTTTTGCCAGGTGAATCGTCATCAAAGCCACACGGTCTTCATCACCTTTATCGTTGTCCAGATCTGTTGCCAGGGCTACGTCTTCAAGGAATTCAGCCAAAGAGCCGGAGGTATCTGCGAGTTCTTTTTGCTCCTCGACAAAGTCACGCAAACCGTTCAGCAATTCCTCAATGTTTTCAATGCGGGCTATCCCTTCCGGGGTACCGTCTTTTTTAAACTCCTGAACCAGTCCTGTTTTTTTGATCACGTGCTCAGCAATTTCAAAAGCATTGTAAGTTTCATTCAACACCTGAAAGCTTTGGATCATCGTTACAAAATCCTGTAACTTGTTCTTTGTTCCACTGTTAATTTTAAGGTCTATCTTGTCCAGATGCTCCATCACTTCAAAAAGGGAACGGTTGTAATGATTGGAAGCTACCACAAGTTTGTCTATGGTGGTTCCTCCAATTCCACGTGCAGGGTAATTGATGACCCGCTTCAGGGCTTCTTCATCTTTCGGATTTAAAACCAGTCGCAAATAAGACAGCACATCCTTGATTTCTTTACGCTGATAAAAACTCAGTCCGCCATAAATACGGTATGGAATATCTTTTTTGCGAAGGGCGTCTTCCATTGCCCGTGACTGGGCATTGGTACGATACAGTATGGCAAAATCACCATTGCGCAGCTGATGGTTCATTTGGTTCTCAAAAATGGAACTCGCCACAAAACGACCTTCATCACCATCGGTCATTGACATATTGACCTTGATTTTATTTCCGGAGTCGTTGTGCGTCCAGACTACCTTGTCGAGTTTGGTCTTGTTTTTATCGATAACGGAATTGGCTGCCTCCACAATGTTTTTGGTAGAGCGGTAATTTTGCTCCAGGCGAAAAACCTTCACATCGTCATAATCCCGCTGAAAATTGAGGATGTTGTTGATATTGGCACCCCGGAACGCATAGATACTCTGAGCATCATCACCCACCACACAGATGTTCTGAAAACGGTCTGAAAGTGCTTTTACAATTAGGTATTGACTGTGATTTGTATCCTGATACTCATCCACCAGGATATAACGGAAGCGGTTTTGGTATTTTGAAAGTACTTCCGGAAAACGGGTCAGCAGTTCGTTGGTCTTCAGCAACAGATCATCAAAGTCCATCGCACCGGCTTTAAAACATTTCTCAACATACGCTTTATAAATATCGCCCATACGGGGTATTTTGGCCATAGCATCAGCTTCCATAAGCTCCGGATTGTTGAAATAGGCTTTTACGGTAATCAGGCTGTTCTTATAAGACGAAATGCGGGAATACACCTGTTTGTACTTATAGATATCCTTATCGAGGTTCATCTCTTTAATTACTGCCCTGATAACACTCTGAGAGTCCTGGGTGTCATAAATTGTAAAATTGGAAGGATATCCCAAACGAGGAGCTTCAGCCCTGAGGATTTTCGCAAAAACGGAGTGAAACGTACCCATCCAAAGGTTTTTGGCTTCCCCGGCGCCCACGATTTGTGAGATCCGCTTTTTCATTTCCCGGGCAGCCTTGTTGGTAAAGGTAAGAGCCAGAATCTGAAAAGCATCCACTCCCTGCTCCATCAAATAGGCAATGCGATAAGTCAACACACGGGTCTTTCCTGAACCGGCACCGGCAATGACAATCATGGCACCATCCTTCTGTAATACGGGGGCACGTTGGGCCTCGTTTAACTGTTCTAAATATTCCTGCAAAGCAATTGGTTTTAAAGCTGTGAAAATAACCATTCAGGGGGTAATAAACACATGTATTTTTCATAATTTACTAACAAAGTTTCCGGTTATTGAAATTTTAAATACCTTTAGATTTCATTTTAACTTTCTTATAATATGAAATATTTCACCTTTATAATCCTGATTGCTTTTTCGTTACCCATATCAGCTCAAATGGATGCTAAACTTCTTGAAGATATTGAAACCATCGAACAAAAAGTAATCGACTGGCGCCACTACTTTCACGAAAATCCCGAGTTGTCCAACCGCGAATTCAAAACTGCCGAAAAAATAGCGGAACACCTCAGAAACCTGGGACTCGAAGTGGAAACCGAAATTGCCAAAACAGGAGTGGTAGCCCTGTTAAAAGGTGATAAACCCGGCAAAGTCGTAGCGCTCAGGGCAGATATCGACGCCCTCCCCGTTACCGAACGCAACGACCTGCCCTTTAAAAGCGAAGTAAAAACCACATTTCTGGGTACAGAAACCGGTGTGATGCACGCCTGTGGGCACGACACCCACATTGCCATCTTAATGGGTGTTGCCGAAATACTCACCAAAAACAAACACCTGCTCAACGGAACTGTGAAATTTATTTTTCAACCCGCCGAAGAAGGCCCGCCACCCGGAGAAGAAGGCGGGGCAAAACTTATGATTAAAGAAGGCGTTCTTAAAAATCCTGATGTGGATGTAATTTTCGGCCTGCACATCAATTCAGGAACTCCCGTGGGAACGATTCGCTACAAGCCCGGAGGAACCATGGCTGCTGTCGAGCGCTTTGTGATTGATGTCAAAGGCAAAGGTACGCACGGCTCGGCTCCCTGGACCGGTGTTGACCCCATTTTGATCTCTGCTAAAATTATTGACGGCCTGCAGACCATCATCAGCCGGGAGTCTCCCCTGGTACAAGAACCTGCTGTCATTACAGTGGGTAAAATTACCGCCGGCACGCGTTTTAACATCATTCCTGAAAGTGCTGAAATGATTGGCACAGTCAGGACCCTGGACCCTGATATGCGTGAGATGATTATCAGAAGGATGAACGAAATGGTCCCTGCCATTGCCAAAGCCTATGGCGGGGATGCATCCATCAGTTTTCAAAACAACACGGGAATTACATTCAATGACCTTGAGTTAACGGCACAAATGCTTCCTACCTTGCAGGCGGTTGCCGGGGAAGAAAATGTCGAACTGGTAAAAGCTACGACCGGTGGTGAGGATTTCTCCTTTTTTCAGGAAGAGGTGCCCGGCCTATACTTTTTCCTTGGCGGAATGACTCCGGGTAACAAAACACCCTATCCACACCATACCCCGGACTTTATGATTGATGATGAAGGGATGCTTCTTGGGGTTAAGGCACTGTCACAACTTACACTCGATTATATGAATGCTGAATAAATATTTGTACAAAAAAATAAAAAACCCAACAAACTAAAATGTTGGGTTTTTTATTTACGATGAAAAGGGTCTTACCTTTTTACAATCTTAAAGGTTTGGGTTATATCATTTTCTCCCTGAACGTTTACGAAATAGATACCACTCCTGAGATCGCCCACATACAATCCGCCGGCGGGGTTATAGGATGTCTTTTCAAGAACAATACCGCCTCTTACATCAACTACCTGTACTGACTGAATTGCCTGTCCGGAGATATAAATGCGTTCTGAAGCTGGATTGGGATATATTTTTATTTCATTAAAATCATTGCTTCCCACTGACATTGCAGGGTCACAACTGTCTTCGGTATAGGTAACCGCAGTATTGTTCAACACCAAAGGAGCCGAAGTAACAGGGGTATTTCCCGAAGATACTGTCGTGATGCTTGTCAATGCAGGCAATACATTTACAGTAAATGTTAAATTCTCTTGATCGCAAGGGTTGAGTTTGCTTAAGGGGGTCGCAAAGACTTCAATATTGGTAAAACCTGTAGCGTCTGTGCGATACCCGCCAAATGCATAACTGGCATTTCCTGCATTATCAGTATACAAAAAGCCCATATCAGGATAATAAATCAAAGGCATCTGCCCGTTCCAGAAATTAAATGCATCACCCACTGGCTCTGTGTGTGGCAATAAATATTGATAACTGTCGCCCACCTGATTCCCGGTGGCCATGTCAAATTCATACACAAAAGGATTGGTTTGATCCATGGTGCCGGTTACTGTATTATCCCTGTTATAGCCCTGAATTACCAGGTTGTTGGCACTGCTCCCTGACCTCATTAGCTTAAAGCCATAGTAATCCAAAAATGCTGAGGAGGCAGACCATGATTTGGTGGGAAGGATAGCTCCCGATGCATTGTCAAGTGCAGTAATTCCAAAATGATGAGAAGCTGAATAATTGGTCAACATATAGATTTCATTGGTTCCATTGTCATAGTATGCGTCAACACTTACATCATTGGAATTTCCGAAAAGATAACTGCTGTCCCACTGGTTAACTCCTAAAAAGTCAATTTTATGAGCCAGCACACCTTGCTGAAAAACCCCCGGAGCGGCTGTTTCACCGGTCACACTTCCGGTAAGGAGATACCCGTCTGAGGTTTCTGTAATTCCATTGATGAAATCATTATCCAGTGAACTTGTTACTATAGACTCCAGTTCCAGCGACCATAGAATATTCAGGCTCAGGTCTGTTCGCAAAACAAAGCCCGCATTCAAGGTACAGGAAACATCGATAGGAGGACACGAACTGAAGAACCCCACTACTGCAAGCCCGGGGTCGGGTGTTGCATTTCCGGTGGCATCACTTTCAGTGTAAATGATTTTTAAAGGTATGGAATGAAAACTGGGTGATACAACATCAAAAATCTCTGCATTGAGCAGGTTTCCGTTAATTCCGTCTACAACCGCAATAAAAGAGCGGTTAATACCGGCATCTTCTATAGATCCCGCTACATAAATCAAATCAAGATGGGTGGTTATATCATAAACCCGGGCTCGTCCAATCGCAGTATTGGCATATGTTTCCATCCAAACAATAGCACCTGTGGCATCAATTCGTTTTAGAATGAGTTCTTCTCCTCCCATGGATGCATCAAAAAGATTGGAGGCAGAAATTATATCATTGGCTGCACCTATGCTGATAGGTTCGGCATTCACATTGTGAAAGTTTTTTTGATTGACCCCCACATTCTTTTGAAGTTGGCTGCTTGCCGCAAACGTTATAAAAAGTGAGGCAAGTAAAAATAGTTTTGCTTTCATAATACTAAAATTTTAAGGTTATAGTTGTATATCAATAAATGCTAAAATTGTTACCCCCGGGAACAAATTAAATTAAAAAGGGTTATTTTCGCATTATAATGTGACAGTTGAAAATGCAAATAAAAACCGAAGCTCCACTGTCAGTAAAATACATACATTCATCCTTAATATAAACATTTTTAATAAAATACGTAAATCTTAAGCTTACAATCCATGGAAGAAGTTACTCAAGTAATCAGTTATTTTGCTTATTTATTACCTGCAATAGTGGTGGGTGTTGTTGCCTATTATTTTTTCAAAGGGCATACGGCTAATGAAGAAGGACGCAGACGTTTTTTGTTGCAGAAAGAAGCACAGAAAAACATGCTCCCCCTAAGGCTACAAGCCTATGAACGCTTTGCCTTGTTTCTGGAGCGCATTGCCCCAAACAAACTCCTCGTTAGGGTTGCCCCTTTTTCTGAAGATGTGGATGGCTATGAAAAGCTGCTTACTAAAAGCATCGAACAGGAATTTGAACACAACATTGCGCAGCAAATTTATATTACCAATGACTGCTGGAATATGATTAATGCCGCAAAAAATGCTACCATTCAGCTTATCAGGAAAACCGCAATGAATGAAAAAGTGGACACTTCAGACAAACTTCGCGAGACCCTGATCAATCATTTTATGGATGAAGTAAGCCCTTCTCAAAAAGCGATGTTGTACCTGAAACAGGAAATTTCAGAAATGATGTAATCTTAAAATATAAAAAATGGGTTGGCGTATTGGTTTCCTCCTTATGTTTTTTTTAATGAATGCCTGTAAAGAATCTATTTCACTGCAGCCAACAGTTATTGATACACACAATTACTCACAGGATTTTACCACCTTCACCCGTGATAACCGGATTAATATTGTTATTGAAATCCCTGCAGGAACCGATCAAAAATGGGAGGTAAATAAAGACTCAGGTCATTTGGAATGGGAACGCATTCATAAAGATTCGCTACGCATCATAAAGTTTTTGCCATATCCGGCAAACTATGGATTTATACCTCAAACCCATTTGCCTGCTTCTGCTGGCGGCGATGGTGACCCTCTGGATGTTTTTCTTTTGGGGCCGGCCATAGAACGGGGAACGGTGGTTCCGGGACGTGTAATTGGTATTATCAGAATGCTTGACAACGGCGAGCAGGATGATAAACTGATTGCTGTTTCAGACGAATCCCACTTTGGCAAAATCAAGTCATTGCACGAACTCAAAACCAACTATCCCGGTGTTTTGGAGGTCCTGACCTCCTGGTTGCGCCACTACAAAGGCAATGACAGTATGGAAATTCAATCTGTTGAGGATGAAAAAAGCGCTCTGGACGTTTTGGTTCGTGCTACAGAATATTATCTTCAAGAACAATAATTTTTATGCTTCCTTCGTCAGGGAAGATACTCCACTTTGCTTGATGCAACACGTTTTGCAGCTGCGTTAAAACCGCGTTGCCACCAGCTGCTCATCAGTTTTTTATCAAAGATAAGGGAGTTTTCCGTCAGCTTGGTAGGGGTATAATACAAATGCAATTCCACGTCCCGGGCCAGGGCGGCAAGCTTGCCTTCGGCTATGTTGTGGTATTCGATTTGATCAACCACAAAAGCAAAGAGATTGACCATCAGTGAAAACGGATTTTTACCCAGCACGATGTTGTGTTCCATATTTTCGGCCTCCAGGATGATGGCATCCACGTCTTTAGCCCCTCTCCTGATAGCTTCTCGTATGGGTGAAACCGCCCCGAAACCGCCGTCTGCATAATCATACCCGTCTTTTGTCACCAAAGACATAAACGGAATATAGTTTGCAGAAATCCACATCCAGTCACAAAAATCTTCGTAATCATAATCTTTGATAGATTTGTATTCCACCTTGTTTTTAGTGAGATTGGATACGGTAACAACCACTTCTTTATCACTTGCTTTCAGGGTGTTGAATTCGTCAATTGTAAAATTCCTGCCAATGTTCTTTCTCAGGTTTTTGCTTTCGCCAAATGTGCGCTTATTGCGCAATAACTGCCAAACCACATTCCAGTGCTTGATGGTTACATATTCACGATTCCCCTTTTTCCTGATAATAAAAGGGTTGATATTGAATATATCCTTAGGAGTAACTTGGGTATAAATGGATCTGAGCTTTTCTGCTTTTCCCAAAGCCAGGTGCGGAAGCAAAAGACTTCCGGTTGATGTGCCTATAAATAAATTGTAATCCTTGTGTTGTTCCTTTACTAAGTGGTGAGCCACCCCGCCTGCATAGGCTCCTTTGCTCCCACCCCCTGAAATAACAATTGCTTTCATTAAATACTATATTGGAGCGTGAAGATACAAAATTCAGGGTTTTGTCGCCCGCAGCATTTCCCTTTTTCCGGGCGGACCCGGTAATCTTTCCACGGTAAACCCCACTGCCTGCATCGCGCGGCGAACACTGCCCTTGGCAGCATAAGTAACCAGAACGCCACGGCTCTTAAGTGCATAGAACATTTTCTCAAAGATGAGCTCGGTCCACAATTCAGGTTGTACCCGTGCTCCAAAAGCATCAAAATAAATCAGGTCAAAACAATCTTTGTCATCTATAGTGTCAAAGAATTGTTTTCTTTTTTTAAGTTGAAATAGTGGTGTAATCATCACATCTTCCTCCCAGTTGGCGCGGTGCAATGTATCAAAAAGAGAGGGGGGTACATCCAGCAGTTCAGGAAAATTAACCTGTTGCAGTTCTTTCTGAGAAACAGGATAGGCTTCAACGCCTTCATAATGCACCTGCAGGCCTTGCTTTTCAGATTCCAGCAAGGTGAGCAATGCATTCAGCCCCGTACCAAAACCAATCTCCAGAATGGAAACGGAAGGTTTGTTTGAAAAAAGAGACAAACCCATGTGGATGAAGACATGGGTGGCCTCCTGTATGGCACCGTGTTTTGAGTGATACTGCTCCTGCCAGTCAGTGAGCTGTATTGTGGTTGAACCGTCTGCTGTTATGATGATGGTTCGTTTCAAAAATGGTGAATGGTTTTAATTAATCGACAAGCAAAACGCCTTCAGCTTCAAACGATAAGGTTTGTTTAGGTTCCGTGATTGCAGCGATTTCTTCAGGCGATTTTCCGGCATCTTCGGCAAAATGACGTTGGTCATCAACACTCATTTCACTTACAAAAGCTTTGCCGTTGACAACCACATCTTTTCCGGAAAGGTCTTTGGGCATAAAGAAAGCATAATCCTTAAAGGTGACCATGGTTTCTGCATTGCCAAGGTCCAGTTTCATCCAGCATCCTTTGCTTTGACAAACTTCAGTAACGGTTGATCTGAATTTCACGGGAACGGTGTCGCCGGGTTTCAATGTGCCAAAAAGAACTGCCATTTCCTCGCTTGAAAGTGCGTCACTTTCTGTAGTATTTGCACCAAAACTGGTATAGCTTATATCGTGAATGACTTCATCTGCAGAAATCTCCTGTTTTTCAGTATTGTTTTTACATGCTGTAAATAAGGTGATAACGCTGAAAATTATAAGAAGGTTTTTCATTGTATGTAAATTAAGGTTGTACACTATTATAGCTTACAAAGATAATGGATTTTATGATTTCTTTTGATTTTAAATGCTCCAAAAAAATGATTACTTTTGTGCAACCTAAAAAAGCGTACCATGCAGACTCAAGATACCTTCCCCATCACCATCAATAAAATCAAAGCATCCAAAATCAAAGAAGTTGATTTTGAAAACCTGACCTTTGGAAATGTATTTACGGATTATATGCTTAGCTGTGATTATGTTGACGGCAAATGGAACAATCCTGTCATTGAACCCTACGGAACGATAGAAATATCCCCGGCAGCACGTGTATTTCACTACGGCCAGGCTATTTTTGAAGGCATGAAAGCATACCGCGATGACAATGATGACGTCTGGTTGTTCCGCCCGGAAGAAAATTTTAAGCGCTTTAACAAATCCTCTACACGGCTTGCCATTCCTGAGATTCCCAAAGAAATCTTTATGAACGGTCTGTTGCAGTTGTTACAAATGGACAAGGCCTGGGTACCCAAAGGCTATGGCAATTCCCTCTACATCCGTCCATTTGTATTTGGAAATCAGGTGGGTGTCTCTGCTGCCCCTTCGGCAAATTACAAATTCATGATTTTACTTTGCCCTGTTAAGGCATACTATACCGGTGACGTCAAGGTGCTTATCGCCGAAACATATAGCCGTGCAGCAAACGGTGGTGTGGGTGCTGCAAAAGCCGCCGGAAATTACGGCGCACAGTTTTATCCCACAGGGCTTGCAAAAGAAAAGGGGTATCAGCAAATCATCT
This sequence comes from uncultured Flavobacteriaceae bacterium, assembly GCA_963975935.1. Classification (GTDB taxonomy): domain Bacteria; phylum Bacteroidota; class Bacteroidia; order Flavobacteriales; family Flavobacteriaceae; genus Planktosalinus. Next base: position 109,789 of record CAXBIQ010000010.1, read on the forward strand.
GGACAGATGACTGTTCACACCAATATCTTGAGGAAGCCGGGACCATGAATGTATTTTTCAGAATCAACGACACCCTCATCACAGCTCCCACAAGCGATCGTATTCTGGATGGTGTGACGCGTAAAAGTATAATCGCCCTCGCCGAACATAAGGGTATTCCTGTTGAAGTTCGGAAAATAACGGTTTCGGAAGTGCTGGAAGCGGCTCAAAACAAAAGCCTGAAAGAAATTTTCGGTGCGGGAACCGCAGCTGTTATCAGTCCGGTATCCGGCTTCGGGTACAAAGATGACCATTTTGACCTGGAACCGCTTGATGACTCTTATGCAAAACTACTCAAGAAAAGCCTGCTCGACATACAATACAATCTGGCAGACGATCCCTTTGGATGGCGCATGAAGGTTTAAGGACGCTTCCACGCCCTTATCGCATTTACTTTACATCTACAAGCTCCACATCAAAAATCAACGTGGCATCGGGAGGAATCACACCACCGGCTCCTGCAGCTCCATATCCCAATTGCGACGGAATCACAAATCGCGCTTTGGTACCTTTCTGTAAAAGCATAATGCCTTCATCCCAACCGGCAATCACATGTCCTTTCCCCACCGGGAAATCAATGGGGGTCTTGCGCTTTATAGAAGAATCAAACACTTTGCCGTCAGGCAGCATCCCGGTATAATGCACTACTACGGTGTCTCCTTTTTGGGGGGCCTTGCCGGTACCTTTTTGAATGATTTGATACCGCAGGCCGCTGTCTGTTTTTTCAAAGCCTTCAGAAAGTTCTTTTAGCAAATCTTCCTGCTCCTTTTGTGCAGCTGCCTCACGAATGGCCCGGGCTCCTTCAAAGATGCGAAAGGATTCAACAGCGTTGAAATCCTCTGCTTCTTTACCTACACGCACAATTTCTACAGTTTCCATCACATCACCCTGAGCAATCGCATTGACCACATCCTGACCTTCGTGTACATAGCCGAAAACGGTATGTTTGTCATCCAGCCACGGGGTTTCCACATGGGTGATAAAAAACTGGCTCCCGTTGGTCGACGGTCCTGCATTGGCCATCGACAATACACCCGGACGGTCATGACGCAATTCAGGGTGAAATTCGTCATCAAATTTATACCCGGGTCCGCCGGCTCCTGTTCCTGTTGGATCTCCACCCTGTACCATAAAGTTGGGAATCACACGGTGAAATGTTAGACCGTTATAATAAGGCTTTCCCTGAGGTTTTGCGGTATTCTCCAGATGGCCCTCAGCAAGCGCCACAAAATTACCCACCGTGCCCGGTGTGCGTTTATAAGTAAGACTGATGATGATTTCTCCTTTACCGGTAGTGATTTTTGCGTAAATTCCGTCTTTCATGCGTGTAGATTAAAATGAAGCACAAAGGTACTCATTCCGCTATTCATGAAAAAAAGGGTTTTGCAGATTTTTTAAAAATTATCTTTTGGCCGAAACCAAAATAGTAAAAGACCTCCAAAAAAACCAAACATTTTTTTTATCTTTCGGTAAGGTATCATACATCAAACATAACTTTTAAAAAAAACCGGGAACGTTTGATAAAACCCAAGCCTGTTTAAAAAAATATCCTTTTTAAAATATTTATAAAAACTTTACTATCAATTATATAGATCTAACAAATTAAACCATCACATTATGAAAACAAATATCCTTTGCATGGCCTTTGCCTGCATTACTGCCCTGCCCGGAGCCCTGACCGCACAAGTAGTAACAGAACCCGTCGAGAACAAAGAATTCCTGTTGCAATACTACCAGGCCACCCTGGACAATCTCAGGGAGCAAACCATGGGTTTAAGTGAAGCCCAGTTGCAATTCAAACCCGATGCCGGCACCTGGTCTGTCAGCCAGTGCCTGGAACACATCGTGCTGACAGAAGAAGCCCTTTCCGGTATGGTGGGTGCAGTTATGACCCAACCGGAAAATCCGGAAGATAAAAACCTACGGGCAAGTACCGATGAGGAGCTCATTGCCGGGATCACAGACAGAAGCTTTAAGGCAAAAGCCCCGGAAACACTCCAACCGGATGGAAAATACACACAAGCTTCCAGTGCATTGGAAGACCTGGTGGAAGTGCGGCAAAAGCTTTTAACATTAATTAACGATACTTCAGTGGAAGCCATGCGCAACCGCATTGCCGATGCTCCCTTCGGAAAACTTGACGGCTACCAGTACCTCTTGTTTGTGGCCGGTCACACGGCACGCCATACGGCACAGATTGAAGAACTCAAGGCAATGGCTACCTTTCCGGAAAACTAAGTCAACCTTTCAGCAAACGCTTATACATAGAAATGACCTCCGGGAGTACAGCCGCTTCGGTATAGTGCTCCCGGATATGTTTTTGAAATGCACGGGCATCCTGCTCCCGCTTTTGGGAATCATGGATGTATGCTGATAAAACATCAGACAGGGCAGTGGGATCTTTAGCAGAAACCAGCTGACCATAGTGTTGAACGACCTCACGGCAATACCCCACATCGGTACACACCACCGGCAAGCCGGCAAGGCCATATTCCAGAAGTGCCAGCGGCAAACCCTCAGAAACTGATGACAACACCCCCAGGCTCGCTTGCTGCAACAGCCCGGGGATGTTTTCACAAGAGCCGTAATAAAACACCTTTTCAGAAAGCCCCGGAGCAGTCATTTTTTCTTGAATATCCCTGTAATAGTGATCCTCCCAGTTTTTTCCAATAAGATGAAGTGTCCAGTCGGGTGCACTTTGACTTACTCTTTTAAAAGCTTCCAGCAGGGTATTATGGTCTTTTTGAGCTCGCATATTAGCGACACACACCATACGTTTTCCTGATGTGCCCAGCAAGGTAATAGGTGCTGAAGAAGCAGCCTGAGGGGTGGTAAAATTCCTGATATAGTGAACCTCCGCGCATTTTAATTGTTTGCGGGCCCAGGATTCCAGCGTTCGGTTTACCGTAAAAACAGCATCAAACCAAAGGGAACAAAATCTCAGGACCCCTCGCTTTCGCTCGTGCAGCATTTCACTGTTACCATAGTGGTCATGCCAAATCAGTCTGAGGTCCGGACATAGCCACTTAAGCAGGGTTGCAAAGAAAAAAGAGGTGCTGTGTGCATGCACGATTTGAATTCCGTGTTTTTGTACAAGCTTTTTTGCCTGCCATAAGGCCGGCAGACCAATGGGTCCCTTGCGGTTTAAAAAGTGATATTTCACACCCGGATCCAGGCTTTCTTTCAGCAAACCTTTCTGGCGTGTACTCCATAAAAAAACTTCCTCCCCCCGCCGGGCAAGTGCATTGGCATAAGCCACCGCCATCCGCTCCGCACCACCGGGGTTTAAAGAGTCAATAAGATGGAGGATTTTCATGGGTTACTTTATACTTATTTTTTTAACTCTGAAAAGGTGAGGAATAAAAGGTTTCACGCAAAGAAATATAAGGTATGCAAAGTACGCAAAGAAATATGCAATAAATAAAAAAAATTGTACTTTAGAAATATGAATGAAAATGAACTTTCCTATATCGTTATAGGTCTTGCTTTGGAACTTCATAAAAAAGTGGGTCCGGGACTGCTAGAATCTGCTTATGAAAATGCATTGGCTTTTGATATTCAGGAAGCCGGTTTAGTCGTACAGCAACAAGTTCCCCTACCCTTTTATTACAAAGAAATAAAAATGGAAGTTGGTTACAGAGTTGATATTTTAGTTGAAAATAAATTAATAATAGAAGTGAAATGTTTAAAACTATAGCCCCGGTTCATTATGCACAAATACTTACCTATCTTAAATTTTCTGACAAACGCCTGGGTTTACTGATTAATTTCAATACCAAGATTCTTAAAGAGGGTATTCACAGAGTAGTGAACAAATTAAATTAAATATATGGCTTTCATTACCCCTTTGCGAACTTTGCTTTTTCTTTGGATGCTTTGCGTGAAACTTTTATGCGTGAACCCCTTAATTTCCTAAGTTTTAAATCAAATTCCTTATTTCTTCCTCAAACGCTTCCAAAGTATATTGCTGTGACCAGGTTTGGGCTTTGATTGACATTTTTTGCAGGTTTTCCTTATTTGACAGCAATCTACAAAAAGCATCTGCATCTGCTTCCAATTCCTTTGTTAGCAACACACCCCTTTCCCCCTCACCCAGCATCTCAGGAACACAGGAGACAGGTGTTGCAAACGGTATACATCCCCAAAACATAGCTTCTGCCACCACTTTGGGAAAACCTTCAGATTTTGAGGGCAGGATTAAAATATGGCTTTCCTTATAAGCTTTTTCTATAATTTCAGTGGGTTGGTTTCCTTTCAGCGTGATGCTTATAGCAAGCTTATGGGTTGCTATATAGTGCATGAGTTCTTCTCTTTGTACCCCTTCTCCATAAATGTCCAAACGCATATCAATTCCTTTTTTCTGTAAATGATGCACCAGTTGCACGGCATACAAGGCATCTTTTCCGGGTGTCAACCCACCTACAAACAAGGCGGTAAAGGGAGGTAAAAATTGCTTTTCAATAGGTTCTTTTTTGGCTTCGGGATACGTCGCCGTAAAAAACGGAACAATGTTTTTAGATGTCCCCTCCCAATGCCCATAGACCATGACCTGCATGTTCCGGGTGAGAAATGTATTGTTTAAAATCCACTTTTGAAAGCGGTAACTCAGGGGTTGTTTTGCTTTGGGGTCCCAGTTTCCGGCATATTTGGCCGATTTCTTTTTCTTTGGAAAGAACACCTGTACCATACATCCCAGCAAGCCCATATTGCCGGGACACCGCAGGTGGATATGGTCTGCTTTTCGCATCGCTTTCCATATCTTAAACAAGCAAAAGGGTATGGCAAACAATGCTTTGAGACATTCCACAACTGAAGTAAGTGAAAAGGATGGCACCTTGTAAAATGTAATGTCCGGACTTTTATAGGATAAATCAATTACTCCTGGACCGGAATGGGTCAATGGAGCAACAATCAATAGTTCATCAGCATATTTCTCCCACAAACGCATCTCTTTCACATACGGACCATAAGCAAACCATTGGTCACTTTGCTTTTTATGAACGGCATGGGTTATGATGAGGAGTTTCACTTTATCGGGTTATCGGGTTATCGGGTTATCGGGTTATCGGGTTATCGGGTTATCGG
>CAXBIQ010000011.1:0-102544 GCA_963975935.1 uncultured Flavobacteriaceae bacterium
AACATTAGTATATAAGCCATGTGTTAGTTAGTTATTGTTGATATATTGCATTTGTGCAACATGACCGCAACTTATTTTTTATCGAAAGTAGCACTTTCCATAATAACATCCAAAGGACTCTTCAACGTTTTACTGTTTATACTCAAAACCCGTGTATAAACCTCAGTCGTTTTAGTGCTGCTGTGTCCCAGCGCCGTCTGTATATACCTGATGTTCACCCCACGCTGCATCAAATGGGTCGCAAAACTGTGTCGCAAGGTATGCGGTGTGCTCCACGGGTTGGACCCCGTTTCCTTTACTGCCTTCCGGTAAATCTGTTGAATACTAGTAGCAGAATACTGCCCGCCGTCCTGCCCCTCAAACAACCAGTAGGAAGGCTTATGAACCTTGTAATAAGCACGCAACAAATTCAAAAGTATCGGACTCAAAACCGTGTGCCGGTCCTTCTTGCCCTTGGAATCCTTAACAAACAAAAATCCATCATCAGAACGCACATCCTTTACCCGCAGTCTGATCACCTCGCCAATGCGCAAACCCGCACTGTAAATTGTGTGCAGTATAGCCTTGTGCTTGATGTTTTCCGGGGCGTTGATAATGGCAAGCACCTCCTCTTCACTCAAGGTGTTGGGCAAATCCCGGCTGCGCTTGGGGCGCGTAATCGTATAATACTCCCGCGGCTGACCCAGCGTATGCTCATAATAACTCTTGATGGCATTGATCATCATATTCTGCTTTTGCTCGCTAATCTTGTACTTCTGCACCAGCTCAAAAACAAAACCCTCAATCTGCTCCTTGGTGAGATTGGTAACATCACTGTTTTTAAAATACACTAAAAACTGCGCCAGGTTAGACTGGTACGTCCTTATGGTAGAATCACTGTAACTCTTCAACTTCATCTTTTGATAATGCCTGTCCAGCTCCAGTTGCATCGCTTCAGGAATAACCAACTCAGGCATTTCAGGCGGGCTGTGCTCATTGACCACCTCCAACTTTTTACCAAACAAAGCCCTCACTTGCTCCTTGTGAGCGTCCGTGTTAGGCAAACTCCATAAGCGCTGGGTGGGATGATAAAACGAGCCGTTCAACTGCTTAAAAGCATTGCGCTCCTCCATCATTTCATAAGGAATCTGAAACTTGATCCGCCCTGCATTCCTCCGGGGCAAATACATAAGAATAGTCGTTGCATCCATCACTTTTACAATATTAAAAATGAACCCTATGCCAAATCTAGCCAAAAAGAACCCCCTAAACCGTGTACAAACGCCAATAAATGTTTATAACCGTTTCAAACGAATAGCTTATATTTGATGTTATAAAAGGGTTGATATGAAAAATACCTGTAAAATATGTAAAAAAACACTCTACGGAAGAACCGATAAAATATTCTGCTCTGTGGGCTGTAAAAACCAATACCATTCCCACCTGCGAAAAGCCTCAAACCGCGCTGCACATCAAATTGACGACTACCTCAAACGCAATCATGGCATCCTGCTCGAAATCCTGGAAAAAAACAAAACCCAAATCAAAACAAACAGGACCCTTTTAGAACAAAAAAAGTTCCGGTTTAAATACCATACCCATTTTCACATAAACAGCAGTGGCAAAATGTACCACTACGTCTATGACATCGCCTGGATGGAGTTCTCTGATGACCAAATACTCATCGTAAAAAAAAGATGATGCACCCCCCACGCTTGCCACAGCCTAACTTCTACCTTAAAAATCAGCCCGTATTACAACCCCCATTGCAGCTATTACAACAATAGCGTCCTAAAGATTTTTTGAAAAAACCGCTAAGCCTTTTATTTTACAAATGCTTCCGGCATATAAAGATGGTGAGGGCTTCATTTTTAAGCCGCTGGCATATGCCTTCAAGACGTATGACGTATGGTTTCTGTTCGCTATGAAATACCAAAAGATCAAGGTGCTGGATATTGGAAGTCATACGTCATAAGTCCTACAGTCCTGCATCAAATAATACTGAGGACATTATTGTTATTGCAATATAAAACTACCCATATACACACTCGCAGAGGCCCGTTCCCCCGGTCGTGAGAAGCCTGTCCATATATGAGTCTCCACCCCTTCCCAACTTTGGTTCAGCGTGATGGTAACCGTCTGGTCACTGCGCCGGGCCACTTGGGTTTGATAAAACAGGGTCCTGGCCTGTGGGGCGCACAGCACGACCAGCAAGCCGTCATCAGGATAGGCCAGCGCCTGCTCACTGTTGTCCTGCCATTGCAATTCCACCAGATAGGTGTCGTCGACATGCACAGACATCAGCTCCGGCGGCCGCAAGTCCCCCAAACTCATTAAGGCTTTGGGAAAATTGATGTGGTAGCTCTCGTCCTCAAAATAAACCACCTCGTTCAAATAATAAGACTTTGCCCAGTGAAAAGCCGGCAAATGACTGCCGGGGGGAAATACATTCTCCCGCAGCAAACGCTTTAAGGGCCTTAAAAAATCCATTACCACCAGCATTTTGTCTTGTTGCAACTTTTGCAATGGGGATGATTTTCTTTTTTTCCCTGAGAACTCCGGTTTGGTGCGCACCAGGTTCCCATAAATACTCTTGTAAAACACAAAACCCCCAACCATCCCGGTCAGGTTGATCAATTTAGTAGTTACTCGTGCCATCTTAATTTCGTTGGTTACACAAAAAAACACGTTTAAAAAGGATAAGACCTCTGTAAACTACTCAAAGCTAGGCAATTTCCCTGATATAATCCCTATATACTGGTAAGATTTCTCTAGTTATAAACATAGTTTCTTCGATGTTTATCCGTACTTTAGCCGTAAATACAGTATCTTTTACGGCAAAACATCGAAGAAAGTTCGGCTAATCTATGAATAAAACCAGGCGATACTATACAGCATCCTGCAGGGAAGTAAGGGATGAGAAAGGACGAAATTAGACGTTTTGAAGGTAGAAGTAAGGAGTTAGAAGTAGCCTTTTTCTGGGGAGGGTGATTCCTTTATATCTTATATAAAGAAAAAAGTGGCGTTTGAATTCTTTTTACATACAGAACATGGTTGTGAACCCAAACCTCCCTTGCTTATCCCTTAGATATGGAAGCCATGGTTTATTAACGACTATTCGAAAACAGTAGGTTTATAAATCTTTCCCCGCCACAGACAAGGGGTTTGGGGTTGACGGGCCTGTCGTTTTTTCGCTTAAAGCCTTAAATCGTAAAGCGTCTATGTTACTAAAACTTGCATACTTATAGGACACCTACATTGATATCAAGAGCCATTATATGGACGGTAGGTCTTCTTTTTCAGAAACCAACTGCACAGCCGTATAAAGTATTGTTAAATACAGAATATTTTGATTTCCTAACCGTTATTTTTGTAAAATATATAAAACAACAACACCATGAATAAATTATTTTTTATACCCCTTAGCATTTTAGCCCTTCTCTTTACAAGTTGTATCACTGATGATGAAGGCAATGATGTGAACCCCACCCCCTGCCAGGTAGCCGAAATCTCTTCAGAGAGTGCCCGCATTGATTTTGAAAATGCTGCTCCCGAAGATTATACTGAAACCTGTAACAACTATAAAACAGCCTTGCAACAACAAATCACCACCTGTGGGGATGCAGACGGCAGCATTCAGACCCGGATTGATACCCTGGGAGATTGTACAGATCCTGATGCAAATGTGGTAACAGGACAAATCACGGTCACTGCCGGTACCCTCGATATTGTTTTTGACGAAATCACTATCGTGCAACAGGGAACGCTCCTGAGGGTAACTGGTACCACATCAGCCGCCAATGACTACACCATTTTCTTTGAAGTAGAAGAAGATGCCGTGGGTTCAGCAGCCATGGAAAACTTCCAACTTGACGTTATTTCAACCTATGTCCCAATAATACCAAGTTTTACAAGTAGCATTGATGTCAATACAGATACTGCACTGAGCGGAACTTTTTCAGGAAGCGTTGAAAACAATGACGGCGGACAACTGGAACTGACCAACGGGGTCATTGACCTCAGTTATTAAAAAATTTCCTTCTGCTGAAGGTTCAGACAAAGAAAATCCACTATGCTATCATAGTGGATTTTTTTTATCTTTATAAGCCTTATAAAAATCAAAACCCATGAATTTGTCCAAAGCCCTTATCCTGATGCTACTTGTCGTCGCAGGACTGGTCACTGTTTTTTTCCTGCATTTTGATGCTACTCAAATAAGGTATAAACATGCTGAAACAGTTGAAGTGGTAAAGAAATGGGAGCTGCCTGATATTTTGTATGAAGTATCGGGCATTGCATATATGGGCGATCAAAAAATAGCTGCTGTTCAAGATGAAAAAGGAATCATCTTTGTTTATAACTTGTCAACCTCAAGTATTGAAAAAGAAATCCTTTTTGGGGAAGACGGCGATTATGAGGGCATAGCGCTTGCCGGTAGTACTGCCTATGTCTTAAAAAGTGACGGTACGCTTTCACAAGTAACCCATTTTATGGACAACCGGGCACACACCACTGTTTATGAATCACCGTTTAAAAAAGGATCCAATTTTGAAGGCTTGTGTTATGACCCAAAAAACAACCGGTTACTGCTCGCATTGAAAGAAAATGGTGAGACATATTCCAAGCCCGTGTATGCCTTTGACCTTACTGCAAAAACATTTAAAAAAGAGCCGGTATTTACATTACAGCCTGATGCCCCCCTTTTAGAAACCTCCGGAAAAAAGAAACCTGCACTTTACCCATCAGAAATCAACATCCACCCTGAAACCGGGAAGCTCTTTCTTCTGGAAGGCGTCAATCCCAAATTGATTATCCTGAAAGCTAAAGGCGCTATGGAAACACTTTATGCATTGGACCGCAAACAGTTTCCGCAGGCTGAAGGGCTCACTTTTGGAGCTCAAGGCGAAATTTATATCTCCAATGAAGGAAGAGGAGGCTCTCCAAGCATTCTTCAAATCACATTGAACTAAGCCTTTATGAAAAAATCACCTGAAACCCCTTCTGTCAAAAAAAGTAAAGTTCCCCTGTTTATTTCGGGAGTAATCGTCATTGCGATAGTGCTTTCCTATTTTTTTATTCCCGCGGTACACGCTTTTTTAAATGAGGCCTGGCAGGTACTGAGCAGTGGCGATGAAGCCCGCATTGAAAGGTGGGTAAGTCAGTTTGGATGGATTGGACCCCTGGTTTTGGTTGTATGTATGGTGGCACAAATGTTCCTGCTGGTCATCCCCTCCCTCGCCCTCATGGTGGTTTCCATTGTTGCATATGGCCCTTTTTGGGGTAGCCTTATCGTGTTTACATCTATTTTTACGGCTTCTTCTGTGGGTTATCTCATCGGGACCTATTTTGGACCCGTGCTTGTAGAGAAACTTATAGGGGTTAAAGCTGAAAAGAAAATTAGTGCTTTTATTGAAGACTATGGCTTTTGGGCTGTATTTGTGACCCGCCTCAACCCTATCCTCTCTAATGATGCCATTAGTTTTGTGGCAGGAATTTTAAAAATGGGCTACTGGAAGTTTATGGGCGCCACCCTCCTGGGCATTTTACCCCTAACCGTTTTTATCGCCGTGCTGGGTGAAACTACTGATGGTTTAAAAACAGGGCTTATTTGGGGGTCGCTCATCAGTTTGGTGTTATTCCTGCTGTATGTCTGGTGGGACAAAAAAAAGCGTTCCCGGCGCAGCTAAGGTATGCACTAAAATAAAGTATCCATAAATCAGGCAATGTATTCAACCGCTTGTCATACAACGCATTTTATGAGGGTACTTATTCCCATATCTCCATTTCCGTAATAGTAAACAAATAAATTTCCTGATTTTACCCCTCATCAGTTGCAGGTTCGGTATTAAAAACTTTAAAATACAAGTATACTGCCTTGCCACATAATCAAAATTCCGTAATTTCGTAGCTTGTAACAAACCGAATAAAACACAGCATCATGAGCAAATATGATATTATCGTCCTGGGGAGTGGTCCCGGCGGATATGTAACGGCCATCCGCGCCTCACAATTAGGGTTTAAAACCGCAGTCATTGAAAAAGAAAGCCTGGGAGGCGTGTGTCTCAACTGGGGATGTATTCCCACAAAAGCCCTTTTAAAAAGTGCGCAGGTTTTTGATTATTTAAAACATGCTGAAGATTATGGCCTTACCCTGAACGATGCTGACAAGGACTTTACCAAAGTTATCAAAAGAAGCCGGAATGTTGCCGGTGATATGAGCAAGGGTGTTCAGTTTTTGATGAAGAAGAACAAGATAGACGTTATTGACGGTTTCGGAAAACTGAAGCCCGGAAAGAAAGTAGATGTTGACGGAAAGGAATACAGTGCAGACCATATCATCATTGCCACGGGTGCCCGCTCACGTGAGTTGCCCAGCCTGAAGCAGGACGGTAAAAAAGTAATTGGTTACCGGGAGGCGATGTCGCTTGACAAGCAACCCAAAAGTATGATTGTTGTGGGAAGTGGCGCCATTGGTGTCGAATTTGCCCATTTTTACAATGCTATGGGCACAGAAGTGACCCTCGTGGAGTTTCTCCCCAACCTGGTACCGCTTGAAGACGAGGACGTGTCCAAACAATTTGAGCGTTCGTTCAAAAAAGCAGGTATCAAGGTGATGACCAGTTCTTCTGTAGAATCTGTTGATGTTTCCGGAAAAGGTGTTAAAGCAAAAGTCAAAACCCAGAAAGGCGAAGAAACCCTGGAAGCTGATATTGTTCTTTCGGCCGTGGGTATCAAATCAAACATTGAAAATATCGGTCTTGAAGATGTGGGCATTGTGGTTGACAAAGACAAGATTGTCGTTAACGATTGGTACCAAACCAACATTCCCGGCTATTATGCCATTGGTGATGTGGTTCCCGGACCGGCATTGGCCCATGTCGCTTCCGCGGAAGGGATTACCTGTGTTGAAAAAATAAAAGGGATGCACGTGGAGGCCATTGATTATGGCAACATCCCGGGATGTACTTATGCCACTCCTGAAATTGCCAGCGTGGGTATGACCGAAAAGCAGGCCAAAGAAGCCGGATATGAATTAAAAGTGGGAAAATTCCCGTTCAGCGCTTCCGGAAAAGCCAAAGCAGCGGGTACTCCCGAAGGTTTTGTAAAAGTAATTTTTGATGCTAAATACGGCGAATGGTTGGGCTGCCATATGATTGGTGCCGGAGTAACCGATATGATTGCAGAAGCGGTATTGGGAAGAAAACTGGAGACCACCGGCCATGAAGTCCTGAAGGCCATTCACCCCCACCCTACTATGAGTGAAGCGGTAATGGAGGCTGTTGCTGATGCCTATGGAGAGGTAATTCATTTGTAAAAATATATAAAGGTTTTATATATCAAAAAGTGGTTGTTTCTTTAAACAACCACTTTTTTTATTTGGTTTTGAGTTGGTGCGTTTTTAGTACTGAACACCGCTAGTAAACACTGTGCACTTATCTCTCGCAAAGGCGCGGAGACGCAAAGTTTAGTGGTCAGTGGCTTTTAGGTTATATAACCGATTGCTGACTCTCCATTAGTCTTTTCCCAGGATTTTGTCAAAATTGGGTTGAAAGTAATTGGGCCCTTTGAGGACTTTACCGTCATCGCGGTAGATGGGTTTGCCGTTTTCGCCCAACTTGCTCATATTGCTGCGTTGAATTTCTTCAAACACCTCTTCAATGACGTCTTGCATTCCGTGCTCGATAATGGTTCCGCAGAGGATGTAGAGCATATCCCCTAGGGCATCTGCAACTTCTACCAGGTCGTTGCTGTTTGCGGCTTCGAGGTACTCTTCATTCTCCTCTCGCATGAGTTTATAGCGCAATAAATTTTTAGCTTCTCCGAGATCTGCCGTAGGGGTCTTTTTAATTCCCAACCCAAAGGCCTTGTGAAATTCTGTTACTGCTTCTATTTTTCGCTTCATATTCTAATATTTGGTTGTATTTTTACGGTTTTAAAACCACATCATTATGTTTACTTCCGGTCAATGGGTTGTCGCCATCATTTTTGTCATTGCTTTTGTTATCCTGATGATTTACAGCTATCGCAAAGACAAAGCCCTGCATAAAAAGCATTACAAAGGAGCCTTTTGGGTGCTTGTGGGTTTTATCGGTTTTATTTTGTTCCTGTTTTTTATCAAGTTTTTTATCAAGGGATAAAAATCACTTCTTTTTCCTGAAAACACCTGTTATTAAAGGTCACTGTGTGGCATAAGGGGTGTTGTCGAGGTGGTGTCTATGGCAGTTTCAGCTTCTTGCTCTTGCTCTTGCTCCTCTACCCTTTCATTTTCAAAGAACAATTCTTTTCCCTCATTTGTCCTCCAGGTAGCTATCAATTGGTCATAGACAGCCTGATCCCAGGTACCGGAATCTTTTGAATCAATCCAGACCACATCGCGGTATTCACTGTCAATCAAGGCAAGATCGGGAGTTGAAGAGCCGTCAAATTCACCTGATTCCTGACCTACAGCAGATATAGTTCCCAGAAAAAACATGCGCTTTCTCCCGGCAATTTCCCGGATGTAAGGTCTGAATTCCACCGGTTTGTTGGCAGACCAATCATATTCTTTTTTAGACTCCACCACTTTTAGGGGCATGGCAGAAACCCCTGCCATTCCTTCTTTTCGGGAGGCGTGGTCATAGTAAAATAAATTAGGACTGCCATCTGCGGGTATAAAGACGCTAAAGGTAAGGCTGGTGCGCTCCTTACCAATAGGCTCAAGTCCAAACCAGTGATACAGCCCATTGTAAGCCTGGTTTGAAGTGCCTTCAAAGTCAAAATCGGTTACATAGGGTTGCTGGTTTTGATCATCGGGCAAGTCGGGTATTTTTACAGCCGTTTCCATATTCCAGGGCAAAGGGTCACTAAAGCCCCCCATGAATTTCAGGGATTCTGCCTGCAGGCGTGAAACTTCCTCCGAAATAATGTTCTGGCGGGTTAAAAAGGGGTGGTTTTGTATTTCCCCGGGAGGGATGTATGTCCCTTTTCCTATAAAAATGCGTTCCAGGTAATCGTTGAAATTGTGTTTACCACTTTCAATAATCATTACACCGCCAAAGTCAGGATATGGAAAAAAGAATCCTTTCCATTTGATCAGGCTCACCACCTGCACCCATTCACCGGCATCGTTTTTCATATAAAACACGTCACCCGGTTGCATGTTGAACAATTGAAACAGATTGAACCGTTGCACAACAGCGTTGTATGTATTCCGACTGAATTTTAAAGATTCACCGATTGAAAAAGTAACGGGAATCCTGTTTGTACTTGAAAACCGCGGAAAAGGCGAGGTACTGGGAACTGAAAATATTTCTTCTATGTTGGAGTTGATGCGTTGCCAAACATATTTTTCTGCCGGCTCAATGACCATCGTCCATTTGTTTTCACCATCGACGCGCACAAGATGTGGCAGCGATACATCTTTGGTTTCACCCACTGATTCATTGGCCATGGAATTGATATTACGCATGGGTTGAATACGCTCATTTTGGGTCAACGGCAACTCAGTGATTTCAATTTTATTGAGGTCGTTATAAACATTATAGGTTTTCAGGTATTCATACATACCGTGATGCCACCCCACAAAATATAAAGCACCAAAGAAAACCACAAGAATTAAAAGTGTGAGGATGCGACGGCCGGTGTTTACCGTGGACCTGAATTTTCGCAATCCAAAAAAGAGGACCAGCACGCAAATAAGGATAATAAAAATATATTTTCTTAAAAACAGCAATGCCGGCTGATAATCATCGCGGAGTATAAAGAGCAGTAAAATAAGGACAAGTCCAATCCCAATGGTAATCCCTTTTTGTTTCTTACCTTTTTGCCAGTATTTTTTAATCATAGGTTGATGCTGTTTAGTAATAATCCTGATAGGTCAATATCAGAGAAGCCCTTTTTCTTTTAAACGTTCCCTGGCACTTTTCTCTTCAGCCTCAGGCGTTTCCTCTTTGGGTGCCATAGGTGTGTTCATTCCGGATGGGTCAGGGAGTTCCTCAACTTCCTCTCCCTTTATTTCAACAGTAGCCCGGGATGTCTGGTATTTTTTGATAAAACCTGCCACATAAGTACCCATCATAGTACCCACAATACTCGAAACAAAAAGTGAAATGGTTGCCAGGTCAATAGGAATCAAAAAGCGTACAAGCACGATAAGGATCAAAAACAACAATGTGATAAACACCAACCGCAATATAAAGGATTGCTGATAGACAAATCCCGTTTTATCTTCAGGTTTCATTTGAAGTTTCTTGGAATACATTAATTTATTAAAAAAACGGTACAGGCCGTTGCTGTGGGATTCGCGCCAATATAACAATACGCCAAATAAAACAGAAGCGATAAAAACAAGCAGTTCCAGTGTCATAATTTGTGTTTTAGTTTCAGGCTGCTGTAACGCCTGAGCAATGAATTATAAATATCTTAAAAATAAATCAATTTTCGGTATTAAATAATTCTTCTGATATCGTTTCAATGGCCCATTCCTGTAAAGAATCATCCCAGGATTTATAAATTTTATAAAACGCCTCTTTATCATACCAGTAAACATACAGCACATCCTTTGGCGCGATGGTTACCAACAACCTCCAAATGAGGTCATGATGCTGCTCAGACAAGGAGGAATGCGGTTCATGCAATGCCACAAAAACTTTTTCATCAATCAAATCGGGAATTTTTGGCGTGTTGGAAAAAGCAACTTTTTCCAGATACTGCTCCACCCCATTGATCAGTTTGTGATGCTCTTTGTCAATTTTGTTCAAGTAATTCTTGAACAGTACCGTATTGTTTAAGATTTCTTTTTTGGGATGTGCAGCTTCTTCCAATTGCAATGCCAACTGTAATTTTTTTATGCGTTCATACCGCTTTGTTTCTACCGCTTTTCTCAGGTTGTAATCGATTATGAGGTGTTCCCGCAACTTGACAACCAATTCACTATGGTCAACATGGTAAATCAGCACATTATGGGTGGTGTCTTTTACCGCAGCATTGTGACTTGCTTTATCCTTGAAAACAACAATGGGCATAATAAAATCCCTTAGTACATAAACCCCTCCGAATGCACGGGTATAAAATGAACTTGCTGTAAACTCCAGGGCAGGCAAATCCAGATCCCTGTCCCTGAGATCACCATACTGTTTGGCAGAAGCCAACAATTCTGCATGTAAATCCTCATCGATAAAATTGTTTCCCTGGTGAAAGGTATCAATGAGTTTCAGCTGATGTTTTTGGGCCTCATTCAAAGTATTGATTAAATGAAAACAAATTTCGATTCTATTGTATTTTAAGACATCCAGTGGCTCATAAAAAACTTCTATTTTTTGGTCAAAATCGATACAGATGGCACAATCGCGGGTAATGTCTTTGATTTTTTCCCCATAGGTGTCAAACACCAGGCGCATCATCTCCCTGTCAAAGGTGTGAAAGGGCACATATATGGGTTTGTTCTTTTGAAGTGGTGTAATGATAATAGCGTGTTGATTGGCATCGCCGTGGTTCAGGTAATTGACATCCCCTTTTTCATCAGCAATTTCAGGGCTCCAGCCCATACCGTCAATAGAGAAGGTTTTTAAACCGGAAGGTGCAACGCCCATCAACTTCAGGCATTTGTTATACCTGTACACAAGCTTTCCGCTTACGGTTATCAGTTCTGCTTTGTATAAATTGGCCAGTTTTAACTTTTCCATGGTAATAAAAGTAACCTTACATTAATTGGATGTATCCTTAAACTGATTGTCAAACCTATCCCTTGCCTGTAACTCAATGTGCATTTGATCAATGCGGGCATCGACTTTTCGCTTGAAGTCGGTATCAGCAATGGTGGCGACGTTGTCGAGATAGCGCACAACTTCCTGTCTTCTGATTTCAGAAAAATTAAGGCCTTTCATATTGGCTTTCATCAACTCCTGAAGCATATTGAACTTGGTTTCATAATTCTTTTTAAAATAGGTTTCCGGATTTTCAAACCAGTCCTTTTCCAAATCAAAATCGGTTAATCGTAAAGATATTGCCGACTGGATATTCCTTACATCACGGGATGAGAAAAACGGGAATGATTTCTGAATTTCCTTGAAGAGCATCGCAAAAAACAAATGCTCATCAGTCCCGTATTTATTTTCCACACGTTCATAGATTTCCAAAATACGTTCTTCAGAAGGCTTTTCCACACTGGTGAGGATTTCGCCCAAATTTTTCACTACTCCCTGTTCTTTCAGGTAGATGTAGTTTTCTGGGTCCTTCATGTTGATAAAATCGGGCAGTGTTTTTTGCAGTTTGTTCCACCACAGGTAATCCTGGTCAAGAAAATCATTTTTATCCCGTGCACCGTCAATTTTAAAGCGTCCTTGTACTCTGGAAATAATGGCTTTATCAAGGGTTTCAGGTAAATTGGTAAAAAGCCCGATGGAGCTATTACCATAATTTACGGCATAAGCCCCTTCGGTATATCGCAGAAACACCCCTATCACTTCTTTGACACCGGCTGAAACTCCCTGAGCTGTTCGCTCCTGCAGGTTGTTTTCGGCATCATCGATGGGTGCAAAAATAAGTTTGGTGGGGTCTTGCATAGGCTTCATCCATTCGACCATCTTTTCGGCAGAGCCTCCCTGAAACGTACTGATAAGCGTATCGGGCATGGGATGAAATAAAAAAGGGATGTCCAGTGCTTCACTGTGATCTTTCAGGCGGGTTGCAATGGCGGCAATGAGCATACTTTTTCCGGTACCGGGTATTCCATATCCCATAAACACCGGCATAAAGCCCCCTAATTCCTGAAACGGATTTTTCTTTTCGGCAAAATCATAACTCAACAAGCGTTCAGTCAATCGTCTGGCAAAGTGTTTTGCATCTTTATTTCCTACTATTTGTTCGAACTCAATTCGGTTGAACTCGACGCTTTTAGCGGTTCCTGAAAACACATTTTCCCAACCGGAAATGGCAAAGTCTGAATTTTCCAGTTTGTACGTTCTGTCAGTTATTGTTTGGGTGTATTCCAGGGTACTTTTCCTAACTTGTATCTCGTCTATCACCGCTTCAAAAAACACGGTCGTAAAATCAACAACATCCTTATCGGTTTTTATGATTTCAGGATGGCTCAGGTATTTATCAAAGTAGAATAAGTTACATGATAATGCCTTGGAAGGCGAAAAGAAAGAAACCTCAGGGAGGCCGGCAAATTTATTCTTCATCACCGAAAGGTCGTCTGAAGCGTGCAGCCTGAGATTGTGGACAATATTGTATGCCATCGCATAGAGCATAAAAGCGGACGAGGTGTGTAATTTACTTTCATATTCCCTTTTCCCCTGACTGTCCAGAGTGTCCCTGCGCTCATGTAACATGGCCAGTCCTGAACTGTCGAAATAACTGTCACGCACCCAAAGTCCCAGCACGATGCCTTCCTGAAGGGCATAAAGGGTTTTGTTCAGGTAAACCGGAATAGCTACAGAGTCCGGTAACAGGCGTTTTTTTAAATCCAGCACCGTTTTGGATATGGAAACTGAAGTGGATGCCCCCCCATTTCCTTTTGCTTTGGATAAATAGAGCAAAATGGAAGTGTCCTGTGCATCTTTGTCTTTGTCTTTGTTCATTGCACGCCGGCTTTGTTCCCACTGAACGCTCTTTAAATAGGAGGTTGCTTCATCACGCAAGTTGTTCAGGTCGTTTTGTTTTATGGGAAAAGTTGCATTGTGTTCCATTATGTATGTGGTTGTTTCCGGGTTTTAAATTTTGTTTTAGAGACTCCTAGCCCACTTTCTTTTTTAAAGGTTGCAAGGCTGCCATTTCAATGGGTGGTTTTGCAAGGTCTTGTTTAATTTCAGGGTACTTACTATAGATCAACTGAATAATCCTGTGTGGGCAAAATATATAATGTTGATTGACCGGTGTTTGCCAGTTTTGCAATTCCTGCTTGTTAAAAAAACTGCCTTCTTTAAAAGTGCTCTTAGAAACAGTTTCTGCAATTTTCAATGTAAAGGCATACGATTCCAAAGGAATGTCTTTTTGAGCGATTCCCTCCAGGATGAGATGGGTGACCGGGTTATCATCCTTAGCAAAAATGCTGTGCAACGGCCCTATATCAATGCGTTTGATGCGCTTGGGCATTAAACCACTCAATCGCCTGTCGATGGTATAGGCCATGGTGTCCATGTCCATTTCACGGTCAGCTACTGATTGCAACACATCATAGATTTTTTCCTTGTAGCTTTCCATGTCCCTTTCATAACAGTCAAAATACATATAACAAATAAAAGGCCTGTTGCTGGAGATATCATAAAAGCCCCAACTGGTCAGATAGTGTGCTTCGTCAATGGAGGCTAGTTTGATGATTTTTCCCTGTACAAAACGGTTAAAAATAAATTCCCTTTTTACTGAGGTATAATAGACTATGGAAGCCGCCTGAAAGAGTTTTTCTTTAGTAAGGGGTTTCTTTTTCCACAACAGTTCATCGAGAATTTCTCTTTTGACAATTTCCACATCGGTAAGTTTGTCAAGAAAATTTTCGCGTAAGGACAAATCATTAAACAAATATCTGAATTCCAGATAATTTGGGAAACCTGAATTGGTCAAATCCACTTTCATATTGGTTTCGGTGTCATACATATATTTGACGCGCATCGCTTCAATGGAGTACAACAGTAAATCAGAATATTGTTTGAATAACAACAACTCCTGCCTATTACATAATTTTTCGTGCTGCAGGTTTACCAACAACTCTTTCAACGCAAAATCTACCAGCCTGTGATAAAAGACATACTGTTCTTTTGAGTCTAATGCTGCAGCGTCTAAAGGTGTAACAATCATGGGTGCATATTCTTGTAGCGACGGGATTCATAATTAATATCTACCCCGCCCGGCCTGAAAAAAGATTGTTTTTTTAAGATAAAAGATCTTCGTCTGACTTTTTAGGTTCAGGAGCTGAATCCTTTCCTTCATCACCGGTATTTTTATCAGAAGCATAATATTCTTCAAAAATCTCTTTCATATCAATTCCATAGCGTTCTGCGAAGTTCGTTTGGATTTTCTGGTCTTTGGTACGTATTTCCTGCAGGGCTTCGGCATAACTGCTGTAAACGCCTTGCATCACTTTTTCGTGTACCGGGATGTTGTCCATCATGTCCTGGCGTGCCTTGGCACTTGCAGAATGCATCGCTGCCAGTGTCTCTCCGATGTGCTCATCGGTTTTAACACCCAAATGTTCCAAAATAGCTGCAAACTCCTGGTCTGTCCTCGCTTTTAATGCCACCACATAACCGTCATAGTATTTCAAACGTTCATCGGTATCACTTTTCAACTTGGCCCTGTGTGTTTGCAGGTTGCTTCTCAGTGATGTAAGCACTTTAATGGTAAGGTTGTGTTTATGAACAAAGCTGTCCTTACTGGCGGCGAGTGTGGTATAAGCATTTTTAAGGCCTTCCAGTTCTTCCACTTTTTGTTCCAGGGTTGTTACTTTACCAATACTTTCTGCGTAAGCGGCAGATTGTTTATCCACGATTTCCTCCAATTCCTGGCGGGCTTGTTTCAACAAGGCATATTGTTGCTCCAGTTGAGCTTCAACCTCTTTCTTTTTTTCAAGGGATTTGATGTGGTTTTTAGTTGCTTCCACAATGGCGTCCTGAAGCCTGTCTTCCACTTCTTTGATTTCCACTTCCCGGGTTTTCAAACGCTGTACAGCGGCCTGACTTTTATAAGACAACTCGCTTAGGAGCGTTTGAATGTCAGCGCTTTCAATGCGCTCCTGAAACATGGCTTTAGCCTTGTTGTCTGCATTGTCACGGTCTTTTTGAGCGTTTTTTAATTCGATTTCGGCATTCTTTATTTTTGCTTTTCTGCCCCAGAGGTTGTTCCACCAGGTATCAGGCTTGCTCTCTGCTTCCTGAAGTTTTGCCTTCGCCCGATCCAGACGGGTCTGGGCATTTTCAATTACTTTTAATTCGTCAGCATTCAGTGATGAGAACTTTTCAAAAATAATACCCACCTCATCCTGATAATCGGTAAGGTCTTTTATGGCATCGAGTAGTGATGACCGGTCTTTTTCAGCCATACCCACCACATCATCGAGCGTGGCATTGAGGATTTTCTGGCGTACTGCGGGGTCGTCCTCCTGAGCCAATTTGGATTTCATCTGGTCGATGGCCTGTCCCCAGTTCACATCTACTTTTTCCTGTTTCTTATTGGAATTGGTTTCTAATAAATCAAAATCGTCTGACATGTTTTATGGTTTTTGGTAGTGGTAAAATTGTGATTTGCAATTTCGGTAAAATAATTGATTTTCAAAATTTAATTTTAAGTTCTTCTTTTCATTTTTTGAAGTAACTGCTCTATCGGGTATTACAAAAAAAACTGCCCGTATAGGGCAGTTTCTGTTTTAGAAAATATTTAGCTTACCTTCTGCTAATTCACCAAAAAACCATATTCCTTTGCATAGTACAGCATTTGTTCTTCAAAAGTCTCCGGCCAGGTCATTTTAAACTCTGTTATGTTTCCTTCTTCATCCATAACGGGTGATATCACCGGGTTTACAAAACCACTGTAAGCGGCATCTGTAAACCTCTTGTTTCTTTCAAGGATTTGTCTGTGTATATCCTGGTCTATTTTTTTACCATACGTGGTCACAATGTTTTGCGCTGCCTCGAAGTCTCCTTCAGATTTGATACGCTGCAGTTCCCTTAGGATTTCTCCAAAAATTTCGCGTAGTTTTTGATAGTCATTGATGTTGTAATAGGTCTTGCCATCACGTTCCACTTTTTCAATCACATTGTCTTCCTTTCCGCGCTCATATGCCATGCTGCTCACATACATGCGGTTCATCATATGGTCTTGTTCCACATCGTTGCCCGGGTCAATACGAATCAACTGCGTCATCAATCCGTTTCTGATGTAATTGTCATATGCGGTTTTACCGAGCTCTTCCCAGTTATCTGTAATGCCCAGTTCCTGAATTTTTGGGTCCATAATGTAGTATAGTGCTACAAGATCTGCTCTCCCTTCTTCCATTGTGGAAGCATATTGTTGCAGGGTCTCTTTGGGTTGGCCAACACCTTTGTTAAGCTGACCGGAAGCGTGCCCTACCACTTCGTGAAGTGAAGTGTGTAATTTGCTGGCAAGCTGCCCATATTTTTCGGCACGTTCCACTTCTTCTTCATCGTGTGCGAATTCCTGCAAACGGCCTTTCCCTCCGGAATTGGCATATGCATCAATAATATTCCCTAAAGAAACTGATTTTGAACCGTGCTCCTGACGGATCCAGTTGTTGTTTGGAAGGTTAACACCTATTGGGGTACTGGGTGAAGCATCACCCGCTTCACCGGCAACATTTACGGTATTGTAACTGATTCCCACCACATTTGCTTTTTTGTGTTCATCCATAATGGGTGCATTGTCTTCAAACCATTGTGCCTCTCCTGAAAGGACAGACATTTGCTTGGACATTTCAAAATCTTTTATCTGGACAATGCTTTCATAAGAACCGCGGTATCCTTTTGGGTCATTGTAAACCTCCACAAATCCCTGGATCCAGTCGATATTCCCTTCTGTGGAATTTACCCAGGCAATTGCATATTCATCCCAGGTTTCCAGGTTTCCTGTGGTGTAATAGTCGATGAGTAAGCCGAGAGCTTTTTCCTGTGCTTCATTTTCGGCAACGCTTTTTGCTTTTTCCAACCAGTAAATCATTTTTTCAATGGCTGCACCATACATTCCGTCTTTTTTCCAGACTTTTTCAACCAGTTGACCATTCTCTTTTACCAGTTTTGAATTGAGTCCGGCTTCGATGGGACGGTCTCCCCTGCCTTTGTTTGCATCTTTATAAAAGGCTTCAAGGTCGGCATCGGTCACATCAGGACCATAAAAGTTTACGGCAGAGTTTGCGATATTGTCTTCCCCTTTGGTTCTGTCAACTTTTTTTGCATCAACTTCATTAAAGATTATATCAAAAGCATCGGTACTCATGGTAGTACCCGTTTCCTCAAGCAAAGATGTGAGGTATTGTTCCGGGAAGTTTGCAGGGAGCTTATCATTTGAATAATGGTGGTGGATCCCGTTTGAAAACCATAACCGCTTCAGGTATATTTCAAAATTTTTCCAGTTTTCGGAAGCCTTGTCCCCTTCAAAGGTTGTATAGATATTTTCAAGGGCTTCTCTTATTTCGAGGTTGTAACGGTAATTCTGGTCCCACATAATGTCTCTTCCGGCAAGGCCTGCCTGGGTGAGATAATACACAAATTCCTGTTCTTTTAGGGTGAGTTCTTCCCAGCCCGGCACCTGATAGCGCAAAATCTGAAGATCTGCAAACTGATCTACTTTATAACTAAATGCTGTTTCTTCTTGTTTTTCCTGTACTTCTTCAGTTTTCTTTTCGTTTTCACAGCCGGCAAAAAGGAATGCAGCGGCGGCAAAAAGGGTTAAAAATTTAAATTTCATATGTGATTGGATTTTGATTTGCACAAATGTAGTAAAATCGCTTTGTAATATTGATTATCTTAGCTGACAGAAAACTAAATTTTACTGACTTATGAAATTTTTAAAGTACTTGTTTTTTCTGCTATTGATTTTGTTTGTGGGTGTTGCCTTGTATTTTGGAACCCAGGATGGTGATTTTTCGATTACCGAAACCCGTGTTATTGATGCCCCAGCCGAGGTTATTTTTGAGCAAGTAAATGATTTTAAGAACTGGGAGCAATGGGGTTCATGGATGAACGATGCCTCCGTAAAAATAAATTATCCGGAAAAAACTTCAGGTGAAGGTTCTTTTTATTCCTGGACTTCAGACGATAGTGGAGATGGCGCGATGCAAACCCTCAGGGCAGAACCTGATTCTTTACTGGTTCAAAAAATAGTTTTTAACGGTTCCCCGGATGACGAAGGGAGCACTGTTACCTGGCGATTTGAACCACAGGATTCCGGAACCAAAACAAAAGTAAGCTGGAGCATGGAAGGTTCGTTAGGCCTCTTTGAAAAAATGTATTTTGCCACACAGGATGAGACCCTTGAGCAATCTGTAAGCACGATGTATGCAGAAAGTTTAAAAAACCTGGACAGTTTGGTAAGGTCTGAAATGAATGTATACAACATTGAGGTCAACGGCATCACACAATACAGCGGAGGTTTTTACCTGCACAACACTACGGCGGCCAAGCAAACTGAAATTGGTGCTAAAACAGCCCCAATGATCCGGCAAATTCATAATTTTATGGAGGCAAACAACATTGCATCACACGGACCTCCTTTTGTACTGTACCTCGATTGGGATGAAATGAACCAAACCAGCATCTTTTCTGTGGGGATTCCCACATCAGACCGCGTTATTTTACCTGATGGCAGCCCTGTCGCAAGCGGCTATATGTCCACAACCACTGCCATCAAAACCACTTTAAACGGACGCCATACCTATTTGAGCAAGGCCTGGGAAGAAACAGAAAAATACATTCAAAATAACGGGTTTGTCAAAAGCGAAGAGAAAAGTCCGTTTGAGGTGTATGTCACGGCATTGCCCGAAGAGAAGAACCCCGCAAAATGGGTAACCGAAATTTACATCCCCGTGGAAGTCATCAGTGATGAGAACGAAGATCTTTAAAAAAAATGAAAGAAGTGCTTTACATCTTTTTGGGAGGCGGTCTGGGCAGTGTCTTGCGTTTTTTGGTCAGTAAAGTCCTGAACACAGAAGCATTTCACCTGCCTGCAGGCACCATGGTGGTTAATATCATCGGGAGCCTACTTATCGGGCTTATTCTGGGGATGAGTATGAAGAGCAATGCTTTTTCAAATCCACAGCTGTTGTTTCTTACTGTTGGCTTTTGTGGCGGTTTTACCACCTTTTCAGCCTTTGCCCTGGAAAACCTGGCTTTTCTAAAAAACGGTGATTATGTCTCCTTTGCCCTGTACAGTATGGCGAGTTTAATTTTGGGTATTCTGGCTGTTTTTCTGGGATTTTGGATCGCCAAAACAATCTCGTTTACATAAGTTTTATTTTTTACGGAAATCCTTTACCCCGGCCTCAATCCTGATTTGCATATCATTTTGTTCCGGTGGGATGGGACATGAATACCCGGGATTGTATGCGCAATAAGGATTGTAAGCTTTATTAAAGTCAATTGTTGCACGGTTTCCTTCCGGAATTTCAATATCCAGGTATCTTCCGCCACCATATGACCCGTCACCACTGGTGAGGTCTGTGAATGGAAGGAACAGGGATGTTTCATAACCCGGTGAAGGTGTTGTGTTTTGAAAGACATCAAGAACAAAATCCAAACTGTCTATTTGAAAATGAAACTCCCCATACTTTACATATTCAGGAAGCCTGTTTGTAGTTGTGGGCATCAAGAAAGGTTTTTCATCAGGAGTCCTGACGAAGACCGCTTCTACCCTAAATTTTAAATCCGCCGGATAAAAATCCAGTCCTTTAAAGCGTTTAAAATCTTTACGAAGCAATATGGTTGTTTCAGGATCAGCAAATGTATCACTAAGGTCTTTCTGGTATATTTCTATCTCCTGCAGCAGTTCCTGATTTGATTGTGCAGCAGCAAACGTTACAACGTAAAAGAACAATAACGTGACAAGTATAAATCTCATTTTGGAAGGTATAAGTTACAAAGGTATTTAATCTAACGGAAAGGGTGGTATGATGGGAGCATTTTCAACTTTGTTTGACAACACAATGTGCGTTTTGGTTTCCCCGTAGGAAATGAGTTCGTCGATAAACAACTCGAGGTGCTTTTGGTTTCTAAGCACTACTTCCATAATGATGTTCTCATTGCCCGTAATGCGGTAGCAGTTGATAACCTCCTTGAATTCCGTCACTTTTTCAAGGAAAGGTTTTAGCCTGCCCATAAACACTTTTAACGTAATAATAGCTTTGAGTTGGTAACCGGTTTTTATATAAGACAACTGGGTGTAATAGCCTCTGATAATTCCGGAGTCCTCCATTTTTTTTATGCGTTCAACCACTGCAGGAGCTGTGAGTCCTACTGCTTTTCCCAAATCGGTCATGGAGATCCTTGCATTGACCTGAAGCTGTTTAAGTATTTCCCAATTAACCTTATCAACTTTATATTCCATAGTTTATATCTGTAAAATATTTAATTAATAAAGTAAATATAGTTATAATTTAACAACTTAAAGCAACATATGCTTTCTTCTATGTAAATTTGTGTGACTTTACAATGCACCCTAAATCACGTACAATGTATTACAATTTGCCTATACCGCTTCCGCATTCGCCTATTTACAAAAAGGCTTTAGAGATCTTTACATTGTCGAAAAGCATTTCGCAGTATCTGGTACATGATATGTCTGCCCTGAGTCCAGAAGGAAAAGAGCATCCTGATATTTATTTCACCGGGGATATGGTGCAAAAGTCTGTTTCCCTGTTTCCGGAAATACTTCATGCTGAAAGCAAGACCTTCTCTGAAGAGAAACACAAACACGCCGCTTCTGTAGTCTATCTCACCAAAGCATTGTATAAAAACTGTGAGCGTCTTGAGAAGTCTGCTCCGAATGGAAAAGAATTTCTGGCTTTGTTACGAAAAGAAATAAAACGTTTCAGAAAAATGCAGCATACGTGGTTAATGACACTTTAACGTTATGAGGTTGAGACCACTTTTAACCCAACAATAGAAGCAATCAGGGTGAACATAAAAAAGATGCGCCAAAAAGTGACCGGCTCCTTAAAAAATAACAACCCCAAGATTACTGTTCCCACTGCCCCTATTCCTGTCCAAACAGCATAGCCTGTTCCCAAAGGGATGACCTGGGTTGCTTTATAAAGCAAAAACATACTGATACTCAAGCAAACTAAAAAAGCTATAAGCCATACAATATGGGCTGTTCCGGTAACCAATCTGGCTTTGCCCAGGCAAAATGCAAAAGCAACTTCAAACAGGCCGGCAATAATTAATAGGGTCCAGTGCATTATTGAAATCGTTCTTTATTTCGGTCTATATAGTATTGCCTGCTGTACATTCCCGGTATGGCATGGTCGCCTTCTTTAAAATCAAAATGCACCGTGTTTACATAATCCAGTTCGGTGAGCGTATAGGTGGCTACTGAAAGATAGGCGTCAGCTCCCATAGTTCCCATCTGTTGGGTGAGAAATGTGCTTTCATCAATTGTAACATACAAGGTGTCCCCTGAAAGTTTATGATATTTTAAATAAACCTTTTCTTCATATTGAAAATTCATGATATCTATGAGATGCTGTGCCGTTATTGCTTCTGTATCGACTTCCCTTACTTTTACGGGCATTTCAACTCCCGGTTCATGGCCATATTCCCAAACCGGAAGCAGCGCTCTTCTGTATTCTATCGAATCCTCAGCTTTCAATACGGGCTTTGTATCATAGCTTTCAGCAGGCTCTTCTACCGGATTTTCTCTTTGGGTATCTTTGCAAGAAATAATACAAGTAAATAATACTAACATTATATATTTCAATATATTAGAAAATTTTTTCATTGTATTTATTACTGTTTTATTTACCAAGACCCAAATATTAGAATTGGGTTGCTTTTTTGCTTACATATTCCGGCGGTACTGCCCTCCTACTTCAAATAAGGCTTTGGTAATTTGACCCAGCGAACATACTTTGGTTGCTTCCATCAATACCTCAAAAATATTTTCATTCTGAATCGCGGCTTGCCTTACACCCTCTAAAGTAGCCTCTGCCTTATCTTGAAAAGCACTGTGCAGTTTTTCAAGGGTTTTGATTTGCGATTGCTTTTCTTCCTCAGTAGCCCTGATAACTTCCCTTGGAACTATCGTGGGTGATCCTTTGGAACTCAAAAAGGTATTGACGCCAATAATGGGAAACTCCCCATTGTGCTTTAAGGTTTCATAATAAAGGCTTTCCTCCTGAATTTTGCTTCGCTGATACATGGTTTCCATAGCTCCCAGAACGCCACCCCTTTCGGTAATCCTGTCAAACTCCAGCAAAACAGCTTCTTCTACTAAATCTGTTAATTCTTCGATGATAAAAGCGCCCTGAATGGGGTTTTCGTTTTTAGCCAGCCCCAGTTCCTTGTTAATGATCAATTGAATGGCCATCGCCCGCCTTACAGATTCTTCTGTGGGGGTTGTAATGGCTTCATCATAAGCATTGGTGTGTAAGGAATTACAGTTATCGTAAATCGCATACAACGCCTGTAGTGTTGTCCTGATGTCATTAAAATCAATTTCCTGGGCATGCAAAGAACGTCCCGAAGTCTGTATGTGGTATTTCAACATTTGGGCCCTTGGGTTCGCGCCGTATTTTTCTTTCAAGGCTTTTGACCAGATGCGTCTCGCTACACGACCGATGACGGCATATTCCGGGTCAATCCCGTTTGAGAAAAAGAAAGATAGGTTGGGACCAAACTCGTTGATGTCCATCCCGCGGCTTAAGTAGTATTCCACATAAGTAAAACCGTTTGATAAGGTCAACGCCAATTGTGTAATGGGGTTGGCACCGGCTTCGGCAATATGGTAACCTGAAATGGAAACCGAGTAAAAGTTGCGCACTTTTTCTTTGATAAAGTATTCCTGCACATCCCCCATCAACCTAAGGGCAAATTCTGTGGAGAAAATACAGGTATTTTGTGCCTGGTCTTCTTTCAGGATATCAGCCTGCACGGTTCCGCGCACCTGACTTAAGGTATGTTTTTTAATCTCATCATAAACATCTTTAGGCAACACCTGATCGCCGGTCACACCCAGCAGCATCAAGCCCAATCCGTCATTTCCTTGTGGGAGTTCGCCCATATAAGAAGGTCGGTCGACGCCCCGCTCTTTATACATTTTGGAGATTTTGGCTTCTATTTCTTTTTCAAGACCGTTTTCTTTGATGTATTTCTCACAATTCTGATCGATAGCGGCATTCATAAAGAAGCCCAACAACATAGGGGCAGGACCGTTAATGGTCATACTCACCGAAGTCATCGGGTGGCTCAGGTCAAAGCCGGAATACAATTTCTTGGCATCGTCCAGACAGCAAATGGAAACACCGGCATTCCCGATTTTTCCATAAATATCAGGGCGGTAATCCGGGTCATTTCCGTAAAGGGTCACACTGTCAAAAGCTGTGGAAAGGCGTTTGGCATCCATTCCCAGACTCACATAGTGAAAGCGCCTGTTGGTGCGTTCCGGTCCGCCTTCCCCTGCAAACATCCGGGTGGGATCCTCACCTTGTCTTTTAAAAGGGTACAGTCCTGAAGTATAAGGGAACTCACCGGGCACATTTTCCTGTAACATCCATCTCAGTAAATCGCCCCAGGCGGTGTATTTTGGTAAGGCCACTTTGGGGATTTGTAAATGCGAAAGGGACTCGCTATGTGTCTCGATTTTAATTTCCTTATCCCGCACTTTAAAGCTGTAATGGGGTCCTTTGTACTTTTCAACGGTGCCTTCCCAGCTAACAATTTTTTCCCAGTTATAGGGGTCTAAATCCATTTTTGCGCGGTCAAATTCTGCCAGGAGCAATTTTGACAACTCGCTCTCATCAGATTTAGTGTTGTCAAATTCGAGACCGTTTGAGGAAATAGCTATCGATCTGCCGGAAACAGACTCCAGGGTTTTAAAAATCCCGTAAAGTCTCTGAGCGACTTCTGTCTGTTCTGAAGCTTTTTTATCATAGGCCCTGTTGTTTTCAGCAATTTCTGAAAGGTATCGCGTGCGAGCAGGTGGAATCACAAAAATCTTTTCAGACATTTCATCTGAAATCTCATAATTGCTTTTCAGGTCGGTTTCTGTTTTTTCTTCCAGGGCATCCATTACTTTTTTGTAAAGGGTGTTCATTCCCGGGTCATTAAACTGGGATGCAATGGTTCCAAAAACCGGAAGGGTTTCCGGGTCACTGTGCCAAAGCCCATGATTGCGCTGGTATTGTTTTTTGACATCCCGCAGGGCATCGAGTGCGCCGCGCTTGTCAAATTTATTAATGGCAACCAAATCGGCAAAATCAAGCATATCGATTTTTTCCAATTGAGTAGCTGCTCCAAACTCGGGTGTCATCACATATAATGAGACATCACTATGTTCTATAATCTCGGTATCGCTCTGCCCAATCCCGGAAGTTTCCAGGATAATGAGGTCATATTTTGCAGCTTTCAGCACTTCAATGGCTTCTGCCACATATTTTGAAAGTGCCAGATTGGACTGGCGTGTTGCCAGTGAACGCATATACACCCGCGGGTTGTTAATAGCATTCATTCGTATTCTGTCCCCTAATAAGGCTCCACCGGTCTTTCTTTTGGAAGGGTCTACAGAGATAATTCCGATGGTTTTTTCAGGAAAATCAACCAGAAAACGTCTCACCAATTCGTCGACCAATGATGATTTTCCGGCTCCACCTGTACCTGTGATACCGAGCACCGGGGTGTCCTCCCTCGACCCCTCCAAAGGAGGGGAGAAAAGCTTTCCAAATTCTTCAGGACGGTTTTCAGCTATGGAAATAATTCGAGCTATGATATTTACATCTTTCTTCTTAAGAGCTAGATCAACTCCCTCTCCTTTGGGGAGGGTCGGGGTGGGGACAGGATAATCTGACTGTTTTACCAAATCGTTGATCATTCCCTGCAGGCCCATTTCGCGGCCGTCGTCAGGGGAATAGATGCGCGTGATGCCATAATCCATCAGCTCCTTGATCTCTTCGGGTAGGATGACGCCGCCTCCACCGCCAAATATTTTGATATGCCCGGCTCCTTTTTCTTTCAGGAGATCGTGCATATATTTAAAGTATTCATTATGTCCACCTTGATACGAAGTCAACGCAATGGCATTGGCATCTTCCTGAATGGCGGTATTTACTACTTCTTCAACACTGCGGTCGTGCCCCAGGTGAATCACTTCCACGCCTGTGGACTGGATAATGCGGCGCATAATGTTTATGGCAGCATCATGGCCGTCAAACAGGGAAGCTGCGGTTACAATTCTTACTTTATTTTTTGGTGAATAGGGTGCTGTTTGTTCCATGAATCTTATTCTCGATTTGTAGTTGCGCAAATTTACTAAAATAGCGGGGAAAAGGGAGTGAAGGTTTTTATAAATATTCTTCACGCAAGCGTTTCATTGTGATATAGTCACATAAAGACTCTTAAATACTTCATAAATAATTTAATAAGACAGTTAATATTTTTTATTTAGCCCAATTCTTTAGGATGCAACTTTAATTTTCTTTAATTTTAGTGGTCTTAACTTAAACTAATAAATATTATGAAAAAAATTTACTTTTTGTCAATTATTGTTTTCGCTTTTTCGTTTACAATAAACGCACAGTATGACATTGACTTTGATGACATGACCTTAGGACCTGTAAGTCCGCAATCGCCTTATATTGAAATTTGGGATAATCCTGCTGTAACTGATTGTAACGTTGTAAACGATCAATCTTTTTCCAGCGACAATTCCATGTATGTAGGTGACAACCAAACAGACGATGTTGTTTTCTTGCTTGACAATAAAAATACAGGTATCTGGACTGTAAGATTTTACATGTATGTGAACAGTGGGGCTACCGGTTTCTGGAATTTTCAGGATAATGAAATAACCGGAGTTCAATGGAATGGACAGTTTTTTGCAAATGAAGTGCAATTAACAGGAGGTCCTATCGGTCAAGATGGCTTTATTCATCACGACCAAACAGGTAATGAAATCGCATTTCAAAATGACACATGGTTCCAAGTTAAACACGAAATCAATCTTGACAACATGACTCAAAAGTGTTGGATTGATGGTGTACTTTTTCTTGATGACGTACCTTATGTGGGTGGTGCTTTAGGTGATGTACCGGCAAACGCTTTAGGTTCAGTTAACTACTATTCAATAGATGCTAACAACAATTATTATATTGATGATTTTGTGTTTGCTGAAGGCGTTCTCTCCACAAATGATCTTGCGGGAACTTCTTTCCAGGTTTATCCAAATCCTGTTATAGATCAATTAAACATACAATCTAAAGATGCTGTAAATACAGTTTCCATCTATAATGTTCTTGGGAAATTAGTGCACCAGAGTTCACCAAACAGTATATCTCCTTCCATCGACATGGGTACTTATAAAACAGGAATTTACTTTGTGGAAGTTACCATAGGTGACAGTACCAAAACCGTGAAGGTTATTAAATAATTCAATTATTACATATTTTATGAAAACATTCCGATACTTTCGGGATGTTTTTTTTTACTTTTATAAAAAAATTTCATGAAAAAAACAGCTTTGCTTTTTTTAGTCTTTATAGCCACTTCCTGTGCGGAATTGCAACAGGTTGTTAACTCGCTGCCCCAGGGAAACGGAGGGGTTCTAACCAATGCCGATATCGCTGAGGGACTCCGTCAGGCCCTTGACAAGGGTATTGACAAACAGGTTTCAAAACTAACCCAGACAGACGGTTTTTACCGAAATGAAATGGTAAAAATACTGTTGCCACAGGAACTTCAAAAAGTAGACAAGACCCTGCGGGATATTGGGTTGGACAATCTCGCTGATGAAGGATTGAAGGTCCTGAACCGGGCCGCGGAAGATGCCGTGAAAGAGGCAACCCCCATTTTTGTGGCTGCCGTAAAGGATATTACTTTTGCTGATGCGCGGGATATTCTTCTGGGAACCGATACTGCTGCTACACAATATCTATCAGGAAAGACGTCAAGCCAGCTTTATAGTAAATTTAACCCCGTGGTGTCCAATTCGCTGGACAAAGTAGGAGCCACACAAGTATGGAGCAATATCATCACACAATACAATGCCATACCGCTTACCAGCAATGTCAATCCTGATCTGGCTGATTATGTAACCAATGAAGCGATGAAAGGGGTTTTTAATATGATTGCGGTGGAAGAAAAAGAAATCAGGGGCAATCTGGCTGCCAGAACCACTGATTTGCTGCGCAAGGTTTTTGCCCTTCAGGACAACAATCAATGGTGAAGCGTCCTGAAATAGGAAAAGGCTTTTATCAAACGTGACCCATACCAACTGAAATACTCCCCGTCAACCAGGAGTATTTTTTTGTTGTTTAACAGTTGTTGTAGTTCCCTGAGGTGTTTCTTTTTAAAAGGATAAGGTTCAGACGAAAGCATGATCAGGTCAGCGGTCTTTAATTCTTTTATTGAAACTTCAGGGTACCTTTCCTCTCGTTTTGCAATACTATTTTCAAAGTGATTTATATTGAGGAGGGTATTTATAAAAGTCGATGAGCCCGCTGCCATCCAGGGATTTTTCCAAATAAGATACCCCACTTTTACAATGGGTTTTTCTTTTATAAATTCCTGAAAAGACTTCATCTCCATTTTGAGGTCGTTACTAATTTCAGTAGCACGTTGCGCCTTGTCAAACAACTCTCCAAACGCAGCTATCATCTCCAGGCAGTCATCAATTGTTTTAATATCACTTACCCAAACGGGTGCTATTTTTTCGAGACTTTCTACCATCTCTTTTGTGTTTTCTTCTTTGTTACATAAAATAATACCGGGCCGGAGGGCTTTTATTTTATCATAATGCACTTGTTTTGTCCCGCCGACGACAGTTTTCTCAAAACGAAGGCTTTCGGGGTGTACACAAAACTTGGTCACCCCCAATATTTGATGCTCGAGTCCCATATCCACAAGCAATTCTGTTTGTGAGGGAACAAGCGAAACAATACGGGTTATGGGTTTTGAAATTGTAATGGAACGGCCTACTTGATCCCGGATTTCCATTGTTCTGTATTTATTGGGTTTGATTTAAAATGGCTTTCATCTGCAACCGGATTTTGGCTGCTTCAGCCTGTGCTTTCTCAGCGAAGTCGGTTTTGTTTGAAGCATAGATGACCGCTCTTGATGCGTTCACCAGCAATCCGACATCTTTGTTTAAGCCATATTTACAGACTTCCTCAAGGTTTCCACCCTGAGCGCCCACTCCGGGAACCAGTAGAAAGCTGTCAGGTACAATTTTTCTGATGCCGGTAAAATATTCCGCTTTGGTGGCACCCACAACATACATCAGGTTTTCACTGTTTTTCCAGTTTTTTGATGTTTTTAAAACCTGTTTGTAGAGTTCGTCCCCACCCGTTTCATTTGTTTGAAAATCATATGCACCCTCATTGGAAGTAAGTGCCAGGAGAATGGTGAATTTGTTTTGAAACGCCAGGAAAGGCTCTACTGAATCCTTTCCCATATAAGGAGCGACGGTGATGGAATCAAAATTCAAATCTTCCAGAAAGGCTTTGGCATACATTGCTGAAGTATTACCAATATCTCCACGCTTTGCATCTGCAATCGTAAAGATTTCCGGGTGCCGGGTATTCAAATAGTTTATGGTTTTCTCCAGGGCTTGCCAGCCTTTGAGTCCGTATGCTTCATAAAAGGCAGTATTGGGTTTATAAGCCACTGCAAGATGGTGGGTGGCGTCAATGATGGCTTTGTTGAATTCAAAGATGGGATCTTCTGTTTCCAGAAGATGTTTCGGGATTTTATTTATATCGACATCCAATCCAATGCAAAGAAAGGATTGTTTTTGTCTGATTTGCGCTATAAGTTGTTCCCGTGTCACTTTTCTAAGTTTGTATTAACTAAAATCGAATATCTGTCTACTAAAATTACTATTAGCATATTTTAAACCCTCAAAACGTTCGCTCGCAAAGGCGCAAGTTTTTTTGGTATTCTGTGAATGGTTGTTGAATTATGGACGAGATGCAAACTACTCACCACTATCCTCTCATCACTAACAACTAAAATCAAAACACATCACTGTTAATTTTCAGTTTTTCAGTGTTATCCACAAGCTGAAGTTCATCAATGATTTTTTGAATATCGCCATTAATGATATTTCCCAGATCATAAAGTGTTAACCCAATGCGGTGGTCTGTAACCCTTCCCTGCGGATAGTTATAGGTCCTGATTTTAGCACTTCGGTCACCACTGCTTACCTGTGAATTACGTTTTGCGGCATCTTCTTCCTGACGTTTGGCCAGCTCGATATCATACAATCGTGAGCGCAGTACTTTAAAGGCTTTGTCTTTGTTTTTATGCTGTGATTTTTCATCCTGACATTGCGCAACAATTCCCGTGGGAACGTGTGTTAAACGCACTGCGGAATAAGTAGTGTTTACAGATTGACCACCCGGACCTGATGAACAGAAAAAGTCAATGCGCACATCTTTTGGATCGATTTGCACGTCAAATTCTTCGGCTTCGGGCAATACCATAACGGTTGCCGCACTGGTGTGGACACGGCCCTGGGTTTCGGTTTGGGGCACACGTTGCACACGGTGAACGCCTGCTTCAAATTTAAGGGTGCCATAGACATCCTCACCATTTACTTCAAACTGGATTTCCTTGTAGCCCCCGTTGGTCCCTTCACTGAAATCCATCACGTTTGTACTCCATCCTTTGCTTTCACAGTATTTGGAATACATACGGTACAGGTCACCTGCGAATATACTTGCCTCATCACCCCCGGTTCCGGCACGGATTTCCATGACGACATTTTTGGTATCTTCAGGATCTTTGGGGATTAACATAAACTTGATTTCCTCTTCCAGTTTAGGGATGCGTTCTTTGGCGGTTTCCATTTCCATTTTGGCCATTTCCACCATTTCTGCATCACTGCCGTCGTTGATAATTTCTTCGGCTTCCTCTACACTGTTTGTCAAGGTGATATATTCTTCACGCTTGTCCATTAACTTGCGTAAATCTTTGTATTCCTTATTTAATTGTACATACCGCTTTTGGTCAGAAATAATATCCGGTTGAATGATCAAATCACTCACTTCATCAAAACGTTGTTTTACAATTTGCAATTTTTCTAACATAAGCTCCCTCTGTTTGAGTGGTGCAAATTTAAGATAATTTCATGTAATTAAACTGATACCGCTTTGAAATGAATTGTTAAATACACAGATAAGCAAAAAGTTTTGTTTTGAAAAGTATGTTTGCCCCACTTGATGGCTTTAGAGATAAGATTCGGTTTTCAGGTCGAGTTCGCCTTCGCCATTTGCTGATGCCAGGGTAAACACAAAATTTACAAGCAGGTACAGCGCCAGGATGTATAAAGATCTTTCGAGATAAAATGCTGCTTCTATTTTATAGAAGTAAGCTGCAAGTCCACACAAATCCGAAAAAATAAAACAAATCACAAAATACAGATAATGCAGTGGTGTTTTACCAAAGAAGCGGTCATAATATAAATAAGCTGCAAAGCCCAGTAAAAGCAAGACCCCACCCTGAACATAAAACAGTGCCAACTGGATTTTATTATCGAGTCCCTCTTGCAGTGGGTCTGAAAGGTAATAGAGATTAAAAATATTCAAGCCTATCATACCTACTGCATAAGCCAGAATAATGGGTGTAAACTTTTTAAACTTTAGTTTTTTAAGCGCAAAATAAGCCAGTGTTATATAGGCCAGGATTGTAAATACAAATGAAGCTGTCTTGTAATTACTAATCTCATAGTTAATTATGAAGATATCCCGAACAGTAAACAAAATGAGCGCCAAAAACACAAAACCCTGCCAATACTTTTTGTAATAAATAAAAAAACAAAAGATTACAAATGTTGAGAGCACCCGCACCATCCTGCTTGTTTCCAGACTGTGATTTGTAATCACAATAATATTGACAACCAGAAGAATTACAAATAGGAAAAAGAGCAAGGTGTACTTAGAAAGGATCGTTAGTTTCATTTTAATCGTATTTAGTTAGTCAGTCATTATGATTTTATAAGAAAAATCCTACTCTTATGTACGAAAGAAAAGAAAATAGGGTTTTACAAAACCTAAAAAAAATACACTTTATCGACTGCCAGTACTTTAAACCGGTTTTAATGTATATACCCGAAACGCATTCAGGGCCATCAGGAAGAAGAAAACAAACGAGCAGATGCTCAAAAAGGTAAAATTAAAACCGCGATCCAAAAAGTAGCCAAACAAGACCGGACCCACAGCTGTTGCAAAAACCATCACGGTAATAAAAAGACTGCGCACGGAACCCACTATTTTTGTTCCGTACACTTCCGCCAGAACAGCGTTTTTTACGGTAGCGCCGAAACCATTGGCGACTCCAATACTGCTGATAAAGACCACATAAGCCCACTCGGTTTCGATAAAAATAAAACTGAGCAAACCCACCATAAAAGGGATTATGTACAAAGGATATAACTTTCTGGCAGAATACAGGTCTGTCAACCAGCCGGACACCAACGCCATACAAAAATTCCCGATGGCATAGCCCGAAAAACTCAAGGCGATAAAAGCAGGGGGCCAACCCCTTACATCCCCTATTTTCAACTGGTAAAAAATATAAGCAGTTCCGATGGCGGCACTTGAAAAGTTTAAGGGTGCGATCATCCAGAACGCTTTTGTTTTCATTAAACTCAAAGGGCGTGAAGCCTTTTTTTCATCCATGGACATCACCGTGGGTACATACATTTTTAATCTCGAGAAATGCCGTTTCCGGAAAAGCAAAAACCGTGAAAAAGGAATCATCAGGAGTACAAAAACAGCACATAAGACAATTACATACCGCCAGTCAAAAAAACCGAGAAGTGACACAATGGTTATGGGCAAAACGGCTTCGGCTATGGGGTGACCCACTGCTGCAATGCTAATGGCCTTTCCCTTGTTTCTGTTGAAAAATTTTGCCATGGCCGTGATGGATGTATGCGACATCAGTCCCTGTCCAAAAAGGCGCAAACCAAATAAGGCAATCGTTAAAACGATCAGGGTAAAACTTCCGGCGAAAACCAGCAAAGCGATAATGAGACCTGCAATTACCAAAGTGCTGAACCTTGGTAAACGCACGCTGTCTATGTACCTTCCGACCCAGGTGAGCGTAAAAGCACTTCCAATCGTGGCGATGGCATAGAGTGCACTGAATTCGGTTTCCGAAAGCTTGAATTCTACCTGAAGTAAAGGCTTGAAGAGGGAAATAAAAAATGTCTGTCCAAAGCTGGATGAAAACGTAAACAAAATCCCAAACAGCAACAGCGAACTGTTTGCTATAAAAAAGGATTTGGAGTGTTTCATTTTTATGTATGAATTTTAGTACTCAAATACGCCAAATTCACTTTTGATGGTCAATTTCTTTTCTGCGGAAGCCTCTACCCTTCCTACGATTTGAGCATCGATGTTAAAGCTTTTGGAAATGGCGATAAGATCAGCAGCTATCGCCTCGTTGCAATACAGCTCCATCCTGTGGCCCATATTAAACACCTGGTACATTTCTTTCCAGTCTGTGCCTGATTCCTTCTGAATAAGTTTAAACAAAGGTGGCACTTCAAAAAGAGTGTCTTTGATTATATGAAGATTGCCTATAAAATGAAGTATTTTGGTTTGTGCACCGCCACTACAATGCACCATGCCGTGAATATCTTTGGCATTGTATTTTGACAGCATTTTTTTTATTACCGGCGCATAGGTGCGTGTGGGTGAAAGCACGAGTTTCCCGGCATCAAGAGGACTGTCTGTTACCGTATCTGTTAATTTTTTACTTCCTGAATAGACCAGTTCATCAGGAACCGAAGCGTCAAAACTCTCAGGGAATTTTTTAGCAAGATACTTTTCAAAAACATCGTGGCGTGCAGACGTCAGGCCATTGCTGCCCATCCCGCCATTGTATTCCTTTTCGTAGGTCGCCTGCCCGAAAGAAGCAAGGCCTACAATCACATCGCCGGGTTGAATGTTTGCATTGTCTATCACATCACTGCGTTTCATTCTGGCGGTAACTGTGGAATCAACGATGATGGTTCGCACCAAGTCCCCCACATCAGCTGTTTCACCGCCAGTGGAATGAATGGTCACGCCAAAAGATTTTAAATCTTCTATCAGTTCTTCCGTTCCGTTGATAATGGCTGAAATGACTTCGCCGGGAATCAGATTTTTATTTCGACCTATGGTGGAAGAAAGCAAGATATTGTCTGTTGCGCCCACGCACAGCAGATCGTCAATATTCATTATGAGGGCGTCCTGGGCAATGCCTTTCCAAACGGAGGCGTCACCTGTTTCTTTCCAGTACATATATGCCAGGGATGATTTTGTGCCCGCACCGTCTGCGTGCATGATTAAGCAATACGCATCGTCTTGGGTAAGATAATCAGGTATGATTTTACAAAACGCTTTGGGAAAAAGCCCTTTATCAATGTTTTTTATGGCATTGTGTACATCTTCCTTTCCGGCGGAAACGCCCCTTTGTGCATATCGTTTGCTGACTTCCTTGCTCATAGTTGTGGTTTGGGTGCAAATATACTTACTTTCTGCAAGCT
The DNA here is from genome assembly GCA_963975935.1 of uncultured Flavobacteriaceae bacterium. Taxonomy (GTDB): domain Bacteria; phylum Bacteroidota; class Bacteroidia; order Flavobacteriales; family Flavobacteriaceae; genus Planktosalinus. The sequence continues at coordinate 34,144 of CAXBIQ010000011.1, forward strand.
TCTAAAAATAAAAAAGCAGCACCTTGCGGTACTGCCTTTTTACAGTTGTGGTTGGTATTGTATTGTTATTCCCAGTCAGGCATAAACCCATTGGAAAATAGTTGTTCTCTTGCATCGATTTCATCAAGGGTGCGCTTCCAAATGTTTTTTTGAGAAATTCCATCATTGGAGGTGTTTACAAAAATGATTTCAGCTTCATTGGGTGAATAACGCACATCCAGATCATTTGTTCCCCCGGGTTTTTCACCTGATACATCTGTGGTTGTATCACCGGGAATGTTGTAAATAAACATTCTCGAATTCAAGCGCCTGTAAGTTGCATTCTCGTTACCGGAAACGTCATATGTATATAATACATTTTCGCCGTCAAAAGAAAGGTTTAGACCACTAGCCGCACCCGGAACGCCATTTAATGCCGTAGCAATGAGTGTACCACTAAAATCAATTACAAAAATATCAATATCATAACCGTTTTGATTGTTTGTTTTAAGTGCTATGCGGTTTGTGTTTTGATTGACGTCTACTTCAGAAATAAAGGAACCATCCAAAGTTTGATATACCAGTTCCAGCCCCTGGCCATTTGAGTTGATGCTGTACAGTTTATCAAAATTGGGGAAATAGATTTTATTGCTGTTCTCAGGCCAGGAAATACTTATTTCATTAAGGTTAAACCCTGCGGGTTTTACTGATGAGGTCACTTTGAATTTTCCTGAACCATCCCTGTTCATTGTAAACACATCAATTTGTGCTCCATTGGATTGTAAAAATGCAATTTTATTGGCAGCTACATTGCGTCGGGGCCTGAAGCTATTATTAGTAACAGAGGTCAGTTGAAATTCACTCCCATCTTCATCTGCAGAATATATAACATTATTACCTTCAATTTCACGTGTAAAAATAAACCTGTTATCCACCGGGGCAGAAATCACTTCAAAACTACTCACGGCACTGTTAACAGGAGGGTTTATACCATCATCTGCCTTTACCTGCCAGAAATACTTGGCTCCAAAAAGAAGTGAGGAGTATGTAAAAACAGGTTCTGTTATATCTTCGAAGATTTCAACATCGCTATTCTGGTCATTTCTAAGTTCAAGGGTAAAGGTGATTTCATCTTCATCGGGATCTGTGCTTGTCCAAACAAAAGTGGCTTCAATGCTTTCCAGTATTTGACCTTCACCGGGAGATAAAAGATCCGGGATCGTTGGTGGACGGTTATTTGCCGTTGAAGCCTGTAATTCAAAAACAACATTATTGGTTTGTCCCGCTACGACACGAGAAGCTTTAAAAGCTGTGATATAGCCATCCAATTCAGCTTGAACGGAATATTCCCCTTCAATAACATCTTCAATTATAAAATCTCCTGTTTCATTTGTAAAAACAGTAGTCGATGCCGGTGTTGTCTCTATTTTAACATTGGCAAGGGGTTCATTGGTACCTTCATTTACAACTTTACCTGTAATTGTTCCTGTCCCGGATTCATCGATAGGGTCTTCACTACAACCGTAGAGAAACAATGCAATGATAACCCAACTATATTTCATCACTATTTTTTTCATTGTCCTTCTGGTATTTCAGGTGTTTCAATTGATTCTTCTGATTTTTTATTTCCGCCTAGATTAAAATAGTATTTGATGCCTATTCCAAAATTAAAATAAAAATCATCTCTTTTTCCGCTAACTATTTTATCAAGTTCATCAGTAAAAGCCAAATTATGTTCTGCAAAGCCCCTTATCCCCCATCTCTCAGAGGCAAAGTATTCAAAAGCCAGACCATATTGAGCTTTAAAATAAGTGTCACCCATTTCCAGACTGTTTTCAGGTTTTACAAGATCGTTTATCACGCCAAAGCCTCCATAAATAAAAGGGGAAAAATTATCTTCCGGTAACACTTTGTATTCAAGGTTGCCATCAAGACTTATCATTTTATTACTGTAAGATTCACCGCTTCTGTATTCAAAAGCATTAGCATTGAGGTTTAATCCAAATGACCGGGAAAGTTTTCGTGTATAGCCTACGCGTGCAAGAAAACCGAAATCTTTTTTACCGTAATCACCATCCAGCAAGGTGACACCGCCTGACAAAGACAGTGCATTACTATAGCCGCGATCAACTTGTTCCCGGTGATAGAGTAACATGGATTCTTCTATTTGTTTTTCTTTAAGGTATTCATCGACAAGTTTATCATTAGTTTCCTTGCCGTCTTTAGTAGACCACAAACCATCCTGTATTCCTTCAATAATAAGAGACTCAACCGCTTTTTCAATAGCATCTTTAACAGCTAATTGAACAGGTTCATTTACCGTAAAACCTGTTTCCACTTCCAACAAGCGCTCAAAGTTAACATATTTGAAAAGATTGGCACTCACGGCTTGTGAGAGGATAGTTTTAGATATATAAACTGTTTTTAAAATACGTCCGCTCGAGGTTGAAACAGCTCTTAAATACACTGTAATACGGTCTTCCCGGTATTGGGTTGAACCACCCACACCAAAGTAGCGTGCACCGGCACCACCGGTGATAATATTGGTATCATATGAGATAATGCCCCCTTCCAGTAAAACCCCTGCAAAAAGTAGTGGTGGTAAGTTGGGTTCATTGGGGTTCCCGCTTTTTCTGTATTCATCGCGTGTTGCCCTGATGATGTTTCTCTCATTCAGAAGGCTTTGCAGGTTTTCCCTTTCAATGGGAGTGAACCATTTGGAATCTTCCAGGGCTTTGATCAAGATTGTCGTGGCTCCCTGTGTTACAGCTGTACTGAAAGAACTTCCTGTTTCAATATTTTTATATTGCCCTGTTTGGTCTTTAAAATTGTAAACCCCCACTACAACAGGTTCAGCAGGTAATGGAAATTCCTTTAGCGTTTTTGATTTGGGCGTAAGTTCACCAAACCTTGCGTCTTGTTTTATAACGGGCTGATTAAAATAAGCACTGCATCCACTTAAAAAAAGACATACTATTATAGATAATAAGGCGTAAAATTTTGTCATGGATTTGCTCTAATTTGGGATCACTATTTGGGTTTGCTCTCCTGTGTTAGTATCTAAAATATTTATAACAAGCCCTTCCGGAGATTCATAGATTTCCAGGGCAAGGCTACCAAAAGTGAAGGTACCTTCTTCCAGGCCTTCTCCAAGTTGAGAGTCAAAAAGACCCCTTGATAATTGATTCAACAATTGCCTGTTAAGATTTTCAGAAAATTGACTCAAGGAAGTTCTGTCCTCCCTTCCACCCGAGGGGTCTTCAAAGGAATTCTGGGCATTTGCAGAACTGAGCAGCCACTGGTAATTGAATGTATCACCTCCAAAAGCCGGGTTTATCGGTTTATAAGTGAGTTGCTGACCAAAACCATAGGTCGTAAAAAAAACAAACAAGAAGGTTAAAAATGGTTTCATGTAAGAAAATTTTTATAAACTTAATGATTTTTCATTAAAACAAGCCTAATATCTTTTGATAATATTAGCATCTCTTTTCAATCGTTCAAAGTGCATAGCTACCCTTCTGATAGAAGCATCTGACATGGCTTTTAAAAAATCTTGTTTGGGCCTTAAAAAGAACTCGACAACTTTATCATCCCCAACATAGATTTCCAGTTTGGTATTTGTACCCAAAGCCATTACTTCTTTTATCTTAACAATTTTTTCACCATTAATATTATTTGAATTGTAAGCAGTATAAAACATTTTATAAAAATCACGTCCTGGTTTTGTTTTTGTCTCCTCTATTACAATTCCCCTTAAGGTCAAGCCATCTTCTGATTCTGTGTCAACATCCTCCTTATACACGGTTTCTTCTATTTTTTCCTGAAAATTTTGTTTAACCTCTTCATCAGAGACATTATCATTGATCACAATGCGGTCCTGGCCTATAATTTCATCATCAATATTGTAAATTAAAAGCAGAAGAATGACCCGGTCTTCTTCATTTGCGTTAATGCTGGTTGTTGAAAGGTTTTGACGTTGATTGGGTTCCAGGACAATTCGCCCGCTTTGGTCATTTTTTGAGGTATTTGAATTTTGAGGGTTGGAACGTATAACTGAAAGGACGTATCGCAAGCTTTGATTTACATCGGTTTTGTTGTAAGCTATACCGGTAACTTCAAGCATTTCATTTTCTTCCTTGAGTTCTATTATGGCTTCCACTTCGGTATTATAGATTTGTGAAAAAAGGGAAACGGGAAAGAAAACAAAAAAAACTAAAAAGGGTAGGTGTTTTTTTAGGATTGGGTGCATGAAAATATTAATTAGTTAAAATTTCTTATCACTAGCGACCTGTCATTTCCCTGCATATTGATTTTCATGTTTTCTGAAAGGGAGTTTTCTCCGAAAACAGTAATATCCTGGTTGACTCCGTTTTGTATTACCTCCATATTCTGTAAAGCTGAAGGATTACTTGAAAAATTGTAAAAACGGTTCTCTTCACCGTTTTGTGTAATATTTTGAGTGATTTCAAAAGCGCTTACGTCAATTAAAGTCAAATTACTCATACCACTTTGAAAAATATTGATTAAGCTGTTGCGGGCCTGTACATCAATTTGCGCATCATTATTTTCGCCAACTTGATTGATAAAAACTGAACTGCCGGAAGTAGTTTGTGAGGCAGCTTGTTGGTTTTGGGAAGCTATAAAGGAAAGTGCAGAAGCATTTGATTGAAAACTTTCAATTTCAGGTTCTGATTGTTCTGAAAAAGTTTGTGCATCTGCAGTCACAAGTATACAAAAAAGTGCCAGAACAGTTGATATATATTTTAAAGTTTTCATAGTTTTTTGAATTTTGATATGTCTTAATACTATATAAATGTACGAAAAACTAGGCCTATACGCTACATCTTTTTTAAAAAATAGATATAAGAGTAGGTTTTAGCTACTCTTATATCCTTTTTTGATTATCCTAAAGATATTAACCTCATAGGTAATCACTATTAAAGTTTAGTTACTTTGAGTAACTACAGATGAGTTACCGTTTCCAACTTGGTTTACCAAACTATTATGGTTATTACCGGTTTGAAGAACAGTACTGGTATTAAAGTTTCCAGTTTGATTTACTTCACTAATGTGCATAGTACCTGTCTGGATTACACCACTAATGTTGTTATTTCCACTTTGGTTTACATCAGACCAGTTATCATTTCCAAACTGCTTTACATCACTAAAGTTAAAGTTACCGATTTGGTCTACTTCAGAATAGTTATCATTTCCTGATTGTAAAACACTGCTGTTGTTTAAAACACCTTGTTGGTTAACATAACTTTCGTTGTCATTACCTATTTGCGCAACACCTGACATATTATTACTTCCATTTTGGATAACATCAGAATCATTGTCATCTCCTGTTTGGTTAACAAGTGAGCCATTTGCTGTTCCATCCTGGTCTACATCAGAGTCATTGCTATCTCCATTTTGTAAAACAGAACTACCATTAAACTGGCCATTTTGGTTAACATCAGAATCGTTGTCATCACCTATTTGATTTACAAAAGAAAGATTTGCATTTCCATGTTGAAAAACATAAGAATAGTTATCATTACCATCCTGATTGACAGTACTGTTATGGTTAGTACCCAAATATCCTTGGAATACATCAGACTCATTGTCGTCACCGGTTTGTGTAACAGAACTGGTACTTCCTGTTCCATACTGGTCAACATAAGAATCGTTGTCATTACCATCTTGTATAACATCACTTATGTGATTGTCACCATCCTGCCATACAAAGGACTCGTTATCGTCTCCTGTTTGTAAAACATCACTATCATTGTTATCACTCGAAGGCAACATTGCAAAAGATGGGCTTTGCCAAACAGTTGACTGGTTGTCATTTCCAAGCTGGTCAACATCTGAGATATTGCTATCCCCAATTTGTTCTACATAAGAATCGTTAGAATCCCCATGTTGTAAAACTTCAGAGATGTTGTTGTCACCTTGCTGATCTACTATACTGGTGTGATTATCCCCATTGTAACCTTGCAATACTATTGACGAGTTGTTATCTCCGGTTTGATCAACATCACTGTCGTTGTTGTCACCCCATTGGTCTACATAAGAATAATTGTCATTACCAGTTTGATCTACTTCAGAGTCGTTGTCATCACCGTCTTGCCATACAAAAGAATAGTTGTCATTACCTGTTTGGGTAACATCACTTTCATTGTTATTACTGGCAGGACCTTGTAATACTTGAGACTCATTTTCATCGCCGGTTTGTGTTACTTCAGAATCATTGTTGTCACCTTCCTGGTCAACATCTGAATCGTTCATAAACCCGGTTTGTGTTACAGCAGAAGTGTTTCCACTACCTGTCTGATCTACAGTACTGGTATTTGACTGAGCAAAACCAGTTGCAGTAAAAATCAGTGCTGCTACACTTAAGATTATTTTTTTCATAATTGAAATTTAGAATTGGTTAATAATAATATTGTTTTAAAAGCTGCCTGAAAATTCAGGCAGCTTATTAAATTTAAACAATATCAATATTAGTTGTTTTGAGAAACAACTGAACCATTGTTATTTCCAACCTGGTTTACCCAGCTGTTGTGGGTAGTACCATTTTGAGTAACTAAACTTACGTTGTCGTTACCAGTTTGTAAAACAAGACTTATGTTGTCGTTACCAGTTTGAAAGACATCACTTATGTTGCAATCACCAACTTGGTATGTTTGACTATCATTGTCATCTCCTGTTTGAGTAGCTGCTGCATGATTTTTATCACCTTGTTGGTTGTTGTGTGCATAGTTCTCATTTCCAAACTGACCAATGTAAGCATTGTTGTCATCTCCAACCTGATAGTTACCCCACAAACCACTATTAGCCATGTTGTCGTTACCCACCTGCTCAATTGCAGCTGTGTTCCAATTTCCAAATTGACCTGTACCGGAATTGTTGTCGTTACCTATAGAAGAGCTAGAAGCGATATTTCCGTCACCCTGTTGAAGAATACCCCAAACGTATATTCCGGGAGGGGTTCCACCACCTCCAAGGATTCCACCACCACCAAGGTTGCGATCACCCTCTTGAACAGATGTAGCAGAGTTACCATCACCATTCTGAGTTGTTAAAAACTGGTTGTCTTCACCTGTTTGAAAAGTGGTTGCAAAGTTCCAGTTACCTGTTTGTTCGATAACAGCATCGTTGAAATTTCCAATTTGACGGATACCAAAATTACCACTGTTCGCAATGTTTCCATCACCTTCCTGGTCAATTTCTGCATAGTTTTCATCACCTTCCTGACTGGTTCCTGCATTGTTCCAGTTACCTACAGATGTGGTTGTTGAATAGTTTTCATCACCTATTTGGCGAGTACCCCAAATCAATGAAGCTCCACCACCTAGGTTTCCATTTCCGTTCTGTAATACATCAGAATCGTTGTCAGTACCATTTTGAGTCACATGGTAATCATTATGGTTACCCAATTGATCCAAGTCAGAATCATTAGTTGTACCTGTCTGTTCGACTTCAGCATCATTATAGTCTCCATCTTGGAAAACATCTGATACATTCATCAATCCGGTTTGAGTAACGTCTGAAACGTTACCGTTACCTAATTGCTCGACATCACTGTCATTTGATTGCGCAAAACCTGTTGCTGCAAAAATTAGCGCTGCTACGCTTAAAACTACTTTTTTCATAATAAAAAAATTTAAAATTGGTTAATAAATATATTAATGGTTAATAAATAAAACTCAAATTAAAAAACCATAAGAATAACTTATGGCTTTTGTATTATGTACAAATAAAGATTTCATTTCCATTATTATTTAAATTGGATTGAATCACCAGCTGCAACTGTGAATTATTAACTTTATATGTATAGTTTATAATCATTTTTTTCTTCTATATATCGTCTTCTATATATCGCATCCACTTATAAAAGCAAGTTGATATTGTTTAATATGCATCAAAAAATTGACACATCAGTTTATTTGTAAATTGGGGATTGAGATTAAATACTTTTTTATGTATCTGCACTCATTAAGTGGGGAAGCAATTTTTCAATTACAATGTAAACTTACACAAACATTTCTCTTAAAAAAAACAAAAAAAATTCTTTTCGTCATGCTGTAAGAAAAAGTCGATGAACTGTAAGAAGTGAATTTGTTTTCTGATTTTTAAGGCTTTAGGTGTACGTGGATACACGTAGACTAAGCCCAGTTCAAGACTAAGTGTGGGTGATTTACGATTTGTAAGAATGACTATGGTTGAGTTTGCTTAAGCAAAACCCCTTATTTAGGAAAAGTTTAAGCCAATCCCTCACAAGAAAGTTTTAACAAAAAAACCACCGTGTATAATCCGGTGGTTTTAAAAAACAAATGATACAGGGAATAGAATTATTTATTTAAAAAATCCTGAAAAGCAACTTAAATCTAAAAAAACTACTGAAAGAACCAAACATTACCCTTTATCTTAGATTGACATAAAGAATCATTCAGATTTTGAGTAAATCTATGTTTATGACCTGATACTTTAAAAGGAAAGAAGAAAAAATCGTTACAAAGTATATTAACCCCGACAAATGGTCCGAATAGGGTGCTTGATTTGCTTTACTGCGCCGAATTTGTTACGTATAAATACGTAAGGAAAATAGTACCTAATATAGGTAAAAGTGAAGTAAAGTGAAAATATTAGAGAATTAAGTACAGGGTAATATGAAACTCCTCTCCTAAATATAAAAACCCCATTCACGTAATTACGGAATGGGGCTTATATAATAGGTATGATGTTTCTTTTACTTCGTAAACAACAATTCCCTGTATTTTGTCAAGGGCCATAGTTCATCGTCTACCAAAAGTTCCAGTTTGTCACAGTGGTATCTTATAGTATCAAAATAAGGTTTCACTTTATCGCAGTAAGCTTTCGCAGCCTTTTCAGAATCTTCCAGACTGTTTGCTTTCTTTCTTTCTTCGGTCATTTCTGTGACTCCCTGGTTGATTTTTTCAATGTGCTCACTGATGGCTTCAATGATTTCGAGTTGTTGCTCGGCCATTTTTGTAAAGCCGCCTCCGTAAATTTCTTTCAATCCCCTCACATTGTTCACCACCACGCTTTGGTATTTAATAGCGGTAGGGATGACATGGTTGCGGGCAATATCTCCCAGTACACGGCTCTCGATCTGGATGCGCTTGGTGTATTCTTCCACCTCTATTTCATAACGGGCTTTGGATTCCACTTCGCTCATAATACCCATTTCTTCAAAAAGGTCGATGGCTTTCTTTGAAATTTTCGCTTTAAGTGCTTCCGGAGTGGTTTTGTGGTTGCTCAGTTTTCTCTTTTTGGCTTCTTTTTCCCAGGCTTCACTATAGCCGTCTCCTTCAAATAAAATCTGCTTTGACTCTTTGATATACTCTCTGAGTACATTAAAAATAGCATCATCTTTTTTCATTTTTTTCCCTTTGATCAATGCATCGACAGCAGTTTTAAACTCTATAAGTTGTTTAGCAACAATGGTGTTTAAAACGGTCATGGGGTTGGCACAATTGGCTTTAGAGCCCACTGCCCTGAATTCCCATTTATTCCCGGTGAAGGCAAAAGGGGATGTTCTGTTTCTGTCTGTGTTATCCAAAAGGATTTCAGGTATTTTACCTACTACGTTCAGTTTCAGGTCTGTTTTTTCTTCGGGTGAAAGTTTTCCCTTGGTAACGTTTTCAAGGTCATCAAGCACTTTTGTCAACTGCTCACCGATAAACACTGAAATAATGGCCGGAGGCGCTTCATTGGCACCCAGACGGTGATCGTTACTTGCACTTGCAATACTGGCTCTTATAAGCTCTTCATTATCATTAACCGCTTTGATGGTATTGATAAAGAAGGTTAAAAACTGAAGGTTGCTCATCGGTGTGCTACCCGGGCCTAATAAATTGACTCCTGTATTGGTTGCCAGTGACCAATTGTTGTGCTTTCCTGAACCGTTTACGCCTTTAAAAGGCTTTTCGTGAAACAGTACCACAAAGTTATGGCGCTCAGCCACTTTTGCCATAAGGTCCATCAACAAGGAGTTGTGGTCAACCGCCAGGTTGCTTTCTTCAAAAATGGGTGCGAGTTCAAACTGGTTTGGAGCTACCTCATTATGACGTGTTTTTACGGGTATACCCAGGAGCATGCATTCTTTCTCCATATCGCGCATAAAATTCAAGACACGGGAGGGTATGGAACCAAAATAATGGTCTTCCAGTTGTTGCCCTTTGGCTGATGTATGTCCCAGCAATGTCCTTCCAGTCATCATCAAATCAGGTCGGGAAGTAGCCAGTGCCGAATCTATTAAAAAGTATTCCTGTTCCCAGCCCAGGGTAGCCTGTACTTTGGTAACGTTTTTGTCAAAATATTTTGCTACTGCAGTTGCCGCTTCATCAATTGCGGAAAGTGCTTTTAAAAGGGGTGTCTTATAATCAAGGGCTTCTCCTGTATAGGAAACAAATACGGTAGGGATACATAATGTAGTACCGATGATAAACGCCGGGGACGTGGGGTCCCAGGCCGTGTATCCACGGGCTTCAAAAGTGTTTCTGATACCGCCACTTGGGAAGCTGGAAGCATCGGGTTCTTGTTGTACCAGCTGGCCACCACCAAATTTTTCAATAGACAACCCATCAGATGTGGTTTCAAAAAAAGCATCATGCTTTTCAGCAGTGGCACCCGTCAAAGGCTGAAACCAGTGTGTATAATGTGTCACTCCCTTTGTAATGGCCCATTCCTTCATTCCTGTTGATATGTGATCTGCCAGTTCTCTCGGGATCTTGGATCCAAATTCTGTGGCATTCATTACCGCCTTATAGGCTTCTTTGGTAAGGTACTGTCGCATGGCGTGCTCGTTAAAAACAAGATTCCCAAAAAGGGAAGAACGTCTTTCCTTATCTTCAACAATTATCGGTTTTCTGTTTAGGGTTTCTGAAATGGCTCGGAAGCGAAGTGTGGACATAGAGATATTTTTTTGGTTTGACAAGGCAAAACTACAATAAATATCCAAACAAATGAATACACCCCCTTATTTTTTATTGTTAAACTTAATATAACACATATTTATAAAGGCATACCCCTATTTTTTTAGGGGGTGTAGTGTTATAAATATTTTTTTACCCAAAAAGAGTGAGGGCTATAAAAGTTAGATAGGATATAAATATGACCAATCCTTTAGTCCTGTTGAAAATAAGTTTCCTAGGAAGAAAAGCAAGCGGAATCAACACAACCGCAAATCCAAGCATCCAAAAAATATCATTTGTCAACACTTCCTGACTCTGAACCGTAATTGGGTGAATGAGAGCTGTAATACCAAGCACCGAGCCAATATTAAATACGTTTGACCCAATTAAGTTTCCAAAGGAAATTGCCTTTTCCTTTTTTACAGCAGCTATCACTGAAGCAGCAAGCTCAGGAACACTGGTTCCCACAGCAATCATTGTTACTGCAATCACCCGTTCACTCACACCCATTAATGTTGCTAAGTCTACAGCGCCTTTAACCAATAGTTCAGAACCTCCCCAAAGGGCTGATCCTCCAATTATCAACCAAAGAAATATCTTTACATAAGAAATACCTTTTAATGAATCACCAGCTACCACCTCATCAACTTCTACTTTTGATTTTCTCTTTGACTGCCTGATCAAAAAGAACAGATAGAACACCATCGCTATTATAAAGCCAATCCCTTCTGTTGCAGAAAGCACATTGTCATTCAATAGAAACAAGTAGAGTACTATGGAAAAGAGCATCATTACCGGCCAATTGTATTTGTAAAAATCCCTGTCCACTACGATAGGCGAAATGATTGCCGTGATTCCCAACACCAAGCCGATGTTTGCGATATTGGACCCAATCACATTTCCCAGGGAAATATCAGAAAACCCCTTTAGTGCAGCCTGTAAACTCACAATCAATTCGGGCAGGGAGGTGGCAAACGAAACAACCGTTAAACCTATTACCATTTTAGAAAGCTTTAATTTAAAAGACAGCCCAACAGCTGCCCTCACTAAGTACTCACCACCCAGAACCAATAAGGCTAAGCCAATAAGAATATAAATGACACTCATCTAATTTTTTTTTGCGAAGATACATAAACTGAAGGCACATAAAAAAAGTCCTGAGCAAATCAGGACTTTTAAATTTATATGCTTGAAAAAAGTTTTATTATCCGTTCATGGATATTAAAAACTCTTCGTTATTACGTGTTTTCTTGATGCGATCGTTGATAAATTCCATCGCTTCAACCGGGTTCATATCTGCAAGATATTTGCGTAATACCCACATTCTCTGAAGCGTGTTTTCGTCAAGCAACAAGTCATCACGACGTGTGCTGGAAGAAGTAAGGTCTACCGCAGGGAAGATTCTTCGGTTGGATATTTTTCTATCCAATTGAAGTTCCATATTACCGGTTCCTTTAAATTCTTCAAAAATAACTTCATCCATTTTAGAGCCGGTATCGGTAAGTGCCGTGGCAATTATGCTTAAAGATCCACCGTTTTCGATGTTTCTGGCAGCACCAAAGAATCGTTTGGGTTTGTGAAGTGCATTAGCATCCACACCCCCACTCAATATTTTACCGGAAGCCGGTTGCACGGTGTTATATGCCCTGGCGAGACGTGTAATAGAGTCTAATAAAATAACCACATCGTGTCCACATTCCACGAGCCTTTTTGCTTTTTCCAGCACAATGTTGGCTACACGCACGTGTTCATGAGCTTCCTTGTCAAAGGTAGAAGCGATCACTTCGCCGTTTACGTTACGTTGCATATCGGTCACCTCTTCCGGACGCTCGTCTATCAAGAGAATCATTTGATATACTTCCGGATGGTTTGCGGCTATGGCGTTTGCTATATCTTTTAGCAAAACTGTTTTCCCTGTTTTGGGTTGTGAAACAATCATACCGCGTTGCCCTTTCCCGATGGGAGAAAACAAGTCCATAATGCGTGTTGAAATCGTACTTTGTTTATCAGCAAGTATGAATTTTTCTTCTGGAAAAAGAGGTGTTAAATGCTCAAACGAAATCCTGTCCCTTACGACATTGGGGTTTAAGCCGTTTATTTTTGTAACCTTAATCAAAGGGAAATATTTTTCTCCTTCTTTAGGAGGTCTCACTTCACCCAGAACGGTATCACCGGTTTTTAAACCAAAGAGGCGTATTTGTGACTGGGAAACATAAATATCATCGGGTGAAGACAAATAATTGTAATCGCTTGAACGTAAAAATCCGTAGCCATCCTGCATGATATCAAGCACTCCCTCACTCTGGATGATGCTGTCAAATTCATAGTCGGGCTCGCGGTAGCGGTTGCGCTTGTCTTTATTTCCCTGAGAGGTATTTTGATTCTGTTGCGACGTATGTTTGTTGCCTGACGATCTGGAATCGTTTTGAGACTGCCGTGACTTGTTATCGTTTTTGTCATTACGATTGTCTTGTCTGCTGTCGCTTTGGTTGCCTCTATTGTCGTCTTTCTTGTTATCGTCCCTTCTGTTGTCGTTCTTTTTATCAGACGCAGCTTTTGCAGTTTCCGGCTTTTTATCTGCAGCCTGTTTCTCGTTTCTGTTATCTGCCGGCTGACGGTTTTTTTGAGACGCATCATTTGACCGCTGATTGCTTTGCTCTTTTCGGTCGTCGCGTTTGTCTTTATCTTTATCAGGTTTAGCCGTTTCTTTACGGGCATCCTGTTCTTTAGAACTACTTGTCTGCTGGCTTTGCGGTTTGTTTTGTTTAGGATGCGGTCGTTGTTCCTTGGCATCCTTTGAAGGTCTACGGTCTTTTCTATCCTCTTGTTTCGGAGTCTCTTTTTGATCACTTTTGACCTCTTTTACAAGCGGTTCAACTGCTTTGGGATTTGCGGCCTGGTAATCGAGAATCTGATAAACGAGGTCCAGTTTTTTTAAGGTGCGGTATTTAGGAACACCTAAAGTTTTAGCAATTTCCTGGAGTTCAGGTAGCTTCTGCTCTTTTAAATCTGAAATTTCAAACATGAATGGTGATAAATTATAAAATTATAATACTTGTTAAATAAGTTAATGAAGATGGTAATCTTGAAATTATCCGGAAGATAAACAACCGTTTTTGAGTGGGTTGTGAATTACTGTTGCAATAATACAACAAAAATTTAATTTTTGATAGGAATATTTTTAAAAAGAACATTATTTTTGCAATGTTAAAGAGCAAGAAATGATTCAACGCATTCAAACAATATATATGCTGATTGTGGGCCTTATAATGGTTTCACTCTTTGTTTGGTTTCCCGAAATCAAAAACGATTCGGGCGAATATCTCTTTACCCGTGATGAGCCGTTGTTTTTTGCTTTGATTTTTATTTCAATTGCACTGGCCATAATTGCCATATTATCATATAAAAAAAGAAAAAACCAGTTTGTTTTAAATCGTTTAAACATACTGTGTAACCTTATTTTACTAGGAGTTTTCGTATATCAGTCGCTAAGGGTATCCGGAGAAACTTTGGTTTCTGAGAAGGGTATTGGGATGTTTCTTCCTGTACTTTCTATCGTTTTTTTAGTAATGGCCAACAGGGCCATTCAAAAGGACGAAAGTCTCGTAAAATCTGTTGACAGATTGCGATAAACCTTGAATCTTAGTAGTATTAGTGTGAAAACCCGGAGTCTGCCAACTCCGGGTTTTTTTATATTATTTATACCATTTCATTATTACATCAAGGAGTTTCCTTTAAGGAACCGCATATTTAGTGTCATTAAAATACTTCATAATATCTTCATACAAATAAGCCATCAGCGCTTCCTGTCCTACCAACTCGGTAAACCGTAATTGAAACTGAAGAAGGATTGCTTCAATATCCTCCATCTGGTGTATCCCGGGTTCAAAATAATAATCCAGTATTTTTATAATTGTTTTTTCACTGATTACTTCCTGCATTGCATAAACCCGAGTTAACTTTTGTGTGGTTTCAAAATCAAATTCTGAAATAATGCCGGTGGTTTTGGCAGACTCCCATGCAGTACTGGTCAAAACGTCATCAATCAAAGACCTGTTTTCAGTTATGAGACCAATATTAAAGAATTTGTTTTTTTTAATTTCGCCTATTAGGCTGTCATTTTCCCCTTCAATGAGTTGTGTAAGTTTCTCGCTTATTTGTGTATGCCTTTCTTTCCAGTCCTTTAGTACCCTTTCATTTCTGTATAACTCTTTTGCTATACTTTCCATGGCTATTTCCTTTTTTCTCCAGGTTTGATAATTGTCATAAAGCTTGTTAATAAATAAGGCAAACAATACACTAAAAACAATAAGTAAGCCATCTGCAAGATGTTTTTTGATCTTTTTTTTCATAAGGTTGGTCTTTTAGGAATACTCTTCAAATATACCAAATCTGGATGACCTAATGAATACTACATCAACACCTTAGCCTTAGCCGCCTATAAATCATTGCAAAATTTTGTAACCACATTGATATTTATCGTGGAGACTCTACAACTTCCAGATCCCTTACCTTTCCGGCTTCAACCACAAAACGCAACATCGTGCGCACTTTATGAAACCCATGCTTACCGGCCGCACCGGGGTTCATAAACAGGAACCCGTTTTTTGTATCGTGCATGACTTTTAAAATATGGGAATGCCCGCAAATAAAAAGCTTGGGTGGGTTTTGTTTGATTTCCTCCCTGATATCCTGATTGTACCTTCCGGGGGAACCTCCAATGTGGGTCATCCATACATCCACACCTTCACAAACAAAACGTTGGTGGAGGGGAAACTCGCCCCTTATCTTAGTATCATCAATGTTTCCATAGACGGCACGCAGGGGTTTTAATTTTTGAATGGCATCAGTCACCGCCAGTGTTCCGATATCACCGGCATGCCATACTTCATCTGCCTGTTTCACATATTTTAAAATGGTCTCGTCAATATGACTGTGGGTGTCTGAAAGTAAAAGTATTTTTTTCACGTTTATTTATGAAAGGGTTATGGACAAACCAAATTCAGGTTTGTGTATCTTTGTCTCACACAAAAATAGAAGATTCTTTGCGATATTTCATCGAAATAGCTTTTAACGGAAAAAACTATCACGGCTGGCAAATCCAGCCTGATGCTTCCTCGGTACAGCAAACGCTTGAAAAGGCACTCAGCACCATTTTACGTAAAGACATAACCGTGATAGGGGCCGGTCGCACTGATGCCGGTGTTCATGCAAGACAGATATTTGCGCATTTTGATTTTGCGGAAGCCATCCCAAAAAACGAATTCCTTTTTAAACTGAATTCATTACTTCCCAAAGACATTGCCATAAGGAATATACTTCAGGTAAAGGAAGATGCTCATGCACGCTTCGATGCGATAAGCAGAACCTATGAATATCACATCAACCTTGAGAAAGACCCTTTTGCTGCTGCATTCAGCCACCATTTACATCACATACCCGATGTGGAAAAAATGAATACAGCGGCAGAAATCTTATATACCTATAATGATTTCCAATGCTTTTCCAAATCAAAAACCGATGTAAAAACCTATTTTTGTTCTATTGCTTTTGCTGAATGGAAGCATGAAGGTCAACGGCTGGTATTCACTATTACAGCCGACCGCTTTTTGCGTAATATGGTCAGGGCCATTGTGGGAACCCTTCTGGAAATTGGATTTGGAAAACTCAAACCGGAAGAGTTGCACACGGTCATTCAAAGTAAAAACCGAAGCCAGGCAGGTGCCTCAGTACCGGCAAAAGGATTGTATTTAACAAAAGTGGTTTACCCCAAAGATATCTATATATAATATGGCAGCAGCAACCGGACATGCTTTTGACTTTAAATTATTCAAGCGACTGCTTCAATATACTAACCCATACCGTCTTGTATTTTGGGGGGTTGCATTAGCCGCAATATTTATGTCCGGGCTGGGTGTTTTACGCCCATACATTTTACAGCTCACCATTGACAATTCCATCACGCCAAAAGACGGTGAGAGCCTGGTCTATTACATAAGTCTGATGGCGGGGGTTTTGTTTCTTGAAGTCTTATTTCAGTTTGCTTTTATTTATTTTTCAAACTTTTTAGGCTTTAGTGTCATTCGAGACATTAGAATCAAACTCTTTGACAAGATTCTCAACTTCAAGATGAAGTATTTTGATAAAAGTTCGGTAGGGCGTCTCACCACCCGGGCAGTCAATGATATGGAAACCATTGCGAGTATCTTTAGTGAGGGACTCTTCATGATTGCCAGTGACCTGCTCAAAATGCTGGTCATCCTCCTCATTATGCTTTTCACCAGCTGGGAACTCACCCTGATTGTCTTTGCTATTTTTCCGCTGATTTTGTATGCTACACGCCTCTTTCAGAAAGCAATGAAAATCGCTTTTGAAGAAGTGCGCAATCAGGTGGCAAACCTCAATTCATTTGTACAGGAGCGCATTACCGGGATGAAAATCGTTCAGATCTTTACCCGTGAAAAAACCGAATACAAAAATTTCAAAGAGATTAACGACAAGCATAAAATGGCCTGGATGAAGACCGTGTGGTACAACTCCATTTTCTTTGCCGTTGTTGAGATGCTCTCCTCTGTTACCATAGGTGTTGTTGTATGGTATGGCGGTTTGCAGGTGCTTGCAGGAGAAGGTATGACCCTGGGGATTATCGTAATGTTTATTGAACTTGTGCAGATGCTCTTTCGCCCCTTGCGACAAATCGCTGACAAGTTTAATACATTGCAAATGGGCATGGTCGCTGCCAACCGTGTTTTTACAATATTGGATACTGACGCCACTATTGAAAATAAAGGCACACAAAGTCTCGAAGACATCAAAGGGCATATTCAGTTTAAAGACGTGTACTTTAGTTATGACGATACAGAAATGGTCATCAAAGGAATTTCCTTTGAAGTACAACCCAATCAAACGGTTGCTATTGTGGGAGCTACCGGTGCCGGTAAGTCAACGATCATCAATCTCCTTTCCCGTTTTTACGAAATAAAAAGCGGTGATATTCTTGTGGACGAAAAAAATATAAAAGATATACCGCTTAATAAACTTCGCAAGGGCATTGGGGTTGTGCTTCAGGACGTCTTCTTGTTTGCAGACACTATTATGAACAACATCACGCTGAACAATCCTGAAATAACCGAGGAAGAAGTTATACAGGCCGCTAAAGACATCGGCGTACATCAGTTTATTTCCACCCTGCCAGACGGGTATCATTACAATGTTAAGGAACGCGGGAGTATGCTCTCGTCCGGACAGCGTCAGCTCATTGCTTTTCTCAGGGCTTATGTGAGTAACCCGGGCATACTGGTACTCGATGAAGCGACTTCCTCAGTAGATTCTTACTCAGAACAACTCATTCAAAACGCCACAGCAAAAATCACTCAGGGACGCACCTCTATCGTAATTGCACACAGGCTGGCCACTATTAAAAAAGCAGATGTCATCATCGTTATGGAAGCCGGTAAAATTGTAGAAATGGGCAATCATAAGGAACTACTCAAAATAGAAAACGGTCATTATCGCAATCTTTATGAAGTGCAGTTTGTACAGGAAGAAATTCTCTAAGCTTCCATCTCATAATTACACATAGATTTTTTCGTTTAAGCATCTAACCTCTTCTGTGTTTTAAAAAAAATATCTATCTTTAAGAACGAACTTTAAAAAAAATACGATGAGTAAAGCAAAGTACCAAAGTGTTCTGGACCTGGGTGAGAAACTTAATGTTCAGGATGGCGATGTGAAAGAAGAAAATGGAATTTTACACATTTCCGGT
The DNA here is from genome assembly GCA_963975935.1 of uncultured Flavobacteriaceae bacterium. GTDB lineage: Bacteria > Bacteroidota > Bacteroidia > Flavobacteriales > Flavobacteriaceae > Planktosalinus. The sequence goes on from CAXBIQ010000011.1 coordinate 52,813, forward strand.
AATACCAAAACGCAACACGAAAAGAATTTACTATGGGATGAAATCAAACGCATTGGTGGAGAGCAACCTTCAGATATCAAGGCTGATATTAAAGTGACAGATAATTCGGTTTTTGCTTACCACACTGTCCAAAGCGGGGATTCCCTTTCCAAAATTTCCAAGTATTATTACGGAGACCCCAATAAATACAATTCCATTTTTCAGGCGAATACCGATCAACTCAAAAATCCGGATCTCATACATCCCGGGCAGGTTTTAAAAATCCCGAATTCTTAAAATTCACATTCTTATTTTTTAAAAAAGCGTTCATTACAGGGCGCTTTTTTTATTATTTCTTTAGCATAAAAAACAAAGAAATACCCTTAATTTTAATGATCAAAAAAATTGACAATGTCTGCAATCAAAAAAGTAAAACAACTGGGTTTTCAGTGGGAAACCCAGGATCCATTTCTATTCTGCGCATATCACAAAGACCATTTCCCTGCCGGTAATGAGCATTTGGGTCCCGATCCTTCCTTTCTCAAAGGGCGTAACATTGGGCAGGATTTTACCATCAAAGACGGCTGGCGCATGTATCACGGTCAAAAAGTCCCCGGTTTCCCTGCACATCCTCACAGTGGTTTTGAGACCGTGACCCTTGTGGAAGAAGGTTTCGCTGATCACAGTGATTCCCTGGGAGCTGCCGGACGTTTTGGAAACGGTGACGTTCAATGGATGACTGCGGGAAAAGGCGTGATGCACTGCGAAATGTTTCCGTTGCTTAATCAGGATAAGGAAAACCCTTTTTTATTGTTTCAGTTGTGGCTCAATTTGCCCAAGAAAAGCAAAGGGGTAGATCCCTATTTCAGAATGCTCTGGAATGAGGAGATTCCTGTCGTCAAGGAAAATGGCATTTCCCTCAAACTTGTTGCCGGGAACTACAAAGGCACACAAGCCCCTGCCCCTACTCCAAATTCGTGGGCGGCAGATCCTGAAAACGAAATAGCCATCTGGACCCTCAAGATGGACCCCGGGGTGGTATGGGAGATTCCCACCGCTACTGAAGGAACAAACAGAAGCTTATATTTTTATAAAGGCAACGAGATAGAAACCGAAGGCTTTACGATTCCACAAGAGCATTCCCTTGATCTTATCCCTACTGAAAAAATCACCATTACCAACGGCGATGCCCCGGCAGAACTTTTGTTGTTGCAAGGTAAACCCATTGGTGAACCCGTGGTACAACAGGGGCCTTTTGTTGCAAATTCGCATCAGGGCATACAGGAAGCCATCAGGCAGTATAAGAAGGACCAGTTTGGCGGTTGGCCGTGGGAAAGTTATGAACATGTTCATGATCCCTTAAAACGGCGCTTTGCCATTCACGCTGACGGGCGTGAGGAAGTGAAGTAATATTTTACGTCGATGGAAAAAAATCCCCGGTAATATACTATAAGAACCATCAGATATTTTAATTCGTATCTGTATACAAAAAAAAACTATTATGATACATAAAATCACCCTTTGCCTTTTAGCCTGCTGTTTTGTGAGCTGCAACTCCAAAGCACAGAAAGAAACAAAAGAAAAGAATGGCTATGCCGTTGAAAAAACAGAAGCCCAATGGAAAGCTGAACTTAGCGAGCTAGAATATTATGTGCTGCGGGAAGCCGGTACTGAACGTGCTTTTACAAGTCCGCTGGACAAAATCTATGAACCGGGTGACTATCATTGCAAGGCCTGTGGCGTGAAGCTCTATGAATCAGAACATAAATTTGATTCGGGTACCGGATGGCCCTCTTTTGACCGTGGCGTGGATAAAAACCTGGAGTATGATGTTGACTATAAGGTGGGGTATGCCCGCACGGAATTAAAATGTGCCAACTGCGGAAGCCATCTGGGACATATGTTTGATGACGGCCCCCAGGACACTACCGGAAAACGACACTGCATCAACGGTGTGGCGCTTGAATTTAAACCTAGCAAAAATGACTGATAAAAAATATCCCGTACAAAAAACAGAAGAAGAATGGCTGGCAGAACTCGGTGAGGAACGCTATACTATTCTGCGTAAAAAAGGCACAGAACGACCCTTTACCGGGGAGTATAATATGCATTCTGAAGAAGGCAAATATTATTGTGCCGCCTGTAATGCCCTGCTATTTGAAAGCGAATCAAAATTTGACAGTGGCTGCGGATGGCCCGCTTTTGACAAAGCTGTACCGGGAAGTATTGAGTATGTAAAGGACACCAGCTATGGTATGCAACGCACTGAAATCCTCTGTGCCAATTGTGGCAGTCATCTGGGGCATGTATTTAATGACGGACCCACAGACACCGGTCAGCGCTATTGTGTGAATTCTTTGAGCATGGCGTTTTCAGAGAAAAAATAAAGGCTCTTTCCTTATGTTTTTTGTAATTTAGTTCTTCATTTCACACCTAAAAGCAATGACTCATGGCCAAAAACAAAACCGTTCCCACCAAAGCAAGTGTCACCGATTTTATCAATGCTGTTGATCACGACCAAAAACGCAAGGATAGCTTCAGACTTATCGAACTGATGAAAGAAATTTCGGGCCATGACCCCTATATGTGGGGACCCAGTATTGTGGGTTTCGGAAACTACCATTATGTCTATGACAGTGGTCATGAGGGAGATGCCCCGCTTCTGGGCTTTTCACCGCGCAAAGCCGCTATCTCACTCTATGTCTTTACCGGTTTGGAAAAACACAAACACCTGCTCGATGATTTGGGTAAATTTACGATGGGAAAAGCCTGCATTTATGTCAAAAAACTGGAAGACATCAACGAAGAGGTTTTAAGAAAGGTAATGAAACAAACCCTTTCTTATTTGCAGGAAAAATATGGTTGATATACCCTAAAAAAAAACTCCTGTGCTCGTAAAATCGGTTACGGGAATTACCTTACTTCCTTGCGAAGTACTTCCAGCGGGGGACTTTTGATAACTCCCATACTGTTGCCCATTCCAATGGCAAGGACTAATAGTGTTATTCCCGGAAAGAGTACTAAAAATGGTACCCAGGATGGAACAAACGGCGTATCAAAGACAAGCCACGCCAGCAACTCACTACTGATCAATGACAGCAAAATACCCGATAACGAACCTAAAACCCCCAAATAAAAGTATTCCAGAGCTGTTATCTTGAGGATTTGATTGCTTCGTGCACCGAGTGTGCGCAGGAGCACGCTTTCGCGCACGCGCTGATATTTACTCGTTCTCACAGCTCCCAGCAATACAATAATACCCGTAAGAATACTGAAGAACGCCATAAAATTGATAAGCCAGGAAATTTTGTTGAGCAGTCCTTCCACCACCGTAAGCACCTGCCGGATATCAATAATAGAAATGTTTGGAAAGTTGCGCACCAGTTCCTGTTGTAGTCGTGCTGATACCGTTTCATCAGGCACTGTGGTCGTTAGCACCCTGAACTGCGGGGCTTCTTCCAAAACTCCTTTGGGAAATACGATGGAAAAATTCATTTGCATTTGACTCCAGTCAACTGTGCGAATGCTTCCCACGATGGTTTCAGTAAGAACACCCTGAACATTGAACGTAATGTGATCACCTACACCCACCTTGGCATCATTTGCAAAATTATCACTAATCGAAATGGGAATACGTCCGCTTTCTTCCGCCACTTCAGTCCAGGTCCCCTCCTGAAGGTTTTCTGAGGCTACCAGAGAATCACGGTACGTGACACGAAATTCATGATTTAAAATCCAACCGCGGATAAAAGTAGTCGTATCTTTTTTTATCTCATTGACCGTTCTGTCACCTATGCTGTGTATGCGCATCGTCACAATGGGAATGTTATCAATAACCTTAAGGTCATTATTCCTGATTGTTGTTGCAACAGCATCTGCCTGCGGACTTTGCACATCCAGAAGAATCATATTTGGGCTCTCAGCCTGTGCTTCCACTGAAGCCTGAGCGAGCAGAATGTCTTTGGTAAAGTATAGTGTACTGATTAAAAATGTCCCCACCCCGATGGCAAGCACCAAAATAAGTGTTTGGTTCTGCGGCCGAAAGAGATTTTTTAAACTTTGACGTGCCACAAACCCCCAGGAAGAAGGGAAGAATTTTCTGATTGCCTGCATAAAGAGATGCGCCACCCCGGCAAGAATTGAAAAAGTCACGAAGATACCCGCCACAAAGGCAAGCGAATATTGAATATCTTCCAGTAACCAGTATGAAAACAGGAAAATAAACAGGAATATTCCCAACAAGACCAGAAGCCCGGCTTTACGTGATTTTGGGGTATCACTCTCCTGAACACGCAGTGCCTGCAGGGGCGATACATATAAGGTATTCATCAAGGGATATAAGGCAAACAATACTGACATGAAGATACCCAGCAAGATTCCCATTATAATCACGCGCGGCGAAAAAGCCATCGCTACATCTACCGGCAGCAGATCGCCCAGCAACATGGGAAAAAGTTGTTGCAGTAACAGACCTATGGCTGTACCGGCGATACCTCCCAGCAATCCCATACCTGCAATCTGCAGTAAATAAATAAGAAATGTTTGACGCTTGGTGGCTCCCAGGCATTTCAGGACGGCCACGGCCCGCAGTTTTTCTTTAATGTATATATGTATGGCACTCGCAATCCCCACACAACCCAGTAAAAGGGCAATGAAAGCCACGAGGTTGAGGAACCTTCCAAAATTTTCATACCGACGTCCCATGCGTTCGCTTGTGGATGTATGGGTGTCGAGATCTGCTTCCTGAAGTTCGAGCATGGGTTCTACTTCACGATCCAGTTGCTCCATACTCACTGAGGGGTCTGCCACAAAATAAAATTCATAATCTATGCGACTTCCGGTTTGCACAAGTTCTGTTTCTTCAATAAAACGAAAGGGAATCACTACCGGCGGTGCTACTGAACTAAAGATGGCATTGCTTCCTGGAATCGACTTTAAACTTCCGGCAACAGGAAAGGTATATTCACCCACTTTAATACTGTCACCCGGTTCTATTCCCAATTGCAGCATTACTGTAGCGTCTACAAGTGCTGCACCGGATTCTTCGTATGTATTTGCCGCTGAAGCAGGTTCGGTTTCCAGAACACCGTAAAAAGGAAATCCTCCCTCAATGCCACGCACCTGCACCAGTTTTGAAGTTTCATTTTTGGGAAATGCAACCATGGAAGGAAAGTTTATTTCCCTTCCATCATAGCCTCCCAGTGAATCCATAATGCGCAACACCTCTTCATTGGGCGGGTTGTTGCTGTCTATTTTAAAATCGGCTCCCATGAGGGATTTAGACTGCAAGGCTATATTGTCTTTCAGGGTTTCACCAAACGATTGAATGGAAACCACGGCTGCAATACCCAGCACGATGGAAGCCATAAAGAGAATTAGTTTTTTGCTGCTTGCTTTTCCGTCACGCCAGGCCATTTTCAGCAACCAGTTGATACCCGGTCCGGAAGTGGTTTTACTCTTTTCTATTTCCATGAAGCCTCTTTTTGGTTGGGAACAATTTTTCCACCTTTCAAGCGCAGAATATTTTGAGTCTTATTTGCCAACTCAATATCGTGGGTCACAATCACAAGGGTTGTACCGGCTTCTTTGTTGAGTTCAAAAAGGAGGGCTTCTACTTTTTCGCCTGTTTCGGCATCAAGGTTTCCTGTGGGCTCATCGGCAAAAAGGATGGATGGACGGTTTGAGAAAGCCCTTGCCACAGCTACGCGTTGTTGCTCACCTCCCGAAAGCTGTGACGGATAATGATGAAAACGGTTTGCCAATCCCACTTTATCAAGAAGCTCCATTCCTATTTTTGCTGCATTCTTTGCCCCTTGCAGTTCCAAGGGAACCGCAACATTTTCAAGCGCGGTCAAGGTGGGCAATAATTGAAAATCCTGAAAAACAAAGCCAATGTTGCGGTTGCGCAAAAGTGCCCGTTCATCTTCGGTCAGGTTGTTGAGTTGTGTGCCACACAGTTCGATTGTGCCGGCATTGGGCCGGTCCAGACCTGCACAAAGCCCTAAAAGAGTAGTTTTTCCACTTCCGGAAGGACCCACGATAGCAAAGGTTTCCCGCTCTTCAATGGCAAAAGAAATATTTTGTAAAACTGTTAATGTTTGTGAACCTGAGGTGTAGGTTTTTTCTAAGTTGTGGACGTTTAATATCTTTGCCATTTAGAGTATCTTTGATTGCTTTTTTTAAAGAGGTAAAATAAAGAAATCATTTTAATTTTAATCCACGTTATGATGCGAAGCCTGTTAATCTTTTGTTATATTTTATCTTTTTCACTCTTTATTTCCTGCGGAAAATCTGCTGAGAAAAAAAAGACTGAAGAAAGTTTGCAAACTGAAAAACCTGAAGAACAAGAGACGACAGACAAGAAGCGCATCCTGTTCTTTGGCACCAGTCTTACCGCCGGACTGGGACTAGACCCTGAAGAGGCTTATCCGGCTGTTATTCAGGAGAAAATCGATTCCCTTGACCTGAATTATGAAATCATAAATGCCGGCCTTAGCGGCGAAACCACTGCCAGTGGCAAAAACAGGATTAATTGGGTTTTAAATCAGCCAGTTGATATTTTTGTATTGGAACTGGGAGCCAATGACGGTTTGCGGGGTATTCCGCTATCAGAAACACGAAAAAACCTCGCTTTTATTATTGAGTTTGTATTGGAAAAAAATCCTGATGCTACTATTGTACTAGCCGGGATGCAACTTCCGCCCAATATGGGGCAGTCTTATACCTCAGAATTCAGAAATATTTTTCCTGAGCTGGCCGAACAATACAAGCTTCCGCTTATCCCTTTTTTACTCGAAGATGTGGGCGGAGTACCCGATTTAAACCAGGCAGATGGCATCCACCCCACCGCAGCGGGACAAGAAATTATTGCAGAGAATGTCTGGGAAGCACTCCAACCTTTGGTAACTGAGTAAACTTAAAGTTCAAAAATACCCCTTTTGTAGCAAATGTTTATTTGCAACAAGGTCTGTCTGTTTTTTTTATATTTTATTTAATAAACAGAAAAAAGATTCTTCTTATCTTCATGGAAATAAAACATTTACACTATGGACACATCTAAGAAAAATTTAAAGGAAGATCCTCACGCTGATAAAAACAAAGAGCCAAAAAAAAAGAAATCATTTCCTGAAGCTGAAGAAAATGCAAGTCGGGGAACCGAACACGCTGAAGCAACAAATAAAGAAAAAGCCGGAAAAGAGAAAAAGAAACCAAAAAAGGATTCGGGAAATGATTTAGAGGATTATAAGAATAATAACCTCACCCAACGCGAGCCGGATTGGCAATAACTTAATCCAAAAGTAATGAGAATGCCCCTGTAAGCAGGTATTTTTTGAATGCTTACAATTTCACTTTAGTCTTTACAATATAGATTCTATAAAAGCTTAACGCGAATAATTGGGAGATTCTTTTGTGATATACACATCGTGTGGGTGACTTTCATTGATTCCCGATGCCGTGATTCTGATAAACTTTCCGGACTCCTTAAGTGTGGCAATATCTTTTGCACCACAATAACCCATACCGGCACGCAAACCGCCAATGAATTGTGTCATGCTTTCAGCAAGTTCACCTTTGTATGGCACCCTGCCCACGATTCCTTCCGGAACCAGTTTTTTAATATCTTCTTCCACATCCTGAAAATAACGGTCTTTGGAGCCATGCTGCATGGCTTCAACAGACCCCATTCCACGATAAGACTTAAATTTTCTACCTTCATAGATAATGGTTTCACCGGGACTTTCTTTGGTTCCTGCAAGCAATGAGCCTAACATAACACAGTCGGCACCTGCAGCAATCGCTTTGGGAATATCTCCCGTATAGCGAATACCGCCATCGGCAATCACCGGAACCCCACTTCCTTTGATGGCAGCAGCTACTTCCAATACGGCTGAAAATTGAGGAGCGCCCACACCGGCCACCACACGTGTGGTACAAATTGAACCCGGGCCAATACCTACTTTAACGGCATCTGCTCCGGCCTCAACCAGATATCTGGCTGCATCTGCTGTGGCAATATTACCTACAACCACATCAAGTTCCGGATATTTGTTTTTAACTTTTTTGAGGACATCAACCACACCTTTAGTATGCCCGTGTGCCGTGTCAATAATAACTGCATCTACCTGAGCCTGGACAAGTGCAGCGGTGCGTTCCATCACATCACCGGTTACACCCAGTGCAGCTGCAACGCGTAAACGCCCGAATTGATCTTTGTTGGCTATGGGCTTTTGAGTAAGTTTTGTAATATCCCTGAAGGTAATAAGCCCTATTAAGGTATTGTCATCCTTTACTACCGGAAGTTTTTCAATTTTATGCTTTTGCAGGATAATTTCTGCCTGCTCAAGCGAAGTCCCTTCTTGAGTGGTTACCAGTTTATCTGAAGTCATGACTTCACTGATGGGACGTTTGTTGTCTTTTTCAAAACGCAGATCACGATTGGTTACAATCCCGATGAGTTTTCCGGAATCATCAACAATTGGGATACCCCCGATGCTGTATTCACGCATAACGTTTTTAGCATCTGCAACAACGGCTGTTAATGGAAGTGTCACAGGATCGAGTATCATACCGCTTTCAGCACGTTTTACTTTCCGAACCTCCATCGCCTGCTGCTCTATGGTCATATTCTTATGCAACACTCCAATCCCCCCTTCACGGGCAATAGCAATAGCCATGGCACTTTCAGTGACAGTGTCCATAGCCGCTGAAATTATGGGAACATTAATGGTTATGTTTCTGGAGAATTGAGTACTGATGGATACCTCACGTGGTAAAACTTCAGAATAAGCAGGAACTAAGAGTACATCGTCATAAGTAAGACCTTCTCCCAGTATTTTGTTTTGATGCGCAGTCATTGCAATTACGTTTTAATTGCGTGCAAATATACTATTTTTTATTGGGAAAATGATGCTTTTGAAAAGGGTAACCTCCTTATTTTTTATAATTTGAAATACGGCTTCGGGATGATACACCTTTCGTAAAAGCATAATTATTTTTTTATCCCGAATAATAAATTATTTTTGGCGGGCAAAATCTTAGTGATTTCTCAGACCCAATACATACTACTATGAAATATTTCGTTTTATTCATACTCATCATTAGCTTCCAGTCTCATATGGCCCAAACCCTTGATACCATACCTGTATCACTATATGAAACGACATATGATTTCATTAAGAACAAAAAAAGGGATGTAAATGCTGTTGCAATTGTAAGGCAACAGAGTAGTACACATATTTTCGTAAAAAAAATAATAGATGCCGCTACAGGTAAAAAAATTAAAAAATCTATGACGAGTTGGGCAATTGATCACGACGGGGATACTTATTTTAACCTTTCCCATTCAAGTGATATGCATCAACCCAATGTGTTTATAAAATTAGAGATAACAGGAACCTATTGTGCTGCATTTATTGATGAACACTCAGCCCAGGTTGTTAAATCAGGAGGTAAGCATTATACCGGTGGAGTTGTTGGAGGAGCAATAGGAGTCGTTGTATCTGAATCTGTTAAATGGAACAAAAGCTGGAAAGACCAGTATAATATCCAACGCAAGGTCCTTCTCATAAACACCTCAGCAATTAACGAGAAACGTAAAAACGCAGAAGGCAATTTACTGTCCAGAAAACAGGTAACCGAATTTTTGGGAGAAAAATATGCCCATCTCGAAGCAAAAGAGCTCACTTTTGAGAGTATAGTGGCTCTAATCAAAAAAATGAATACAGAGAATCCCAGCAGTTTGGATTCAAAAAATTAAAACTATTATTAATTCTAAATCGGTTAATCTATTAGGATTTAAAAAAAGTTAATCTTTTTGTGAATGTTAAAGCTTTGCCTATTTTAGCGCGTCTAAAAAAATATATACATCTATGAAGTCATTTTTAGGGAAAGCCATTCTTCTTTTTACCTTATTTTCCGTGAGCATCAACGCTCAAACCCCTTTTCAAAACAATCAAAGCGACTTTGATCATTTTACTAACCGCGAAGGAAATATGTTTCGTTCTGCTTCCGGTGTTCCGGGTCCTATGTACTGGCAAAACGGAGCCGATTATGATCTTGAGGTAGAACTTGACGATAAGACTAATATGCTCTCCGGAACCGTAACGATTACCTATTACAACAACAGTCCGGAGTCCCTTGACTTTGTCTGGTTGCACCTGGAGCAAAACAGATATACTGAAGATTCCCGCGGGGCTCTTACCACCCCGATACAAGGTTCTCGTTTTGACGGTGATTTGGACGGCGGATACACCATTACAAATGTTTCCGCTAAAACCGGAAAAGCTGTGGCTTCTAACAAACATTTGATTACTGACACGCGTATGCAGGTGTTTTTTAACGAGCCCATTACCGCCAAAGGTGGAAAAGCTACTATCAGCATGAATTTCAGTTATAAGATACCTATGAAAGGCCTTGACAGAATGGGGCGTCTTGATGTAGAAAAAGGCACCATATATTCTATGGCACAATGGTATCCCCGTGTGGCCGTATTTGATGATATTACCGGCTGGAATTCGGAACCTTACCTGGGTGCAGGTGAGTTTTATCTGGGATATGGCGATTTTGATTACAAAGTTACCGTTCCATACGACCATATTGTGGTGGGATCAGGAGCTTTGCAAAATGAAAACCAGGTGCTTTCCAAGGAATTGCAAAACCGTATGCGTGCTGCTGAAAAAAGTGATGCTACCGTTCATTTGATAAAACCTGAAGAAGTGGGTAATACTTCGCTTACACGCCCTAAACAAAGCGGTAAAATCACCTGGCATTTCAGAATGGAAAATACCCGTGATATCGCATTTGCTTCCTCTAAAGCGTTTATCTGGGATGCTGCACGCATCAATCTTCCCGATGGAAAAAAAGCCATTGCACAATCAGCTTACCCGTTGGAAAGCAACGGTGGCAATGCATGGGAACGCTCAACTGAGTACACCAAGTTCTCTATTGAACATTATTCAGAAAAATGGTATCCTTACCCCTATCCTGCTGCTGTGAACGTTGCTTCCAATGTGGGTGGAATGGAATATCCGGGAATCTCCTTCTGCAGCTGGAGAAGCAAAGCAGGACGTCTTTGGGGAGTAACTGATCACGAATTTGGTCATATGTGGTTCCCTATGATTGTGGGATCAAACGAAAAAAGACACGTGTGGATGGATGAAGGTTTTAATTCGTTCATCAATTATTACAGTACCAAAGCCTTCAACAATAATGAATATGATGCACGAATGAACCGTGAAAGTATTATTGCATATAATACCAGCCCTAACCGTGAGCCCATTTCGACACATCCGGATATTACCCAAAGCAGGAACCTGGGTATGGCCGCTTATTACAAACCCGCTTACGGGCTTTTTATGCTGCGTGAATACATCCTTGGTCCCGAGCGCTTTGACAACGCCTTTAAGGCTTATATCAATGCCTGGGCATACAAACACCCGCAGCCCAATGACTTTTTCAATATCATGGAAAATGTGAGCGGTGAAGACCTCAACTGGTACTGGAAACATTGGTTTTACTCTAACGACAACATCGATATGGCTGTTGAAGCTGTGAATGAAGTAGCCGGTGATTACCTGCTTACTTTTGTCAATAAAGGATTCCCAATGCCTCTGAAATTTGAAGTTACCTATGAAGACGGAAGTACTGAGCGCAAAGAACTTCCCGTAGAAGTGTGGCAACGCAATAACCGCTGGATTTATCTCCTGGAAAGTGACAAAAAACTAAAAAAAGTAGTCATTGACCCTGAAAAAATTATGGCTGATATTGACGGCTCCAATGATGTCTGGGAAAAAGAAGACTAACAGAATAACATCTCTATAAAACCTGCCTTCGGGCGGGTTTTTTTATTCTTTAAAATTCATAATTCCATTCCAGAGAGGGGTTATAGCTTAGGTATTGGCCTTTTACTTCCAGCGGGGATGTTATGTTATTTGTATAGAGACTCCCCGTTCCCAATCCTTGCGGCATCGGATTGTTTTTTGTAAAGGTGTACTGTGCAATGGCATTCAGGCCGATGTTGCTTTCCAGTGCCGATGTAATCCACCAGCCGCATCCCTGCTCTTCTGCAAGTCCTATCCAGGAATCGCTTCCGCGAAAGCCGCCAATCAAACTGGGCTTCAGGATGATGTATTGCGGTTTGATGGTTTGTAAAAGCACTTTCTTTTCTTCAAGTTCAAAAACACCGATCAATTCTTCATCCAGAGCGATGGGTAAAGGGGTTTTCTCACATAAAGATGCCATCGCCTCCCATTGACCAGCCTTTATGGGTTGCTCAATGGAGTGTAGTTCCAACGCTGAAAGTTGTTTGAGTTTTTCAAGGGCTTCCGTGGGTGCAAAGGCGCCATTGGCATCCACCCGCAGTTCGATTTCTTCAGAGGAAAATTCTTTCCTGATGGAGGTAAGCAATTCCAGTTCGGTATCAAAATCAATCGCACCTATTTTCATTTTGATACATTTAAAACCCGCATCAATTTTTTCCCTGATTTGGGTGTGCATAAATTCTTTATCACCCATCCAGACCAATCCGTTGATTGGAATTTGGGCTTTGCCATCTGTAAACTCTGAAGGAAAAATAATAAAAGGGTTTTTCGCTTTAAGCGAAAGAAAAGCAGTTTCCAATCCCGCCTGAATAGAGGGAAATTCAGTAAGGCTTTCATACAGTGCCTCTTCACCTAAATCTATGTTATCACAAACCCACTGAAGTTTTTCTTCATAATCCGGCCGGTCATCAATACTGAGGCCACGCAACAAACCACATTCGCCCACTCCCTTTCTATTTTTATCACCGATTTCCAGAAACCAGGTTTCCTTTGTATGCAAGACACCGCGGGAAGTTCCGCCGGGTTTTTTAAAATGAAGCAGGTGTTTTTTATAAGATGCTTTCAAAATAGTGGGTTATTAAATCAAAGTTCGATACTCTCCCCTATTTCCAGCAACATCAGGTCTTTATTAGCATTATAAAACTTTCGTTTGGCTTCTTCGTGGTCAATTTCTATGTAGCCAAAAGTATCATAATGACAACCAATGATTTTGTCACATTCAATAAATGTTGAAGCCATGATTGCATCTTCCACTCCCATGGTAAAATTATCACCAATGGGCAGTATGGCAATATCCAGTCGTGTTTGCATGGGGATGAGTTTCATATCCATAGTAAGGGCGGTATCACCGGCTATGTAGATATTCTTGTGTTCCCCTTCAATGACAAAACCACCCGGTTGCCCGCCATAGCTTCCGTCAGGAAAAGAGCTGGTGTGAATGGCATTGACATATTTTACTTTTCCGAAGTCAAATTCCCAACTTCCGCCGTGGTTCATCGGGTGCACCTTGATCCCTTTAGCCTCATAGTGATTGGCAATTTCATAATTACTGACAATAGTGGCTCCGGTATTTTTGGCAATGGCCTCTGCATCGAGTGTATGGTCCTGATGCGCATGAGTGAGTAAAATATAATCTGCCGGCAGGGTGTTGATATCAATTTTACCATCAACCAGCGGACTTCCACTTATAAATGGGTCAATGATGATATGCTTTCCTTTTATTTCCAGTAAAAAACTATTTTGTCCGTAGAATGTTATTTTCATCTTTTATGCATTTTTGGTTTACGTCTTAAAGATACTAAAATCAAAAGCTACAGTTCAAAAAATAAGTTGAAAATATATTTTTTACAAGGTTGAACTATTAAGAAAAGCCTACTACAGGAATGGGTGTTTATATTTTACAGCATGGCCGTAATAAAAAACAACACGGAAAAAAGAAACGTACTGAGTGCAACTTTTTTGAGTTCGGGATCCAGGGTTTCGGGATTGCGGTTAAAAGCAACAGTTTTTGCATGTATCAGAATGGGAATAAATGCCAGTAAAGGGAGAAATCGCAGGTAACTTCCGCGGCTTATATAGAAAAAGACAAATGCAGCAAAATATGAACACGCCAATAGCGCATAATGGTACTTTTTACTTTTTTCAGCTCCCAGGATTACGACCAGTGTTTTTTTTCCTGAATTTGAATCAGAAACACGGTCACGCATATTGTTCAGGTTTAAAACAGCCGTGCTGAGCAAACCAATCGTGATTGCCGGCAGAAAAACAAAAACAGAGAGGTCATGAGTATACAGGAAAAAACTTCCCACTACAGAAAGCAGGCCAAAAAAGACAAACACAAAAACGTCACCCAGCCCCCGGTATCCATATGCAGTAACGCCCACAGTATATTTAATGGCTGCTATGATGGAAGCAACTCCCAGCAGGAAAAACAGTATGAGATATCCCAGGTTCTCAGAACCAAAGGCTTTGTAAATCAGCAAAACTGAAACTATAAGCGTAAGGATTACGGTAATAACAATCCCTTTTTTTAGCTCTTTTTCAGTAAGCAAACCACTTTGTAAGGCTCGTTTGGGTCCCTTGCGTTCCTCATTGTCTGTGCCTTTGACACCATCACCATAATCGTTTGCAAAATTTGACAGGACCTGAAACCCAAGCGTTGTAAGCAATGCCAAAGTAAAAATAACACCGTCAAATGCACCGGCATCCCATGCCATGGCTGAACCTACAATTATACCGGAAAAAGATAAGGGAAGTGTGCGCAATCGCGCTGCATTGAGCCAGGCTTTGGTTTTTGACATTTATTCAGGATTTGACGCTACAAAAATAAGCTTTCTAAATATCTTTATCCAAAAACCTCCACCAATAATTCCTTCAGCAAATCACCATGACTGACGTTTGATGCTCCCACCCCTTTGCTCTTCATGTCGGTTTGCCGAATGGCTGCAACAATGGCACTCACTTTTTTCATGGGATAGTTGCGGGCTGCCTGCTGGTAATCACTTACAAAATAAGGACTTATGCCCAAAGCGCTTGCGGCACTTCCTTTATTGGACAAGGCATGGTATTTTAAAACTTTCGTGAAAAAAGAATACAACAATGCCACCGTCATTTGTATGGGATTGTCTTTTGGGTTTTCTGAAAAGTAATTGATAATGCGAAAGGCTTTTTTGATATCCTTGCTCCCCAGAGCCTTTTGAAGCTCAAAATTATTAAAATCTTTGCTGATGCCTATGTTTTCTTCTATGAGTTCGGGGGTAATTTGTTGCTCGGGTTTGAGGATTTGGGTAAGTTTTTCAAGCTCTTTGGCAATTTTACTCAGGTCATTTCCCAGAAATTCAACCAGCATCAAAGATGCTTTAGGCGAAATTTGATATCCTTTGGATGCAAGCATTTTGGTGATCCAGTCGCCCACTTTATTCTCATAGAGCTTTTTTTCATCCAGAATAACCCCTTTTTCTTTTATGGTTTTGTAGAGCTTTTTGCGCTTGTCAATTTTTTTGTATTTATAACAAAGCACCAGGATTGTAGTGGGTTGCGGCTGTTGACAATAAGATGCCAAGTTTTCAATGGTGCGGTTCAATTCCTGGGCTTCCTTGACAATAATGACCTGATATGAAGCCATCATGGGGTAGCGCTTGGCGTGACTCACAATGTCTTCGACTGTCACATCCTGTCCATATAAAATCATTTGGTTAAAGGACTTTTCATCTTCGGTCAGTACATTTTTCTCAATATAGTCAGCAAGAAAATCGATATAGTAAGGTTCTTCACCCGTAAGGAGGTAGATGGGTTTTAAATTACCTTTCTTTATGTCGTTTGCGATGCGTTTTACTTCTTCCATTGAAAAAAAATTATCATTTTTGTGATATGCAAGAGCTTCATTTTCCTTCTTACAGCTTTCGATTCAAAAGTAGCGAAAATAAAATTTCCATCTTTGATGAAATCCGCAAAAAATTTGTGATTCTTAAACCGGAAGAATGGGTGCGGCAACACGTGGTTCAATTCCTACTGAGTGAAAAGAATTACCCAAAAAGCCATGTCAATGTGGAAAAAGTGCTCATTTTAAACAACACCCGAAAACGCTATGACATAGTGGTATTCAACCCGGACGGCAGTATCCACCTTATCGTGGAATGCAAAGCCCCACACATCAATATACACCAGGAAACCTTTGACCAGATTGCCCGCTACAACCTGAGCCTGGACGCTACTTATCTTATGGTTACCAATGGCTTGCAACACTATTACTGCAAACTCGATTATGAGAATGAAAAATACATTTTCTTGGAAGAAGTTCCGAACTATTCTGTACAGTAGTTGTGTTTTTAAATTTCTTTTCACTTAACCATATAATAGTTGTAAACCGGCTATCATAAAGATATCAAAACCCTTAAATTTCCCTTAAAGACTTTTATTATAAAACCTTGTTGCCGTATCTTTATTACGTAACCATAAAACCAACCCATTGCAGACATTTGATGCTATCATTATTGGTTCGGGTCAGGCAGGCACACCGCTTGCTTTCAAACTCGCTTCTGAAGGACAATCTGTTGCTTTCATTGAAAAGGACCGGTTGGGTGGCACCTGTGTTAATACGGGTTGTACCCCTACAAAAGCGTATGTTGCCAGTGCCCGCCGTATGTGGGAGGCTCAAAATGGGGAGTCATTGGGCATTGATATTCCTAAAGGCAGTTTGGCAAACCTTCCAAAAATTAAAAGCCGCAAAGATGCCTTGGTTAAAGAATCGGTTGATGGGATTCATCAGGGTATAGAAAATGAAAAGAAGATTTCGTTTTTTCAGGGGGAGGCTACTTTTTCGGCTCCCAAAACCATTCAAGTCAACGACAAAACCCTAAGAGCTGAAAACATCTATATCAACACCGGTGCACGGCCTAACATACCTGATGATTTCAGCCAGGTACCCTATCTTACCAATGCCGATATCCTGGAACTGGAAACACTTCCTGAACACCTCATCATCATTGGCGGTAGTTACATCGGTTTAGAATTTGGGCAAATGTTCAGACGTTTTGGAAGTAAAGTCACGATTATAGAAAAAGGGGATCAGATAATAGGCAAAGAAGATAAAGACATCAGTGAGGCCATCCTTGAGTTTATGAAAAAGGAAGGTATTGACTTTCGGTTAAAAGCGAAGTGCATAGGCGGAAAAAAGAACGATGACGGCACTATTACCGTAAGCATTGACTGTGAAGACACCCCCAAGGAAATCACCGGAAGCCACTTGCTTCTCGCCGTTGGAAGACTTCCCAATACTGAGACCCTTAACCTGAAAGCTACCGGTATAGAAACAGATGAGCGCGGCTATATTACAGTAGATGACACCCTTCAAACCAATGTTGCCGGAATATATGCTTTGGGAGATTGCAACGGCAAAGGAGCTTTTACACATACTGCCTATAATGACTATGAGATAATTGCAGCTAACACCTTTGAAGATAAAAGCCGAAAAGTTTCAGACCGCATCCTCACCTATGGTTTATATGTAGATCCTCCATTAGGGCGTGCCGGCATGACCAAAAAGGAGGCTCTGGAAAAGGGTTTTGATGTAAGGGAGGCCTTTCAACCTATGAGCAACGTTGCAAGAGCGAAGGAAAAAGGAGAAACCCACGGATTTATGCGCATACTTATCGATGGCAAAACAGATAAAATATTGGGAGCTGCAATTCTGGGCACCGGAGGTGATGAGATAATATCGGGTATTTTAAATATTATGTATGCAGATGCTCCTTACAAGACCTTCCGCGACAGCGTGATTCCTCACCCCACTGTTAGCGAATTGATTCCCACAATGCTCGAAAACCTGAAAAAAGTGTAATTTTAAAATAAAAATATGAAAGCTCTCTGGAACAATACCATTATTGCTGAAAGCAATCAAACAATAGAAGTAGAAGGCAACGCTTATTTCCCTCCCGGAGACGTCAAAAGCAAGCATTTAAAGCCTTCAGAAACTCATACACACTGCCCCTGGAAAGGTGAAGCAAGTTATTATACCCTTGAAGTTGACGGAAAAATAAATAAAGATGCCGCCTGGTATTACCCTGAACCAAAGGAAGCTGCTAAAAAAATAAAGGATTATATAGCTTTCTGGAATGGCGTGCACATTGAAAAATAAAAAGGAATATTAAAAATGAAATATACCATAGATCAGGAAACACTAACTAACCAATTTAAAAATACCCGGCAACGGTCTGAGGCTATTTGCAAGCCGCTGGTAACTGAAGATTACATGCCCCAACCCATCATCGATGTGTCCCCACCCAAATGGCATTTGGCACATACCACCTGGTTTTTTGAGCAATTTGTGCTGCTGCCCCATTTTAATGGATACACCGTTTTTGACGAGCAATTTTCATTTCTCTTCAACAGTTATTACAACAACATGGGTGACAGAACCCAACGGTCTGATCGTGGTTTTATGAGCCGTCCCACCGTTGAACATGTTTATAATTATCGTTCTTATGTCAAAAAACATATGCTGCAATTACTGGATAAAGAATGCCCGCAGGATTTGCTTTTTCTGATAGAAGTGGGGGTTAATCACGAGCAGCAGCATCAGGAATTGCTGGTATATGATATTAAATACATTCTGGGCAATCAGCCCACCTTTCCCCGGTATGCATCTGCTTATATGCTGGAGAAGGAAACGCACGTAAAAGGATGGGAAAATATATCTGAAGGCATATATGAAATAGGCGCTACCGGCGACTCCTATTGTTTTGACAATGAACTTGACCGCCATAAGGTTTATCTGCAAGAGGCTTCGTTGCGAAGCACCCTGGTAACCAACGGTGAATTTCTTGAATTCGTGAAGGATGGTGGATATAAAAATCACAATCTCTGGCATGATGAAGGCTGGAGCTTTATCAATACAAACAAGCTTGAAGCCCCATTATACTGGCATCGTCAAAAAGATGGGTGGGAACAATATACTATGGAAGGCCTGCAAACCCTTAACCCTGAAATTCCGGTGAGTCATATCTCCTTTTATGAAGCTTTCGCTTTCGCGGAATGGGCCGGTTATCGTCTCCCCACCGAAATGGAATGGGAAATAGCAGCACCAAAGCTAAAATGGGGAATGCTTTGGGAGTGGACAAATTCGGCTTACGTGACTTATCCCGGTTTTAAAAAAGCCCCCGGTGCACTTGGGGAATACAATGGGAAATTTATGGTCAATCAAAATGTCCTTCGAGGTGCCTCGGTTGCAACTACTCCCGGTCACAGCAGAATCACATACAGAAACTTTTTTCACGCCTCCTCCCGATGGGTTTTCTCAGGTATCAGGCTGGCCAAAAACAACTAATAAAAATATAGATGAATTCATTTAAAGAGGATATCCTGTCAGGGCTCAGGAAAGAACAAAAAACCCTGCCTTCAAGATATTTTTACGATAAAAAAGGAGATGCGCTCTTTCAACAAATTATGCATATGGAAAGCTACTATCTGCCGGGTTGCGAACGTGAAATCATTGAAAAACAAAGCGCAGATATTGCTAAAATCCTGAAAGAACACAATCCGCACTGGAATATCGTCGAACTGGGAGCCGGAGACGGGACCAAAACAGCTGTATTTCTAAAAAAACTGGATGAAAGTGAAGTTTCTATGCGTTATACGGCTCTGGACATTTCGCCCAATATACTGAAAGAAAACAAAGCCAATGTAACCGCCGCTATTCCACAACTTGAA
Source organism: uncultured Flavobacteriaceae bacterium (assembly GCA_963975935.1). Classification (GTDB taxonomy): domain Bacteria; phylum Bacteroidota; class Bacteroidia; order Flavobacteriales; family Flavobacteriaceae; genus Planktosalinus. The sequence continues at coordinate 72,318 of CAXBIQ010000011.1, forward strand.
GTAGAAAGCGTTGCAGGAAATTATTTTGAAACCTGTGATGAAGTCCTCAAAAAACAATCCCATAATTTAATCCTCTTTCTGGGGAGTACAATTGGGAATTACAATAAGGAACGTGCCAATGAATTTTTGCAATGGCTCTATAAGGGAATGAAAAAAAATGACCTCATCCTCATTGCCTTTGACTTAAAAAAGCACCCAAAAACTATCCTGAATGCATATAATGACAAAGAAGGGATCACCAAAGCCTTTAACCTGAACCTGCTCACACGCATCAACCGTGAACTCAATGCCGGTTTTGACGTAAATGCTTTTGATCATTATCCATATTACGATCCCCTTTCAGGCAACTGTTTGAGTTTTTTGGTCAGTCTAAAAAAACAAAGCGTAACTATCGGTAACGAAAACATATCTTTTTATAAAAACGAAGTCATTCACACCGAGATATCCAAAAAATACCATTTAGATGACATCGGGCAATTGAGCAGGGAAAACAGCTTTGAACCGGTAAAGCACTTTATTGATTCAAAACGTTATTACTCCCTGAGTTTACTGCGGCGAAATGGTTAATATTAAAGGCTTCTTTTAGATGTTTTAATCAGGAAAAAAACTATTCCTTTCCACCACCCAGGGCACGGTACAATTCCACTACTGCCTGCATTTGTTCAAAGCGCGTGGTGGTTATGCGCACTTCAGCATTCAATGCATTTTCACGAGCTGTTAATACTTCCAGGTAGTTGGCAAGTCCGTTGTCCAGCAATTCTTCAGAATATCGGGTCGCGGTATCATAGGCTTCAAATTCTTTGGTGCTAAATCCAATCTTTTCTTCAGCTGCAGCGTAGGAATACAATGCATCAGACACTTCCCTTTCTGCAGTGAGTAATGCCTGCTTAAACCTGAGGTAAGCGATTTCTTGTTGTGATTGTGCCACTTCAAATTGTGTTTTAATTTGACGTCTGTTTAGCAGCGGTTGTGCCAGTGAGCCCACAAATGTGGCAAATATGGAATTGGCGCTCAAGAGACGATCGAGTTCCAAACTTTGAAATCCGGAGGTAGCTGTTATCCTCAAAGAAGGATAAAAATTACTTCGGGCAACATTACTCATTTCAAAAGCTTCCAAAAGTTGGTATTCCGCAGCGATAACATCAGGACGATTTCTCAGTAATTGAACAGGATAGCCTGTGTTAAGGTCAGCTACAACTTCCTGTTCTTCCAGGCGACTCCTTTCAATATCAGCCGGGCTGCTTCCCAGTAAAATAGAAAAGGTATTTTCGGTGAGAGCAATATCGCGCTTCAAATCAATGCGAAGCACTTCTGCATTATACAGTTGGGCTTCGGTTTGTTTTACGGCAACTTCGGTTACAATTCCTGCTTCTTTCAGAGCTTCTGTAGTTTCCAGACTGCTGCTACGGTTTGCTATTGTTTTTTCAACAATTTCTAATTGAGCATCCAATGTAAGCAACTGGTAGTAAACCGTTGCTATTTGTGCCACCAATTCTGTTTTAACGGCCTGATGTGCTGCCACAGACTGCAAATAACCCGCTTCTGAGGCACGCTTATTACTGCGTATTTTTCCCCAGACATCAGCCTCCCACGCCATATTGCCCGTGAGTTCATATTGGGTAATATTTCCGTCAAAGATGGACCCGAACTGACTGTTTCCGGAAAGTTCCTGATGGGTTACCCCGGCGTTAAGATCCAACGTGGGAAGGTATCCTGCTTTTCCCTGACGGAAGTATGCATTTGCTGTCTCGATTTGCTGAAGTGCCACACGAATATCCAGGTTATTATGCAAACCTTCTTCAATATAATTTTTCAGATAGGTGTCTGTAAAAAGTTCGCGCCAAGATACTTCTCCAAGGCTCAGACTGTCTTTCGGAATTTGGTCTGTTCGGAAAAACGATTCATCAGCAACCTGTGGACGTTCATAGTCTTTGGCTACAAAACAGCCCTGAAGAGTTAAGGCTATTGTTACTAAAAACAATGTTCTGAAGCATATTTGTTTTATAAGTCTTATACCTTTCATACGTCAATTTATTCTTTGATAGTGACAACTTTTCCCGGGCGCAGTCGTTCTTCCAGCCATTGGAAAATGACAAACAACACAGGGATAATGAAGACCCCGACGAGTGTTCCAACGAGTAGGCCACCCGCTGCACCTGTCCCTATTGATTTATTTCCCTGTGCACCAACACCAGAAGCCAATACCAGGGGCAATAAACCAAGAATAAAGGCAAATGAAGTCATTAATATGGGACGCAGGCGCACACGTGCACCGTCGATAGCACTATCAATTATAGACATGCCCTGTTCACGCCGTTGTCTTGCAAACTCAACGATTAGGATGGCATTTTTGGCCAGTAAACCCACAAGCATAATCAAGGCAATTTGAAAATAGATATTGTTTTGCAGGCCGGAAACCATTGTAGTTAAGTAAGCTCCGGCGACTCCAATGGGTAAAGAGAAAATAACCGATAACGGAAGGATAAAGCTTTCATATTGGGCTGCGAGCAGAAAATAGACAAAGACAATACTCAGCATAAAAATAAGTATGGCCTGTCCGGACGAAGCAATTTCCTCACGGGTAATCCCGGAATAGGCTACGCTGTAATCAGCAGGCAAACTTTGAGCCGCAACCCTGTCAATGGCTGCGATTGCATCTCCCGAACTATATCCGGGAGCCGCTGATCCATTAATGGTAACTGAATTATAGAGGTTAAACCGATTTACTGTTTGTGGCCCGTACACCCTGTTTAAAGTCACAAACTGGGAAAGGGGTGCCATTTCATTGCTAGAGGTTTTGACAAACATTGTGTTCAAGCTTTCAATATTGTCCCGATCTTCGGGCAAGGCTTGAACAAACACACGGAATTGCTTTCCAAACCGGCTAAAATCTGATGCATAAAAACCACCTACATAGCCCTGTAAGGTTGAAAGAATGTCATTGACTGTTACACCGGACTCTTTTGCTTTAGCGATATCAATTTCCATTTCCAGTTGGGGAAAATCAGTACTAAAAGAATTTGAAGCAAACGCAATGGAAGGTTCCTGATTGAGTGCTGCCACAAAATCTGACGCATTGGCATCCAGGTCTTTCAATTCGCCTGAAAGACGGTCCAGCAATTGCATTTCAAAACCATCAGCACTACCGAAGCCGGGAACACTGGGGGGTGTAAAATAAATAATATTCGCTTCTGCTACCGTGGCCGATTTTTCATTCAGTTTGGCTACTATGGCATCAATTGAGGTAGCTTCTGTTGTACGGTTATCCCAATCTTCCAGAATGATAAAACCAAGTGCATAAGAGCTTCCGGCACCTGAAAAGAAATTCCTTCCGCTCACGAGCGTAGCCGTGCGAATACCTTCTATGGATTCCATTTGTGCATATAAATCTTCTGTTACCTTGTAAGTTCTGTCAAGAGATGCACCGGGTGGTAGTTCGATGTTGACAAATACAACACCACGGTCTTCTGTGGGCACAAACCCTTTGGGAATGGTGCTGTCACTCCATATGATAAGTACTACACTTGCTGCCAGCACCCCAATGGGAATCCATTTGTTTTTAATCAGGAATCCAAGTGAGCGGGTATATTTGGCTCGTGATGCATTAAAACCGGCATTAAACGCAATGAAAAAACGTTGCAAAAGGTTTGGTTTCTTCCCTTCTTTATTGTGCTTCGGTTTTAAAAAGATAGCACACAGTGCCGGGCTTAAAGTCAAAGCAACCACTGCAGAAATAAGGATTGCAATAATAAGCGTTACGCCAAACTGTTCATAAAACACTCCGGAAGGCCCTTGAATAAATGTAATGGGGACATATACAGCAGCCATAACAAGTGTAATCGAAATAATGGCTCCTGTTATTTCGCTCATCGCGGAAACGGAAGCTTCATGGGCATTGTCCATGCCGTCTTCCATTTTTGCATAGATGGCTTCTACAACTACAATGGCATCATCTACCACGATACCAATTGCAAGAATCAATGCAAAAAGTGTCAAAAGGTTAATGGAATAGCCTAAAATACCCAGAAAAAAGAAAGTTCCTATGATGGAAACCGGAACCGCAATAGCGGGAATAAGTGTAGTGCGGAAGTTTTGAAGAAACAGAAAAACCACCAGGAACACCAGTAAAAAAGCTTCTATAAGTGTTTTTTGTACTTTGCTGATAGAGGCCGTGAGAAACTTATTAGTATCATAGTTGATAAGGTACTCGATTCCTTCCGGAAAATCCTGACTAAGGGACTCCAGTTCGACATAAATTTCTTCAATGATTTCCTGTGCATTGGAACCCGGTGTTTGAAAGATTCCGAAACTCATTGCAGGATAGCCTTTGGATTTGCCCAGAGTATTATAAGAAAAAGCGTCAAGTTCTACTTTGGCGACATCTTTTAAACGCAGAAAATTTCCGTCACCGGTGGCTTTGATAATGATATTCTCATACTCATCAGCGGTTTTATAACGTCCTTTATATTTAATTACATATTCAAAAGACTCCCCGGCATTTTGACCCAGGGAGCCTGCGGCGGCTTCCAGACTTTGTTCTCCTATCGCTGCGATAACTTCATTTGTGGTTAACCCGTAATTTGCCATTTTAGCAGGGTCGAGCCATACACGCATGGCATAATCCTTGCCTCCAAAAACATTCATATTTCCAACGCCGTTGATACGCTGTATAGCCGGTTTTACATTGATGTTAAGGTAATTTTGAATATATGTGTCGTCATATTCAGGATTGGTGGATAATAAAGAAGCATATAATAATGCAGAACTTTGCTGTTTTGAGGTAATAACACCTGCACGAATAACTTCTGAAGGCAATACCGCATTAGCTCTTGAAACCCTGTTTTGGACATTTACCGCAGCAATATCAGGGTCATAACCCTGTTCAAAAAACACATTGATGGTTGCAGAACCATTGTTACTTGCTGTTGAAGTAATGTATGTCATACCTTCCACCCCATTTACCTGTTCCTCAATGGGAATCAGAACACTCTCTAAAATAGTCTCAGCATTTGCTCCGGGATAACTGGCTGAAATTTGCACGGTGGGTGGGGCGATGTCAGGATACTGCGTTACGGGTAGTTCCTGTAAACCCAATATCCCCAGGATAACAATAATAATGGATACTACTGAAGATAATACCGGCCTGTCTATGAATTGCTTTAACATTATTGAAAGACTGTATTAAAGGATTCTACAATACTGTCAAAGGCTACCGGCTTACTTTCAATAGTTGTGTTATTACGTAATTTACTCACACCCTGTCCTACTATCACATCACCTTCCTTAATGCCGGACCGTATGATAGCAATATTTTTTACACGTTCAACCAGTTCAACAGGGGTTGATATAGCAAGTGTATCATCCTGAATTTTATACACATAGACGACACCTTGTTGTTCATAGGTAGCAGACTCGGGTACTACCGGAACATTTTTGTACTCTTTGGGAACTCTGATTGTTCCGCTACTTCCATTTGCCAAAAGACGGTTTGGATTGGGGAAAAGCGCCCGGAAACTTACTGTTCCCGTGTTTCTGTCAATCTGCCCGGTGACTGTTTCCACGGTTCCTTGTTCTTCATAGGTACTTCCGTTTGCTAAAATCAGTTCCACTTTGGGGAGATTTTTTATTTTTTCTGCCAAGTTGGTTCCAGAGGCAGTCTCAATAAAATTGAGATACTCCCGTTCATTCATCGAAAAATAAGCATATACATTTTCAATTGCTGCAACTGTTGTTAGTGGTGTTGCGTCTCCAGGGCTTACCAATGCACCGTTTCTAAAGGGAATAGAACCCACATACCCCTCAACAGGGCTCTTGATTGTAGCATACCCTATATTTGCCGCAATGCTGTTATAAGCGCTCTTTGCCTGGGCCAGCCGAGCTTTTGCAGTTTCAAGTTGAACGTTGCTTATGATGTTTTTTTCCACCAGCGGATGCAGTTTATCCACCTCTACCTGTGCGGCATTTACATTTGCCTGGGCAGCTTCGGCATCTTGTGACAAAGATTGGGTTTCCAATTTAAAAAGAGGTTTTCCCTTTTTTACTGCCTCTCCTTCATCAACCAGTACTTCCGTTATATACCCGGAAACTTTTGCACGCACTTCACTATTAGTCGTTCCCTCTATACGGGTTGGATAACTACTATAAGATGTGATGGTCTTTAAGGGGATTTCAATTACAGGATACTCTCCAACCTCTTGTGCAGGTTGCTCCTGCTTGTCCCCACAGGATTGCAAGAACAAAAAAAAGGATAGTGATAATAAAAATATTGATTGTTTCATAGTAACTAAGGGTGGTATATATAATCAATTATGGTTTATTGGTAGAAACATTTTCCAGTTTGTGAAGGGTTTCTTCCAATGTTATTTTTATCTGATGAAGATGATCAATGTAGATGGATGTATAACAAAGGTTATCTTCATAGGTTTTAATATCAGTTGCTTTCATAAACCCTGAGGTTTTTTGAAAGAGTCCTATTTCCCTGTCAATTATTTCCATATAATTGGAAAGGCGCAATTTCAGGTGGTCTTTTTTCTTTTTAAAATACCGTTTTCTGTCACCGGCTTTTGTAAAATATTCAATTTTATTTGTTTGAAGAAGCAACTTGATACTGGTGGAAACAGAACTTTTGCTTGCTTCGGTCAAATCCATTAATTCCTCAAAAGTAAGCCCATCATTACCGTTTAAAATGAGTATGGCATAGATGCGTGTGGCCAGGGGCGGCAAATGGTATAGGTTTTCAAAATGAATACCCAGTTCTTCAATGAGTTCTTCTTTCGTGTATGGTGTCAAAACTATGAATTAAATGAGAACCACGAATTTAGCTTTAGTTCGGAACACACCAAACTAAACGAATTTAAATATTTGTTAAATTTAAAGGAATAGAAAATTCTTCTGAGAAAGAGATTAAATTGAAAATATTACTACAATTACTTAAGTTATAGCTCTAAAAATTATTAAGTGAAGAAAATTAAACCACCATTCCCGCTGCGACAGTATCGTTAGTGCTTTCATCAACGAGGATAATACTTCCCGTAAAACGATTATCACGATAACTGTCCAGCATTAAAGGTCTTGTGGTGCGCAACGTCAATCTTACAATATCATTCATATTGAGGTTTTTGTCGTCTTTATTCCGCTCATATGTATTGATATTGATTTTATAAACAACATCTTTGATCATTGCACGTTGCTCATTTGTCGTGTGCCTGATGATATATTTAGCCCGTGGGCGTGCCGGTTGATCGTTCAGCCAGCAAAGCATCACGTCAAACTCTTGTTGCATATCCGGTCTGTTGTTATCTTTTACAATCATGTCTCCACGGCTCACATCAATATCATCCTCAAGTGTCATGGAAACTGACATGGGAGCATACGCCTCTTCAATCTCTTCCTCTCCACAATTGATTGATTTTATAGTTGACATAAAGCCCGAAGGTAAAACAGCTACCTTGTCACCCACCCTGTAGATTCCACTATCGATGCGGCCGGCATATCCCCGGTAGTCAATAAAGCCTTCACGCTGCGGACGTATTACCGTTTGAACAGCAAATCGGGCATCTATTTTATTAATGTCACTGCTTATGTGGACTGTTTCAAGCAAATGTAACAAGGCACCGCCCTGATACCATTGCATCTGCTCTGAACGGTTAACAACATTGTCGCCCAGCAAGGCACTGATAGGAATAAACCTGATATCTTTTACATACAATTTTGATGAAAATTCTTCAAACTGACTGACGATATCATTGAACACCTCTTCAGAAAAATCAACGAGGTCCATTTTATTCACACACACAATCATATGCGGAATCTGCAGAAGGGAAGCAATAAATGCGTGACGTTTGGTCTGCTCTATTACTCCGTGACGGGCATCGATAAGAATCAGTGTTGCGTTTGCAGTAGAGGCACCCGTAACCATATTGCGGGTATATTGAATATGGCCCGGAGTATCAGCAATAATAAATTTTCGTTTTGGGGTAGTAAAATACCTGTAGGCCACGTCAATGGTTATACCCTGCTCGCGCTCATCACGCAATCCATCGGTAAACAATGCCAGATCGACACCTTCCAGACCCTTGCGTTTGCTCGTAGCTTCCACGGCAGCCAGCTGGTCTTCAAAAATGGCTTTGGAATCATACAGCAAACGACCGATTAAGGTACTTTTTCCGTCATCCACACTTCCTGCGGTTGTAAATCGTAATAGTTGGTTATTGTCAATCATTGTATAAATTTAAAAGTACCCTTCTTTTTTTCTGTCTTCCATGGCAGACTCGCTGCGTTTGTCATCAGAGCGATTACCACGTTCTGTTTGCCGCATTGCTGAGACCTCAGCGACTATTTTTTCAAGAGTATCTGCTTCAGATTCAATTCCTCCTGTAATGGTGATGTCTCCAAGGGTTCTGAAGCGGATTTTTTTAATAAAAATTTCTTCATCTTTCTCAAGTTTCAGATGTTCAGATACCGGAATCCAGGAATTGTTGCGCCATACTACTTGTCGCTCGTGGGCGAAATAGAGTAAAGGAATGTCAATTTTTTCCCTCAGGATGTAATTCCATACATCCATTTCTGTCCAGTTACTGATAGGAAAAGCCCTGAAGTGTTCCCCTTCAAAATATTTTCCGTTAAAAATATTCCACAACTCCGGTCGCTGGTTTTTTGGATCCCATTGTCCAAAATCATCGCGGTGTGAAAAAAAGCGTTCTTTGGCACGTGCTTTTTCTTCATCCCGTCTTCCGCCACCAATGGCACAATCTATTTTATTAGTTTCAATAGTATCCAGTAAGGTAGTGATTTGAAGTACATTGCGTGTAGCGTTTTTACCGCGTTCTTCAGCTACCCTGCCTTCATTAATGGAGTTTTGAACTGAGCCCACTAAAAGCTGTACCCCCAGGTCTTTGACAAGTTGATCCCGAAAAGCAATGGTTTCGGGAAAGTTGTGACCGGTATCAATATGTACCAAAGGAAAGGGGATTTTAGCCGGGAAGAAGGCTTTTTTTGCCAGATGGGTAACAAGTATAGAATCTTTCCCTCCGGAAAACAAAATCACCGGATTTTCAAACTGGGCCCAAACTTCGCGCAATACATAGATTGCTTCAGATTCCAGTTCGTCTAAGTAATTCAGATAATATTTACGCATCCTGATTTGTTTCAATAATAGATTTCACAAAGGTAACAACTTTTTCAACAGCCTGCGAAAGAGATTCTTCTTCTGTTTTAACAATAACGTCAGGATTTTGTGGTTTTTCATAAGGGGCATCAATCCCCGTGAAATTTTTGATTTCCCCTGCCCTGGCTTTCTTATAAAGTCCTTTGACATCACGTGCTTCACACACTTCAAGGGGGGTATCAATAAAAATTTCATAAAAGTATTCCTTACCGATAATTTCCCTTACTTGATTTCGGTCTTTTTGTAAAGGTGAAATGAAAGCTGCCAATGTTATAATACCGGCATCGACAAAAAGTTTTCCCACCTCGGCTATGCGTCTCAGATTTTCAGAGCGGTCTTCTTGACTAAATCCCAGCCCGTCATTCAACCCGCTTCTGATTGCATCTCCATCGAGAACATAGGTGTGGAGGTTTTGCTCAAATAACGCTTGTTCAACAGCGTTTGCAATGGTTGATTTTCCTGAGCCAGATAAACCCGTAAACCACAGTACAAAGGAAGGATGTTTGTAGTTTTTGTTACGATTTTCCCTGGTGATTGTATAATCGTGTCTTACAATGTTTTTATTCATTTTCTTCTTTTCTGTTTGACAATCCAAAGTTTATGCGGAACCACACACGTTCATGCAAATAATAAAGTACCATTTTTGTGAGTACTTCTGCTAATCCCACCTGCAGACCAATCAAAGGGTTTCCTGAAATCCACCAGGCCAACAGCATGGTATCAAGCGTGCCCACAAGCCTCCAGGTAACTGCCTTTGCAAGGTGGCGCTTCCGGCTTTCTAAAAGGACACCGTTTTTTGATAAATTGACTTTAAACCAGATGCGTTCATGAACATAATACAAGCCAATTTTGGTAAGCACTTCTGCCAGTCCAACCTGTAAGCCAATCAAAGGGTTACCGGAAATCCACCAGGCCAGCAGCATGGTATCAAGTGTTCCAATGATGCGCCAGGTTATAGCTTTTACTAAATGGCGCTTATGTGATTGATCTCTCATTTGCTACCAAAAAATAAGGATTCAAGAGATTTGCTTTGTTATATTGCATTTCGTTGAGAGTATGCATATCTGTTACCGGAATACCCACTGCATTGCATATAGCGTGACCTGCAGCCGTGTCCCACTCCATCGTGGGCGCAAAACGTGGATACACTTCTGCACTTCCTTCTGCAACCAGACAGAGTTTTAACGAACTCCCTTTTGAAACCACATCCAGTGGTTTGGAAGTTTGGGTTTTTAAGGTCTCCATATAATCCAGTGTCTCTTGATTCATATGAGAGCGACTTCCCACCACCCTGACAACATCAGGATTTGATGACGGAATTATTTCCTTGGGTTTTTCAAATAGTTGGTCTTTTGAAGGAGACCGGTGATTCTCAATTTTTAGTGTATATGCCTTTTGTTTGGATACCACAGCATAATACAACTGACCTGTTGCCGGCACATAAATAACACCCAATACCGGCTTGTTATTTTCTATTAAAGCGATGTTTACTGTAAACTCACCATTTTTTTTCACAAACTCCTTGGTTCCGTCAAGTGGGTCGACAATCCAACAGGTTGACCACTCTTTTCTTATCTCAAAGGGAACCTCTTTATTTTCTTCGCTTATGATGGGGTGCGATGTTTTGGCAAGAAATGTCATTATAACTGCATTTGCAGCCTTATCGGCTTCGGTGAGAGGTGATTCATCTTCTTTGAAGGCCACGCTGAAATCTTTTTTATAAATTTCCATAATTACATTTCCCGCTTCAATGGCGGCCTCAATTGCGGTGTATAATTCTTCCTCCATAAAATATGTTCAAAATTGACTTTCAAAAACTTGATTCTTTACAAATGTATTACAATCTCATCTTTTAAAACAATAGATTCCTTTTTATTCTGAAAGAAAAAATAAGACCTTGTGATGGAAATTTCTTTTCTCATACTTTCAAGTTCTCGTGATATATTTCTTTCTCAATTACTTACTGTTCAGTCTACACAAAAATCAAAAAAGGCGAGACTTTTTTAAAACGATTGCTTGTAAAATTTAAAAAAATCCTTGTATCTTTGTATTCAGTTATATTTTATACATGCAGATATGTTTGAATTTGATCAATACTTAGGGTTTTTAGCTTTTATGACCATAGTAACCATTGGGTTCTGGTTAATGATTTTCCTGATGCTTTTTGTGCCATATTGGATAGGCGGAGCTATCATGGAAAACATAAAAGAAATAAAAGCTGCACGTAAAAAAGATAAAGAATAATACTTTTTTCTTATTAAATATATTTAACAAAAAAGAGGGGAAGCCATATGGCTTCCCCTCTTTTTTGTAGCTGTTGAAAGGTTTTAAAATTCTCCTCCTTCAAAGTCCTCTCCGTTTCCATTTTGTCTTCTTTCTCTGTCACGTTGGTTTTTTTGCTGGTTAAACCTGTATATAAATGACATGGTTATTTGGCGCTCACGCCATTGGAATTCATTATCAGAAGTAAATCCATCACCCCTTGTAAAAGACATCCTCTTTCTTGAATTCAAAAGGTCACTCACATTCAGGGATATAGTTGCATTATCATTAATAATATCTTTACTGAACGCAAGGTCTATGGAATAAATGCCCTCAGATCTTGTCTGGGCATTTTCAGAAGGACCCCTGTAAAACATATTGGTTTGCCAGTCTATTTTTGCGGGTAAACTCACTTTTGAACTGAATCGTGCAAACCAACTGGTGTTTGTAGCTCCATAATCAATTCCTTCAAAGGTGCCATCTGTTTCAAATCTAAAGAAATTAAAACTTCCGTTAAGGCGCAACCATTTTGCAGGGTTGTAAAGAACCCCGGCTTCTGCACCTATGCGCTGGTTTGTTGAAAGGTTGATGGGAATGGTGCGCACTACTTCAATACCATTGACAGTTTCACCGGTTCTGATCTGTACCCTTTCAAAGGCATCAGTTTCATACTGATAATAAATCGATGAAGTAAGGGTAAGCTTATCCCATCGTTTTAAATATCCCAGATCAAAAGCACTTGCATAAGCCGGATCAAGGTCAGGATTTCCCTGAAATACATTGGTCACACTTGAGCGCGATGGAAACGGGTTGATAAACCAGCCGCGGGGACGGTTGATTCTTCTGTTGTATCCCAATGTAATATTTTCTCTTTCACCAATTTCATATATAAGGTTTACGGTGGGGAATAGTCCCAGGTAGTTTTTATCAAAATCTGTATCTATATCTACACCAAACACATCAGATAATTCTTCCTCAGAAAGTTCTGAAGTAAGTTTTCCTTTTAATTGGGTATTTTCCAAACGGAGTCCCAATAGAAAGGAGAATTTTCCAAATTTGTTTCCATATTGTGAATAGAGAGCGTGTACATTTTCAGAATAGTCAAATGCATTGGTCAGTAATTGATTGAGTTCAAAATCACCTGTCTCAAGATTTTCCTGAAAAAGGGTATAATCTGTTATTTCGTTTTCAAAATCACCACGGTATCCTGCTTCAAACTGTGCATTTTCACCAATGGGGCGCACATAGTCAACCTGAACCAAATATTCTTTCTGGTCTTCTTTTGTTATAATATCCTCTGATGGAAAAGCCTGATTGTCAGGAAAGGTATTGCGCTCTGTAATAAATGCATTTTGTGTTTCTGCACTGTTTTCATATTGTAAATCAGCAGTAAGTTCATGACCTTCATCATTAAACTTGTTGACATAGTTTAAAGCAAATTGATACCGTGTATCATCTTCGGTTTCAACCTGTCGCCTTAGCGATTGTTCAGCAAGACCGGCTCCTGAAAATTTCCGGGTATCAGTTGTCGTGATATCCTCATCATCACTGATCCTGAAAAATCCGCTGGCTGTAATTGACGAACTTTCCGTTAGGTAGTATTCTATACCAAGGTTGGTATTGAATTGTCTTCTGTTGCGATCATATTCCCTTTCTTCCACAGTCCTCGAAAATTCTCCATTTTCAAAGGTGTTATTAAAAAAGGCGTTTCCGGGTGAATCCCTGTATGTATAGCCTGATGTATTGAAAATATTAAATTTATCTGTTCTTAGGTTAACATTTGTATTGATTCCATTATTGATTGGAATTCCGAGATTAGTACTCACCGAGCCATTAAAACCCAGTGTTTTTTCCTTACGTAAAATAATATTAAGGATACCGGCAGTACCCTCGGCATCATATCTGGCTGATGGGCTTGTAATCACTTCAACTCTTTCAATAGCATCTGCCGGAAGCTGTGTCAAAGCGTCTGTATCGCCAAAACCGGCAATAGCAGAAGGCTTTCCATTAATAAGGATTCTCACATTATCATTTCCTCTTAAGCTGATGGCGCCTTCAACGTCAACAGCTACAGACGGCACATTGCTTAGTGCATCACCCACAGTAGCACCGCGTGTGGTCAGGTCTTTACCAATGTTGTATATTTTTTTGTCCAGTCGCACCTGTACTTCGGTTGTTTCAGCACGAATTACTACTTCATCAAGGCTTTCAGAATCATAAGCAAGAGAAATGGGACTTAATTGTGTGTCTGAATTGATTGTCCTGTTTCTGATAAATTTTGATTCATAGGAAATAAATTCAAATTTTATGTCATAGGAGCCTTCAGGGACTTCAATGATGAAGTTACCATCCAAATCTGTAATCCCGCCGGTCACGATTTCATTTGTTCCGGCTTTATTGAAAGAGACAGTGGCATATTCAAGCGGCTGTCCTGAAGATTCTTCCAGGATTTTACCTGAAACATCAAAAGATTGGGATTGTGCAATAATAAAATTTGAGGTGAAGAAGAATGCAAATAGCAAAAGTAATTTTTTCATAGTCAAGTTTTGGTATATAATAATGAAAGGTTCCTATGAACCCCTGCTTTGACTGCGAAAATACCGCTTGGTTTAAGCGATTTTGCTTAAATTCTTGTTAAATGTTTTATAAGAAAAATGATGCTTTATAAGAAAAATTGATAGTAGGGGTAAAACTATAAGTATGAGCAAGACAAACATTAGTCATTCAAAAACAAGCTCAATACCTAATGTACTGAGGGTTTGATATATTAATAAATTAACAGGTACTCAAGTAAATATTTTGTATTAAATATTTTATTTGAGTTGCTTTAAAAAAGCAATAACTGCTTTTCTGATATCAAATGCTATTTCATTGCTTTCCGGGTAATAAATCTTAAGGACACCCTTATGGTCAGGTGTTAAAAAAGGAATGTCGTACCCTTTAAGCAGAAAATCACTAAAAGCAACTTTATATATCTTATCAGGATCAATTTCCTCTTGATTGATGAGCCACTCTCCACTGTCATTTTGAGAAACATTAAATCGTTGCAGGTAAGCCCCTGTACCCCGTTTTGATTTTCCAAAATCCAATACTTGATTTAACAGGTCACCAGTGATATCAACTTTTAACACACCACCTCCAAAGGGAAGTATCCTGAAAATATCCATGGCTACAATTTCGCCATCAAGCATATCATCCACTCGAATGGATCCACCATTAACCAATGCTGCATCTACGTCATAATCAAAAGCAGCTGCCATAGACTCTGCAATAAATCCTCCCAAATTGGTCTGTATACCCCTGCTTGCACTATCTGTTCCATCAAGGGGAACGTTTGCCATATAAATGGTTTCATAAGGGTCATTAACCACTGTTTTCAATTCACGTTCCATAATAAAATTCCAGTCTTCCACTACCTCTGCCACGGTGCGATGGGATTTCACAGTTTCATCAATGGGAAATAAATGAGAGTCGATTACCAGACGTTTTTGATTCCGGTTGTATGTAAGTGTATGGATGTAAAGTGTTTTGGCGTTGGCATCTGCTTTGGCAATTTTAGTGTTCCCAATATCGAGAAGCTTGTTGTCGTGTTCATGGCCTCCCATAATAAAGGAAATTCCCGGCAAGGTTTCAGCCAGCGTTTTGTCCTGATTGAGCGTGAGGTGTGTGAGCCCAATAACAATATCTGAATTCCCATCCAGTTCTTTATAAGCTCTTTTGGAGGCATCAAGATAATCTTCATAAGAGACATAAGGTTGTGGATTTGAATCCAGCACGACTCCAAAAAAACCAAGCACCACCTCTGTGCCATCAGCATCTGTGAGCAGCAAACGATACGTATCATTTACAGGCATATTCTGACCGTTTCTTTCTATACTAAAGGGTTGCAAACCGCCTTCGGTTACTTGACGCACATTGGTGCCAATCCACTGAAAATTGGATTCGTTAAGCCTTTTTTGCAGTTCAGCTTCCTTGAGGTCAAACTCATGATTCCCAAATACCACCAGGTCAAACCGCATTTCGTTCATCACATCAATCATTTGTTTTCCCATAATGCGTTCCCCTCCCACCTCAAGACTTCCCAGTAATGAGGGGCTTAAAAAATCCCCTGCCATCATCAGGAAGGTGTTGGGTTCAACATTTCTTACAGAATCGACCACATGTGCCACCCGTGCCATTCCTCCATAAAGCCCACCGCCAAGTGGAGCGATTTCATACACATCATTCAACTGAATGAATTTAAAAGTAATGATTCCGTCATCACCTTTCTTTTCAGTTGTTTTAACAGATTTACATCCCGCAAGTATTAATAGAAAGAGCGTAGCAAACAGGAGTGATTTTTTCATTTTAATGGTATTTGGTAAATATTTTAGTAGCCTCGTTATGGGCGCTTTCAAAGGATAACCAGGAAACATTGGTATCGGCTTTTGCTGCTGTAAAATAAGACAACAGCTTCTCTGTGGGCATATTGCCTGTGAGTTCGTCTTTTGCCATGGGGCAACCGCCAAAACCCTGTATAGCTCCATCAAACCGATGGCAACCGGCTTTGTATGCTGCGTCCACTTTCTCGTGCCAGCTTGTGGGCGTGGTATGCAGGTGGGCACCAAACTCAATCTGAGGGAATTGCGGAATCAGGTTTTTAAACAAATAAGTAATCACCTCGGGAGTTGAAGTTCCTACGGTATCTGACAAGGAAAGTATGGTCACTCCCATAGCAGCCAGTTTTTGGGTCCACTCCCCCACGATATCCACATCCCAGGGATCCCCATAAGGATTTCCAAATCCCATGGAAAGATAAGCGACCACTTCTTTGTTGTTTTGATGCGCCAGGTCAAGGATTTCCTGCAGGATGACCATCGACTCGGCTATGGTTTTATGGGTATTCCGCATTTGAAAGTTTTCAGAAATGGAGAATGGATAGCCCAGGTATTTAATTTCAGGGTGCTTTACGGCCTCTTCAGCACCACGCAGATTGGCAACGATGGCGAGGAGTTTGCTTTCGGTTTTGGAGAGGTCCAGTTTTGACAAAACTTCTGCGGTATCGACCATTTGCGGTATCGCCCGAGGCGAAACAAAACTGCCAAAGTCAATGGTATCAAAACCACAACGCAACAAGGACTGAATGTACTGTACTTTTTTTTCTGTGGGAATAAAGTCTTTGATGCCTTGCATGGCATCCCGTGGGCATTCGATAATTTTTATTTTTTGGCTCATAGACAGAAAAAACTACGGTCGTTTGGTTGTGTAAAAATACAATTTCTTTACGGAAGAAACAGAAAAACCGCGATACCCACAAAAACAATGATTTGCAGCCATTTGAAGAACATTCCGGCGCCTTTTTTCTTTTGCAAAAACACAGAAATACGCCCTGAAAGCAACGCAATCGCAGAAAATATAACAAACGAAATAACCATGAACAATCCGCCCAAAATGTAAAACTGAAACACGGTATTTCCCGAAGTGTCCCACAGAAATGCCGGAAAGAACGCCATAAAGAAAATAGTGACCTTTGGGTTTAGTATATTCATAATCACTCCTTGCTTAAACAATTGAAAATGAGACCTTTTTACAGCGCCTGCTGAAGTAATCATCAAGGTGTTTCCGGCTTTATAAACTTTGTATGCGAGGTAGAGCAAATAGATTGCGCCCGCCATTTTTATGATAAAGAAAGCCGTTTCCGAAGCCAGCAATACTGCCGAAACCCCAAACGCCACAAGGGTGGTATGGACAATACATCCTGCTATGAGTCCGGCGGTAGTGGCAATGCCATAGGAGGTGCCGTTGGTGATGCTTTGAGTAAGTACATACACATTATCAGGTCCCGGCGAAATAGCCATTCCCGCAGATGAAATACAGAAGGAAATGAGGAGTTCGATCATAAAATATGAGCTATGTTGTATGTTTCTTGAGGATGGCTTTGTTGATTTCTTTGATCAACTGCGGCCCTTCATAAATAAACCCGGTATAGAGTTGCACCAGACTGGCGCCGGCGTCAAGTTTTTCCAGAGCATCTTCAGCACTGTGAATACCTCCCACTCCAATTATGGGGAAAGCCCCATTGCTTTGGCTATGCAAAAACCGAATTACCTCCGTAGATTTCGATGTAAGGGGTTTTCCGCTTAAGCCTCCCATTTCGGTTTTGTTTCCTGACTGAAGGCCTTCACGCGAAATGGTAGTATTGGTAGCAATCACTCCGGCAATTTTTGTATCATTGACAATAGCGATGATATCGAGTAATTGACTTTCGGTCAAATCGGGCGCAATTTTGAGGAGGATGGGCTTTTGTTTTGGCTTAACCTTGTTTTCATCCTGAAGGCGCTTTAATAGTTTTGTAAGCGGTTCCTTATCCTGGAGTTCGCGCAGGTTGGGTGTATTAGGTGAAGAGACATTGACTACAAAATAATCTACGTGCTCATAAAGCGCGTGAAAACAAATCAGGTAATCATCCACTGCATTTTCATTGGGTGTTACCTTGTTTTTACCGATATTCCCCCCAATCAGGACATTTTTATTTTCTTTTAACCGCTGAACGGCGTCCACGACCCCGCCGTTATTGAATCCCATCCGGTTAATGATAGCATGGTCATCCTTCAGGCGAAAGAGTCTTTTTTTAGGGTTTCCTTCCTGTGGCTTTGGGGTGAGGGTACCAATTTCGATAAAACCAAAACCAAAGTTTGACAATTCCTGATAAAGTTTCGCATCCTTATCAAAACCGGCAGCAAGTCCCACGGGGTTTTTAAAGGTTAAACCGAAAACTTTTCGTTCCAACTTTTTGTCCTTTACTTCATAAATACTCCTGAATATACCGGAAAACCCCAATACACTGAAAAAGCGGATCATTTTAAACGTAAAGTGATGCACGCTTTCAGGGTCAAAAAAAAAGAGAATGGGACGAATGAGCAGCTTGTACATAGAATTTAAATATGAGGTAAAAATAGTGAAATCAAAGAAACTTAAAAGAAGTGGCCTTATTAAATTCTGTGCACTGAACTAATTTCTCAAAAGTGAAGACTGACAGATATCATAGTAGCTCACCAAATTTTCTTTAACTTTGAGTATAAGAAACTGTGTTTATGGCAGATAATAAATCCTTTTTTGACAGCATCAAGTCCTTTTTTGAGGAAGTTGGTGATATGTCACGTTTTGCCGGGCGCTTTTTCAGGGAAGCTGTTACGCCGCCATTTGAATTCAGGGAGTTGCTGAAGCAGTGTTATTATATGGGCAACAAATCGTTCTTTCTGGTGGCCGTAACCGGATTTATACTTGGTGTTGTATTCACTTTACAAACGCGTCCTACACTGGAAGAATTTGGAGCCGAAGCTTATATTCCTTCTATGATCAGTATTTCGATTGTAAGGGAAATTGGGCCGGTAATTATTGCACTCATTTGCGCCGGAAGAATCGGTTCCAGTATTGGGGCCGAACTGGGCTCTATGAAAGTTACAGAGCAAATTGACGCCATGGAGGTATCAGGCACCAACCCTTTTAAGTTTTTGGTGGTTACGCGCATTGCCGCTACTACTTTGATGATTCCTTTATTGGTGATACTGGGTGATTTTATTGCTTTGATTGGCTCGGCTTTGATTGAAAATATGAAAGGGGATGTTTCTTTTCAGTTGTATTTCAATCAGGTTTTTAATTCTTTAAAGTTTAGTGATTTGATGCCCGCCACGGTGAAGACCTTTTTCTTTGGTTTTGCTATTGGACTCGTGGGATGTTATAAGGGATATAACAGTAAAAAAGGAACAGCCGGCGTTGGGAAGGCCTCCAATTCGGCTGTTGTTTATACTTCTATGTTGCTATTTATAATTGATTTTATAGCCGTTTTTGTTTCTGATATATTTTATTCTTAATAATGAAAGATAGTAATCCAAAACCCACTTTTGCTTCTGATGAGATTGTCCTCAGCATCGATACTTTGTACAAGGCTTTTGGCGAAAACAAAGTGTTAAACGGCTTTAGCCTGCACTTAAAAAAGGGAGAGAATCTGGTGTTGATGGGGCGGTCAGGCTCGGGCAAATCGGTTTTGATCAAATGCCTGGTGGGACTTATTAAACCGGATCTTGGGACCATTGAGATTTCCGGGAATAATATTGCTGAGCTGGAGCAAAAGGAAATGGATGAACTTAGGACTACCATCGGGTTTTTATTTCAGGGAAGTGCACTTTATGATTCTATGACGGTGAGGGAAAACCTGGAGTTTCCTTTACGCAGGCATACCAAAAAGTTATCACAAAAGGAGATAGAAGCATTGGTTTTTGAAGCTTTGGAGAGTGTTGGTTTAAAACATACCGTTGATTTGATGCCGGCAGAACTTTCAGGTGGAATGCAAAGACGCATTGCATTGGCGAGGGCGTTGATCTTGAAGCCTAAGATCATTATTTATGATGAACCCACCACCGGGCTTGATCCCATCACGTCAAAGGAAATTATTGAGTTGATGAACAACATACAGGAGCAGTACCAAACCTCATCGTTAATAATCACTCATGATGTGGATTGTGCCCGGGTGGTTTCAAACAGGATTATTTTATTGCTCGACGGTGTCAATTATGCTGAGGGCACTTTTGAAGAACTATCCACTTCAAATGATGAAAAGATTAAAGCATTTTTTAAATAAAAAGTTATGAGTAACACATCACAGAACATCAGACTGGGCATTTTTGTATTTGCCGGGGTATTTATATTTATTTTGGCCGTCTATTTTTTGGGCAACAGGCAAAACTTGTTTGGCGACAATGTGAAAATCAGTTCGGTTTTTAAAAATGTAAACGGACTCCAAATGGGAAACAACGTCAGATTTGCCGGGGTCAATGTGGGCACTGTCAGGGGAATTACCATCCTGAACGACACCGCAATTTGTGTGGATATGTTCATCAATGAAAGAACCTCACAACTTATACGTAAAAATGCATTAGCGACTATAAGTTCAGACGGACTTGTGGGGAGTATGATTGTCAACATCATCCCCAATGAGACTCCGGTAGCTGAACGAATTGAAACCGGGGACACCATCGCTTCCATCAGTAAAATTGCTACTGCAGATATGCTCACCACCCTCAATACTACCAATGAAAACGCTGCCTTGCTTACTCAGGATTTACTAAGAATTACTAACTCCATTAACAAAGGGGAAGGTGTTCTGGGGGCATTAATAAAAGATGAAAGCATGGTGGATGATGTAAAACAAAGCTTATCCAACCTGCAACAAACTACACAGACTGCTAAAACTACCATGGCCAATCTAAACAGGCTCGTCAATGAAATCCATTTTGAAGACAATGTTGCCGGTTTGCTTTTAAATGATACCCTATCTGCGCGAAAGCTTGCTGCGGTATTTGACAATATTGAAACCTCATCAAAAGAAATTGAGGAATTGACCAAAAACCTGAATGCATTTTCAGAAACTTTAAAAAACAACGACGGCTTGTTAAACTATGCCATTCATGATACCACTGTGGTGAGAAACCTCGATGCCACTTTAAAAAATGTAGAAGAAGCCAGTGACAAATTGAATAAAAATATGGAAGCCTTAAGGCACAACTTCCTGTTCAGGGGTTATTTTAGAAAACTGGAACGACAGGAAGCACGAGAAGAACGCAGACAGAATAATTAAAAATTGAAGCCCATGAAAATAGAGCACCTTGAAGAGCGCATCCTCGACTACAAAAACTCTATAAAAATAGTTGTTGAGAAGCGCATTATGTGGAAAACCACCACCAAAGATTTGATTGTTTCCGTATTAAAAAAGGCTGAAAACTCTTATGCTATTGGATGGCAGGTTCAGGAGCTGAACTGGATTCACAGCAATGAAGCGGTCAACATCACTTTTGATTCCTTCCCGCCTGATATGATTGAGTTTACTAATCAACTTCCCACCTATCAGTTTCTACAGGGAGGGTCTTTAGTGTTCTCACAACAGCACAATGGCGATATCAATGTGATGATATTGTTTCCTGTTATTGAAAACTCCTTACCAACAGAAAACGACACCCAAGATCTTGGAACTTATAGTCCCGGAGATATCAATGAAAAGCTCATCGTCGAGAAACTCGATATTTTCCTCAAAGAAATTATCAAACGCGAAGTTCCAACATTGAGTAACAAAATGGGTTTTAGTAAGGAGAAAAAGGATTATTAAACCTTTACAACCATTCAAAAAACAAGACCGGCGGAATCAAAAATAGCATCGCCAGAATGGTAAACAGCAGCAACAGTTTCCAAATCCATTTAAACCAGACCTGATAAGGAATTTTGGCTATCGCCAGAATCCCCATTACCACTCCCGATGTGGGTACAATTAAATTTGTAATCCCATCTCCCAGCTGATAAGCCAGTACCGCTGTTTGTCTGGAGATTCCCATTAAATCACTAAGCGGCGCCATAATGGGCATGGTCAATGCCGCCTGTCCGGAGCCGGAAGGAATGAAAAAGTTAAGGAATGTCTGAATGAAAAACATAAACTGAACGGTGATATACGCAGGAAGTCCGTCTGTTAACGACACTGCATAGTCCAGCATGGTATGAATAATTTTTCCGTCTTCCGCTATTACCAGAATACCTCTGGCGAGACCGATAACGAGGGCTGCAAGTACCATTTCTTCGGCTCCTTTGACAAAGGATTCTGAAGTGAGTTTTGGGGTAATTCCACCGACTATTGCTGAAAACAATGCCAGACCAAAAAACAAAGCCGATATTTCTGCGATGTACCACCCATACACATTGACACCATAGACCAATAACCCAAGGGAAAGTGCGAGCATACCCAGAACCAGTTTGTGCCTCAGTGTAAAGCTTTCCGTTGTATTTTCAAAATCAGAAAGATCCCTTTTTTGGTCAATTTTATACATCAAACTCGTTTGCGGATTTCTCTCGATTTTCTTCATATAACGAAGTACAAACCAAATGGCTAAAGCTGTAAAAGCAAACCAAACCAATAATCTGTAACTAAACCCTGAAAAGATGGGTACATCAGCAATTCCCTGAGCAATCCCGATGGTGAATGGATTTAAAAAAGCTCCTGCAAAACCTGCACCTGCACCCACAAAGGGGATGGCCACACCAGTGATGGAGTCATAGCCCATTTTTAATGTCAATGGAATCGTAATCAGTACAAATACAAGTACCTCTTCGCTCATTCCAAAAGTAGCCCCTCCAATAGAAAAGAAAAACATCAAAACAGCCAGCATGAGGCTTTTAAATTTGGGATAGGTAACAGAAAGTGTCACAATGGATTTTAAGCCTGCATTGATAGCCCCTGTGGCCTGGATAACCTTGAAAGCACCGCCCACGATCAAAACAAATGCAATAATACTTGCTGCTGAAACAATACCGCTAAATGGAGCTGTTAAAAAGCTGAAAAATCCCTGCGGATTTGAGGCTACGGTGTGATATGTACCGGGAACAACTATTTCCCTCCCCTGTTCATTGACCATGGTTTCAAAAACCCCGGCGGGGATTATCCAGGTTAAAACAGCTAAAAATGCCATGATTGCAACAACAATTGAAACAGCATCGGGGATGAATCTTAACCAGGATTTATTTTCCATATCTCATTTTTTAAAGGGTAAAGTTAAAAAAAATGAGATAGCAACAAGGTTTCCTTTTCTTAAACAGCTATTGACTTCGAAAAAGAATATTATAAAGGGTATTAATCCAGCAGCACTGATTTCAATTTTGCCAAGAGGATTACTTCAGATTTATTCTTTCCTGAAAAAGATGCCGCGATGCGGTCTGCTGTTTTCCAGATCAAATCCTTGATGTGTTGCGGAAACATAGCTTCATGTTCCTGTTTGAATTTTTTAAACGAATTAAAACAGTCTTCAGGGTCAGGCTGCAGTTCTTCCAGCCAGTCAAAAACAATTTCAATCTGATAGGCTGAATCCACACCATACTCATCTGTTGCATCATCAACAAACACCCATTCATCTTTGATGATGTTTTTCAGGGTTTGTACTTCTTCTTCCCTTACAACTTTGTCGATTGCCGCTATAGCATAGAAGAGGTTGCCCAGTTTCAGGTAAAACTTCCTGGTTTCTTTAGATAATTTCATAGGAATAAAATTAAGGTGTTTTTAGAATTGAAACTTCCTTTGATGATTTATATTTTAACGCAGATTATTCAAAGGTTACGACTTCCCATTTGCCTTCGGGGGTTCTTACTGCTATGAGTTTTTCGCCAATGTCTTTAGCAACTATGGGTGGTGCCTGTTTTAATTTCTCCTTTGCATACACAAAAGGAAAGGGTCCGCACAGGTATTTAACAACCTTTCCGCTCTTGTCGATCATCACCAGGTTGTAATAATAATTGACCACACGCTTTGCCAGGGCGGGGTTCTGACCCAGCACCTCTTCAGAAATTTCCAATGCAAGGGCATAGCCATCCTTAAAGTTTGACACGTTTAAAAACCGGGGTTCAATCACAACATCACCATTCAGGTCTATGAAACCATAATGGGCAATGCCGTCTTTGTTTTTTTTAATGATGCTCCTTTCTTCCAGCATCACAGGGTACATTTGGGAGGCCACTCCCAGGTCAACAGCATTCTGAACCACTTCATGGGCCACCAGGTCGTTTCTTAAATCAAGGACACGCTCTCCCGTCTCGTCCATAAACCCCCATTGGTTTCCCACCTTAAATGATGCATAACCATCTTCTACGGGGCTTATAAAATCAGCATTTTTAACAGTCTGGCTTGCAACCATCAAAGGGAGCAAAATAAGTATTAGGGTTTGATAAATTGTTTTCATAACTTTATGCGTTAATGATTTATATAATTCATATTTAATGACTTAAAGGTACGACTTAAGTTATAATAAATAATGATATATATCATTCTAAAAGAATACTTTGATTCTTATAAACTAATTATTTAAACTGATATAAATCATATGCAAATCCACAGGCTTTGTATACATTTGAGAAGATAAACCCACCCTATGAGAAGAGTAGCCATTCCCACAGACCTTTCAGAAAATGCTTTCAATGCATTTGAATATGCAGTAAGCTTGTTTAACGAGCCGGGGCTGTTCTACCTGATGCACGCCTATGCCGACACCATTTACAATGCTGAGAATGTCAAGCTAACGGATGCCGAACTGGAAGCACTGCGCGACAAAAAGGCTGTGGATTGTGAATCAAAATTAACCCGGCTCATTGATGAAATAAAAACCAAACACCCCAATAAGGACCACCAATTTAAAATCATGCCCCAATGCGGCTATTTGATTGATGAAGTGGTACAGCTGGTGCGTTCAGAAAATATTGACGTTCTGGTGATGGGAACCAAAGGAGCTACAAATGACAGGAATATTACTTTTGGCAGTAATACCTTACAGGTCTTAAAAAACGTTCAGTGCCCGGTGCTCTGTATCCCGGAGAAATACCACTTCAAAAAACCAAAAAAACTACTGTTCCCCACAAATTATATGATTCCTTATCAAAAGAGAGAGCTTGAGCTGGTGGATGAAGTATGCCAGTACTACAATGCCGAACTGCATATGCTCTACATCTCAAACTTTGACATCCACTCTAACAGGCAAAGGGACAATCAAACATTTTTAAAAGAACATCTATACAATGCAACCATATTTTTTCACCAGGCAGAAGAATCAAGCAAAACAAACGTGATTAATGACACCATTGAAAAAATGGACATTGACCTGCTGGTGATGGTCAATTCACGGCACACGTATCTGGAGAATATATTATCAAAAACAACCATAGATAAAATTGGCCTCAACCCAAAAATCCCTTTTTTAATACTGCAAAACTATATAAGAAACGATTCCTGAATAAACAACCCTAAGCACACCATACAATGAAAAACATCATCCTTCCCACAGACTTTTCAGAAAATGCATATAATGCCATTGATTATGCAGTGCAACTGTTCAAAGATGAACCCTGTACTTTTTATTTACTGAACACTTACACTCCCGTTTTGTATGACAGTGAATATATGTACTACACACCCACAATGACCCTTGATGACATTTATAAAACCAACTCCAAAAAAGGCCTTGACAGGCTTGAAAAACGTTTAAAGAAAGAGTTCAACAACCCAAACCACCGTTTTGAAAAGGTTTCGGCTTTTAGCTTTCTGCCCGATGAAATCAACGAAATGGCAAAAGAAAAAGACATTGACCTGGTGGTGATGGGCACCCAGGGAGCCACCGGTGCAAAAGAGGTTTTGTTTGGTACACAAACGGTGCATACCATCAAGAAAGCTACCTGCCCTGTGCTGGCCATTCCATCGGAATATGAATTCCAACCCATTGAGAATATCCTGTTGCCAACAGACCTCTGCATCGGGTTCAGGGAAAACCAACTGCAGGTTTTGAGGACCCTAGCCACTTCCACAAAAGCAACCCTACACATATTGCACGTGTTGCAAGAGGAAAGACTAAACAAAGACCAGGAAGAAGGAAAAAAAGAACTGGCAAAATATTTCAAAGATGTAAATCACGATTTCCACATTGTCAAAGCGAATGATGTAAAAGAAACCATCCTAAAGTTTCCAAAAGAAAACCCTGTTGAACTGGTGGCGATGATTAACAACAAACACTCCTTTTTTGAAAACCTGTTCTTCACACCGGTGGTGCACAGTGTGGGCTTTCACATCAAAGTGCCCTTTCTGGTCATCCCTTCAGGAAAATACACCGTGCGCAGTATGCCCGTGAATATAATGCGATAAAAACAACAACCTATGAAAACCATATTATTCCCAACAGATTTTTCAGACAATGCGCTTAACGGCTTTAAGTATGCTATGGCCCTCTATGAAAAATTGCCCTGTACATTCATCCTCCTGAATGCGTTTGCCGTAAATGAATATGTGGAAGGAACCCGCTTTATTGCACGGCCCAATGAATCTTTAATGCACGAAGCAGAAGAACTCTCAAAAACCAATTTAAAAACCCTCAAAGCAACCCTTGAGGACCTAAGACCCAACGGGCAACATACCTTTCAAACGGTTTCCAGAAACTATTCCCTGATTGACGCCATAAATGAACAGCTCAATGCAAACGCCATTGATTTGATTGTTATTGGTACCCAGGGAAGCACCGGTGACTATAAAACGGTTTACGGCAGCAATACCATAAGCATTATGGAGGAAATCAAAAACTGTCCCATCCTTGCCATACCCAGCAAAGAGACTTTCACGGGCCTCAACGAAATAGTACTCGCAACCGGCTTCTATATGGAATATGGAAAAAGTGATTTTGATTTCTTACTGCAACTGGCCGAAGAGCAGGATGCACCCCTGCGAATCCTTACCATTTCAGAAACCGGCGGACTCACAAAAGAACAGCAGGAGCACAAAAAAACCCTGAATTCTTTTATTGAAAACGTGCCCCATTCCTTTCATATCCTGGAGCATGTCAATGTGCCCATCGGCATCTATTGTTTTAGCGAAAGCCGCAACAGCAGTATGATTTCTTTTGTAAATAAGAAGTACACCTTTATCGAAAAACTGCTTTTCAGCCCCTTGTACAAAGATCTAGGGGATTATTCCAAAACACCCGTGCTGGTGTTGCACAGAACCCGCGATGCTTAATTCATAAACCATGAAACCAAAAACATCCCATAAAAACCTGTTTGTACTTAAAAAGTCAGGCGAACACGATGTCTTTTCTTCTGAAAAAGTAAGGCAGTCATTGCAAAGGGCCGGTGCAAGCCCGGAGGTCATCACGACGATTATAGAAAGCCTCGAAAGTGAGCTCTATGACGGCATTACCACCCGCGAAATATACAACCGCGCCTTCCGGCTGCTCAAAAAGAGTAACCCTTTTACGGCATCGCGCTATAAGCTGAAAAAGGCCATCTATGAACTGGGTCCCACCGGCTTTCCTTTTGAGAAGTTTATCGCTGCTATTTTATCAAATTCAGGTTACAGTGTGCAAGTAGGCGAAATCCTGCAAGGGAAATGTGTTACGCACGAGATTGATGTCATTGCCAAAAGAACCGGTACCACCCTGCTGATGGAATGCAAGTTCCATGGCACTGAGGGCAAAAAGACCGATGTAAAAATTCCTTTGTATATCGACTCACGTTTCAGGGATATCAAAAACCACAAAAACGATTTTTATTTTGATGAAGGCTGGGTGGTTACCAATACCGAGTTTACCGAAGACGCCATTCAATATGCAAAATGCTCCGGATTAAAACTGCTTAGCTGGAACTATCCTAAAGGAGATGCTTTAAAAGACCGCATCGACCATACCGGTCTCTACCCCATCACGGTATCAAACCTTCTCACAGGACGTGAAAAACAATTCCTTTTAAGCCGGGATGTCGTGCTGTGCAGGGAACTCATCAACGACCAGTTTTTTCTGGATCATCTGGGGGTTTCCGAGAAACGAAAAAAGAAAATATTAAACGAAATGGAGATTCTCTGTAAAGGTTCCAAAGCAGAATAACTACCTCCTGTAAACCTCTTTTCCTTACTCCATCAAACCCTTAAGAGTGGCTTCCCTGTTGATTTTTCCTGTGGTGGTGTATTTCATTTCGTTGACGAAAAAGATTTCCTTGGGCACTTCATAAGGTTCCAGCCCCACATAGTCTATTTCCGGAAAAATATCTTCATCGCCTTCAATGACCAATGCCACCTTTTGTCCCAGGGCCTCATCAGGCAGGGAACTGATAAAGAAAGGTGCATCAATCACCAAATCCAGTACCTGTTCTACCTGCTCAGGGTGTATTTTTACCCCGCCACTGTTGATGACAAAATCAGCACGGCCCAGCCATTTAAAGGACGTATTTGAAAGCAGTTCCACCATATCATTGGTTACCACGGGTTCCGGGGCTACTGCGGGGGCATCTATGACCAGGCAACTGCGGTCATCGGTTGAGAAGTTCACGTTGTCCAGTGCATGATAGGCCTGTTGCTCCAGTTCCTCAGGACTGCAGTTGTTTAGTTTTTTAATCGCCACATGGGTGATGGTTTCAGTCATACCATAGGTGGCATAGAGACGCGAAGGCACCTCCTGCAATTGTTGCCGCAGCACTTCAGATACCGGAGCGCCGCCCACAATCACTTGTTTGATGCGGTGCAACTCGCTCAGTGACTCGCGTACCTGTAAAGGTACCATCGCGGCAAAATCAAAATTGTTTTTGGTTTGTGACAGGGGAATCCTGTTCGGAAGGACCACTTCAATGTGCCAACCTAAAACAAGCGCCCGCACAAACATCATCTTGCCAGCGATATAATTAAATGAAAGGCAGTGCAAGGCCGTGGTACCCGCCGGCAGGTCAAAGTAAATACCGGTGGCTTTGGCGCTTGCCATCATACTTTGTTTGTCCAGCTCAATACTTTTGGGGCTGCCCGTGGTGCCCGATGTTTTCAGCAGCATGGTCTTTTTAGGATACAGCCAGTCCAGCAAAAACACGGCAAGTTCCTTATCTTCTTTGTCGCCTTCAAACTGAAGGGCTTCGGCCAGGTTGATAAGCTTTGCCAGGGTATAGTGCTTTCCGTTTAGGGTAAAGTCAGGGTGTATGTCCAGCCAGGGTTCTGTCATTATGGGAGGTTGTTTGTTTGTTCAAATGCATCAGTTGCTTCCGGAAGTGGTTTTTCCACACGCCCGAATAGTTTTTCGTTCCAGTTTTTCCAGCCGTATTTCCGGGCCATAATAAACAGGAAGATGGGATACACTATAAGTACCGGAAGCAGAATATCAAATCCTGCAGAGGGCTCAGAAATATCTTTCAGTATTGAATGTGTCTGAAACACCGTCCAGTCTGCTGTGACCAGCAGGGCTGCGACCATATTGTTGGCGGCGTGAAAGCCGAGGGCCAGTTCCAGTCCGTCATCCATCAGTGTGACGATGCCCAGAAACAAACCGGTACCGATGTAATATACCATCAGTATATTGCCCAGCTTCTCTACTTCAGGGTTGGCAATATGCAGTAAACCAAACACCACCGAAGTAAGCACCAACGGCAGCCATTTGTTCCTTGCCAGAACGCCTATGCCCTGCATCAAATAACCACGGAAGAGGTATTCTTCCATACTGGTTTGCAGGGGAATGAAAATAATCACGATAACCGCCAGGATCATAAATGGCACCGGGTCAAACTGTACCACATAGCTCTCGGGATTGAAATAATAATCCAGGGCTGTCAAGGCTGTAACTGTGACAGCTATAAGTCCAAATCCAAACCAGAATCGTCCCCAGTCTATCTTTTTACGGGCGGTGGTTGCTTCGACCAAAGGTTGCTTGTGCAGCAACTTTATGACAAACAACAAGGCAAAGAGTCCCACGGCAAAGGAGAGCAGCATTAAAAACAACGTCAGGTTTGAATCGAGAACGGTCATCAGTTTACTGATATCATTGAGGTCTGTCAATTCACCACCTTCCTGCATGACTTTAAAACCGGCTGCCATGGCAAAGGGAATGGAGCCTATTTGTGTGGCGATAAAAACAATCACGACACCCACGGCATACCGCCACCAGTCGTGTAATGAGTTAAAGGCTTGAGCTATGTACATTGATTCTTAAGGGATTATAGTTTACGTTTTTCTTTTACAAAATAGCAATAAAATTCAAACTTCAAAGATACATTTTCTGAAAGATTGAAGATATGAAGTTTTCATAAAACAAGGTTTTACAAATCGATACGTGTGAGCTGCGTACGCATTTTCACGCAAAGGCCGCAAAGATTTCCGCAAAGCCGCTAAGAAAGCAGGATAAAACAATCACACACGTTCTTGTAATTTACACTTTATAATTCTTTGCCCTTTGCGTATTCTATGACTTAACAAAATGTTTTTTTATATTTTTTATGCAACATATTTCAT
>CAXBIQ010000012.1:0-93591 GCA_963975935.1 uncultured Flavobacteriaceae bacterium
GTTTGCTTTCATATAAATTGACTTTAAGTGGTCAACCTATATCAGGGACGTACAAAACTCACCTCTCACTCCTCACTCCTCACTCCTCACTTCAACTTCCTCCCAATCACATTGGTCATCACCGTGGTAAACACCACCACCGTAATGGAACTCAATGGCATAAGGATGGCTGCCACGACGGGGTCAAGCCGGCCGGTCACGGCAAAATAGAGTCCCACAATATTGTATAAGAAGGACAGGCCAATACTGGCTTTGATGATATTGACCGCTTTTTTGGAGGCTTTTAAATAGGATGGCAGTTCGCTGAACTTTGAGGCGTCGAGGATGGCATCACAGGCGGGTGAGAACACGTTCACATTTTCAGAAACGGCAATGCCCACCTCGCTTTGCTGCAGGGCACCGGCGTCATTCAGGCCGTCACCCACCATCGCCACTTTGTGCCCAAAGTCCTGCAAACGGGCAATATGCCCCAGCTTGTCCTTGGGTTTTTGGTTAAAGTTCATATGGGTGGCTGCAGGCAGTATATGCCCCAGATAATCGCGCTCCCCTTCATTATCCCCCGAAAGGATGCCCAGGTGATAGTCATCTGCGAGTTCCCGGAAGGCGTCTTCCACACCTGCCCGGTAGCGGTTGGCAAAGACATATTTGCCTTTGTACACATCGTTTGTGCTGATGTGTACCACGGTTTCAGCAGGTGACGGTGGGGCATCCGCTTTCGCGAAAGCGACAAAATCTGCACTGCCTATTTTGATGGTATTTCCGTTGGAACCTGCCTGCAAGCCTTTGCCCGGTAGTTCCTCATAGTCATCCAGGGTGAGGATGTCGTTCTCCCTGAGGTATTCATAGAGCGAACGGCTTAAAGGGTGGTTTGAGGTGCGCAGGGTTGATTTGAGCAGCTTGGCTTCCGTTTCGCTTAAAGCGGAACCGGAATAGGAAATGGCATTCTTATCGTTGGTGGTAATGGTGCCCGTCTTGTCAAAAATAAGGGTATCGATGGTCGCGAGCTTTTCAATAACCGCAGCATTTTTAAGGTAGAATTTCAGCTTCCCGAAAATGCGCAGCATATTGCCCAGGGTAAAGGGTGCCGACATCGCCAAAGCACAGGGGCAGGCAATGATGAGCACGGCGGTAAAGGCCTGTATGCCCACAGAGACATCATAAAACATCCAGTAGCCCAGCGCGCCGAAAGCGATGATGAGGATGGCAATGGTGAAATATTTGCTGATGGTATTGGTAAGTCCCACAAAGGCCTGTTCCTTGTCCTTGTTGAACACATCGTTGCTCCACAGTTGGGTAAGGTAGCTTTGTGAAACGCTTTTAAGGCTTTCCATTTCTATGGCCCCGGAAATTTGCTTCCCCCCGGCAAAAAGCTTGTCACCGGAGTCTTTCCTGACCGGTACCGATTCGCCTGTTACAAAACTGTAGTCGATACGGGCCGTGCCTTTGATGAGGATGCCGTCAACGGGAATGAGTTCCTCATTGCGAATGAGCAGGCGGTCACCCTCCTTGATTTCATAAACAGGAATGGCTTCTTCCCTGCCGTTTTGGATGCGCGTGACCGAAATGGGGAAATAAGATTTATAATCCCGTTCAAACGAAAGGAAGTTGTATGTTTTTTGCTGAAAGAACTTGCCCAGCAGCAGAAAAAACACCAGACCGGTAAGGCTGTCAAAGAACCCGGTACCGAGGTCAAAGGTGATTTCGACTACACTGCGCACAAAGAGTACCAGGATCCCCAGTGCCAGGGGCACATCAATATTCAAAAAGCCGGCCCGCAGCCCTTTATAGGCCGAACTAAAATAGCCCGAAGCTGAATAAAAGAATACGGGCAGCGAGAAGGCAAACATCAGCCACCGGAACAGGGGTTTGTACTGTTCCAGCCAGTAATCGTCAAAATCGAGATATTCCGGAAACGACAGGAACATAATGTTTCCAAACGCAAAACCGGCAATGGCGAGTTTGTAAATGAGGCTGCGGTCAACAGGTTTTTGTTTGCCGTCATAATGCTCCAGACTGATATAAGGTTCATACCCTATACTGCACAGCAGTTGCACGACTTCCTTAAAAGAAACGGCAACACTCCTGAACTGCACACGCACGGTCTTTTTGGGGAAGTCAACCTGCGTATGTGTAATGCCTTCATGGAGTTTATTGAGGTTTTCAAGAATCCAGATGCAGGAACTGCAATGGATATGGGGAATGTTTAAGGTGACGATCTGAATGTCGCCGTCATCAAACTCGAGGAGCTTCTCCGTAATGGCGGGGTTATCGAGAAAGTCATATTTTCCTTCCAGCTCTTTGGGAATCGCCCCGGGAGCTTGCTGCATATCGTAATAACAGCTAAGGTCGTTTGCCGAAAAGATTTCATAGACGGTTTTACAACCGTTGCAACAGAAGTCTTTTTCGTCAGAGACAATGGCTCCGGCAGTACACGCATCACCGCAATGGTAGCAGGTGGTTTTTACTTTTTCGGCTGTGTTCAATGGGTTTTTGTATTCAATATGCGGGCAAAATTCAGGATTTTAGGGAAATGAAACTATGAGAATTGTCAGGAAAGGATTTGTTGACGGGTGAGGGATGCTGGGTGCTGGATGACCGATGACGGGGGACGGGTGTTGGGACAAAAAAGTGCCCAGTACTAAGTGGCAGTGGGCAGATTTTGAGCCGGGTGGTATTTTCTCGCAAAGTGTTTTGTGTTCCGGCTGTGGTGTCTTTTTACCACTAAGGCACAAGGGAAACACTAAGCTAAGTTGTATACCCGCTAGCTTTTAACTTTGAATTTGATTAATGGTTAATAGTTTTGAACCCGGAACATTGGCTAATGGTTGATATCAGTGTTCAGAGGCAGTTGGCAGTTTTTGAGCGGTGGCTGAGCGGTGCCGAAGCTGTAGCGGTTGGTGGGCGTCTCGATACAATTTTTTTATTCCGCCTGCTGCGCTGCGCTATATAAAAATCACCAGCCTTTGGCCACGCTCGACGTGACAGCGGGCGTGGCTGGAGGAGTTTGCAACGCTCCCGCTTTCAGTGGAGCTCGCAAAGACTCCATACTAAATACTTTTTAGGCGGAGCCGGGACCCGGAAAAGCCAAAACCTTCCGGACTTTAGAGTCATTGCAATCCGCCTGGTCCCTGAGCCGCTCATTGAGCGAGCCTGCCCTGAGTTTACCGAAGGGTCGAAGGGAGGCGGAGAAGCAATCTCGTTCACCCAATCACAAGTGTCATTAACAATCCAATGTAAAAGTAATCTTTAGAGTTTCTTCACAGCCCGGTTTCGGCTCCGCTCAACCTCCGGATGTTTTGGAACATTGTACTTCTAACTTTTAACTTCGTATTTCAAACTTTCAAAATCATTGACAATAGACTTTTTAAATTCTTCAGAAAACCGTCTTTGTTTTCTAATTAATTTGATGTTTGCTTTCATATAAATTGACTTTAAGAGGTCAACCTATATCAGGACAAGACACAAGACACTCACCACTCACCACTCACTACTCAAAAACTCACCACTCACCACTCACAAACTCACCACTACCCTTCCACCTTAAGATCCAGCCCAAAGACGATTTCAATATCTTCCCGCACCACGATCATACCCATCATTTTTTTGGGGGGCGTGAGGTCAAAGTCTGTGATGTTTAAGCAGAGAACGCCTTCCAGGGGGGCGAGTTCGCCGTTTGCCTGTATGGGAAAGCTGTAGTGTTTTGTTATCCCGGCGATTTCAATGGCTACTTCAGCGGTCATCCGGCCCGGGTTTTTTATGATTTTGAGAAGTTTAAACCCGATGGTGGGATAGTGTTCCGTTTGCAACAGCTCGTGAAAGTCTTTGTTGATCATCTTGTTGCCGCAATTGAACCCGTTGTTTTTAAGTTCCATCTCCACATTACGGAAGTGCATGGTATTTCCGGATTCTGTATAGCGCACGGGTATTTTTCGCGAAAGCGTTGCCGCGTCATAGACACAGGTAAAGGTGTTGACGTTTGAGGTGCCCTTGATATAGAGAAAGCTTTCCGGGGTTATATAGACCGTTTCCTCTTTTGGGGTGTTGTTTCCCGTAAAGGAGAAAAACAACAGGGCGAGCAACAGGGGGATGTATGTTTTCATTTTTTCAGGGATTAGAAGATTAGGTTTTTACTTGTTGTTGCGAATATCAGGCCACGTTTAAATTTAATAAAAAAGGAGGGGGATTCAAAAAACCCGCCCTCCTTTTTCTTGAACTAAAACAAACTTAGAAACTAATTGCTGCTTCTACCATAAGTCCGTTAAACTTGCCTTCGTGAAAGCGGTCTCCGGGAGAGAATCCGTCATAAGTCTGGCTTACATATTCTATTTTGGCCAATACATTTTTGGTCATAAACCATCCACCGCCAAACTGAATTCTTGAAATATCGATATCGTTACCGCTACCCAATTGCTCACCGCTCACCTGGTTGAAACGTCCTCCTATATAAAAGTCTTCGTTGCTTCCAAATCTGTAAAGCGCTTCTGCTCCCAGTTGGGTAAACACTCTTGTTTCTTCCTCAGCAGCTGCTCTTCCTTCTGCTCTTTCATACATTCCGAAGAATTCAAAGCCCTGGTACTTTACAAAGGGGTTGATCATTATGGCTGTCATCTGGTTGTTTAAAGACGGGTTGAAACGTCCTGATGTAAACTGTGCAGTGGCGTTAGCTTCAGTATCTTCCATTACCAGATAGTATCTTGATCCGGCACGGTCACCTGCATAAAGCCAGGTTCTTGCCGCGTGGGCTGTGTAGTAAACAGAGCCTGTCATACGGAATCTAAGGTCATCATTGATTTGTTTGTCATATCCTAACTTAGCCAATAGTGACGGACTGGTTTTACCGGGATTGGTTACTGCCTGGTTCAATTTTCCGTTAGTGGCGCCCACCATACCGATGAAGCCGTTTCTCTGGTAGTAAATCTCACCACCCACCTCAGTTGTGAAGGAATCCATAATGTAGTTTCCTACAAAGGGGTTGTAAAGTGCCATCGCGTTGTCAGTTCTTCTGAAGTGTGCATCACCATAGTTGTTTTGCATATGTCCAAATTTAATGGTCACATATTTCATAGTCTCTGAAAGGAAGCCGTCGCTGATAAAGTTAAAGTTGTCAATTTGCATATACCCGCCTTTTACCCAGGCTTCAGGGTGGTGACGTGCAGAAAGATAGGTTCTTAAGTGCATTCTCAAACCATCTGCCAATGCAACATCAAGATCAAGGTTTGCTGTTGCCAGGTTAAAGTTGTCACCTATTTCAATCAACTCAACACCACCGCTGTTTTCGTGATTGACAGACTGGTATTGTAAGGCAGAGGCACCCCCTACCCTTACTTTCACACCGTCAAAAGTTGAGATGGTGTCTTTGGGTGCTTCAAAAACGTTGATACCGTCTTTGTCGGGACTTCTGTAGTTGTCAAGATGTCTTTTATCCTGAGCAAAGGTTGTGGCGGCCATTAAGAGCGCTACAATCAAAAGGGCTGATTTCTTTATTGTTTTCATAATAGTGGATTTTAAAAAATGAATTTAATTACGTTGTTTTAGTTATAGTATTATTAGTTGTAAACTGCTTTGTATTTGATGGTAAGGCCATCACCTGTTTTTATGGTTCCCAGCAAGGCTGTGGGTGGTTCTACATTATAGGTAGTCATTTTTAAATCTGTCTCACCGGTAAGGGTTACTTTTTTACCGTCAACAGCAGCTTTGAATGTAAGCGGCACTTGCTTGGTCACACCGGAGATGGTAAGGTTACCGCGGGTTTTGATTTCATAGGTAGATGCCGTTATTTTTTTTACTTCCAGGCAGCTTGTCATCTCATAGGTGATGTTTTTGTGTTTTGACGTGTTCAGGGCTTTGTACGTATTTTTATCCATTCCGCTCTTCCCGCTCTTAAGGCTTTCTGCCACGATGGAAAGCTGCAGTTTCCCCACATTGGTAATTTCATTGTTTTCCATTGTGAATTGGGCTGTACCGCTCATGGTTTCAGCTTTAATATCCCAGTCGTGTACATTTGAAGTACCAAAGACGGTAAGTTCGCTGGCAGCAGTATTGAGTTTTAAATCCTGGGCAGTTGCAAACTGAAAAACAGTCATTACAGCTGCAAGGGTCATTGTGAGTTTTCTGAAGTTTGCTTTTAAGGTTTTCATTATATCTTGTTTTAATTGTTTTCTACGTTTATTTTGATGGTACAAAGTTGCAATAGATGTGCTGATTAAACTATGACATTTGTCACCTTTAAAAAAAGGGAAGCAAAGCACCCAAAAAGTTTTACGATACAGGATGAATGTTTACCTTTGGGATATGAAAATTTTTGAAAATGACAACAGCCTGCTCAACCTGCTCTCGGAAGCTATTTCAGAAGGTGTTGTTATTGTTGACAGCAAGCAAACCATTGTTTCGGTAAACGCTTCGCTGGAAGCGATGTTTGGATTTACTGCAGAAGAATTGCTGGGGCAACACCTTAATATACTCATACCCAAACCCATTCACAACGCGCATGTAAAATATGTGGACCGCTTTGTCGAGGACAGTGACAAACGCAGCATGGGTCATGGCCGCAACCTTCACGGAGTCCATAAAAACGGGCAGCTCATACCCGTGGAAGCCGGCCTGAATCCGTTTCAATGGGAAGGAAAAGCCTATGTGATGGCCCTGGTCATAGACATCAGTGTGCGAAAAAGACAGGAAGAACAAATCCTTAAGTTAAATACCGAACTTGAAGGCAGAATAGAGGAACGCACCCTTGAACTCAATGCAACTGTCGCAGAGCTGCAGGATGAAGTTGCAAAACGCAGCGCTGCCGAAAAGCGTATCAAATCTGCCCTGAAGCGCGAGAAGGAACTCAACGAACTCAAAACCAAGTTTCTCTCGATGGTATCCCATGAATTCAAAACCCCGCTGAGCGGTATCCTTACCTCCACTATCCTGCTGGGTAAGTACAAACTGAGCGAGCAGCAGGACAAACGGGACAAACACATACAGACCATTGCAGACAAGGTGCATTACCTCAACAATATATTAAATGACTTCCTCTCCATTGAACGCCTCGATTCGGGTAAGGAAAATTACAAGCCCACACCCTTCAAGCTCAGCAAGGTGATCAACGAGGTGGTCTACAATGCCAATATGCTGCTGAAAGACGGGCAAAAGATTGTCTTCCCTCCTGAGGTGGATGAATACAGCCTTATTCAGGATGAAAAAATCATGGAGTTGTGCCTGTCAAACCTGATACACAACGCCATTAAATACTCCCCCGAAAACACTACCATTACCATAGACGTTGCAACAGAGAACGGCATGCTAACCCTGCAGGTACACGATGAAGGCATGGGCATTCCTGAGGAAGCGCAGAAAAACATTTTCAGCCGGTATTTCAGGGCAGAAAATGCCATCAATGACCAGGGAACCGGGATTGGTTTGAATATCGTCAAAGGGCATTTGAAAAATCTGAAAGGAAACATTAGCTTTGTAAGTGAAGAACACAAAGGAAGTACATTTACCATGTCCATTCCGCTTGAACACAAAACATAACCTGATCATGTATAAAGTATTACTGATTGAAGACGACACCGTAGTAAGGGAAAACACTGCTGAAATCCTGGAACTCGCAGGCTATGAAGTCCTCACGGCCCCCAACGGCAAGATGGGTGTGAAAACAGCCACCGGCAATCCACCCGATATTATTGTGTGTGATATTATGATGCCCGAACTCGACGGCTATGGCGTGCTTCAACAACTGGCCGCAGAAGAAAACACAAAGTACATTCCTTTTATCTTCCTGTCAGCAAAAACAGAACACAAGGACATCCGTAAGGGGATGGATCTGGGAGCCGATGATTACCTCACCAAGCCCTTTGAAGAAAACGACCTCATCAGTGCTATTGAAAGCCGGGTTGCCAAAGCTGCCATCCTCCGGGACGAACGCAGCAGACAAGGCAACGGAGAGGATGATGCCGCATCCCTGCGCAGCTTAAACGACCTGAAAAATTATGTGGACGATAACGGCAAGACCCTGAAACTGAAAAAAGGAGAAACCGTTTTTGAGCAGGGACACCACTCCAATTATATCTACCTTATTACCAAAGGCATTGTCAAGTGCCACAAGATTGATGAATCGGGCAAGGAACTCACCACGGCCCTGTACCGGGAAGATGACCTTTTTGGATATGCGACGCTGTTGCAGAACATTGCCCATCAGGAATCTGCCACTGCCATGGAGCCCACAGAGATTATTGCCGTTCCCAAAGAAGAGCTCAATGAAGTCCTTCAAAAGAACCACAAGGTAAACTTTGACCTGATCAACCTGCTTTCTGACAACCTGGAAGAAACCAAAAACCAATTGCTGCAAATGGCCTATGGATCGGTGCGTAAAAAGACCGCTGCCACCATCCTTCAGTTTGCCGAAAAAATGAACAAAAAACCCGACGAGGCCCTGAAAATATCCCGAAATGACCTGGCAAGCGTGGCCGGTATCGCCACGGAAAGCCTGATCAGGACACTGTCTTCCTTCAGCAAAGAGGGCCTTATCAACATTGAAGGCAGAAACATTAAAATACTTGATATCAATGCACTTGCCCGGGTAGACTGAAAATCATCCGTACAACGCCAATTTTATCTTAAAAACCCACGTTTTTTAGGTTCCTTTTGTGCTTTATGATTTTTGTCATTTTTTCAGGAGTGCTTTCCCTATACTTTTGTCGTTCCAAACAGTGATGGATCCGATGACAAATATTTTAATTCCGACCGATTTTTCAGACAACTCGTGGAATGCGATTGATTTTGCACTTTCTTTTTTCAAGGATTGTAAATGCAATTTCTATTTGATGCATGTCATCGATTACCGTCATGGAACTGCACAGGCCCCTTATCCTGAGCCTGCTGTCTTTGCTGAAAAAAGAAACCGGCTCCAGGAACTCATTCACAAATTGGAAGCCTCCCCCCTCAAACACAATCACGTTTACTTTTCACTGGTCACCGCCGGTACCATTATAGAATCCATCCGCAATGAAGTGGCAGACAAGCATATTGATATGATCGTGATGGGAACCAAAGGGAATTCAGGCATCAAAAAAATCGTGATTGGCTCCAATACCACTGATGTAATCAACAAAGTAAAGTGCACCACGCTTGTCATTCCGGAAGAAGCAAAGTTCACGACCATCAAAAACATTGCCCTGCCCACTGATTATAATATTTTCTTTGGCCCTAAAATCCTTGAAACCTTATCAGATATCCTGAAAATGTTTGACGCTAAGATTCACATTGCACACCTGGCGAAGAAAAAAGAACTCATAGCGGGCGAACAAATTCAAAATAAGGAAATACTGCACGATTACTTTTCTGATAACCGCCATAACTTTCTTTCTGTCACCAACCAAAACCTGGATCTGGCCATACAGGAATGTGTTGATACCCAACAGATCAACCTCATTGCCATGGTTGCCAGGAACATTCATTTTTTCCAGCAATTGTTTTTTAGTTCCAACCATGACCTCACACGCTACCAGCGGGAAATCCCGTTTCTTGTACTTCACGAATAATTTTTTGATTTAAGGGTAGGGTAAAGTGTTTTTTGCCTGTTTTATATACAAACACCAAAAAAATATATTATGAAAAATTATCCATTAGTACTATTTTATACATTAATTCTCTCATTTGTAGTGGTTGTTTCCTGCAGCAAAGATGACAGTACCCTTGCGGAAACTGAAACAGCAGCGACCACGATTGGTATGAAAGCCACCTTTGACAGCGGAAGAGCCATGGCAGATGTTACGGTATCCTCATTTTTAATCAATGTGGAAGATTTTGAACTCGAATTTGACGATGACGGTCTTGGCGGTGATGATGACGGCATGAGCAGTGATGATGACGGCATGGGCGGTGATGACGATGATGGTATGGGTGATGATGACGGCCTGGGTGACGATGACGGATTGGGCGACGATGACGGATTGGGTGATGACGACGGTTTTTACAGCGATATAGAGCTGGAAGGACCTTTTGAAATTGATCTTTCCCAACCCGGTGTGGTTTTCCCGATTGCCAATGTAGAAGTGCCCGTGGGGCAGTATGAAGAACTGGAATTTGAGATTGTAAGAAGTCAAAACCCCACCAGCGACCTGTATCAGAAATCTATCCTGATTGCGGGAACCATTGACGATGTGCCCTTTACTTTCTGGCATGATTTTGAAGAAGATGTTGAGGTGGAATATGAAGACACCAATCTTGATATCGTTGTTGAATCTGACGGCGAAAGCATTATTATCAACTTTGACCTGAGCTTTCTTTTTGACACCGCTGTGATTGATCTTTCAACCGCGGTTGACGGAAACGGAGACGGAGTTATCGAAATAAGCCCTACTGACGATGATGGCAACAATGCCCTTGCAAATCAAATCAAGGAAGCCATCAAAGATGCTATTGATTTACTGGATGATTAGTCCCCACTATCCGGTAAATTAAATGCCTGAAGCTACCCGGCTTCAGGCATTTTTTTTTTTACCTTTTAAAAAAGATATAATCGGTGACGGGAGGTTCCACGCCTCCCTGCCTCAATGCCGCAATGATTTGCCCTTTATGGTGTGTGGCATGATTGGCTATGTGAAAAAGGACATCACGAATGCTGTTTTGGAATTCCTTGCCGCTTGAATTTCGGTAGGTTATTGGGTCTGAGAGGTCATAATCGTTTAAAATCGTGAGGGTATCCTTCAGGTTTTGAAGGTCCAGTCGGCGGCACCTCTCCATCGTATGATGCTCATGTACACCCAAAGGGTTGCCACCCGTTATCCTGGCATTCCATATCTGATGCGCATTGATGGTATGGGAAAACAAGCGCAGCGTTTTCTCCTCTAATTGTGCAGTATGGGTATTCAGGATACCGGCCAGCTTTTGATTAAAGTGATGGTGGTATTCAAAAATATCGATAAAAAATGCTTTCATAGGAAAAGATTTCGGTCATAATGTTTTCAAGGCCGTATGCCAGTCTGCAATCTTCAGGGAAAAGGTCTTTTTAATTTTTTCAGTATCCAGTACACTATACCCCGGCCTGCGTGCGGCTGTGGGATATTCCTCTGATGTGACCGGTGTAACCTCAAGCTGCAGTTTGTGTTTTTCAAATATCGCTTTGGCAAAATTATACCAGGTAGTTTCCCCTTCATTGCAATAGTGGTATATGCCTGCATTTTCAGGGTGCAATGTATGCGCTATGACAAGCAATGCTTCTGCCAGGTGCAGGGCATTGGTGGGACTGCCTTTCTGATCATTGACAACACTGAGCTCTTTTTTACTTTGCGCGAGCCGCAGCATGGTTTTATAGAAATTATGCCCATACGGACTGTACAGCCAGGAGGTGCGCACAATCGCATAGGCTTTAAGGGTGCTGTTTTGAATGACCAGCTCCCCTGCCCTTTTGCTTTTTCCATAAACGGTCACCGGGTTTGTGGGGTCTGTTTCACGATAAGGTTCTGAAGCTGTCCCGTCAAACACATAATCTGTGGAGATGTGTATGAGTTTGACTTCATGCTTTTCACACACATTGACCAGGTTTTTAACGGCCGTTTCATTGACCCGAAAGGCAGTTTCGGTATAGGTTTCAGATGCATCCACCTGGGTATAGGCAGCCGTATTGATAACCACATGGGGGGTGTGTTCTTCAAAAAACGATTCAAGGGCTTCCCCGTTTGTGATATCCAGTTCGTTTTTAGTGACAAAGATGCAGCTTTCATTTTTACCTGATACCTTATTCAGTGCCTGTGCCAGCTGTCCTTCGCCGCCGGTGACGAGTATATTGAGTGCTTTGCT
Source organism: uncultured Flavobacteriaceae bacterium (assembly GCA_963975935.1). Taxonomy (GTDB): domain Bacteria; phylum Bacteroidota; class Bacteroidia; order Flavobacteriales; family Flavobacteriaceae; genus Planktosalinus. The sequence goes on from CAXBIQ010000012.1 coordinate 11,791, forward strand.
CATAGCTACAATTGACGCAGTTTTTGTACTGCTTCCGCGAAAGCAGGATTGTTTTGATCTTTATCGGAAAGGATGTGTTCCGCTTCCGGAATGTGCCAATCTATCTCAAAAGCGGGATCGTTATATGCCACACCCACTTCGCTGTTCCTGTCATAAAAATTATCACATTTATATACAAAAACCGCTTCGGGGCTCAACACCGAAAACCCATGGGCAAAGCCCCTTGGGATAAACAACTGTGTGTGATTGTCTGCTGAAAGTGTAATGGCATAATGCCGCCCGAAAGTGGGCTCACCCTCGCGCATATCGACCACAACATCCAGGATGCTTCCCTGAATGCAACGCACCAGTTTTGCCTGAGCAAAAGCCCCGCCCTGCATGTGCAGGCCGCGAATGACGCCCCGGGTTGATTTGGACTGGTTGTCCTGAACAAAGTGCAGGTTTAAGCCGGTGTTTTTAGCAAAATGGGCTTCGTTAAAGGTCTCATAAAAATACCCCCGCTCGTCCTGAAACAAACGCGGTTTGCAGACAATCAGGTCTTTAAAGTCGGTCTTACTATATTCCATCTGATTTTAAATGTGTAGCGGTTTCAAAAATTTGAGGTAAATATACATCTTTTGTGACGCACATGAAACGGGCAGCCGGAATACTCCCGTGCAGTAAACCCGATTCCATACACAAAAATCGAAAGATATTCCTATTTTTGTGCGGGGTTATTTTTTAAGGCTCAGACAATAATACCCCCGAGATAAAGTTGTTTAAAACCTATGCTGGCACTTATACAAAAGGAAATACAATCATTTTTCGGCTCGGTTATCGGGTATCTGGTGATTGCTGTTTTTTTACTGGTAAACGGTTTATTTTTATGGGTCTTTGAAGGCCCTTTCAACATCCTTGATGCCGGTTTTGCAGACCTCACCTCATTTTTTCAACTGGCACCCTGGATCTTGTTGTTTCTGATCCCGGCGGTCACGATGCGCAGTTTCAGTGATGAAAAACGGATGGGCACCCTTGAATTGCTGCTCACCAGGCCGCTATCGCTCATTCAGATTGTGTGCGGCAAATATCTGGGAGCCGTGACCCTTATCATACTGGCATTGCTTCCCACCCTGCTTTACATCCTTACCATTTCTGAACTGGGCAAGCCCGAAGGAAACTGGGATTTTGGCAGTACGGCAGGTTCCTATATCGGTTTGCTCTTTTTGAGCATGGGATATACCGCCATCGGTATTTTTTCTTCCACCCTCTCTGAAAACCAAATTGTCGCTTTTATCATTGCGGTTTTTCTGTGCTTCTTTATGTATTACGGCTTTGAAGGACTCTCTGAATTATCCCTTTTTGGAACCTATGACCTGTATATTTCACAACTTGGGATGCAGTCCCATTTTGACAGTGTGGCCCGGGGGGTACTCGACACGCGTGATATTGTTTACTTTATAAGCGTTGCTTTGTTTTTTTTAGGGCTCACGGTATTAAAACTTGAAAAGGAATAATGCAGCAAAACAAACGCCATATCAAAAGGATTTTCTATCTGCTGCTCCTCATTGCAGGAATTAATATTGTAAGCAGTGTGGTTTTCAAACGGCTTGACCTTACCGAAGACCGGCGCTATACCTTGTCTGAAGCTACTGTTGAAACCTTTGAAGATGTGGATTCCCCCATTCTCATTGAAGTCTTGCTGGAAGGTGATTTCCCGGCGGAATTCAGAAGGCTGCAAAGTGAGACACGTCAGCTTCTTGAAGAATTTGCTGCCCGCAACCGCAATGTCAAATATATCTTTGTCAACCCCACTGAAGATGCTGATAACCCTGACGAAGTGCGGGCCCGGCTTGCGCAGATTGGCGTTACCCCGGCGCAGGTGAGTGTTCAGCAAAGCGGCCGCATTACCCGGGAGCTTGTGTATCCATGGGCCATCATCAGTTATGAAGAGCGCATGGTAAAGGTGCCGTTGCTTAAGAACCAGCTGGGTTCCACCACCGAAGAGCGGGTGTTGAGTTCAGTACAAAACCTGGAATATGCTTTTGCCGATGCTTTTAATAAAGTGATTCATCCCAAAAAGAGAAAGGTTGCCGTCCTGAAAGGAAATGGCCAGATGGAAGACCGTTATATAGCCGATTTCTTTTCCACCCTGCGGGATTATTATTTTATCGCTCCTTATACGCTTGACTCTGTTGCCACCGACCCCGTGCGTTCGCTGGAACAACTCAGCACTTTTGACCTCATTGTCTCTGCAAAACCCACCGAACGCTTTACCGATGCTGAAAAATATGTCCTCGATCAATACACCATGCGGGGCGGTAAAAGCCTGTGGCTGGTAGATCAGGTACAGGTGAGCATGGACAGCCTTTTTGAAAGGGGTTCAACCTTTGCTTTCAACCGCGACCTCAACCTGACCGATTTTTTCTTCCGCTATGGCGTAAGGATCAACCCGGCGCTGGTTAATGACTTGTATTCAGCTCCCATCGTTCTGGCTACCGGAACCGAGGCTGATAGCCAGTACAATCAATATCCCTGGTTTTACAGCCCCTTATCCTCCAGTACCAGTGAACACCCCATTGTAAATAACATCGAAGCGGTCAAATTTGATTTTGCAAACGCTATTGACACCCTTGAAAACGATATTCAAAAAACAGTCTTGCTGAGCAGTTCGCCCATTACCCGCACGGTGGGCACACCCGTTGAAATCAGGCTGGATGAAATCGAATTTAACCTGAACGTAGTAAACAACGGTCCCGATATGCAGCAGTTTTCAGCCGGGGAAATCCCGCTGGCGGTGTTGCTGGAAGGCTCGTTTCCTTCGGTGTACCGCAACCGTGTCAAGCCTTTTGCACTCGACAAACATCTTGATGAAGGTGTTGAAAACAAGATGGTGGTCATCAGTGACGGGGATGTCATCAAGAACCAACTGCAGGGCAACCGTCCCATTGAACTGGGGTTTGATAAGTGGACGAACACCCGCTATGGAAACAAGGAGTTTTTGCTCAATACGGTCAATTACCTGCTGGACGATACCGGACTTATAAACATCAGAAGCAAGGAAATCTCGATTGCATTTCTCGATCCCCAAAAAGTGGTGGAGCAAAAAACAAAATGGCAAGTGCTTAACCTGTTGCTCCCGCTGGGAATCCTGGCGGTGTTTGGAATGGGATTCACCTATTTCAGGAAGAAAAAATACACCTGATATTTGTTAATAAGTTTGTTTCGGGTTTAAAGCATATTGCAATATATTTGTAGTTAGGTGAAACTCTAACGACGTAAAAAAACTAATCGCTACGATGAAATTTATAGTATCCAGTTCTTATTTACTAAAACAACTTCAGGTTTTAGGTGGTATCATTAATACAAGCAACACATTGGTTATTCTTGAAAATTTCCTTTTTGAATTGGACAAGAATTCCCTGCGTGTTTCGGCCTCTGATCTGGAGACCACAATTTCGGGGACCCTGGATGTGGAATGTGACAGTACCGGAAGCATTGCGGTTCCCGCACGTTTGCTGCTTGATATTCTAAAAACATTTCCCGAGCAACCGCTCACCTTTGTTGTGGAAGAAAACAACACCATAGAAATAAGTTCCAATCACGGTAAGTATGCCCTGGCCTATGCCGATGGAGCCGAATTTCCCAAAGCTATTGAAATTGCAAACCCCAGCAGCACGGTAATTCAGGCAGATGTGCTTGCCACGGCCATCAGCAAAACCATTTTTGCCAGCGGAAACGATGACCTTCGTCCCGTGATGAGCGGTGTCTTTTTCCAGTTTTCAACAGAGAGCCTTACGTTTGTGGCAACAGATGCACACAAGCTTGTAAAATACACCCGTGAAGATGTTCACGCATCAGAAACCGCAGAATTCATTATGCCCAAGAAGCCATTAAACCTTCTGAAATCCATACTGGCCGGAAAAGAAGAAGACGTGTTGATTGAGTACAATGAGTCCAATGCCAAATTTGTTTTTGAAAACATAGAACTGGTATGCCGTCTGATTGACGGAAAGTACCCCAATTATGAAGCTGTCATCCCAAAAGAAAACCCCAACAGACTGGTTATTGAACGCGGTCAGTTTCTCAATTCGGTAAAAAGGGTTTCCATTTTCTCAAACAAGACGACACACCAGGTGCGTTTAAAAATTGCCGGTGCCGAACTGAATGTTTCTGCAGAGGATATAGATTACTCAAACAAAGCCGAAGAGCGCTTGACCTGCAGCTATCAGGGAGATGATATGCAGATAGGGTTTAATTCGCGCTTTTTGACAGAGATGTTAACCAACCTGAGCAGCGACGAAGTATCGCTGGAAATGTCATTGCCCAACCGTGCGGGTATTTTAACCCCTGCTGACGGACTTGATGAAGGAGAGCATATCATAATGCTGGTAATGCCTGTAATGCTGAACAATTAAAAATTGCCGTGAAACGGTATTGATACAATATTACTAACCCAATTTCAACTATTGAAAACCAACCGAGTTAGTATTTTTTTAACCTCACATTTTTGAAACCGCAATTTCCTGAAAATTGCGGTTTTTTTTTGATGACATCGTATATTTCTTTCGATGTATGGATATAACCAAATATTTATATTATGAAAAAAATTACCCTAATCCTTTTAATTGCAATTACCTGCGTATTTACGGCAAAAGCGCAACCCATTGATGTCCTTACGGGATTAAACGATCCAAAACGCATGGTAATCGCCGGCAATGATATGTATTTTACATCTGCCAACAGTATTTTAAAGTTTGATATAACAGATAGCGATCCCACTCCTGAAGTTATCATTTCAGGTCTGGTTAACCCTTCGGGTATGGCCATAACGGGAAATGACCTGTATGTTGCGGAATTTAATGGCGGAAGAATTTCCAAAATTGATATTTCACTTACAGATCCCGTCAGGGAAGATTTTGTGACAGGTCTCAACACCCCAAACTTTCTTTTGATTGATGGTGATTTTCTGTATTATTCTGATAACAATTCTAATATTGTAGCACGATTTGATTTAAACGTGGCCAATCCCTCTTCTGAAGTTATAGCTACATCTGCCGTGAATTTTAATCCGACGGGACTGGCGATACGAGATAATATCCTGTATATGGGTCAGGGAAATGCTGATAGAATCTCAAGTGTTGATGTAACATCAGGAGTGACAGATCCCGATTTTGTCGTTGCCGGAACACAGAGGCCCCTGGGAATAAGAATTATGGGCGGTAAATTGTTTATAGCAGAATTTATTGGTAATCTGGTCTCTGAGTATACCCTTGATGAAAATCCACCGGTTCTTACCGATATAGTAACCGGACTGTCCTCTCCCCGTGATATTGCATTAAGCGATACCGGGACCCTTTATATCATAGAAGGCGGGGCAGATAAAATTGTAAAAGTGGAGGATGTATTGCATGTTTCAGATACTGAAGCCGGAAACATAGTGCTGTTTCCAAATCCCGCTTCAGATGTAATACATATTACAGGAATTAAAGAACCTGTTCCTTATACCCTTTATTCGGTTTCAGGTCAAGAAATACGTACCGGTGACCTGAATCCTTCCGGGGAAATACAAGTTACAGACTTAAAAAGCGGTATGTACATTCTTGTGTTAGAAGGTATCTCCCCTGTAAGGTTTCTTAAGAATTAATAAATTCAAAGAGACCGGGTGAAACCGCAATTTCATTTGAGGTTGCGGTTTTTTTAACTTAAAAACCTGATGGTCAAAGGATAGCTTACCGGATTGTCATTACTGGCGTTTACCCCGTTGATAATGGGATATACCAGTGAAAGGATACAGATAATAACAAGACCCAGGATGCCGAGACCCAATGCCAGGATAAGCGGTATGCATATCAGGGCATAGAGAAACATACTGAGCTGGAAATTGATGATTTCTTTGCCGTGTGCATCCATTCCCGCTACCCGGTCTTTGTTTACTGCCCACAAAATAAGGGGAACGAGCAAACCACCGAAACCGGTTATATAAGTCAATAATTGGGACAGGTGCAAGATTACAAGAAGTTGTTTGTCTTGTCTGAGTGTGGTACTGTTGTTTGGATTGATTACTTCCATGGGTTTTGATTTTTTTGATTGACACCTATAGGTCGTTAAAATAATCAAATCGTTACAATGCCATTTCTTTTTCCAAAAGTTCCCGGATGGTATTCTTTACAATGGGCTTGATAAGGTACCCTGATATCTCCTTATAATCATCTGATCATTCAATATCCTGCCTGGCAATGGAAGAGCTTGCTATATAAACGGTTACCGGCTTACACAATTCCGGATACAGGGTTTTATAGCTTTCCATAAACTCCCAGCCGTCCATCACCGGCATGTTTATATCCAGCAGGACAATATCAGGCAATTTGCCTGCGTTGCCCTTATTTTCCATAAAACTGTTAATAGCCTCCTCCCCATTGGAAAAGCAGGTAATCTCTGTTTTAAAATCCAGTTTCTGAATGGTTTTTTTCAGCAACAGTTTATACAAATCGTCATCGTCTATTATACACAGTTTTTTTGTCATCTTTTTTTACTTGTTTTTTGTGAGATTGCCTGAATCATCTTAGGGTTGTTAACCGGCAAAAAAATTCGACTTTTTATTTTATATAGATTTTAAATGTTGTTCCTGTTTCCAGATTGCTATCCACTTCAATTTTACCGCCCATGGCCTCAATCTGGTTTTTACTCATAAATAGCCCCAGGCCCTTTGCATCTTTGTTGTTATGAAAGGTTTTGTACATCCCAAACAGTTTGTTTCGGTACTTTTCAAGGTTGATACCAATACCATTGTCTGAAATTTCCAGAACCGTATAAATCCCTTCTTCCTTACTGCTTACCTGAATGTGTGGCGTTCTGTCAGGGTGCCTGTATTTAATTGCATTGAGGACCAGGTTGTGCAAAATACTCTCCAGGTAGCTCTTGCTGTAGTTGATTGCTTTATCATCTGGGATGTTCAATTCTATAACTGCAGCTGTCGCATCTATCTGATTGTAGAGTGCTTTCAATATTTTTTCCACAAACGGTTTCAGCAGGATGGTTTCTACTTTCAATTCGGTGTTGGTTTGTATGGAAACCACCTCGTTCAGGTTAAACATGGTATTGTTCAGTGCTGCAGCGACATCTTTGAGGTGCTGCATCATTTCGTTTCTTTCTTCTGCATCGTCTGTATCTTCCAGATAATTTACAATATTCTGCATATTGCTGGTATGGGAACGCAAATTGTGAGAAACGATGTAAGAGAAATTAAGGAGCCTCTTGTTTTGGTTTGTGAGCAGGTCAATGGTGTTGTGAAGTTCCTGTGTCCTGAGTTTGCGCAGGGTTATATCCCGCATGACCACAATGTACTGATAGGGTTTATTGTGTTTATTGAGAAAAGGAACAATAGTGGTGTTCATCCAGAAAAAGGTATCATCCTTTGCTTTCATTTTAATTTCCCCTTTCCATATCTTCCCTTCAGAGATGGTGTTCCAAATTTTTATGTAAAAAAATACCGGATGTTCTTTTGAGTTAAACAGCCTGTAGTCGCTTCCCAAAAGTTCCTTTTGGGTATATTTGGACAAGGTCATCACTTCCTCATTGACATAGGTAAGTTTTCCTTTTGTATTGGCAATAGCCACAATGGAACTTTCATCGAGGGCTATTTTATAATCTGTGAGGTCCCTCAGGGTTTTTTCAAGCTTTACTTTGCTGACAATGTTTTCGGTAATATCCCTGAAGTTGGTCATATAGCCTTCAATACCGGGGATGAGACGCCCGTCACTGATAATGGCTTTTACCCAAATATACTGCCCGTTTTTATGCAGGATGCGTTCTTCTTCAATAATTGAAAAATTATCTTCTGCTCTGCTTAACTTGCTAAATTTATCTTCCCGTTTGGCGAGGTCTGCCGGGTGAATGTGTTGTACCACATTAGTGCCCACAAACTCATTAACGGTATACCCCAGTACTTTTTCAATGGCGGGGCTGGCATAGGTAATGAGACCTGAATCAGTATATGTAATAACGGGTTCCTGTGAGTGCTCAATGAGTCCTTTAAACCGCTGTGTGTATTCCCAGCGCTGTTTTCTTGCTTCTTTAATATTGTTTTTCTCACCACTTTGTCTAAGGACCTTGTATATGGTAGCCGGTAAAGCCGAGCTGTTTTCTTTTAAAAGAAAATCTGCTGCACCCATTTTCAGAAAATCCATAGCAGATTTATTACAGCTATGCGAGGAGTAAATAATGAAAGGAGTTTCCGGAAACAGCATTTTACAATAGTTGAGAATGTCTTTTCCCTCAATCTCATTCAAATGCAATTCTGAAAGCACCAGATTGGGTTTCTTTTCTTTAAGGAATTGTTTAAATTCAGTAACTGAATCTGTAATGTAAATCTGGAAAGTGATATTTTCGAGGCTATCGAGTTGTTCTTTGATGGCCGGAAGGGATTGTTTATGGTCCAGAACCAGAACGGTAATTTTTTTAAAGACTGCTTCCGGTCTTGTTTCATCTACCGGTTCTAAAGTGCGGTTTTCAGGATTTAACATGGGATGGGGATCTCTGGGGATGGATTTTATTTTTTTGGGTTACAAAAGTTAACCGGATTGCAATTTACTTAAAATTTCAGGTATTCTATCAAACTCATAGGATTTATCAAGGAAATATTCAGCTCCCAATTCCTTACTTTTATTTTTATAAAACAAGTCTGCCTGATTGGAAAGCATAATCACTTTTACATTTGTGTGCTTTTTTTTCAGATAAGCTAAAAACTCCATGCCATTCTCATCTTTTAATGCGATATCCAAAATGACTACATCGGGCCTCTCGGTTTCCATCAGTGCCATCGCTTCAGGAATCGTAAATGCGTGTGCGGTGAGCGTGACACACTTGATGTTGTTCAGCAAACGTTTAAGGTGTTCTGCAATGGTAACAGAATCATCAACAGAGAGTATATTAAGATGCATCTAAGGGTATGAAATTAAAACATAAAGATGTGTTAAAAAAAGCGTGATCTCAATAGTAGAAACCCTGAAAGCAGTGTAGTCGGATGTACTACAAGACCATTAAATATTTGTGCAGGATTTAATTTGATGCAATATGTTTCTATCCCAGGAAGCAAGGGTTTTTGCCAACTCCATTTTCCAGAAAAGTTCGTGTTTGTTTGCAGACTTGCTTACAGCAGTTTGACCGGGTTTGCGGGAAACCGGAACATCGAGGGGATAAAAGTAAAACATACCCCTTAAATACCCCACATGCCATTTGGTGTAATAATATTGTTCTTCATCACATAAAAAACGAGCTTCAAAAACAACGCTTTCGACACTCTCCTGAAGGAGGACCACCAAGTTCTCAATGGTGAGAAGCACATCTTCAGGATGGATAAAATCGAGAATGGAGTTTATGGATTCCTTGCCACTATCGCGAAAGGGTTCAAGAAGCGAAAAATCACTGCTCTGATATTGAATAATTCCTTCATAATCACAAACAAAAAGAACCTCTTTGGGTATATCTTTTTCAATAAACCTTTTGGAAATGCTGTAAACCTGCTGTTCCTGAAGCTCAAGCAAATCACTGTATGCTTGCTTAAGGGCGGGTTCCTGATTTTCTGTTTTTGTACTGAAAGGCATGGTGTTTTATCTTTGGGGGGAGAGAGGATGCTTCTTTTTTAAAATAAATTTTTTGTAAATGTAGTGTTGGATCCTTCTTTAGATAGTTAACACACTATTAAATAAAGATTAAAAAAGGTTAATTTAATTCCACTTTAGTTTAAAGGCGTCCATCAACAATTTTGGGATGGACTCAAATTCATATGACTTATCGATATAATGACAAGCTCCCAGCTGACGGCTTTTTTTTATATATATTTCATCAGACAAATTGCTGAGCATAAACACCCGTACAGCAGGGTAGTTTTTCTTGATAAAACCGAGCATTTCAAAACCACTTTCTTCGCTCACCATAATATCCAGTAAAACAACATCGGGAGTTTGCTGCAGTAATATTTTTTTTCCTTCATTCAAGTCAAATGCATGGCCCACCCATTCAACTTCGTTCAGATTTTGAAAGACATACTTGAGGTGGGTTGTAATGGTATTTGAATCATCTATTGATAATACTTTTAAAGTCATTGAGGTTTGGGGATGTTTTACAGGTGCAAACTTAAGATATTTCTTACAAATAGGAAATAGTTGACACTGTGAAGATTGTGTAGTTGAAGGAACTACAACTAGAGGATGTACAGTATCATAATAGCATATATAAACACCAGGACAAAGATTGTAAATTTGTTATTTAATTTAAACCATTTCATATTAAAAACATCTTCAAATTAAAAATTAAAAAAAAGCTGAAGAAGCACCCAGTATCAATTTTTTCCCTATATCAAAAAAAGCTCAAAAACTACCTTAGTGTCTTTAAAAATTTTTTAAAAAATCAATACCATAACGAGCACTTCTCAGCTTGTCTTTTTACTAATTCAATTAACAGGCCCCCGGCATGTAAAATCTTGGGGATGATAGGTTTCCATTTTCAGGAGCCTGTTATAAAATATTAACACAATTATTTATTATGAATACATTTACACTGCAAAGGAACGGCAAATACTCAGTCTGAGAAATAGTTGGTACTATGAATGACTTGTAGTTGTTAATACTACAGGAGTTTAGACAAGGTTGTTGTCGAGTGCATAACGCGTTATTTCAGCGTTGTTGTTGAGGTGTAATTTATCGAGGATGCGTGCACGGTATGTGCTTATAGTATTGACGGTAAGGTTGATTTCCCGGCCAATTTCAGAAACGGTTTTTCCTGACGCAATCAGCTGGACTACCTGAAGTTCCCTGTCAGAAAGTGTTTCATAAAGGGGTTTATCAAGAGGTGTTGAAAGAGATTCTGCCAATTTTTCTGCTATGGAAGCAGAAATGTATTTCCTGCCGTTCATGACCTGCCGCACGGCGTTGAGGAGTTCTTCAGGGGCGCTGTCTTTATTGAGAAAACCGCTTGCACCGGCTTTCAGTACCCTGATGGCATATTGATCTTCAGGTTGTACACTGAGAATCAATATGGGCATGGTGTTACCGTCTGCCCTTAGTTGTTTGAGTGTATCGAGCCCATTGCGTCCCGGCATGGAAATATCAAGCAGCACGAGGTCCATTTTTTGATTTCGCGCTATTTGTAATGCTTCCAGACCGTTTGAAGCTTCAAAATACTCCACGTTTGAATAAGACTCATTAAGAATCTCTATCAATCCTTTACGAAGAATGGCGTGATCGTCTGCAATCAAAATCTTCATGGGTCTTTATTTAGCTGTTTAAATTTACAGAAACTTTTACTTTTGTACCGCCTTCTTTTTGCTTTTTTACAAAAAATTCTGCGTTTATCATCAATGCACGTTCTCTCATACCCGTGATACCCAGGGAGAACGTATTGTTTTTATCAGCATCATCAATCCCTATTCCATTATCAGTTACTTCCAGGGTGAGGGTATTATCTGTTTCCTTAAAAATGGTTTCAACCGCCGTTGCTTGAGCGTGGCGCATGACGTTTGTAAGTGCTTCCTGGTAAATGCGGTATATTGCTGTATTGATCTCCTTACCATAATTTCCCGATACGTTTTCAAAATGCAGGGTACAATTGATACCGGTTTGTGTTTGAAATTGCTGGGTCTGCCATTCTATGGCTGCTTCAAGCCCCAGATCATCAAGCACACCGGGACGCAAATGGGATGCTATTTTTCTGACATCATTGATTGTTTTGTTAATATTTTCAATGAGCCTGACGGTTCTTTCGCCATCTTCCGGGAAATTTAAATCCACCTTGCTTTTCAGCCATGACACATCCAGTTTGATCCCGGTTAATTGCTGCCCCAATTCGTCATGAATTTCCCTGGCAATAGAGATGCGTTCCTCTTCCCGGGCTTCCTGAAGGTGTGCTGATAAATTGCGCAGTTTCTGATTGACATCAAGCAGTTTCATTTCATATTCCTTTTGGGAGGTGATGTCCTGGAGTGCCCCAATCATTCTCAGGGCTTTACGCTCCACATTCCGCAGGATGATCCCCCTGTCTTTGACAAATCTGTAGGTACCGTTTGCGTGTTTGAAACGGTACTCGTTTTCCCAGTTTCGGCCATTGCCTTTGATGGCATTTTCAATACTCTTTTTTATTCTTTCATAATCGTCAGGGTGGATGTTGCTGTACCAAAACTCAGGACTTGTATTTTCCACATCATGCCCAAAGATGGTCTTAAATCCCTCACCCCAAAACATGTTGTTGGCCGGAAAGTCCCAATCCCAGACGGCATCAAAGGTTGCCTTGGTCACATATTCATAGCGTTCATTGCTGATTGCCAGGCGTTGCTCTGCCAGATACTTTTCGGTAACATCAAGGACTGTGGAAATCATTAAATTTTGATCATAGAGTGGAATGTTTCTGGCATTAATAATGCGATTAGCCCCTTTTTTGGTCGTGACCTGCAACCCTTCCCACTGCATTCTCTCTGTGTCTTTACTGTCAAGGTCACTGAATATTTGGTTCTTGATTTTATTTCTGTATTCCGGATCGGGATATACTTTCTCAAAAAAGGTATTGACATCCCGTAATTCCCTTTGTGACCAGCCATAAATTTCAGTAAAATTTTTATTCATTAAGGTAAACTTACCGGTGTGGATGTTTCTCACCGCAATGCCCACAGGAAGGTTATCAATGGCTGTTTTGATGAAATGGTTTTGCTCCCTGAGTTCCAGTTCAATTAACTTTTGACCGGTGATATCCTGAACTGTTCCTTCAAAAATAAGCGGGTCTCCCTTATCATTAAAAACCAACTCCCCTCTCTCCAGGACCCATTTTATTTTCCCGCTATCCAAAACAATGCGGTGTTCTTTTTCGAGAGCTTTTTCGCCTTTTAAAGCTTTTTTCTGTTCAGTGTAATATTCTTCAAAATCATCAGGGTGTATGGTATTGTAAAAAGCTTCCGGGCTAACCTTAAAGGTTTTTTCTGATTTTTCCCATATCTCATAGACCTGATCTGACCAGGTAAGTTTTTCATTTTTAAAATCAAACTCCCAATAGCCCAGTTTTGCAATTTTCTGAGCGGTTTGTAATTTTTCATTAAATTCAAGGATGGCCTCTTCCTGTGTTTTTTGATGTGTTATATCTCGAATAGTTCCTTTAAATAACGTTCGGTTAGTTTGATGATCCTCTACCTTTTGACCGTACTGGTGAATCCATTTTAACTTTCCCGTAGCTGTAATGATACGGTACTCTATATCCTGTTCGTCTACTAGATCAACCGGCCTGTTTGAATAGAGATAAAATTTCTCCCGGTCTGCCGGGACTACAGCTTCAAAAAAGCTGGTTGTTGTGGGAGTGTATGTTTCTTTATCAAGTTCCCATATCCTGTATATCTGGTCTGACCAAAAAAGTATTTCCTCTCCTTTAACATGCTCCCAATAACCCAGTTGAGCGATTTCCTGGGCTGTTTTTAGTTTCTCATTGTAATCTTTAATCTCTTCTTCTGTTTTGATTCGTTGCGTGATATCCCTCGCGTAACAGGCAACTCCCACCACATCATTGTTTACAAGAATGGGACTAAAACTGGTTTCAACGGTCTTTTTTTCTTGCTTCGCCTTTGGAGGCACAGTGGTTTCAACGGTAAAGCGTTCCCCTTTTAGCCCCCTTTCATAGTATCCTTTCCACAAGTTGAGATATTCCGTTTCAAATAAATCATCTGCCAATGTATAGTCTCCCTCCTTTATTTGTATGCCTGTATAAATTGCAAATGATTTTTTAAAGGCATCATTTGCTGATATTAAGGTTATTTCCTGACTTACACTCCATATCTGGTCCTCGGTTGCGTTGATAAGGGCTTCCCTGTTTCGTTTTTCATATTCTTTCTGCCGTTCTGCTTCTTTTTGTTGTGTAATATCATTGATAAACCCAATAAAATATTCCTTCCCTCTTATTTTTACGGTAGTCACCCCCAGGGAGATATCAATTTCTTTTTTGGACTTCGTGATGGCTGTAAGTTCAGTATTTGTGTTTATAATGGGGCCATTCCCTGTTTTATTGTAGTTTTCCATGCCCTCCAGATGAGCCTGTACATGCTTTTCAGGCATAATAAAATGATGCATCGGCTTGTTCAATACTTCCTCAGATTTCCACCCAAACATTTGCTCTGCCGTAGTATTCCAGTTGGTAATCATCCCATTTCCATCCATCATAATCACGGCACTGATGGAGTTGTTGAAGATGGAAAGCAGTTGTTCTTCGCTTTTTTCAAGTTCTTCTTCTGCCTGTTTGCGTTTCGATAAATCAATGCCTGTACCCAACAAACATATTTCATTTTCGTATAAAATGGTTCTTCCGGTAAAGTAGTAGTATATTTTTTCTTTATTTTTTGTATAAAAATAGGTTTCGGCGTGGGATTCACCATCTTCAAAAACCATATTTATCCTATCACTAATATATTGCTGGTCCTCTTTTGCAAAAAAATCAATGGGTGTCATTTTTGCAATTTCTTCACCTGTATAACCCGATACTTTTTCAAAGTTCTGATTCCATACTAACACCCGGCCTTCTTTATTTGAAAGGTAAAAAATACCCGGAAGGCTGTCAATGATTGCTTCTGAAAGGTTCTTTTCCTTTATCAATTGGTCCTGGGCTTCTTTTCTGTCAGTAATATCCCTGAAGTTGTCCACAATACCATTCACAGCGGGATCGTCCAGCAGGTTTGTTATGGAGGATTCAATCCACCGCCAAGAACCATCCTTATGCCTGATCCTGCTGACGTGGCCGAGTATAGTTTTACCGGGGTTTTGCAATACATACTGCATTTCTTCAGCAACGAAAGGCTTATCATCATCATGCAGGATGTCAAAAAGATTAATTTTCATGATTTCGTTAACCGTGTAGCCCAGAACTTTTGTAACCGATGGGGAAACATATTTGTTTGAACCGTCAGGTGATATAATGGCTACTGCATCCAGGCTGTTTTGAACCAGAGCCTGAAGAAGCCTTTGGTTCTCCAAAATGGTCCTGGACTGTCTGTACACCAACTTTTCAAGTTCTTCCGGCCTTCTAACCAAAACCCATGTCAAAAAACCGGCCATTACACTTAAAACCAACCCTAACAAAGCCAGTTGCAGGATTCCCCTGAAATAATTTGGATTTTGCTCTTTGACATATACAATCCATTGGCCCAAAGGTATTTCAATGGTAGCGACCTGACTTTCCGAGAAATCGGCCTCAGTATCTATAAAGTATTCCATTACTCCCGTTTGCGGGTTGATTTTGGAAATTTGGTATAAAAACCGCTCCTTGTCATTTGAGATACCGCTCCTTTCAAGAAGTTTTTTCATACGGATAACCACTGCAGCAAAAGCCAGGCTGTCATTTTCCAGATTGAGAGGCACCCTTCCCACAATTCCCATTCCACCCTGACGGAGTTCAAAGGGCCCGGCGAAATACATCTGCCCCTTTTCTGCCGCCATAAAAACTTCTTTCCTGCGTGAGGGGTCTTCTGCCACTTTATACCCAATAACCTCTTCATTTCCTTCCAGTGGATATGTATGTGTGATGGTTCCATCCTGGAGCAATTGTACCCCGTCAATCAAGGTATTGGTTTCCAAAAGCTTTTTTGCTATACTGTCATAATCACGCGGAACCCCATAGTTTTCAACAATAAAAGCGAGGGTATTGGTTGTGGAGAGTGCATAGTTCAAATTGTATTGCAACTGGTCAATCACACTGTTCAACTCTTCCGTATTTTCTTTTTCGGTTTCAGAAAGGTTGAGCATGTAACGCTGCAAAGTGAGCGACTGGGCAATTATAAAAATTACCAAAAAAACCAAAAACCCTGTAATGCGCGGGTTTCTGTAAAAAAAACTTCTGTTTTTATTTTGGGACATATAATTCTTAATTTCTTGTTTAAAGATAAAAAAATATGAGAAGTATCAATTAGATACTCCATTAATCTTCATTTTTTAATCATACCTGTAAAATATGAAGTTCTTTGTACCTTTGCAATCTATGCAGAATCAAGATACCATCGTTGCTCTGGCTACCCCTTCAGGAGCGGGAGCGATTTCCATCATCAGAATATCAGGTCCCGAGGCTCTTGAGATGGGTGTCTCTGTATTCAAACCTGTAAGCAAAAAGGATTTAAGGTCACAGCACACCCACACCGTTCATCTGGGGCACATTATTGATGACGCGCGCATCATTGATGAAGTGCTTGTTACCATTTTCAAAAACCCAAAATCTTATACCGGTGAAGATGTGCTGGAAATCTCCTGCCATGGCAGCCCTTATATTCAACAGGAAATCATACAATTGCTTTTGCGAAAAGGATGTCGCAGTGCCCAAGCCGGCGAATTCACCCTGCGGGCATTCCTTAACGGAAAAATGGACCTGAGCCAGGCCGAAGCCGTAGCCGATTTGATTGCCAGTGAAAATGAAGCCGCCCATCAGGTTGCCATACAACAGATGCGCGGAGGCTTTAGCAATGAAATAGCAAAACTGAGGGAAGAACTCCTCAACTTTGCCTCGCTTATCGAACTCGAACTTGATTTTGCCGAAGAAGACGTGGAATTTGCAGACCGTGTTCAGTTTGAGGGCTTGCTTTTAAAAATTGAAAACGTCCTTAAAAAGCTCATTGATTCCTTTGCTACCGGAAATGTCATCAAAGCGGGTATTCCCGTTGCCATTGCCGGTGCCCCAAATGCCGGAAAGTCCACACTCCTCAATGCGTTGCTCAATGAAGAACGCGCCATTGTATCAGACATTGCCGGCACAACCCGTGACGCTATTGAAGATGAGCTTGTCATCAAGGGAATTGGTTTTCGGTTTATCGATACCGCCGGAATAAGGGATACTGTCGATACTATTGAATCTATCGGTATTTCAAAAACCTATGAAAAAATGCAACAGGCACGACTTGTTTTGTTTTTGTTTGATGCAAACGATTATCATGACACCTATGTAACCCTGGAAGTTGAAGTCAACAGGATTCAAAATAAATATCCCCAAAAGCAGGTGCTTCTCATCGCCAACAAAACCGACCTCCTGGATGAAAACCGTATTCATACATTACAAACTAAGTTTCCGGACGCTATCTTGATTAGCGCCTTAAATCAGGATGGTATTGAACAGCTTAAAGAAAAATTGTTGTCATTGGTCAACACGGGCGTCCTGAGTTCAGGGGATACCATTGTCACCAACGCGCGGCATTATGACAGCTTAAACAAAGCCCTAGCAGAAATCAAGAAAGTCCAGCAGGGCCTTCAGGAGGAGCTGAGCGGTGATTTGCTGGCCATCGATATCAGGCAGGCATTATACTATTTTGGTGAAATTACAGGGCAGGTTACCAATGATGAATTGTTGGGAAATATATTTGCAAATTTCTGTATCGGGAAGTAATTAACTTTCTTTTATTTCGTAAATGCTTGTTATTCTTTAATTTACACCTTTTTATTTTCCTTTTTTTGTTGCCTTATTTCACTTTTTTAAGTATATTTGTTGTCTATTTGTTGCCCAAATAGCCGTTTTGTTGCCCAAAATTTGTTGCCCAATTTAGTGGCGAAATGATGCACCATAAGCCCCATATTGCACCATAACGCTACATAATGCACCATTTATGAGTTCAAATCTTCAAATACCAAAAAAGTGCGATTACTGCGGGAATGCTTTCATTGCCAGAACCACAGTTACCAAATATTGTAGCCATATTTGCAACAGCAGACACTACAAACAAATCAAGCGAAATGAAAAAGTGCAACAATCCCTTGAGCAATCCATTAGCAATCCCCTACCCCAAGCAAACATCAATCCAACCCAAAACAAAGACTTCCTAAGTGTCTCTGAAGTTTCACAACTAATTGGCGTAAGCAGATGGACCATTCAAAGGATGATCAAAAGAGGTCAGTTAAAAGCTGCCCGGTTTGGAAGAAAGCAAATTATTACCCGTTCACAAATAGAAAGTCTGTTCCACTAAAAGCTTTAGATTATGAAAGTAACTTTAAGAGAGCGCTTAAAAAATGCCAAAATCAGTCTTTATCTGGATTACTACGATAAAGGAAAGCGCAAAACAGAAAACCTCAGCCTGTACCTAAACCCAAAGCCAAAAACTAAACAGGAAAAAGATCTCAACAAAAAAACACGCCAACTTGCAGAAGCTATTGTCGGCCAACGACAAATCGAGATTCAAAACGGTGCGTATGGCTTTAAAGATGTAGAAAAACTTAAAGGCAATCTAATTCTCTACATTTCAGAACTAGTAGAAAAACGAAACACCAGTAACGGCAACTATGGCACCTGGTCTAGTATGCTCAAGCATCTAAAAGCCTTTTGTCCTAATGACATTATGTTTAGAAATGTAGATTCCACTTTTGTAGAGCAATTCAAAGAATACCTCGACAAAGATGCAATTGCAAGAGCCGGTAAAAAGCTTTCTCAAAACTCAAAGTATTCTTATTTCGGCAAGTTCAGTGCAGCCCTAAAACAAGCTGTTAAAGACGGATTTCTAAGCGTGAACCCTGCAGAGAGTGTTTCAGGCTTCAAACAAGACGACCCACAGCGAGAGTTCCTGACACTTGACGAACTCCAAGCAGCTGCAAATACAGAATGTGAACTCCCCCTACTCAAAAAAGCTTTCATTCTTTCAGCCTTAACGGGTTTACGATGGGGAGATATCGAAAACCTCAAATGGTCCAAAATACAACACTCCAAAGAACTCGGTTATTACATCCGCTTCCGGCAGCAAAAAACCAAAGGTGCTGAAACCCTTCCCATCTCTGAACAAGTTGTAGAACTTCTCGGAGAACGTGATGAAGAAAACGACATTATTTTCAAAGGATTAAAATACAACGCTTGGTCAAACCTTAAACTCCAACAATGGATGATGAAGGCAGGTATCACAAAAAATATTACCTTTCACTGTGCTAGGCACACCTATGCCACTTTACAACTCACTATGGGAACCGATATTTACACCGTCTCCAAGTTGTTAGGCCATAAGGAACTACGCACCACGCAGATTTACACCAAAGTAATTGACGAAAAGAAAAAAGATGCAGCTAACAGAATAAAACTGGATCTATGAGTAATGAAATAAAAATCTTTGACAGCATTTTAAATCGTGAACTCAGGCCTTGGCTTCCTCAACATAGTCTCGACGATGTTTTCGCAACAAAATTTCGTAATATAAAAGAGTATGTTCCTGAACAGGCCTTACAGTATCAAATTCATTTTCACCGGCCATTTAATTATAAAACTAAGTACTATTCAAAACTTATTCTGAATACTGTTTCTTCAGAATTTGACAAGTTGCACTCTCTATTCAACGAAGACAAAAACGAAAGCCTTATACTATATTGGCTGAATGACACGCTTAATAAGAGGTTAAAAACATATTTAAAAGATATCGGCAACCTTATAAAAGAAAAAGATTTTGATGCTTCATATATAAACCCAAAAAACACCAATTATCAAATAGACACAGCACATAAAACAAATACTTATATAATGCAATTGCTCAAACTTGCATTTATGCAATTGTTTTTAGAACTCCAGGAAGCATTTAATGACTTGATTATAGATGAGTTGATTGTAGAAGATTTCTACTCCCAACTTCTCAACGAACCAATACCCACCCAACCCCCAATTACTAAAACTCAAGTTTTTGAAGTGGAACCCCAACCAATTAAAAAGAAAAAAACAAGCAAAGTAAATGACATTCAGCTCCATTCCTTCACTTACAAACAGTATAATTCAAACCCTGATAAAATTCAAAATGTTTGGGACAGCTTAAAGCATAATAAATTTATTTGTCAAGAGACACCATTAGCCACCTTCCGAAAGATTTTTTCAGGTACAGAAATCAATACTCCTGTAAAATGGACTGGAAATATCAGTGACCTTTATTATTTTATTAAATGCATTCACAATGATTTTGAATTGGTTGAGAATCTTAAGCAAAAGCAATGGGAAGTGACTTGTATTTGTTTTGTAGATAATGACGGGGAATCATTTGATCGTTCGAGATTCAGGTTACTAAAAAAACCAAACTCAACAGCAAAAAAATTGGATAAAGCGGTAAATCATCTAATTTAAACCCACTCTGCACTTTACGCTTTGTATTCTTTTTTAACTCTTTTTAACCCTTGTTAGTTTCTAATAAGGGTTTTTTCTTTTGTTTGTCCACACTGCACTCTGCACTCTACACTGCACTAGGTCAAAGACCACCATAAAACCTTGATATTCAGCGTAATTTTGTCCTATTCGAATCAAAATACATTTGGCCAAATGTTCATTTATTAATTTAAAATTGAATAAAATGAACGAAACCATTTTAAACCAATTAGACCGCATCGAAACAATGCTCAAAAACCAGCAAGCGATGCAAAAACAAGTATTGAACTTTAACGAAGCTTGTACCTATCTGGAATTATCACATTCCCACTTGTACAAGTTAACGAGCACAGGTGCCATTCCGCATTACAAACCCAATGGAAAGAAAATCTATTTCCAAAAGGATGAAATCGATCAATGGCTGTTGCGTAACAAAATGGACTCTAACGACGAGATTGAGCAGCAAGCTGCCAATTATCTAATGAAGAAAGGAGCGGTGAAGCTATGACTGAAATAGTAGACCTAATTTTGGCACTTTCACACGAAATAAAAGAGTTGAAAGTTAAAATCGAACTCTTGAAGCAAACAAGAGCAGAAGTCCTTAAAGATAGCTGGCTCGACAATCAGGATGTCTTGCAAATACTCCACATCAGTGGCAGAACCTTGCAAACATTACGCGACACAAACGCTTTGCCTTATAGCAAAGTGAGAGGGAAATTCTACTACAAAGTTTCTGATGTTGAAGAGTTGTTTCAAAACAACTACTACAACCCAAATTTCAAGTGCGATGGAACTAAGTAGAGAAGCCATTATTGACAAGACACATTACGGCATCAATATTTACGCCTATGTGCTAAGTGAGTGTTACCCCGGTCAAACCGTCCTTTCCCTTCGGGGAAGGGACTGCGGGTTAACCCAAAATCCTTTCAATGAGGACAAAGAAACTTTATCGGTAAAGATTGTAAACAACCTCGCTGTACATAGCGATACCGAATTACAGGACTTCAAAGGGGATGCCTTTGATTTTGCGCAACTCCACTTCCAAACCAATAACGAAATGGAATTATGGACCAAAATCAATGAAGCCCTACACCTAAGATTGGAGCTCCCTAAACAAAAAACTCAAAATTGGTGGGAAATCCCCGATGACACCTGGCGACCTGAGTGCAGCTTTTTTGCAAAACCGGTTAGAAATGTGTTCTCGTCAAAAGTCCTTCGTTTACACGAAATCTTTGACCTAATCACAAGTGATACGTATAAAGAGGTAACTCAAAAACTAAGGGCTATCAGTGACCCTAAAGAGAAACGTAAATTCAAAGCCAACAACTTCGATTACGTCACTTTTTCGGGTACATTCAAAAAACGTGCAGACAGCGAATTAATAACCCATTCGTCCCTTCTCACGATAGATTTTGACCATCTGGACAACCTATCTCAACTCAAAGAGAAACTGCTCACAGACGCCTATTTTGACACCGAAATGCTCTTTACCTCACCTTCCGGTGACGGACTCAAATGGATTGTTCGCATTGACCTGAATCAATGTTCACACAACGATTATTTCAATGCCATTGCAAACTATATTTTAAAAACATACAACATCAAAGTAGATGCATCAGGCAAGGACTGTTCCAGAGCTTGCTTCTTAGTCAACGACCCCGAAGCATTTCTACATCAAAGACACCATAAGTTATGACAAAGAAAAATTTCAACCCAAAAGATTGGCTTGCAGTTCCCCAAGAGGTGCCAACGTTAAAAAAGCCAAAGACAACTGTTCCAAAAAATACTCAAACCACTGAGAATGATATAGAAAACTACATTACAGCAATTGAAAACTCAGGAACCGACCTCACAGACGAATACAAAAACTGGCGGGATATCGGCTTTGCCTTTGCAGATGAGTTTGGCGAAAGTGGCCGTGATTACTTCCACCGCATCGGCAGGTTTTATTCCGGCTATGACAGCAAAGAATGTGACGAACAGTACACCAATTGCCTGAACGCAAAAGGACACGGTGTAACGATGAAATCCTTCTATTATCTGTTCCACAATGCCGGTCTCAAAATTCCCAAACAAGAAACGGAAACCAAAACTGCAGCACAATCCATTGAACAAAAAGATGAAAATGCGGTGCCAACATTCCCAAAATCCTTATTTCCCCAACTTCCTGATTTCCTGCAACGGGTTGTTGAACCCGCTACCAGCGATGAAGAAAAGGACATTTTATTGTTGGGAGCACTCACAGTCATTAGTGCCTGCTTGCACAAAACCTATGGCATTTACGATGGGGATAAAGTATATTCCAATCTCTATCTATTCATTACCGCCATTGCTTCCGCAGGTAAAGGACGTCTAAAACAATGCAAACGCCTGGTGATGCCCATCCATAAATATTTAAGGGAACAGGCAGCAATAATGAAAAAAGACTACGACCGCGATATGGCCGAATACAACCAAATTAAAAACAAAGACAGCTCAGCCGAAAAACCTCCCAAACCACCGGAAAGAATGTTATTCATCCCGGCAAATAATAGCACAACGGGTGTGTTCCAGTTATTGTCAGACAGCAAAGCAAGAGGACTCATCTTTGAAACTGAAGGTGACACTCTTGCCCAGGCGTTTAAAACAGATTATGGCAATTACAGCGATGGCTTCCGCAAAGCGTTTCACCACGAAACCATCAGCTATTACAGGCGTACAGACCGCGAATATGTCGATATGGAAAAACCTTGTCTCTCAACGGTCCTCTCAGGCACACCCAAACAAATCACGGCACTTATTCCCAATGCCGAGAACGGTCTCTTTAGCAGGTTCCTGTTCTATTATATGAATATCAAACTAAAGTGGAAAAATGTATTCGAAACCAAAACAGCTGATGGCTTGGAAGAGCACTACAACCATTTAGGAGAAGAATTTTTCAATCTGTACAAAACCCTGAATACAAACCCTGAAATCCAAATTACCCTTTCAGAAAGCCAGCAGGAAAGATTCAACGATTTTTTTTCACAGGTACAAATCAAATACAGCAACCTGCAAAGTGATGAATACATAGCAACAGTAAGAAGAATGGGATTGATAGCCTTTAGGATAATGATGATCTTCACCGTATTGCGTATTATGGAAGACGGTGACGTTTCCCGAAAAAGGGAATGCGATGAGGTTGATTTTGAAAACAGCTTGACAATGGTAAAAGTCTTGATCAAGCACAGCAGTAAAGTGTTCTCTTCATTACCTGAGGAAGTTAAAATATCCAAGCAACCCAACCGAAAGGAAAGATTCCTGGATAGCCTGCCAAAATCATTCAACCGGCAGGACTACCTCGACACCGCAACCAAACTTGAAATCCCACACAAAACTGCAGAAGGATACATCACAGCCTTTGTCAAGACAGGTTTAATCCATAGGGAAAAGCAAGACCATTATCTGAACACGACTAGTAAGGATGATTAGAAAGTTAAGGAAGTTAAGGAAACCACCCCTGAGAAATCAGGGGTTTCTATTTTTAGATTTATTATAAATTCCTCAACTTCCTTAACTTCCTCAATTTTCTTAAAACACTTTCTCTTAATATTTTATAAAAAGACTCCTGGTCCTTCTAAATAAGGGATTTAAAATATCCGTAGTTATCATCTACCAATAAACGCCTGTCTAAATAACAATTAAATAGTTCACAAGATGTTTCTGGTAACAGAGTACAATTAAAGCACGCAGAAAGGTTTAAATTACCCACCCCTTGACCATTAGAATGATAACAAATAGGGTCTGTAGCACAATCCTTTGCTCTTATTAATGCTGAATTTATCAGTTTACCGATTTTATCAGAATCACAAAGCGAAGTAATTCCACCATAGCTCCCTTCTGAGCCCGCAATTGTATATATCAACACACCGTTCATTTTTAATACCTCATCAATGTATAATCTTTCTCTTAGTGAAGTCGATGGGTATCCACATAAATATTCTAATTCTTTAATGATGAGGTGTGAAAAAGTATGAATTAAAATATATTTTGGTGTTAACTCTATATTGTTTTGATTACCAAATTCAAGTCTTTCATTATTTTCCAATATGATTGATGTTCTTTCTATAACTGTAGAGTTTTGCTGTATCCAGTCATTTAATAACTCATCATTAAAGTCGATAAAAATACCTTCACCAAAATTTTCAATAGCAGGAAGATACTTAGTTGTTTTACCTTTGTTTGATGTAAATTTTTTAATAATGGTTTCAGCTGTTACCTTATCTTCATCATAGTCCTCTAGAAAAAGATCGGTTGGTATAGGTTCTTGACGTGTATATGATGTTTGAACTGATGTAATTTTTATTTTATCCATTTTATAAATGGACTGTATTAAATTATTCTGAAAGTAGTCTTTATTCACTTTATTAAAGACTAATTCATCTTTTCTATTTGAGCTTTCCTTTTCCTTTATATAAGTATATTCGTCAAAACGGTACTCTGTTTCACTTTGAGCCCTTATAATTTCGCCTAAATTAAAATTGTTGGCAATTAACTTCTCAATTTTATCAGCGGAAATCTCGATATTTTTATGTCTTTTTAAGTTATTGGAGATTTGCTTAGGTGTATATTCATCTTCCCATTCTTCCTTGATAATTTTTAATAACCTTTCATTAATTTCTTCTACTGCAGGAATATAAATACTTGATAAAATATTTGAATAATAAACACTATTACTGGACCTGATAACAGGTTTAAAAAGAATTTCTTTTTCTTCTGGTTTGCAATTTGGATATAAATCCTGTTTTTTAAATCGAATATTAAATAAACCGGAAAGACTAACATACCCTTTTTGTTCATTCGTTTCTTGGTCGATTATTACAAGTCCAATACCGGAAAGAGTATCAATTTTTTCTGAAGTAATAAACTCTAGTCTATAATGATTTGGGAAATTTATGTTTTCAAATATTACGGGCTCATCTTTTGACTTATCCGTATCATTTGATTCTGACTCATTTTTCTTTACTCTGGAAAGTAATTGAAAAAGTGCCCATCGATCCCAAGGCACATCACAAATGTCACCATTAGGGGCTGTTAGGATAAATCTGATTTGCTCTAAGTTGTAATATTTTCTCTTTTTATCTTGATTTTTTAAATAACAGTTGTAACACTTTGGTGGATAGAACAAGTTTTCATTCTCCAATCCATTCCAGTCTTTTGGTAATTTATGTTTAACATTTTCATCCCAAGCATTTTTCCAATTTTCTAGCTCATCATACTTTTTACAATTGTTGCAATAAAACCATTTAGGAAAATACTTAGCTGAAATTAAATTGGTCTGGTTTTCTAATTTCCAACCCTTATCCAACGAGTTTATTGGGATTCTAATTAAATGCTCCAATTGGTAAAAATATTTATTTAACCGATTTTTAAACCTAATATCTTCTACAATATTATGTTCCTCAAATTTGCTTTCAAGAACTTGAAAATATGGCCATTCATCAAATGGCCCTACCATTATAGAACCATTTCTGGTTTCTAATATGGAGCCTACTCCACCATATGCACTAACGGCTTTACTTGTTTGTATTACTTCAAATTTCCCCATTTTAAAAGTTTATTTCAATTACACTATCAGTATCAATTTCTCGCATACTCATCATCAAACTCCAGTCACTTAAATCACTCATTTTTTGTATTAAAGCATCTTTTTCTTTATAGCTCAAATTAGGAGAAGCACTTACTCTTGCTAACCATTTATCAGATATTTCTTCAAGCTTTTTTAAAGCATAAGTCAACTGTTTTTTATTCCTTATTCTTTCAGTAATAAAATCTTTTAACTCTTCATAACTTCCCTTATAATCTTTGGCTTTTAATCCTTGTTTGTGTCTCACAAAACAAACCAATAAACTTGCTACAACTTTATCTAATGCAATCTCAGTATAGGGTGTAACACTCAAGGGCTCAACATATTTATAGTATGTTGAATTGAACGGCACGTAGTTTTCGAAATAAGATTTATCTCTTGACCTATTGGCGTCCAATAAATTAAACACAATTCCTTTTTCTTTTCTACCCACCCGGCTTGATGCCTGTATATATTCCGCAATGTTTTTTGGCTGACCATTCATCAGCATTACATTTAATCTTTCAATGTCAATTCCCACTGAAAACATATTTGAAGCTAACACTAAATCAACAGTACCATCAATAAAGGTCCATTCTTTATTACGAATTAACTTGAACGGTTCTTCCAATTCATCAAGCAATTTTTTAATTAAATTACTTTCAATTCTACTGGTTAATTCTTTTGTTCTACCGTTTAAACCAAAAAAATTTAAACCGTATATATGCTTATTTAAAATATTTCTGCTGTGTAAATGCTTGATATAGGTTGTAACCTCAGCAGGAATCTTATTATAAATCTTTCCAACATCTTTTAAACTGTTGTAAAAAGAAACAATAGTCCAGTAGTTGTTCAACAATTCGTTGATTTCATCTTCACTTAAAACATCATTTTCTTTGTAGAGCTTATAGAGCTTTATTCTGGACAACATCAATGCCCCAAGCATCCTTATTTGCGTATTCAAAGCTGTCTTTCCCGTGGGCATTATTCCAATGTGCTTACGCTTACTTTCATTTGAAACAAAAGAGAAAAAATTATCGTCATAAGTAACACCCAACGGTGGAAATATGTTTAAGGACCTGTTACCATATAGCATTGCTACTTGGTGTGCGGTATTTCTTGTTGTTGCTGTAGATGCAATTATTTTTGGCTTTCTATCTCCTTTGGTTGATAACAATTCCACAATAGATTCATACAATCCGGTTATTGAGCCTAAAGGACCGCTTAATAAATGAAGTTCATCCTGAATGATTAAATCCGGTGGTAATTTTTGATCATTACTGGACAGTGAATTAAAAAGCTTATTTCCTTCACTTCTATGCGATAGCATTGCAAATTTATCTACTGTAGCAAAAAGCAATGTTGGCGGGTTGGAATAAATCTTATCATCCACAAAGTAAATTGGCAATTCTTTTTCAAAAGCACAATCAGTGTTCAAACATTTCGCTTGAAAGTTTGAATCAGAGGCAATATAACCTTGTACATAATATCCAATCTTGTTTTTTGTAACTAAATTACATCCACACCAGGAACAAGACTGTATTGGAAAAGTATTTACTTTCTCATAATCACCGCCTTTTTTCCCATTTAATTTTGTGATTTCATCTGATATTTTTTTCCATATACTTTTAGCATCTTTATATGAGTTGGGTGTAGTTGAAGCACCAACCCACATACCTATTGATACATTTTCACTTCCAAAGTAATATTCTTCACTTTCATCAAATTGTCTCCTTAAAAAATCCAGGCTCAATATCAATTTAGTTGCACGTTCAAATTGTTGTGCTGTCAGCAACCGTAATGTATATCTCATTATTACAGAAACCCCATCAGCATCCACTTTATGCATCATTCTTCTGCTAATAATAGTAAAAGCTGTTAATGCCAGATAAGCTTCTGTTTTTCCTCCACCGGTAGGAAACCAAAGTAAATCAACTACTTCCTTTCTATCTTTTGATTTTTCATTGATGATAGATTCAACGTTCAATAAAAAGAACGCTAACTGAAAAGGCCTGTACTTTAATGGTTCTGGTTTAGAAGGATTAAACATTTCCCAATCCTTGAAATTTTCAAAAAACTCGAGACTATTATACTTTTCGGTGTCATTTAGATCCTCAAGCTCTACCCCTTTTTTTCCAAAAACATTCTTATTGGAAATAAGCATCTGTATATACATAGAGGTATTTGCTAAAAGGAAACTCTTAAAAGCCAGTTCGTTTTGTTCCAAAAACTCAATGTTTTTAATCAATCTATTATAAGTATAATGTTGTTTATCTATAATAGTCTTAAAGGAGTCTTCAAAGTTTTGAAGGCCTGAACTCGTTTCCTGGTACTTTTCAGTCCATTTTTTATATTCGTTGGCAAATAACTTTAGCTTATTAATTATTGCCATTTTATCTATAGTATTCCCTTTCTTAAAGCTACTCCATATGGATAGTTGTTTAATCTCAGTAATATCTCGTAATTCCTCAGGAAAATCTTTCCGAAATGTATTGCTGTAGTGTTTGATATCAACTTCAGGCAAAAATGTGGTTTTAATCTCTGTGGGTAGATAATCATCATTCCAATTAACAGCGCAACCGTGTCCTATTGCAAAGGAATGTTCATTTCGGTATTGAAAGTTTATCGTGTTTAGTTCATCATCAAAAGGATTTCTTTCAGATAGTTGTTTGTAGGGTAAGAAGCGTTCACAAATAACTATAATTTCGCCTTGAAAAAGGCATTTTCTATTTAAAATTTCATTTCCAATTGAAAACTTTTTCTTTGGATGCGTGTTGCGGTTTGCAAGTATGATTTTTATAAACTTGCCATATTCTGTTTCATAAATTTTTTTGTAGTAGCAAGAGACAACACTGTTTGTTTCTTCATCACTGGCTAAAGTATATTCTTTTGCTTCTACATCCTTTGTTACTCCCAATTCTACAGTTTGTTTAATTAAAACTGGTTTTTCTCTTTTCCATAGTTTTCCTAAAAGCATCTCCGTTTTTATATACCCCTCGCTTCCTATTAATTCTTGCTGTTCTTCTGTTTCTTTAAATCTGCTTTTGTAGTTTCTTACTGTTAAATCACTTATACTAAATGTTTCTGGGTCTAAAAACATAAATCCATTTTCAAATCTTAGTAAATGGCTTATATAATTGTGAGGGTGTTCTGTGAATTTCTTAAATTCTTTTTCAGATATTTCAACTTTTGCTTCTGCAGGTTTTAATTGACGGTATCTGGCATACTGAAATACAACATCAATAGATTTAAGATCTGTGGGAACACAAAAAGTTAAACCAAAATTGGTTGGAAAATATTGATTAGCGTCAGAATATTCAGGCTCTTCGTCTTTTGGAGCTTTAGATTGCAAACCCTTTTCAGCTTCTTCTCCATTTATTTCAGCTTCATCATTTTCAGCTATCGAAACATCATCTTCTTCACCATCTGCTAATTCTGAGTTTAAATTACTTTCTGCTTCTTCACCAAAGGTTATTTTTAACTGAGGGTCCAACCGCTCGGGAAATAATATACCTGAATAATACCTGCTCAATGGTGAGTCTGATATTATTTCCTCCTCACTATTTGAGATAAAAATGTCTGAGCCGGGTCCTATAAGATTTTCTCTAACAGTATCTTTAAAAATTAATCTTGGTTCTTTTTTATAATCATTCATAAGGTATAGGAGTCTTACTTGTTATTGTTTTTTGTTGTATTGTTTCAGTCAACTTTTCTAATATATTTTCAGGTATTTTTGAAATAGACTCACTAATTTCAGTTCCACCTGATGCAACATAATCAATCAAATCACTACCCAAGAGCTTTCCTGCTTGTTGTCTGATGGAATGGTCCTTCTTAGAAAATCTCACAAAATTGTCAAATTCTTTTACGATTAACTCTTCGGTAAATCCGTTGTTTTCACAATAGTTTTTAATAACTTCTAGAGTCTTTATTCTCGGGAACCTTGTTTGGGTATTTTCATCAAAATACAACCTAAATGTGTTGTAGTTAATTTTATATTCAGCATTAAACAATCGGTTGAAAAGGGGCTCTATGCCATTATACACCTTTGAAAGTTTATATAATGTCTCTTTCCAACTCTCTGAATACCTGTCAAAAGTTTCCAATAGTTTTTCGTCATCAAATATTTTCAAAATGACCTTAAATGCTTGAGGTGATGTATTCTGGTAAAATCGTATGGTTGAATCTGCATAAACTTCACCGATAGTAGTCTGTATTTGTTCTCCATTTTCCACCAAAAAAACACCTTTTGATGAATCAAACTTATCAATACTACCATCGCTAAATGTCACAGTATATAATACCTTTTCCTTTGGAAATTCTGGTCCTTCAATTCCGGTATTTTTTTGATTACTCTCATTAAATTCAAAAGCAAATAAATCATCTAACAGCCGCTTCTTAGTTGCAATATCAAAACTAAACTCAGTCTGATAAAAGTTTTTCCTGTCTGTATGAGTTAGATTACTAAATTCCTCATTATGATAAGTTGAGGTTATTTTGTCAAACACAAGCTCATCAATTTCTTCGTAGCATAATATTTCACATTGACCTTTAACCCCTTTTAGTTTCATATATAATTCTAAATTTCCCAAATATGGAACAACTACTATTTTATTATAACTATTGGAATCTTCCTTAAGCCATTTATCTAAATAGCTTTTTTTCTTATCTATCCGTTTATCACTAATCAAATGGATCCTGGAGAGACCTTGATTAACGATTTGGTAATGCATAGCATCATAATTCTTTTTTGGGACGATTAAACAAATTTTTCTGTTTTGCTTGTCGAGGTTCTTTATGTAATCCCATTTTAAGTTATTTTTTTCAAGAACTGCTGAAATTTGTTCAAACTTTTCAAAAACACGGTCTGTGTAACTTTTTATCATTTCTGCATTGTAAATCTTGCGGTCATAAAAATATCCGTGTAGTTCTTCCTCAAAAGCTTCACTTTTAAAATATAAATCCAGGCGTTCTTTGTATTCTTGAAAAACACCAAGTGATAATTTACTATTTACCAATAGCACCTTAAAATAAAAGCTGGTGTATTTTAAAAGAAAGGAAAGATTAACATCAATTTCATTTTCAATTGCACTTATCTCATTTTTTAAATCAACCAATTTATCAAAAAGTTCAGGGTTTGATATAACTCGCTTTGTAGGTAAAATAGGTGTATGTCTGTTGGCAATTTTAATTTCATCATTAGACCATTTCCACTCTATAAAATCTAGTGGTGTATCTGGTTTACTTTCACCAATCAAAATAATGCGCTTTACCTTTCCTTGAAATTTAGCTTCTTGCAAGATTAAGTCAAAATGATTAAAATACTTTGAATCTCCTATAATGATAAGCTCATCAAAACATTGATTAGTATCCAATAAAAATTCATTAGCAGTTTTAAAGTCATTACAACACTCAATTAAATAATTAGAAAAGGGCAAGTCATTTTTTATCTTACCATTTTTATTTGTGTATCGTATTGGTAAATGTTTACTCTCTTTAAAAAAACTTTTATCTGCAATAACAAGGGCTCTTTTTTTAAAGTCTGTAATGAATGGGAAATTTGAATCAAAATTCTCTTCCAGATACTTTGTATAATTATCAATGTTTGTTGCAGTATTTCTTCCATTACTCAAGTTTGGGTTTATTTTTGTAAAAGTATGCCCGGTAATAGTCATAGGTGAATTATTTCCATCCTTCTTTTTTGAAGGAAATTGTTTCTTCAATCTCAAACTGGAAGCAGTTTTATCAAGCACCACAAAAACCCTATTAAACTTTTTTGAGTATATCAAATCCCCTCTTTTAAGCTTTGGGTGTGCCTTCTCATAATCAAAAAAGTTTTGATACAACTTGATTAATACCAAGGAATGAAAAATAGAGCCGTATAAATCATTCTTATAAGTGTCGTCTGGCAAAGAGATAAAAAAATCTTTATTGTAATCAGACAAAACATAACTGTAGATTAAATGAAAATTTATAAAATCAAACGAATTAAAATCTTCGAAAACCTTCTTATCTAAATCAATATCTTTTTCTAATTTCTCTTTGATTTCTTCAATAAGTAGCTTTAAATAAATTTCAATATTGTTGATCATTTTATTTTGACGTTAAGGGAGATAGAAAGCCGTTTTAGACAATTTAAATTTTAAACCAACCAAATTAGTTAATATTTTTTTAACAAAAATGAGGAATCCCGCAAAAACCCCTTTTTTTCTTTTTTTACCTTTACTATCATTTTATTGTCTTTAGTTACTTTTTTCTTAATTTTCTTCCTATATTGGACAAAATTTGACAAGTCAATTCATAGAAAGTGAAATTAGGAGAACGAATTAAAACACTAAGAGAAAGCCAAGGGCTGCTGCAAAGGCAGCTGTCGGCTCACCTCAACATTGATACGCCTATGCTTAGCAAAATTGAACGTGGTGAGCGCAGGGCAAAACGCGATCAGGTACTGAAAATAGCTCAGGTACTCAATGTCGATTCAGGTGAATTATTAACCCTATGGCTAGCAGACCAGATAATGGAAATTGTTGCCCGGGAAGAACAGGCCTTGCAAGCCTTAAAATTGGCTACAAAGGATATTAAAACAATTAAAAAATAAGAGACGACCAATAATGGCAAAGAAAAAAATTGAAAAAACAAAATCCATAGAAGAAACCCTGTGGCAATCCTGTGATAAACTAAGAGGGTCTGTTGACCCTTCAGAATACAAGCACGTTGTTCTGGGTCTAATCTTCCTGAAGTTTGCAAGTGACAAATTTGAGGAACGCAAAGCACAATTAATTGCAGAAGGGCAGGGAAAATATGTGGATATGAAGGAATTCTATAATATGAATAATGTCTTTTATCTGGAAGAAATATCCCGATGGTCTTATATCCGTAATAATGCAAAACAAAACGATTTAGCTCTTAAAATTGATACAGCACTTCACACCATTGAAAAAGATAACCCTGCATTAAAAGGTGCTTTACCTGATAATTATTTTTCACGTTTAGGTCTGGAACGAACCAAGCTTGCAGCCCTGGTTGATAAAATCAGTGAAATAAACACAATTCAGGACAATGCCCAAGACATCATTGGCCGTGTGTATGAATATTTCCTAAGAAAATTTGCCATCAAGGAAGGAAAAGGGAAAGGAGAGTTCTATACCCCAAAAACAATTGTTAACCTCATCGCAGAGCTCATTGAACCTTACGAAGGAATAATATATGACCCGGCTTGTGGATCAGGTGGTATGTTTGTACAGTCTATTAAATTCATTGAAAATCATCAAGGAAGTAAGAATGAAGTATCTATTTATGGTCAGGAATCATCTCCCACAACTTACAAGCTCGCAAAAATGAATCTGGCCATTCGTGGTATTTCAGTCAACTTGGGTGAAAAGCACGCAGATACCTTTTCAAACGATCAACATAAGGACCTGAAAGCCGACTTCATTATGGCTAACCCTCCTTTCAACCAAAAAGACTGGCGAGGTGAAAATGAACTAATTGACGACCCGCGTTGGAAAGGCTATGACGTTCCACCAAAAAGCAATGCCAATTATGCCTGGATCCTCAATATGGTGAGCAAACTGTCTGAAAACGGTGTGGCTGGGTTTATCTTGGCAAACGGTGCTTTATCCGGCGGCGGTGAAGAATACAAAATTCGCAGAAAACTTATTGAGAATAATCTGGTGGAAGCCATCATCATTATTCCTCGCAACACATTTTATACTACCGATATAAGTGTTACAATGTGGATTTTAAACCGAAATAAAAACAAGCGCACTGTTACCATCAATGATAAAGTCAAGAAGTACCGTAATCGTGAAAAAGAAATCCTTTTTATGGATTTAAGACGCTGGGGAAGAGAGTATGAAAAGAAATTTATAGAGCTAAGGCCTAAAGACATTGAAAAGGTAGCTGAAAACTACCACAACTGGCAACAGACTGATTGGGAAACCTCTTATAAAAACATTCCTGAATATTGCCACTCAGCACATTTTGATACCATTGCAAAAAATGACTTCTCACTTGTACCAAGCAAATACATTGAGTTTGTGGATGCTGATAGCAATATAGACTTTGATACAGAAATGAAACGCATCCAACAAGATTTTAAAGAGCTGCTCAGAGAAGAAAAAGAATCTCAGAAGCAACTCATAAACGCTTTTAAAACCTTAGGATATGAGCTATAAACCCATTGGCAAATACATACAGCTCGTGGACAATCGCAACAAAGATATGGCGGTTACTAACCTGTTGGGTATAAACATTACGAAGAACTTTATGCCTTCTGTGGCCAATGTATCTGAAACAGATTTATCTAAATATAAAATTATTCAAAAAGGTCAATTTGCTTATTCCGCAATGCAGGCTGGAAGAGATGAAACCATAAGAATTGCTTTATATACTTATGACGAACCTGCAATCATTTCTCCTGCATATTCTGTTATAGAAGTAATCGATGAAAATGATTTACTGCCTGAATATATGATGATGTGGTTTCAAAGACCGGAATCAGACAGATATGGTTGGTTTATTAGTGATAGTAGTGTAAGAGCAAGTTTAGATTATGACCGTCTTTGCGAAATAGAAATACCCCTCCCCCACATTGATGAACAAAAAAAGTATGTAGCCCTTTATAAAGGCTTACTCAAAAACCAAAATACTTATGAAAGTAGCTTAGAGGATTTACAAATGATTTGCGATACTTACATTGAGGATCTTATTATAACTGAAGAACCAAAGACATTAGGAGAATACATCCAACAGTCAGATGAAAGAAATACTGATTTAAAAATTAACTTTTTACAAGGTGTTTCCACTTCAAAAGTTTTAATTGAAACAAAAGCTAATACCACTGGTGTTAATTTCAACAATTACAAAATCGTTAGAAATGGGCAGTTTGTTTATGTGGCTGATACATCACGAAGAGGCGATAAAATTGCTTTAGCAATGAATAGTAAAGAAGATTGTATTGTTTCAAGTATTTATACGGTTTTTGGAGTGATCGATAAAACCTTCTTACTTCCTGAATATTTATTTTTATTCTTTAAACGAAGTGAGTTTGACCGTTATGCCCGTTTCAATTCTTGGGGCAGTGCCAGAGAAACTTTTGACTGGGATGAAATGTGCAGAGTAAAAATCCCTATCCCTGACATTAAAATACAAGAAGCCATTGTAACCATTTACCATACTTACGAAACCCGTAAACGCATCAATGAGCAACTTAAAAATAGTATCAAACCCCTTTGTCCTGTTTTAATGCGGGGGGTTGTGGAGAGTATAAACGAATGTATACAAACGTAAAATTACTTATATGGACTTCAACGGACCAGAAATAAATGCATTTATAAATGATTATGTAGAAAAACTACGACAAGGAACAGCCACTATATTTGTAGGTGCAGGAATGTCTAAAGCATCCGGCTTTGTAGATTGGAAAGGTTTATTAAAAGATTTAGCAACTGAGTTAGGACTTAAAATAGAAGATGAACCTGATCTTATATCAGTTGCTCAGTTTCATAAAAACAAAAACAATAATAGAAATAAAATTGACGAGAAAATTGTAAATGAATTCACTGATGCTGACATAGAAACAGAAAATCATAGAATTATTGCGAGACTCCCTTTCCATACTATTTGGACAACAAATTATGATGACTTAATTGAAGACACCCATACTAAAATTTTCAAAAAGGTTGATGTAAAAAGTGAAGTCGATGATCTTTTTATAAATAAGGATAATAGAGCGTGCATTTTATATAAAATGCACGGAGATAAAGATAAGCCTAGTAAAGCAGTCTTGTTAAAAGAAGATTATGAAAAATACTATTATACTCACGAACCTTTTATTTCAATTCTAAATTCAGAGCTAATAACTAAATCATTTTTATTTATAGGGTTCAGTTTCACAGACCCTAATATCAACTATATTTTTGGACGCCTTACGCATAGATACAGCGAGAAAAGTAAGGATCATTATTGTATAATGAAAAGAACTTCCCTCGAAGACTGGAATAATGTCCAAGAGAAATTCGAATACGAAAGAATAAAGCAAGATCTTTTTGTGAAAGAGTTAAATCGTTATAGAGTACAAACTATTTTTATTGAAAATTATAGTGATTTAACGTTGTTACTCGCAGAAATAGAAAGACGTTACAATTCACATTCAGTTTTTATTTCTGGGAGTGCTGTTGAATATGGTGAATTTACAGAAAGAGAAGCACAAGACTTTATCCACTTAATTTCTAAAGAAATAGTCAAAAGCAAATTAACAATAATTAACGGTTTTGGATTAGGTATTGGAAGTGCTGTTATTAATGGAGCTTTAGATGCTGTATATTCAAGTCCAAAAAAGTTCTCAGAAAATCAATTAGTGGTTAAACCATTCCCTCAGTTTCCAACCGGTGGAAAAGATTTGGAGGAACTTTGGGAGGAGTATCGACAAAGTATGATTTCAAGAGCTGGAATAATCTTGCTCATATTCGGCAATATAAGAAATAACGACGGTTCTATAAAAAACGCCAAAGGTGTTAAAAGGGAATTTGAAATTGCTATATCAAAAGGTTTATGGCCAATTCCTGTTTACTATACAGGTTTTATGGCTGAAGAAATATATGATTTTTTATCCGCTGACTATAGTAAATATAATATTCCTGAATCATTCATTTTAGATATTGGAAAATTAAAACTTCACAAAGATGATATTCAAAAGTCTGTTGAGGAAATTGTTTCACTAATAAAAAAAGTTATACACTGATGGCAAGAAAAATATTCGTTTCGTACAAATATTCCGACGCATTTGTTCAAGATCTTAATTTATATGAAGACTCGATTTTCGGCAGAATTAAAACTACAACAAAAGCAAGACATTATGTAGATAAACTCTCTGAACATTTAACCAAAGAAGATCATATTTACAAAGGTGAAAATGATGATGAAAGTATGGCAGATCTAGCTGACTCTTCCATTAGCTCAAAATTAGGCGACAAGATTTTTGATAGTAGTGTTACAGTAGTTTTGATTTCTAAAGGAATGAAAGAACCATTTAGTCCTGAAAAAGACCAATGGATACCTTGGGAAGTTTCATATTCTTTAAAGAAGCAGACCAGATTAGGAAGATCAAGTAGTACTAATGGAGTTATTGCACTTGTTTTGCCTGATGAAGATGGCAGTTACGAATATTATATAACAAGAGATAAGGAATGTAATTGCAGGTCTTTAAACACTCCTTTCCTCTTTCAAATTATTAAGGATAATATGTTTAATGTGAAAGAACCTAATAGAAGGCTTTGTAATGGGAGTTGGGTTTATTCAGGAGATAGTTCTTATATTCAGTCGGTAAAGTGGTCAGAATTTATTTCAAATCCATCAAAATATATTGACAAAGCGATAGAATTACGAGATAAGAAGGATAATTTTAACATTGTAAAAACTATTAAATAGTCTATGAGCTTTATAACAGAAACACAACTCACAAATCAGAGAAGGTCATCAAAATCATACTATATGACCTTGAACGAAAGCCTAAATAATTTTAAAGGAGAAAGTTCTTTTCTAAAAACTAAAATATTTCTTTCTCATAAACACGATGAAAAAGAATATTTAGAAGGTGCTATTTCATTCTTAAAATCCTATGGTGTAGATATTTATGTCGATTGGTTAGATGAAGGGATGCCAAAAACAACTTCTGGCAAAACTGCCGATAGGATAAAGGAAAAAATTAGAGACAATCATAAATTTATTCTCTTAGCTACAGAAGGTGCAATCAATTCTAAATGGTGTAATTGGGAATTAGGTCTTGGAGATGCAGCTAAGTATATTAACCATATTGCAATTTTGCCAGTTAAAAAAGAATATTCAGATTTTTCAGGCAGTGAATATTTAGAAATTTACCCCTACATCTTTAATATTGATTACTCTCAATATTTCAAAGGTATTTATAGGTCCACAGGAACTTATGTTGTTTTTCCCTCTATAAATGGCAATGATAAAGTGGTCCCAATTAATGAATGGTTAAAAAATAAAGTGTAAAGAATTTTTTAATAATAATTATGTCCGAAACCAACCGCATAGAATACAAAGCACAACTCACCAAAGATTTAGATTTGGAAAAAGAAGTGGTAGCTTTTTTAAACTACCACGAAGGTGGTTTGGTGTACATAGGCATTGACAAGACTGGCAAGACCCTTGGCGTGGAAGATGCTGATGGGGATATGCTCAAGATTAAAGACCGCATTAAAAACAACATTTCTCCTTCGGCTATGGGCTTGTTTGATGTCGTTTCAGAAGAAAAAGAGGGTAAGCCCATTATAAAAATCATTGTTGCAAGCGGTAGTGAAAAACCCTATTTCAAAAAGAAATACGGTATGACTGAAAAAGGGTGTTACATCCGCATCGGCACAGCTGCCGAGCCTATGCCCCAAAAGATGATTGAAGAGCTCTTTGCTTCCCGCACTCGCAATTCCATAGGCAAAATTAAAGCCAACCGCCAAGATTTAGATTTTGAGCAATTACAAATCTATTACCAGGTAAAGCAAAAGCCACTTAACAAGCAATTTAAAAAGAACCTCGAACTGCTAACCCCACAAGGTGATTTAAATTATGCAGCTTACTTGCTGGCAGATCAAAATAATATTTCCGTAAAAGTTGCCAAATACAAAGACGAAACACGGGTAAATTTATCAGAGAGTAACGAGTTTGGTTATACTTCATTAATAAAAGCGACCAAAAGTGTTCTGGATAAAATAGATTTAGAAAACCGCACCCTCACAAAAATAACATCCAAAGAGCGTAGAGAAAAACGATTGTGGAATGCCATTGCTCTTAGGGAAGCAATTATCAATGCTTTCGTTCACAATGATTACACCCGGGAAATAGCACCAAAATTTGAAATATTTAATGACCGCATCGAGATTACTTCTGCAGGCTCACTACCGGAAGGTTTAAGCGAAAGCGAGTTTTTTGAAGGTTACTCTATTCCGAGAAACAAAGAGCTAATGCGGGTCTTCAAAGACTTGGATTTGGTAGAACAATTAGGTTCAGGTGTTCCTAGAATATTGGAATTCTATAGCAAAGATTGCTTCCATTTCTCCAACAATTTTCTGCGAATGGTATTCCCTTCTTCAGAACCTGTTCACGCTTTCGAACAAGAAGAGTTGGCAGATGGGTTGGTAAAAGAGTTGGTAAAAGAGTTGGTAAAAGGGTTGGTAAAAGAACTTTCGGAAACTCAAATTAAGATACTGAATTTAGTTGCTGAAAATAAACACATTACTAAAAGTGATATGGCTGAAAAAATAGGGACAAGCACAACCACAATTGATAATCACATAGAAGCTCTAAAAAATAAAAATGTTCTCCAACGAGTAGGCGGAAGAAAAGCTGGCTATTGGCAAATCATTGAACAAGAATGAAAAAGTTTACAGAACCAAAATTAAAAATTGGTATGAATATAATAAGCCTTTTTAAGTGTATGATGTATTAAAAAATTATCAAAGAACAAAATCAATGAGTAAACAAGAAAACCAAATCATACTAAAAACCATCACCGAGTTATTGGGGATGCATTTTTACATACCAGATTACCAACGTGGTTACAGATGGACAAGCCACAATGTGAGCCAATTGCTCAACGATATTTGGGAATACAGACAAGACCCGGCAAAAGTCAATTCGTTCTATTGTCTGCAACCCATAGTGGTAAGAAAAAAAACTTGGCAAGCCCAAAGTGGAGAAACCATAAATGGTTATGAGTTAATTGATGGGCAACAAAGATTAACCACTATTCATAGAATACTCACCTATTTAAGAATAGAGCATTTACGAATAGAGAAACTAAGTGATGAATATAAACAGGACCTCTATACCATAGAATACCAAACACGTCCTGAAACACGCCAATTCTTGAATCAAACAGATGAAAATCTCAGCAAACCCGATTTGTATTATTTAAGCAAAGCTTATAACACGATTAAGGATTGGTTTGAAATTAGCAGAAAAATAGAAGGACGTTCCGATAAAAACAACTTTTTAGATACCCTGCTACCGAGTGTAAAAAAAGATGAAGATGGTGATACCATAATGCCGGAATGGAGTACACAAATTATTTGGTATGAAATAAACGACAATACTCAAAAAAGCGAGGAGCTATTTACGCGTCTTAATAGAGGGAAAATACCTCTTAACAGTGCCGAACTAATTAAAGCAAAATTTGTAAATCAAGAAAGCTTCAAGGAGTTTGGTCAGCAAGAAAAAGTAAAAAGACGCACCCAACTTATACAGCTATGGGATGAGATTGAAAACCATCTCAATAACCCAAAGTTCTGGGCATTTATATCCAATAAAAAGATGGATAGTTATGCTTCCAAAATAGAGTACTTGTTCGATATAAATACTCAGAAAAATGAAAACAGTAAGGACTCGCTATACAGTTTCATTCACTTTTTTGATGAAAAGGAGAATGCAAATTCACTTTGGGAAAAATGGTTAAGCATAGAAGAGATTTATCGTTCATTAAGTTTTTGGTACACTCATAAAAATTACTACCATAAAGTAGGGTACTTAATTGCTATCGGCACCAATATTATGGATATAATCCAACTCAAAAAAGAGAATGACAAAGACCTTTTTGAGCAAGAAATAAACCAATTAATAGCTGAAAGTATTCCCAACGATTGGGATGATTTAAGCTATGACAACCGTAACGACCATAAAAAACTAATTGAAATTTTATTATTGGTAAATACAGAGCTTACGCGAAAAAACAAAAATAACAATGATTTCTTCCCATTTGAAATCTACAAGAACATAAACAAGAGCTTAGAGCATATTCACGCTCAAAACATAATTGGTATTAATGAGAACAAGAGGGAGCAATGGTTCTCTTGGTTAGATATGCACCTGAATGTACTTCCTTCAATAGCCACTAACACAAAAAAGGCTAATGAAATAATAGACAAAGCAAAAGCCATTGACAGGGAAAAATTCACCTATGCTCAGTTTCAGGATTTAAGTGATTCTATTATAGAAATCCTTCCTAAAGATGATGAAGATGAAAACCTTTATCTGCATAACATTAAAAACTTAGCCTTATTAGGTTTAACACAAAACATCTCATTGAGTAATTCCATTTTCGAAATAAAGCGAAGGAAAATCATAGAGATGGATAAGCAAGGGGCTTTTATTCCTATTGCTACCAAAAGAGTGTTTTTAAACTACTATCAAAAGGAGTCATATTCACAATCGTCTATCTGGTCTAAAGTGGAAAGAGAAAACCACTTAAAAGAAATTGGCGAGTGCTTAAACCATTATTTAAACAAAATACCAGTGCTTAATGAAGCTTAAATTTACAGACATACTTACCGATAAAGTTGAAATACCCATCATTCAACGAGATTTTGCCCAAGGCAGAACAGATAAAAACACCAGTAAAATAAGGAGAGATTTCTTAGACGCCATCTTTGATACGATTCTAAAAAACAAAAAAGAAGTTACCCATAAAAACTTGGAGTTAGACTTTATCTATGGTAACAAAACACAAGGCGAAAATCCAATTTTCTCACCTATCGATGGACAACAGCGGCTTACTGTATTGTGGTTGCTGTATTGGTTTGTAACATCAAAAGAACTTATACCCTCAGAAGAAAAAGTGTCGCTTCAAAATTTTGTTTACGAAACAAGGCACAGCACTACCATCTTTTGTAAAAAGCTGATAGGTTTCAATCCACTTCTCACAAGAGAAACTATTTCAGAAGAAATTAAAAACCAGTCTTGGTACTTTGAAACTTGGGATTTTGACCCAAGTATCCAAGCAATGCTTGTTGTTTTAGACGATATAGAATTTCGTTATGTAGATTATGGCTTGGAAGATACTTGGCAAGTTTTAAAAGGTGACAACTGCCCTTTTGAAATGTATCAATTAGTGTTAAGTGAGTTCAAGTTATCAGACGATTTATATATTAAAATGAACTCAAGAGGTAAGCCACTTACCGAGTTTGAATATTTCAAAGCCAATTTTTCTGAGATTATTAACAATAAAACATTACAACAAAAATTTGAAAAACAAATTGACCAGGATTGGTTTGACTGTGTTTGGAATTTGTTGTTAGATACTGAAGAGGCAAAAAGCATAGAAGATATTGCCTTATTAGCGGATAATAGTTTTTTAAACCTCTTCAATTTCATCACTTACGTTATTGGGCTTAAAAATAATATACCGTATATCGATACTGTTGAATCTTACAAGGAACTAAAAATTATCTACGGTAATGAGGATAATGTAAAAGAACTTTTTTCCATTTTAGACAACTTGGTCCTCAGCAATGAACGGAATCCGGATTTTTGGGAGAATACCTTTTATTTTAATAAAGCCGGTTTCCAGAAAGATAAAACTAGGTTATTCTTCCCACATAAGGAGCACAATTTATTAGTTAGGTGTTTACTCTATTATGATAAGGATAGAGGTTTTACCTTGCCGGAGCAACTATTGCTGCACAGCTATTTATTCCAAAACATTCACCAAACAGACAATTTTGAAAGGAAAATAAGAATTGTAAGAAACTTAGTTGCTAACTCTGAATTTGAATTAAGGAGAGAAACTTTGGTTGAAAGCATTACAGAGTTAGAAACTTTCCTGTTAACTTATGATTTTGATGCACTAAAAAGATTTAAAACAGACCAAATACAAGAGGAAAAAGAAAAGGAACCGTTTTATCAAACCCAAAAATCTCTAGATACTTTTTATCAATTAGAGGATAGTGATATTTTTAGAGGGAATATTTCAATATTTGAATTTGACTATAATACAGAAAACAGAGCTTCCCGGTTTTTAAAATATTTTGATGAAGATGTCATTATCGATGATTTTAATAATAGGGCTGATTTTTTACTTTGCTTTGGTGATTATACGCAACACGATAGCGGAAATCCGGAAAGAAAAGAAGGATTGTATAATATCCTCTCACCCAACAAAAAGGTAATTAGAAGATTTTTTACCACACCTGGTTATGGGAAAAAGAAAGACATTTTTTCATACACTCGCCCAGTGCTAATGAAGTGTTTAGACTTCTTAATAAAGAACCCGGAAACAGATATTGAAGAACACATTGAAACTGAAATTGAGGCGTACCAAGAAAAAGGAATGGATTGGAGATATTATTTTTTACGATATCCTTCTTTCCGTGATGAATGTTTAAGAGGGTATTACTATTGCTTTGATAAGTATGTTTTCAACAAAATGCGACAGAAACAATTCAATGGTTTTAACTGGTGTCCCTTTTTTCATGAGGTAAATCAACAGGTTGATAGTGAAAATTTAAAGCTTGGAGATTATGACAATTTACTTATTCTAAAAATCAAAAAAAATACGATTAGTATCAATATAACTAGTGATCATTTCCTTTTTGAAAACAAAAATGTAGAAGGTGCTGAAAACATCTTATATGATGAGCTTATAAGTAATAAGGTAATTGATGAAGATGGAGTTTTAAAAATACAGCAAAATTCAGAGGGATTAGATACTGAAGATAGGGTTGAAAAATTAGTTGAGTGTATAAATGAGATACTTGAAAGCAAATGAGTCAGAAATTTACAGAAGCAAAATTAGAGGAAGCCTTTATTGAGTTATTAGGCAACGAAGAGTATCCACATTTTGTTGGCAATTCAATCTCCCGTATTCCCGAAGAGGTGCTCATTGAGGAAGATTTAATTGCGTTCCTTTTAGAGCAATATAAAGCAGAAGGCCTTACACTCACAGAGGCTAAATCTATCGTGTTGCAATTAAAAACACTGCCTTCATCAGATCTATACGAAACCAACAAAATTGTAATGCAATGGTTAGCTGACGGCTTAAGCTTCAAACGTGAAGACCGCAATCAGAAAGATATTTGGATTTACTTAATTGATTACTCAAAAGAAAACAACAATACCTACAAGTTTGTTAACCAGCTCGAAATAATAGGTACTGAAAAGCGCATCCCTGATGGTATCATTTATATCAACGGTATTCCTGTGGTG
This sequence comes from uncultured Flavobacteriaceae bacterium, assembly GCA_963975935.1. GTDB lineage: Bacteria > Bacteroidota > Bacteroidia > Flavobacteriales > Flavobacteriaceae > Planktosalinus. Next base: position 55,445 of record CAXBIQ010000012.1, read on the forward strand.
GTCTGTGAATTTAAAACCGCAATTCAGGAAAACTGCACCATACATAACGCTTACATTCAATTGACCACAAGATACAAAAGAGATATACCCGAACTCTTTAAATACAATGCATTCTGTGTTATTAGTGACGGGGTGAACAACAAAGCTGGTTCCTTTTTTGCTCCCTATGAATTTTTCTATGCCTGGCGTAGAATTTCAGGGCTGGCAAAAGACGTAGATGGAATTGACAGTATGTACACCCTCATTCAAGGAATGTTACATCAAAACCGGTTAAGAGACATCATTCAAAATTTCATTTACATCCCCGACACTTCAAAAAAAGATGAAAAAATTGTATGTCGCTATCCGCAATATTACGCAGCAAGAGCCTTATACGACAACATTAAAATAGCTCAAAAACCAGAAGGAGATGGAAAAGGTGGTACGTATTTCGGGGCAACAGGTAGCGGTAAAAGTTTCACAATGCTTTACCTCACAAGGTTATTGATGAAAAGTCCACATTTTGAGAACCCTACTATAGTACTTATTACTGACCGAACCGATTTAGACGATCAACTTTCAGGACAATTTACAAATGCCAAAGTATTTATTGGTGATGACACCGTAAAAAGTGTGGAAAGCAGAACAGAATTAAGAGAACTACTACAAGGCAGAACCAGTGGCGGGGCTTTTTTAACAACCATTCAAAAGTTCACAGAAGATATTGAACTCCTTTCTGAACGCACCAATGTGATTTGTATTTCTGACGAAGCCCATAGAAGTCAAACCAATTTAGACCAAAAAGTCAAAGTAACCGAACAAGGGGTTAAAAAAACCTATGGCTTTGCTAAATACCTGCACAACTCACTGCCCAATGCAACTTTTGTTGGTTTTACAGGAACCCCAATTGATGCAACTTTAGATGTCTTTGGAAAGGTTGTAGATGCCTATACAATGACAGAATCAGTTAAAGATGAAATCACAGTAAGAATTGTGTATGAAGGCAGGGCAGCCAAAGTAGCACTCAAAAGAGCTGAGCTTGATAAAATTGAAGCTTATTATGATAGAGTGGCTGAAGAAGGGGCCAATTATTACCAAATTGAAGAAAGTAAAAAACAATCTTCAAAAATGAAAGTCATCCTCGGAGACCCTGACAGGTTAAAAATTCTTGCAAAAGACTTTGTGACACACTATGAAAATAGAGTGAACGAAGGTGCTACAGTTAAAGGAAAAGCGATGTTTGTTTGTAGTTACCGCGACATAGCCTATGAGTTTTATAAAAACCTCATTGAACTAAGACCTGAATGGAATATAAAAAAAATAGCTGAAGAAGGAACTATTTTAACTGATAGGGAAAAACGAAAAATCAAACCTATGGAAACGGTCAAAATGATTATGACCAGAAGTAAAGATGATCCCAAAGAATTATATGATTTAATAGGCACAAAAGACTACCAAAAAGAACTAGACAGACAATTCAAAAATGAAAAATCAAATTTCAAAATTGCCATTGTTGTCGATATGTGGCTAACAGGTTTTGATGTACCATTCTTGGACAGTATCTATATTGATAAACCCATTCAACAGCACAATTTAATTCAAACCATCTCTCGTGTAAACCGAAAGTTTAAAGGAAAAAACAAGGGGTTGGTTGTTGATTATATTGGTATAAAAAAACAAATGAATCTTGCCCTTAAAAAATACTCTGAGGGTGATAAAGACAATTTTGAAGACATACAACAGTCATTGGTAATAGTGAGGAACCATTTGGATTTGATTGCCAATCTGTTCCATAAGTTTGATGGCACAAAGTATTTCATAGGCAATTCTTTAGAGCAATTAAATACGCTCAATAAAGCTGCAGAATATGTACAACTCACAAAAGATATTGAAACGCGCTTTATGGGGTTAGTCAAAAGGCTAAAAGCTGCTTATGATATATGTGCAGGTAGTGAAGAATTAACTCAAAAAGAAAGGGATTACACACATTTTTATTTAGCAGTGAGGTCCATTGTATTCAAACTAACAAAGGGCACTGCTCCTGATACCGCACAGATGAATGCCAAGGTAAGTGAAATGATTAAAAATGCCTTGCAAAGTGATGGTGTTGAAGAAATCTTCAAAATGGGAGAGGAAACTGAAAAGGAACAAGATTTATTTGATGAGGACTACCTGGCAAAAATTGATAAAATCAAATTACCCAATACCAAAATAAAACTCCTTCAACAACTACTGGCAAGAGCTATTGGAGAGATGAAAAAGGTAAACAAGGTAAAAGGTGTTGACTTTTCAAGGAAAATGGAAACTTTAGTGAACAAATACAATCAAAGAGATGAAAATGACATACTGCGCAGTGAAGTCTATGAAGAAATGGCAGAACAGTTAACAAACCTTATATGGGAAGTATATGAAGAATATAAGTCAGGAGATTCCTTAGGGATTGATTTTGAAGAAAAAGCCTTTTACGACATCCTAAAAGAACTATGTGTTAAATATGATTTCACTTATCCCGAGGACAAATTGATAGTATTAGCAAAAGAAGTTAAAGAGCTTGTGGATAGTCAAGCTAAATTTCCTGACTGGAGCAAAAGAAATGATATCAAATCTGCTCTTAAAGTAGGTTTAATCCTGCTGTTGGATCAATACGGCTACCCACCGGTAGAACGTGATGAGGTATACAAGGAAATTTTTGAACAAGCTGAGAATTTTAAAAAATATAGCCAATCAAAATAATTATGTAACTAATAACTGATATATGAACCCGTAAAAAACAACTGGAAAAATGCAAAATCACTGTTTTAACATCCTAACCTTCAATCATCCCCAAGAAGAACTCACACTTTACTTTACCGACTTGGAAAATGAAACACTTGCAAGGGTGTATCACAGTTTAGTTCCGGATGAGGTAATTGAAAAATTTGGTGAACAATTGCATTATTACACCTCTTTCACAAACAAAATGGAAGGTCTTTTTCCGGTGACCAAATCAGTAGAGCCTACCTACGAAACTAGAGAAGATAAAAACGGAGAAGAACGATCATATAAAATTCCAAATTCAGCATTTTCAATTCCCATATTAAAAAGATATTACAACGCTCAAATACACAAATACTTCAAAGCAAAAGGATTTTTGGTAAAACCAAATTTTATCAGTGACACAGAGATATGGCTTCCAAGCAAAAAATATGATAAAACAGGACAGTTTAATCTATTTGACCGCTATGCATTAAAAGTACAGTTCAAGACGGTAACCAGGAAACTGGAACTATTGGTAACCTTTGAAGGCATTTCTAAAGTCTATAAACAATCGGTTGAGGTACTGCAAGAGTCTGTCTCACCAAAAGCGTTTAATTGGGTTCTGTTTGAGAATAACTTGTACAAATTTGATGAATTACCAGATGCAGGAAAAAGAGCCTACGATCGGGTATTTCCTGTTTGGAACTTTGATATTAGGGATGCTTTAGGTGAAGAAACAGAAGCACCCGACAGGTCCAACAAATACAAAAAGTTTAAAGATGCCATTGACTTCTTTTACAATGAGTATCTAAATACTGAAGAATTTAATGAAAAAATACCCCTCAATTCAAATGGTTTCATTCCCGTAAATGAAATTCGAATGGGTAGAGTAAAAAGCAATAGCAACCAATTGTTATTCGGTGACAATAAAACGGATATCGTGCCAATGAATGGCATAAAGGAATATGGACCATTCGACTTTAGCGATACTGCCAAAATTCACTTTTTCTACATCTGCCACGTTGATGATATAAATGTTGCAAACAAAATACACAGCTATTTCAAGGGAAAAGAATTTGGCTTTAAAGGCTTATCAAAATTCATTCATACACCCTACCATACTGAAAAAGAATTTAATATAAAGTTTGAAGATAAAGAAAATCCTTGGTCTCAAATCTACAACCAAGTCACTGAAAAACACTTTGAACCCGATATTCAGTACATAGCAATTTACATAAGCCCATATTCCAAAAACACACCAGACAAAACCAAAAGAAAAATTTATTACAAATTAAAAGAGTTATTGCTTAAAAAGGGCGTTTCATCACAGGTAATAGATGCTGAAAAAGTGTTGACTAATGACAAATACTACTATAGCCTTCCCAATATAGCAATAGCAATTTTAGCAAAACTAAATGGCACTCCCTGGCGTTTGGACACCACCCTTAAAAATGAATTGATAGTTGGAGTTGGCGCATTCAAGAGCACCGAATTTGATATAAAATACATAGGTAGTGCATTCAGTTTCTCAAACACAGGTAAATTCAATCGATTTGAAAGTTTCCAACAAGACCAAACTAAAGAATTAGCAGGGTCCATTATGAGAGCGGTCAAAGAATATGCAGCTTTGAATCCCGGCATTAAACGCTTAGTTGTTCACTTCTATAAGACAATGAAGAAAGAAGAGCTTCAACCAATTGAAGACGGTTTAAGAACACTTGGATTACCCATTCCCGTATTCATTGTTTCTATAAACAAAACCGAATCTGCAGATATTGTTGCATTTGATATGAATTGGAAGGATTTAATGCCCTTAAGTGGCACATATATCAATATTGGTTATAATAAGTTCCTCTTATTCAACAACACCCGGTACAGCAATAACGCCTATAAAAATTCAGATGGTTTCCCCTTTCCTATAAAGCTGAAAATATTCTGTACCCAAAGTGAATTGGCAGAAGACTTTAAAACAATTAAAGAATTATTAGATCAAGTATATCAATTCAGTAGAATGTACTGGAAATCGGTACGGCAACAAAACCTACCGGTAACCATAAAATACCCCGAAATGGTAGCAGAAATGCTCCCACACTTCGACAGCAAGGAAATCCCCGATTTTGGAAAAGATAACCTATGGTTTTTGTAAAATAAATCGAAATCTTTCGAAACAAAATAAAATGAAAATAAAAAGTGCAAAATCATTTTGGCTATGGTATAAGAACTTAATATCAGCGAGAAAACACGTACCCCAGTATTGGGATGAAAATTTAATGGGAGTTCAACATAAAGACCTTTCAGGATTCTTGGCAATGTACCACGGAGACAAAGAGGATATTTATGGGTTTCTTAGAAAGGAAGTTGAAATGGCCGAAGAAGGCCAAGCCATTTATGAATTTGTCCAAAATACAGTCGATTGCAATGCAACAATATTATATATGTTTTATATCAATTAATATCAAATCTGAAAATATAATGCTCGAGAAAGGAATTATTTACCAACTGAAATTATCCAAAAAAATCGAAGAACACGGACTTCTGATTTTCAATTTTGGCGATAATACAAGTGCCAGACTTCACAAAAGAAATTTATCCAACCACCCTTCATTGAGCCAAAAAATGTTTGATCTCTTTGAGATAGGACAAGAGGTAACAGCTTTAGTAACCGAATTTAATATAGAGAAAAGGTATTATGAATTAAGTACAAAAGCATTTCGCAATGCTCTTGATGATGCTCTGCCTTTTAATCTTTGTGTTCAAATCATAAATAATAGATATGGTTTTTACTCAGATATTCATAATGACCATTTAATTCAGTATAGAAAAATACTTGATAGACTTAGAGGCGATTTAGCTTCAACGGGGTTGACTTTTTTATATGAATTACTACAAAATGCCGTTGACCACCCAAACAACAACTTTCAGAATGAATTGTCAGTACATTTTGAGGTCTTTCATAACTACTTGCTTTTAAAACATAACGGTGCCTTGTTTACCGAAAATAATTTCAAATCAATTTGTGGCATATTATTCGGTGAACAATCTAATGAAGTAGATGTTAATAGAATTGGTTACAAAGGGATAGGATTCAAATCTGTTTTTAGGCATACCGATAATGTCTATGTACGTTCAGGAAATTTTAGCTTTTCTTTCAAAAAAGATATCGATAATCCTAATAAACCTTGGGAAGTAATGCCTATATTCCAAAATGAGATTCAGAAAATTGATGAGATACCTCAATTTGATTTCTTTAATTCTCCTGTAGCGTTTGCATTTGAATTTTCTTCAGAAATACATAAAAGTAATGTAATCGATTATCTTGAAGAGCTTGCTGAAAACCCTTATTTACTTATTTTTTTAGATAAGTTGAAAAGTCTGAGAATAACAATTCCGGTTGAAGAATATCTGTTCGAAAAAGAAGTTGACAGCGACAACACCATTCGATTAAAAGTAAACAACTCTGTCCATTCAGAGTGGTCTTCATTTTCCAAAACATTCCCTCTCGAAGACGAAAATATAATTAGCGAATTGCTTGATGAAAACAACAAATCAATCCCTGACCATTTCAGGCAATTTAGAGCCCCAAAAGTTGATATTTTAGTGCCCTCTCAGCAAATCGAAAATGCTATAAACCTTTTCGCATATCTGCCCTTATCTTCCACTCAATATAAACTTGAATATATTGTCAACGCGGATTTCATACCAAATCTAGACCGTTCAAATATTATTGATTTATCGTATAATTTTAAATTGGCGGAATTTGCAGGGCTACAAGTTTTGAAAGCTTGTGAATCCTTTGCTTTAAATAGAGAGTTTCAAAGAATCAAACAACTATTCCCTATTTACGAGAATGAATCAAATAGATTCAAAAACACATTGCAACAATCATTTTTAGCAAGGGTTGAAAGGTCAGCGTTATTCCCTTCACATTATGACAACAACCACTCATACCCAATCGCAGATATATTAGTTGACAGTACAGGAATCTACGAGGTCATTCCAGAAACTTTATACAGTATTTTTACCAATACATCTGGAAAACCTTTGGATATCAACTCCGGCTTAGAAACTGAATATCTATTTTTACACAGTAAACTTTCCCTGGGCAGCACTTTTGAAAAAGATAACTTAGTGTATTGTCTAAAAAATGAAGAATTTAAAAAATGGTTAAAGCAACCTCAAAACAATTTCTTGATGATATCTCATTTTTATTCAAGGGAGGATCTCAAAGATTTAATAAAGACGGAAAATGTAATTCTTAACTCGAATAACGACTTCAGTAGCTCAAAATCGCTCTATAAAGATATCCCACAAGAACTTATATTTATGAAGGTAAACGTTGTCAATTTTTCACTATTAATGCAACTTGACGAAAATGATATCTCAATAAAATTCTTAGAATTTGAGCCTATTGGGTTTTACAGAAAAAATATTTTGGGTAGAGAAGATGCAGTTAACTCAATATTGACATCAGAGAAAAATCTATTGGATTTTTGGAAATTTGTTTACAATCATTGGGACTTCATAGAGAAAGAAAAAGAAATAATTGATAGCCTAAAGAAAATCCTTGTTTTAATTAAGCCAAAAGAAAATGTGATTGCAAAATTTGTATCGGCTTGTTATCTCCCTCGTGAATTTAACAATGAAGGTGATATTGAAACCATATTGAATAGCATCGGAAATACAGATGCTCGATTTATATCTGAAAAGTATATTTTTTCAGATGAATATAAAGTCGACAAATGGCGACAAATATTCAAAAAATTAGAAGCTAAAATAGACCTTCAAAGCGTCATTTTTGATTTGATACCAAAATTGTCATCAATTGATGAGCAGAAACATTTTGAAATAGGAAAACAAATATTTAGGTACTGGAATAGAAGCAAAGGTAAGGAGACCCAACTATCAATTGACCAAGTAAAATTAATTAGTGAAGGGCTAAAAATTATGTGCCTAGATGAAAATTTCAGGCAACCAAGTGAATGTGTAATTTCAGACCATTACAACAACAACCAAAACATAGCGGCCATTTTGCCAAAAATAATTATTGAAAATCAAATTTCAAATGATTACGGAAATCAAATTCAGGCATGGAAAGAGTTTTTTGTACTTATAGGTTGTATTGAATTATCAAATTCACAAGATATATTTTCCAAAAAGTTAAAGTGTCTCATAAAAAATCAGGAAGTATATAAGGATAGTGAACACTTCGAGATCTTACAGGCAATTTCTCTATTGTATGATGACAAGAAAAACAATAATTTTTCTTTTGATCCACTTGCCGGACTTCATCTAAAAACAAATACTGATGAATGGTTATTGCCAAATCAGATACATTTCTCATCGGTTTACAAACCGAAATTAGACTTACAAAAAGATGAGGATTTAGCTGAGGATTTTATTTATTTAAATGAAAATTACATTCCCAAAAGAATTAGTTGGAATTTACTGAACAAAATAGGGGTTTCTGGTAATTTTAAATTTGAATTGCATAATTATTTGAGATATGATGAATTTGAAAACCAATCAATAAAAAACGAACTAAAAAGCAGACCCAAATTTAAGAGTAAAGTTGAAAGTTATGGTGGGGGTTATTCACAGCCTGTTCAGCAGTATGCGGGATTCAAAAATCACGTAATTTGTTACCCAATTCTATCCACGACGATTGTCCAAAAACACAACAAACTTTTTTTTGATGAGGTGTTTACATTGAAAGAAGAATATTTTAATAAAACTAGTATTACCTTTTATGAAAGAAGTATAGAATATTGCGACAATGCTCTCATATCTTTCATTAAAGAAAATCCAACGATTGAAAATAGGATTGGAGTTTTTGAAAGACCTGACTCTTTGTTTTCTGTTAATCTTGAAAAATATATAGATGATGCCTCTTTATTGCCAAAATACGATTATAGTAAACAATTGGCAATAGAAAAGTCTTTGGAAGAAACTATCGGCATTCAACAAAAACTTTCCGCAAATCTTTGTATCCAATTATTGAGTAGTGAGTGTGAAAACAAAATTTCATTAGAAGAGATAGAAAGATTAGAAATTGTAAAAATTCTTGAAAACAATTTACCGTTGGATTTCGATGGAGATAAGATTTTTCTACTCAATGAAAACTTGGAATGGAAACCAATTAACGAATTACTTGCTTGTAGTTCTGGTGAAGATGTTGAAATTGAGCCATCGCAACACCTTCACCAAATATTTTACCCTATTGCTACTAATTTTGGGGTACCTGAATTATCAGAAAGCACTTTATTTTTAAAAACAAATCGGGCAAACCCAAATGTCAATGACGAAATTAAATCTGATTTTAATAATAAGGCAAAATATTTAGCCTACAAACTTGACCAAACAAATTATCCAGATATTGAAACAGAGTTTGTTGAAAAAATTAAACAATTTAATTTTTATGAAGTCGAATCAATTGAAAAGGTATTTCCTGAAAACAATCCTATTTACAAAGCAGAATTTGATTTTTACCACGACACAACCAATAACAAAGTTTATTATACCGGTTATTGGAAAACCAACTCTGCGGCCATTGACTTTTTGTTTGATTTAATTGAACAGGATAAAATTAAAAAAGTTTGGTTTGAGAATGTAATGAATCGTTGGAATGATAATAAAATTATTGAAATACTTGAAGGGGAATTTGGAGAAACGCCTTGGAGCAGCCATCAAAATAATAGAACAAAAAAAGAAAACTCAGATTTTTGGCAGGAGTTAGAGGATTTGAACCTTGATTTAAACATTAAATCAAAAATAAAACAAAAAGCTTTAGATTTTGGAGGGAATTTAGACGTTCAACTTCAATATCAACAGAATCTTCTTGCAAAAATTGCTCTTTTAAAACATCTAGGAAAAGAGGATATAATTGAGGAAGTTGAGTTAAACGATTATAACAATTTAAAAATAGGAGGAGAATTGTATAAGGTCTATAGTTCAAAGTCTGAGTTTGCCCACATACAACCAACTGCCCTGTTGATGTTGAAAGATTCTGAATGTAAAATTGCAATTTATTACGGGGCGAAAAATGGAATAAATCTGTTCACCAGCATAGAAAGTTTATTCGAGTTAAATGAGAATCACATTTTTGAATATCAAACAAAAGGGGATATAACGAAATTACTGGAATTTTTAGATACAAACAACATTAACCGCTATCGTTATCTTTTAATAAATCCATACATTATCAAATCGTATAAATCGCCTAAAAATAAAAAAGTAGAAATTGACAACGATGCAAGTAATCTAATATGATTAACCAAAAGCTCCATATCGATCTGTTTCAGAAAGAGTTGAACTATTTACAGACAAAGTGGGATTTGACTTTACAAAAGAAAGCATCATCATTAATGTTAGAAGGTAAATTGTATGTTGCTAAATATGTTGGATACGACACAGCTCGAGGAAATGTAATCGTTAAATTTAATAATAATGTTTGTCGCCCACCCCGAAAGAATGAAGTTCTAGCAGGTTTTGTGCCTGCCATAGAAAACCAAAATTTTAAAAAATGGGGAAGCTTAACGTATGAACATTTATATTTAGAAGGAAGATATTTGGCGTTTAACACGAAATCTGTTTTTTATAAATATGAGATAGAATATACTATTGTAGGTTTCTCAGGACTTTTAGAAGAGGACATCGACAAACTTAAAAATGATGTTCTTATATATTTTGGACCTCCCGAAGAACCGATTGAATACATCTACAATTTAACTACATTCCTGAAAGAGACTCAACCAGTCAAAAATAAGATATTAAGTATAAACATTCATAGTGCAAGTTGGAACCCACAACCATTACTCGTGGATGAAGATATTGTAACAAAAATCCAAACAAGTTTTTTTGAAAACGATACAATAATTATTCAAGGTCCACCAGGTACAGGGAAAACATATTTAATGGCTCAGTTATGTAACGCCTTGCTTAAGTCTGACTTTAGAATTTTGGTAACAGCATTGACCAATAGAGCACTTATTGAATTGGCAGAAAAAGAGCATTTGAAATCAGCATTAGAACAAGGAAAAATTTTTAAATCAGCATTAACAGCAGAGGAAAGTAAAAACAAAAAAACTAAAGGGCTTCAATCTTTTAAAAGTTTGAGCAAGCAACAACCACCATTACTCTTGACAACTTTTTACATAATGAGCCAAATTGCAACAAAGGCCGTTGAGGGCGAGCATTTTGATTATATTATTATCGAGGAAGCAAGCCAGGCATTTCTATCAACTATCGCATTGGCCAGAAAACTCGGCAAAAAATGTATCGTCATAGGTGATATAAAACAACTTGAACCAATCTTTCATAAAGAATATGCACCTGAGGACACTAATAATTACCATTGGATGATTTGTGGGCTGAAAGCGATAAGTTTCTACCTTCCAAATGCGAAGCAATATATTTTAACTGCTTCCTATCGTCTAACAGCAAATGCTATTAAGGGAACCAACTTGTTTTATGGCAATGTGCTAACAAGCAAGTCCGAAATAAAACTTCCTCTTGATTTTTCAAATTACCCACTCTTAGGAAAGTATCTGAATAATTATGGGGGAACAAGTTTGGTGAGGTTCAACCTTCCCGAAGGAAGACTGCCTTCGGTTGGATGCTCCGCTTTTATTATAAGGTTAATTGAGCAAATAGAGCAATTCAACAGTAAAGCAGAAATAGCGGTATTGGCATTTCATAAAGATTCCGTCCGTTTTCTTCAAAAGGAGATTTTTGCCAAGTGTGCAAACCCAGAAAACGTGTTCATTGAAACAATTGACAGAATACAAGGGCTTACTACTGATTTTTGTATTTTCTTTGTTCCAATAGAAAGTATTCCATTTGCATTACAGGCAAACCGGTTCAATGTTGCCACCTCAAGGGCAAAACTCTGCACACTAATAATTACTGACGAAAATATTGCTTCATTTTATCCTCATATCGATGACAGAGTTAAAAAATATTTATCCTCAATTAACAGAATTTCTTATAACAAAGAACCAATTCTGGGCAATAAATCATCACATACAATAACTGGAAAAGGGAATTTGCAAGACAAAATCAGAATAAAAATTGTAGATAAATTAGACCCTTCAAAATTTGAAAAACCTAAAAAGGAGATTAAAAAAAACAAGCAAAATCTCTACATAATTGACACTAATGTTTTTATAGAGTTTCCAGATATTATTTCCAAAATTAACAAGGAATATCCCGTAATTTTATCCGCAAAAGTTATAGACGAATTGGATAATTTAAAGTCTAAGTTGGATAATGAAGGAAAAAGGAATGTGCAAAAAGCTTTAAAATCAATAAACGGTCATATAGACAAGAGAGATTTAAGAATGGAAATATCGGATATATCTTTATTACCGGAAGACTTTAACAAGCGTTCACCTGACAACCAAATTCTAACAGTTGCATTAAAATTCAAATCTGAAAATCCTATTCTTTTAACTTCAGATAATGGGTTACAGATAAAAGCAAAAGGATTGAAAATAACAACAATTACACTTAAAGAGTTTTTAAATCAATTAAAAAGAAGGTAGTATTAATATATAGAATGATCTGGACCAATGAACAACAAAAAATCATTCAAGCTCAAGGAAATTTGAGGGTAAACGCTATTGCAGGCTCCGGAAAAACAACCACCATTCTCCAATTTGCCGCTAACCTACCTAAAAAGTCAAAAATTCTCTACCTGGCATTCAACAAGTCCGTTAAAACAGAAGCCCGGCAAAAAAGTTTAAAAATAGGCTTAACAAATATGCAGGTTGAAACAGCCCATTCTTTGGCATTCAAATACATCATTAGAGCTGCAAATTACAAAGTATGCAAAACCGGTTACAAACCGCATCAATTAATTAGCTTACTTCACATACATTCAACAGCCACGGGATATGTGCCTTTCTTATTAGCAAACCACATATCAAAATTCACTGCCTATTTCTGTAACAATACAGCACAGAAAATTCAGGACCTTGATTACCGTAAAACAATTTCCGATAAAAAAGCTACAACCTTTGTTAACAATTACTATAAAATAATTGAAAAGGGAACCAGAGAGTTTTTAGCAAAAATGGAAACTAAAGAAATTGATTGCACCCACGATTTTTATCTTAAAAAATTCCAACTCTCCAATCCAACTTTAAAATATGACTACATACTGTTTGATGAAGGCCAAGATGCATCCCCTGCAATGCTGGACATCTTTTTAAACCAGGATGCCACAAAAATCATTGTAGGCGACACCCATCAGCAAATCTATGCTTGGCGTTATGCAGTAAACTCCTTGGAGCGGGTAAACTTCAAACAACACAACCTTACAGCAAGTTTCAGATTCCCTCAGGACATAGCCAATGTGGCCAACTATGCATTAAACTTAAAAAAATACTTAGGCCATTCTAAATTATATTCAATAAAAGGACTGGGCAAACCACCCGAAAAAATAGCAACAAAAGCAATCATTGCCCGCAGCAATTTAGGCCTCTTACTTAAAGCCATTGAGTATGTGGTAGAAAATAAAAAAGCACATAAAATATATTTTGAAGGAAATATCAATTCCTATACCTATGCAGAAGACGGAACATCCCTCTATGATGTTTTAAATCTATACCTCGGCAAAAGGCATTTAATAAAAGATGCCTTGATCCAGTCGATGCACGACATAGAACAACTCGAAGACTACATCGAAAAAACCGAAGACGTCCAGTTGGCGATGATGCTAAAAATTGTACAAGAATATGGTAAAGAAATCCCTCATATCATCAAAGAAATAAAAGAAAAACACATTGACTCAGACAGTAAGGAAAACGCTGAGGTTATATTCTCAACAGTTCACCGCAGCAAAGGAATGGAATATGATGCCGTCTATCTGGTAAACGATTTTATTAATGAAGAAAAGCTTACTAAACTCAGTAAAAACTTTCTGGAAGAAAACCGAGAAAAAATCAACGAAGAAATAAACCTGTTATATGTAGCAGTCACAAGAGCCAAAAACCACCTCTTCATTCCGAAATCCCTACTTCCAAAATACCACAAAAAATCACCCCACATACACCCAATCAAAGAAGTAGTCAAAATTAAAAAACCGGAAGATGATGCTATAGAGGAAATAACGATGAACGAAGTAATGCAAATAATGACCGGTAAATCCAATACAAGAAACACAACTGAAACTGTAAAAGCCTATAAGGTGGTAGATAAAAAAAGTAGTACCACAACTGCGCGATTGATTCACCCTAAAGAGAAAGCCGTTGACACAAGTGAAAAAGCCTATCCCTTTGAAGAAATAAGAAAAAAACACACCCAAGCCTACCAACCCTGGACCCCTGAATTGGACCACAAGCTAACCATAATGTTCTGCGAAAAAGTCTCAATAAAATCAATAGCACAACACTTAGGAAGAACACCTGGCGCCATTAACTCACGTATCAAAAAACTGGAATTAAGAGAGTTATATGGATAAAATTTATCTATATAGTATTGAAACTGAAAAAATTCAAATACCTTAGATAAAAACAACTTAGATAGAAACAGTAAAAAATACCATAGAAAATATCCAATGACCCAAACAGATTTTCTAAAACTAGAACTTGAGGAAAAACACCTCTATCTCCTTCAAAACGGAACGGAGCTGGCCTCTTGCATTACCAGTTTTGGAGAGTTCCAGAACTATGTGTTTTATTCAATGGACAATTTTTTTGTGGAAGAAATCTATGATATGAAATTGCTGTGCCTATCAGAAATCAACATCATTTCAGAAAAGGAAGTGTATGAGAAGTATATTGATATAAGTTTACTTTAATATATTATACCCTATGCTCATTTTAAAGCCTAAATTTCTAACATAATGGTAACTAAAGATGAAAACAGTAGTATTCACAAGACAAGAGCTATATAAATTAGTTTGGGAAAAGCCACTAACACACATCGCCAAGGAATTAGGCTATTCTGATAATGGTATTAGGAAGGTATATATAAAACACAATATTCCCCTACCAAAAGCCGGTTATTGGTCAAAATTGAAACACAACAAAAAAGTCAAAAAAACACCACTGCCAAAAACCGATAATCAAACCACAAAAATAAATTTCAAAAGTGAAATTGATAATGAAAAAGGGAGTTTACACTCTGAATTAAGCCGTTTAAAACAAAGCATTGCTCAAGATGAAAGTTTAAACCTTACAGTACCCGAAAACCTTCTAAAACCGGATCCACTCATTAAAAGTAAAAAAGCATATTATAAAGATCTTAAATCCGCATCAAATAGAAATAGGAATTTTTATGAAGAAAGAAAAGGGGTGATTAGTATTAGCGTTTCAAACTCCCTGTTTTCGAGAGCCATTCGCTTTATGGATACCTTTATAAAACTTTTTAAAAAGCGGGGCCACCAAATAATAGCAAATAGAGAAACTAAAATAGTTATCAGTGGTGAAGAATACGAAATTAGGTTGACTGAAAAACACAAACGTGTAAAAAATACTTCATCCAGTTATCCTGAATTTGAACTTATTCCAACAGGCTTTCTATGTTTAAAACTGGACTATGTTTACCCTGATAAACAGTGGACTGATACAGCAACAAAACCCATTGAAGAAAAGCTCACTGATATTTTAGCATGGTTTGAAATAAGAGCCGAAAAAGATAGAATAGAAAGGATTAAACGAGATATTCAACATAAAATTTGGGAAGAAAAACGAAAAAAAGAAGCAGAACTAAAGCAGTTACAAGATCAAGAATTCTCAAAGTTTCAGTCAATGTTTGATACGGCTACCCGCTGGCATAAATCACAATACATCCGCAACTATATCAAAGAATTTGAAGCCTACGCTATAAAAACTAATTCCCTTGATAAAGAAAAGCAAGAATGGATTAAATGGGCAACCGAAAAAGCAAATTGGTATGATCCCTTTATTGAAACACAAGATCCCCTGCTGGATAATATTGATAGAACAACTTTAACTCCAAAAAAAACCAGATATTGGTAATTAAAGAAAGTCTCCAAAAAAAATCGATAGTTTCAACTCCCCGGGTTGCAAAACCCAGCGCCCTCATTCCATACCCGCATAAACGAATATCTCGTCAATCAAACTCCAATCTTAAATACATTAATGCACCAAACATTTAACCCATTCCGGTCTACCTCTGTGTTTTGCAACCCTCCGCGCTCCCCCACTTCTGTGGTTTTTTGCGTCACGATTTTTGCCCCACCACCAAAGCAGCACATTGCTTGTTTTGTTTTCTCGTATTATTTTTAAAGCGGTAAAAACAAAAAAGCAAAGAGCTGCCCCAACCCTCAAGCAAAAAATCCCGCCACAAAAAACCACCCCAAGCTATATTTACATAATTGGGCGTTACAGTTCAAAAAACCCTTTAAACATTTGAAATAAGCGGTATTTTTTGAAGCTGTAACACAATTATGTAAAATAGCCCCTTCCCACCGCACAGTTTTGAACTCCAAATTAAAATTAGGGCTATTCACGAGTACCTATTAAAACAAATATTAAAGTCACGAGCTAAATAGCCGCACAGCCAACGCGCAGTCTCGTCTATTTCATTTACAATCCATCAAACCGGAACGTTTTTAGATTGTGCTATCATTTTAATTTCGTCTCCGAAAGCCACCCACCAACTTTAGCGGTTTCAGAAATGGGCAATTCCTCTCAACACCATAAATGTGCAAAAGGCAGGTGCAATGCGTTAGTCTATATAGTTTTCAAATAGGGGATGGCATTTATATTTAAAACCATTAGTTGCACCAGCCTTTAGCACCGCATAGAAAGAGTGCTTTTTTAAAAGTGTATCAATGCATTAAAAACCAACAACCCATCACGGCCGTCAGCACCCACGCTAGTTCAATTGTCAAATAATTTAAAAATGAATATTCATACACCATTAACCAATACCGGCAACCCCATAACGTGTGTGCCGTCAGCCGTTAAACCTCGCTACAATGAAAACCCCGTCTTTTAAAGATTTAAAAAAGCACCCTTTCCTAATACCATTCAGTACTTTCAACACCAAGAATTGCCCATTTCTGAGCGAGCAGTCCTGGGTCAGTAATTAAAAAGTTTAAAGTGTTCGCAATACCGTTTTGAAAAGACTGGCCCAAGTAAGCCAACCCATATTTTGAGAAATCTGTTCAATATTTTGATAAGGAATGCCGAAAAGCGGTTTTACAAGGTTTTCACTATGGTTGCGATAATACAAGAACCGTCTTGCACTCATTTGTTTTTGCTCTCCATATTTCAGAATTTCTAAGCATGGTGCAATATCCAAAAAGATGAAATAAAAATCACGGTTAGAAGCATATGATAAATCAAGCCCAACACGCAGTTTACGAGCAATTTGGTCATGTTGTGTGTTTTCGCTTTTAATCGATATTTTGCTATATAGTTTTGCTTCAATGAAAATCAACTTATCATCAGTTACAATACTTGTATCTACTTCTGTACTTTCGTTCATCGAAACTGCATCATAATTTTTACCGATATGGATTTCAATATTTTGCTCGTCGGCAAAGGTAAACGTCTTAGGCACTGGTTCATTTTTCTCTTTAAAATCACCAAAAGCGTCTTCAAAAATCTCATCGAGCGCAACAACCACCTTTTCTTTCGGTTGATTGCGCAACACATCAAAGCACGACCAGGTAAGTGCATCTTCGCTGTTGGAACTTGTGGCATATCTTAGTTTGTGTTGTTCTTCTTTTCCGTTGAAAACAATTGTTGCGTTCAAAAATTGATGCAATGCCTCTTCCCTACCCGGAATGATGAAGTGGTTGCGGTGGTAGTTGGTGTAGTTCATAGTTTATATTCGTTCCATTTGTTATAAAATGCTGTTGTATAAGCTCTTGTTTCTGTGTTTTCGATGAACATTAGCAGGTCTTCCCAGGGGATAACCTTTATTTTTAGTTTTTCCATAAAGGGGTCTATATTGTTAAGTACCCAATGGATTTCTTCATCTTTCCGGACTAAGTTTTCTTGGTGATATGAATTAAATTCGTTAATGATTTTTGCTTTAATTATTTCTTTTTCCTTCACTTCTTCAAAATCGTTTAATTCAAAATCTTTGTAAGGCAAGGCATAGCAAGCAATTTTATGGGGTATTTTAGTGATTTTCCTGTCTTTTAGTCCGTCATAAACTAATTTCATTAAGGTGAGTACATCACTCTTAAAACGCCAACCGGATGTGATGGAATATAAACAAGAGCAATACTGTTTAATTTCAATATAATTCCATTTAGGATAATTGCGCTTTTTCTTATTAACTTGGATATGTCCTACAGTTACAGCGATACCGGAATAGGCATTTGTTGAATTAAACTGTAATACAGCTGCATCTGAACACCATTTTGAATCTTCAGGAAAAGTTAAATCGTCGTGTATTAAGGTTCCTTTGGCAATCAGTTCCGCGACACATTTTAGCATCCATTGTTGGTTATAGATTTTTACTGCGCTTAAATCGCTACTTTCTTCAAGGCTTTGGGCAAGTTGGTGTAATAAATTTGCAGCACTCATAATTTTTTATTTTAAATGATGAGGCAAACATAGCGAGTGGTTATGCCAAATTTAGGCAGAGTGTAAATAAAATTCTACTTTTTATATAATTTGTTCATTTCTTTGATTTTATCCGCGATTTCATTCCTTAAACCCTCAGGCGAGAGCACTTCTATTTCATTGCTATGCGAAAGTATTTCCTGCATAAAATCCTTAGTTGGTGCAATAAAATATTTTAAAATACTGAATTCTTCATTGCTTTCAACTTCCTGCTGGGAGTGATGTAAAGGCAAGGTTTGTATATACTTTCTACAGTCACCATATACTTTTAGTTTGACTTCACAAGCAGCAATTTCAGGGTAAACTACAATTCCATATGCATTTTCAAAATAGTTATCAGCGTGAAAATCCTTTGGGAGTTTAAATTTAGTGTTCGTAGCGGTTATACTTTGTATGCGGTCAAGCGCATAAATCCGCATTTCATTAAATGGTATATTTTCGCCCAATACATACCAACGTTGTTTGAAAATTTTAATGCAGTAAGGCTTGATTTCAATCTCCGGTATTTCGCTGTACCAAAAAGGTTTGTATTGAAATTGAATAGTAACCCCATCACGCATCGCCTCGATGATCGTTGTCAAAAACAATTGCCCTGAAGGAATTTCTCCAAACAAAATTCTGTCTTTCAACGAATAACTCTCGTGAACCAGATTGTTGACCGTAAAAGTGTTTAACAACCATTTTCGCAAACCGTCATCCATACCGGTAGCAATGAAATAGTGGTTATAACCATCACAGTCAATATTAATGTCGAATAGATCTTCGATTTTGGTTCGGTGATTATGAAAAGTCCTTAAAGGAATTTTTTGACCTTCACTCCAATCTGTTCGCAACCATTTTTTGTTGATTTCTTCAAAGCTAATTCGTCCGGCACGATTGATCGTATCAACAAGCCAGATATATCGATTGAATACATTTGCTGCCATAATTTAAGTGTATAATTCCTTCAAAGATGCAACTTTATTATGCCAAATTATAGCATAGTTGTTTTATATGTTACCTTATCACAAACTGTAATCAATAAATAACCCTTTGATTATTTATCGGAATGTTATAAGTTTGAACATCCCCACATGTTAATACAACAGCTTATTATTAAACATTATCTCTTAAAAAAACAGGCGTATATTCACCCTATAAGCTGCAAACCCGATAAACACAAGCGTATTACTATTTACGAATGTTGTTGGTAATTTAACAAAATGACACGTACACAGAAAATAAAGAGATATATTGTCAAACGATTTTTTAAAGATGTTATGAACTCATCTTCACGAATCTATTTGGAATACAATAGAACGCCAACAAAAGGAATAAAGGAACTATATGACATAGCTAAAGTCAGAATTATTGACAAGCTTGAGAAAGAGCTTCGGAATGGAAATACATCATCTACTCTTTTTGATGAGCTATACGAGTTTTACACCGATCTTTTAGTTTATGATTTTAATTCTTTAGCCATTGGAGTCGCAAGAGATGTCTATGATAAAATAAAGGTATATGAACATAATAATCCTGCACACCTCGTAGACAAAGAAAAATTATTTTTTCTCATTGCTCTATTAAACACATCAACTGGAAATACGATTACTTCGACAGCTTACTGGGAACTGACATTAAAAGAAGCTAATAGAGTTAATAGGAATATTAATAACATAGGGAATATAATAAACCAAATGCCTGCAAGATTCACATCTCTTATAGATGCTGCAAAATTAAGACATGACAACAACCCTCTTATAAGTTCAATTTTAAATTATAACTTCATTGAGAATTTTGAAAACAATCTTAATAGATTAACTAGTTTACACTTACTGAGTTTTCTTGCATCAGGTTTAAGAAATGTACACGTGAATACTTTCTTCGATTTATATCAACAACGTATTGAAGTGATAAATATGTACGGTCAAGAATTGATTAATAATTTAAGTATAATTAATGAAGCAGAATTAAAACAAATTGCTCAGATTCAAACTGCTATTCCTCAGGCTCACAAACGAACGATTGGGCCTATGATTCAGAAAATATCAACATTTAATACAGGTGTACATGCTGTTTTAGGTAATCCGTTTACTAATGGCGCAATTACTAAGTCTGGATTGTATATTAATTCAAGATTTGATTTTTCGTCTGACCCTATGTTTAATAACAATTACCCAAATCTGATAAATGATATCGAATCAGGGAATTTAGCAGATGATGAATTAAAAGCATATATTCTTTATGGCATACATGGTTTACGAAATAGGGTTTTACATGATTTAAATCCAAGATTGGTGTACTACACAGATATTGATTTATTTTTAAAAACGATAGGTCTTTTATTTGCTGGGATTAGTGTTGTAAAAAGTCTCTAGTAAAAAACTACCCACAAGTCGGCTATAAGCAATTGGAGCTTGTGTGTATAATTCAAATGAAAATGTATAAAATAAAGGTCAGTACTAGATTGAAAATTTTGAATATAAAAATACCAACTGTTCATAGTCGAGAACCTTTAGGCGAATTTAATGTAAATTAAACCGGAAACAAATAACTCAACAATAAGCATGGGTAAATATAATAGCACGAAAACAAGAGTTGTACCACTGTTTGACCACATTGGTTCTGACTTTATAAGGTTAAACGATTTATTTAAATTATTTAATTCCAATAGTCCGCGTTTTGAAAAAGGTTCTGTACTTGAGCTTTGTTATGGTAACAACGAGAAAAAAATTCTTGCATCAAAATCAATGTTGATTTGGATGTTGAATAATATACAGGAACTAAATAAGCTACCTAATTATGGGGCTTCAAATGATAAATCCAAAACTTATAAAAAAAGAGAACTTCTGTTTGCCGGGGATTCCAAAACTTTTGCAGAAGCTATTGAAGCGGTAGAAAAGATCGATAAATTTTCGGGTAATAATTGGTACATCTTTGAAGGCAAAACTTCACCAGATATTTTTATCAAAACGAAAGATTCAATATTTATTGGAGAAGCAAAACGAACGGAGAGAAAAATCACAACAGGAACATTATGGTTAAAAAATAGAGATCAGTTAATTAGGCATATTGATTCCTTGCTCGATCAGGAGAAAGATATTTATTCATTTTATATTTTAGAAGGTAAAACATTCAAAAAATATTATGAAAAAAGCATGAAGCTTTACAATGATAAAAGTTATTTCCAACGTAACCTAAAACATAGAAACGATGAGGAAGTAAATAGGGCTTTTCATTCCTTTATTGGGTTCATCTTTTGGGAGGATTTGGCAAATCAATTTCGAATAACTTTTCCGGATACAATATTGTAACTTCGTCTAACCCGGCCTAGAGAAAATTGCTTTTTTTGGGTAATTATTTTCCCCAAGTTTGTTTCAGTTGGCAGACTCTACTTGGTATCAATTCCGAGACTTCCACCATACTATAGAAATCAAGATAATTTTCCCGAAAACAAATAAAAAGGAAGCAAAGTTAGTGGGCTTCCTACACCAGCCGCCAAAGCACTGTCAAGGTCAAGCCTCCGGTTTTGAAAAAAATCTCCACCCTCACTTCGTCATTTTTCAAAACCTCTCCATTTAAAAAACTGTACACTGCTAATTACCTCTTGGCACTATCAACCCGGGTAGTATTTTTTCCAAAAACCTTGACAGCGCAGCCACGCCCCCAGAGAGACGGCTTTCTTTTTTTTGTTTTTTGTTTTGTTCCGAAAAAAATATGTGAGCGAAGCGAGCATCAAGCATAATTAATTTTTAAATCCATAATTATGCTTAAATTCAAAATCAAAACCCACACACACGGAAGGTTTTACAACACCTCGCACTTCTACATCCTAAACAAAGGAAACAACGCCGGAAAGCCTTCATTTGAACCTTACAGAAACGCTTTTGTCGTTTTCTGCAACAACCAAAGCGACCTCCAAAAACTCTATTGGATATGCGCCATCCTACACGCCGGTAGTCTGGTCAAACCTTACCACAAAGGCTCTGTTATCACGTTTGTCTCCATTTGCGACATCAAAAAACTGATTAAAGAATGCCTGTTCAATTACGATGGCCATTACTGGCAAGAACGCTTCAAAGTCCTCAAAAAACTGGAAGAGGCAGAAGAAAACCTGCGCAGGCAGTCGGTCAACCTCAAAAACTACAAAATATTATTGATGAGATCCTATCAACCACAACTGTCATAAAAGAAGGGCGAAAGCCCTTTTTTTCGTCTTTTTCCATTCCAAATCAAATGCCTGTCATATCAAAACCAGAAAAACAACGCAAAACCCTGAAACAAAAACACTTAAAAGCTATTTGCACAAAAGTTGCCATAACTTCGTAGGAAAGGTATTGCTCCCGGCCAAAGCCGTACCAAATCCACATAATTAATTAATAACTTTTAAAAACAATTTGCTATGGGTAAAATTGGAAAAGGGATACTCGGAGGAGTATCAGGAAAAGTGGGTAACGTTGTAGGTGCCAGCTGGAAAGGTATTGACTATATCAGATCCAAGCCTCTACACGTAAAGAACCCCCGAACCGAAGGACAGGTAAAGCAGCGAACCAAATTCAATCTCGTATTGAGGTTCTTGCAACCAAATTTAGGTTTCATTCAAGTTGGATATAAGAACTATACCAACAAGAAGTCACAGTTCAACAGCGCGATGTCTTACATCCTAAACAACGCGATTACAGGAACATCACCGCTTGATTATGCAATTGATTACTCACTTGCTCTCTTAAGTCGTGGAATGCTTTCAAGCGCCTTAAACGGTACTACAGATTTGACAACTGCCGGCCAAGTTGATTTTAGTTGGGATGACAACTCAACTGATTCAAACGCCAACGCAACCGACAAATCGATGCTTGTAGTTTTCAACAGCGACAAGACCGAAAGTGTTTACATCACTGAAGGTCCTGACAGATCTACTGGATCAGCTATTGTAAACATTCCTGACTCTTGGTCTGGCGACACTGTAGAGCTTTTTATGGCTTTTATCAATGAAGATGGAACCTTGGTGTCAAACAGTAATTATCTAGGCTCTGGAACAGCTAGTTAATGCTTATGGGTTGATGTTAAAAACCGCTCAATTTGGGCGGTTTTTTTTGTTTCAAATCCTTATCTTTGGGAGTATAAAAGCAACCTTATATATTCCTTTATTTGTGGTGAAATACCCTTTATTTAAAGCTTTTTGTTGCCCATTTGTTGCCCAAATCACGTAAACCCCAGTAAACAAAGAAAAGTTACTTTTTGTATCGGGAAGTAATATCTTTATTTAAAACCATTGATTGTAAAGTGTTAACAGGGTTTAATTTTCTTTGTTGGTTTCTTTTTTATTCCTTTTTGATTACATTTATAGAATATCTGTTTTGCATTTTAAAACAAAGTGTAATTACTTTAATGTATATAGTTTATCTAAAACGTTTTGAAAAAACTCCTTTTTATACTGGCTGTCTTGTCTGTTTTCTCTTGTTCAAGTGATGATGATACTAATACAAGAACACCTATATTAACAACTGTTAATGCAACAAATATTACACAAACATCTTCCATAGCGGGTGGTGATATCACAACCGATGGCGGAGCTGAGATTACTGCCAGAGGTGTAGTGTGGAGTACAACACAAAACCCTACAGCGGATGTACCAACAAAAACCAATGATGGTACCGGCACGGGCACCTTCACAAGCACTCTTTCTGAACTTAGTGCAAACACCACCTATTATGTTAGAGCTTACGCAACCAATAGTGAAGGAACAGCTTATGGAAATGAAGTTAGTTTTACAACACTCGAACCACAGTCTGTTTTTTATTTGGCAGAAAATGGAATAACCTGTAAATGTGAAAATGCAAACGTTGGTGATATTGGTATAATAAATGGGGTAGAATATGAAGCAGTTGACAGAAACCTGCTCATTCAAAGAATAAGTGAAGCAGCAGATTTTTCAAGGCTTTGTACATCTCTTGTAACAGATATGAAAAGAATTTTTGAACTTTCAGCATCCACAAAACCCCTTGGAAATTGGGATGTAAGTAATGTTACAAATATGGATTATATGTTTCGGAACTCTTTATTCAATCTACCCATTGATTATTGGGATGTGAGCAATGTTACTTCTATGAAGTTTATGTTTTCTACCTCCCACTTCAATCAACCCATTGGAAATTGGGATGTGAGTAATGTTACAAATATGGATTGGATGTTTTACAACTCTCAATTTAATCAGCCTGTTGGAAACTGGGACGTTAGTAATGTTACTTCTATGAGGTTTATGTTTAATATCTCTCCATTCAATCAATCCCTTGAAAGTTGGAATGTGAGTAGTGTAACAGATATGGAATATATGTTTAGCAATTCTCCATTCAATCAACCTATTGGTAATTGGGATGTGAGTAATGTGACGAATATGGCAGCGATGTTTTTAATCTCTCAATTCAATCACCCCATTGAAAGTTGGGATGTGAGTAATGTAACGAATATGGGAAGCATGTTTTTACAATCAGAATTCAATCTGCCTCTTGGTAACTGGGATGTCAGTAATGTGACGAATATGTCGAGGATGTTTAGATTTTCCCAGTTTGATTTACCCCTTGAAAGTTGGGATGTAAGTAATGTGACCGGTATGGATCAGATGTTTTACTACTCTCAATTTAATCAAAATATTTCCGGATGGTGTGTTACAAATATAGCTTCAGAACCACTGTTATTTTCAGTTGAAGCTCCATTATCACCTGAAAACAAACCCATCTGGGGAACGTGTCCGTAATTCACAACACACTTAGGGTTTTCTTCAATAATATTAAATGCAGTTACTTTAGGTTTTGTCCGAAAAGTCAAAAAGTAAAAAAACTTACTTAAAACCATTAAAAATTGAGCCAATAAACAACCAAAAACTCTTTCCCGTTTTCTTTTTTAATCGTAATATTGCAATGTATATATATTTTATAACCCAAAAATATTTTCTATGGGCGTTACAAAAACAGATTTATTCAACAGCACACAAAATGAACTGGCGGCCTTTGCAAAAGTACTGGCACATCCTGCCCGCATTGCTATTATTCAGTTCCTGCTAAAAGCAGAGACTTGTTGCAACACCACACTTGTGGGTGATTTGGGCCTTGCACAAGCCACCATCAGTCAGCATTTAAAAGAGCTTAAAAATGTGGGAATCATACAGGGAACTGTTGAAGGTGTCTCGGTAAACTACTGTATCAATCCGGAAAAGTGGAACGAAATCAAAGAAAAGTTTACTGAATTATTCGAAGGCTTTAATCCACCCAATTGCCCAATTTGCTAAAACCTTATGTATGAAAAACACCGTTTTTCCTAGAATTGAAGCCTCCATAAAATCCCTGAATGCAGAAAGCATTCCGGATGAAAGAAAGACGGCTTTACAGCCTTTGCTGGATTACATACAAACCAAAGTACAACAAAATCAAGAGGTGCGTTTAAATTTCATTTGCACCCACAACTCCCGTAGAAGTCATTTGTCTCAGGTTTGGGCGCAGGTAATGGCTGCTTATTTTGGTATCCCAAACGTTTTTTCCTATTCCGGTGGAACTGAGGCTACGGCCTTATTTCCAAAGGTTGCCGAAACATTACAAGAGCATGGTTTTGAGGTTTTATCACTTTCGGAAGGGAACAATTCTGTTTACGCCATTCATTATGGAGAAAACTCCCACCCTGTCATTGGGTTTTCAAAAACCTATGACCATTCTTTCAATCCTGCTTCTGGGTTTGCAGCCATAATGACTTGTTCCCAGGCCGATGCGGGTTGTCCCTTTATTGCAGGTGCAGAAAAACGGATTCCCATTACTTACGATGATCCCAAAGCTTTTGACAACACACCCCAACAAGCCGAAAAATATCACGAACGAAGTGTGCAAATCGCCACAGAACTATTTTATGTATTTTCAAAAATCTCTAAATAATGACCGAAGTTAAAAAGCAAATCCCTTTTTTTGAACGCTACCTGAGCTTATGGGTGGTTTTGTGTATCGCTGTCGGAATAGGAATCGGGCAAATTGCCGGTGAAGGCATGCAGTTTTTGGCAGACCTTGAAGTCTATAAAGTCAACATCCCCATTGCCATTTTAATCTGGCTGATGATTTACCCCATGATGTTGCAAATAGATTTCAGCAGTATTAAAAATGCCGGGAGGGCGCCTAAAGGTCTTATCTTAACACTGGTGGTCAATTGGTTGATCAAGCCGTTTACCATGGCCTTTTTTGCTTGGATTTTCTTTGAGCACCTCTACTCCGCCTGGATTGAACCCGAACTTGCGGGAGAATATATCGCCGGAGCCATTCTCCTGGGTGTAGCACCCTGTACCGCTATGGTTTTTGTATGGTCATACCTTACTGATGGCGACCCCAATTATACCTTGCTTCAGGTTTCTGTAAATGACCTCATTATTCTTGTAGCGTTTGTACCGCTGGTGGGTTTATTATTGGGCATTACTGATGTTACCATACCTTATGATACTTTAGTTGCTTCGGTTTTGATTTTTGTAGTGGTTCCCCTGCTGGCAGGTGTCATTACAAACAAAATACTTGTAAAGAGACATGGGGAAAACTGGTTTAAAACCCAATTTTTACCTCGTTTTAAACCGATGAGCATTTTAGCGCTTTTACTTACACTGATATTGTTGTTTGCTTTTCAGGGTACCAACATCCTGGAAAATCCATTTATCATTTTATTAATCGCTGTCCCGTTGATTATTCAATCCTATTTTATTTTCTTTATTACCTGGTTTGGCGGAAGAAAACTGAAACTACCTCATGCCATTTGCTCGCCTGCTGCAATGATTGGAACCAGCAATTTCTTTGAGCTTGCAGTGGCGGTTGCTATAGCGCTCTTCGGGCTTCAAAGTCCGGCTGCATTGGTAACGGTAGTGGGTGTTTTGGTGGAAGTGCCCATTATGCTAAGTTTGGTGGCTTTGGCCAATAAATGGAAGTATTAGCACGCTATCCAGAGCATTAAAAAGTGTGTGAAATCAGTTTAAAAACGTAATTTTGTTTTTCTAATTTAGTTCGGTTTAAAACCGAATATTACGAATATATAACGATACAGCACTATGATTGACAAACAGCATATCATCAACCGTTTTATTTCTTATGTCACCATTGACACTGAAAGTGATCCTGACAGTGACACAACACCCAGTACCGAAAAACAATGGAACCTGGCCAACAAACTGGTTGAGGAACTCAAAGCTATCGGTATGAGTGATGTTACCATAGATGACAATGCCTATGTTATGGCTACACTTCCCGCTACTATTGAAAAAGAAGTCCCTGTCATTGGTTTTGTATCACATTTTGACACCTCTCCTGATTTTACGGGAGCCCATGTAAAGCCCCAAATCATCGAAAACTATAATGGAGAAGATATTGTTTTAAACGAAAAAGAAAATATCATCCTCTCCCCTTCTTACTTTGAGGACTTGTTGCAGTACAAAGGGCAAACCCTTATCACAACAGACGGAACCACATTGCTGGGTGCTGATGATAAGGCCGGTATCTGCGAGATTGTTTCCGCTATGGAATATCTTATCAAGCATCCTGAGATTAAGCATGGTAAAATGCGTGTCTGTTTTACTCCTGATGAAGAAATAGGTCGCGGAGCCCATAAATTTGATGTTGCAAAATTTGGAGCCGATTGGGCGTATACAATGGACGGAAGCCAGATAGGTGAACTCGAATATGAGAATTTCAATGCTGCAAAAGCGGTGGTCACCATACAGGGAAAAATAGTACATCCCGGTTATGCAAAGGGTAAAATGATCAACAGTATGTATATCGCAACAGATTTTATCAACTCCTTGCCACGGCTGGAAACACCAGAACATACAGAAGGCAGGGAAGGCTTTTTCCACCTTACCGACATCAAGGGTGAAGTGGATAAAACGGTCTTGGAATATATTATAAGAGACCACGACAAAGAAAAATTTGAAGCCCGAAAGGAAGTGTTTGAAAAGTTAGCTCTGGAGCTGAACGAACAATTAGAAAAGAAACTCATTGAGGTAAAAATAACCGATCAGTATTCCAATATGCGGGAAAAAATAGAACCTGTTATGCACATTGTTGATATCGCAGAAGAAGCTATCAAACAAGCAGGAATAACCCCTATTATAAAACCCATTAGAGGAGGAACAGATGGTTCTCAACTCAGCTATATGGGACTGCCCTGCCCCAATATTTTTGCGGGTGGCCATAACTTTCATGGGCGTTATGAATATGTACCGGTAGAGAGTATGCAAAAAGCAGTGGAGGTTATTGTAAACATCGCGCAACTCACTGCTGAACAACCAAATTAAAAAAACCGGATATAGTATTATATCAGTATTTTTTCTCTCCGGGATGTATCACATAAAAAAAACCGCTTTCAGTAAAAAGCGGTTTTTTTTATATAATTAGTTTTGGTAATTATTTTGTCGAAGCAGGTTCGTTGAGTTTTGCACTCATTTCCATGGAAAGCGCTGATCTTTCAAACTTCATTTTTCCGGCACCTGATTCAAGGATCACGGTTCCATCGTCGTTGAGTTCAAGTATCTTTCCGTGAAGACCGCTTTTTGTAATTACCCTGTCTCCTTTTTTTAATGCTTCAGCAAAACGCTTTTCTTTCTTTTGGCGTTGCATTGAGGGGCGTATCATAAAGAAATACACCACAACAAACATTAAAATAAACGGAGCAAATGATTGTAATGATTCCATTGAAATTATTTAGTAGGGTTTGCAGAAAGGTTTGTTACCGGCTTTTGACCCGCTTTTGGCTCAACAAAAGCTTTTATAGTAACTCTTTCTGTTCCTTTTTGAGTATTTGCAGAAATGTTAACGGTGATTGTTCTCTGGTTTTGACCACTTCCGTTAAATTTCACAAGCATTTCTCCTGTTTCGCCGGGAGCGATAGGGTCTTTGGTAAATTCAGGTACCGTACAACCACAGCTGCCTTTTGCATCTGAAACGATTAGGGGAGCTTCACCCGTATTAGTGAACGTGAACATATGTTCTACATTTGTTCCCTGAGCGATTTTTCCAAAATCGTGTTCTGCTTTGTCAAAGGTCATTACAGGAAATTTACCTGTATTTTCAGTTGTGTTGTTGTCTACAGACTGAGATGAAGTCATTTCTGCATTTTCAACATTTTCTGCATTTACTTTGTCTGCTGCATTTTCCTTACAAGATGTAAAGGTGAAAGCCGCTACAAGTGCAACTAAAAAAATTGATTTTTTCATAATGTGATTTTTTTGATTTTATAAACGGGTGCTAAATTAATAAAAAAAAATGGTTTACTGTAAGCCTCTCCCGGTTTTGTTGACTTTATTATTTTGCGCGTATTCTTTAACCATTTTATCCAATAATCCATTGATAAACAGACTGCTTTTTGGAGTTGAATATTCCTTGGCAATCTCCAGATATTCATTGATGGTTACCTTAACGGGGATAGAAGGAAAGTGTAAAAATTCAACGATTCCCATTTTGATGAGCATCAGGTCAAGTTCGGCGATGCGTTCACGGTCCCAGTTTGGGGTTTTGCCTTCAACTTCCTGCATTAACACCTCATCTTCAGAAATGGTTTTTTTGAGCAATGCTATAGCAAATTCCTCATCATCGTCATTTTTATACAATGCCGGAATCCAGTTTTCAGGTTTGGTTGTGGGTTTCACACTGCTGAGCATTTTTACAATAGCTGTGTTGACAATGGGAAAATCATCTGTCCAGGTGATCTGAACATCTTCCAGATAATCATAAAGCTTATCATTTGGGGCAACGACTTCTTTAAAAAAATTAATGATGAATTCGCGGTCCTGATTAAAGGTTGGGTGCTCTATTTGAAGATATTCTGTATAAAAGTCGCGTGACCTTAAATCTTTAAAAAGAATTTGCGGGTATTCTGCATTGAGTTGCCAGTGATTGAGTTTTCGCTTGTGCATCAGATTTTCAAGCGGTTTATTCTCTTCCAAAAGCATCAAAATCTTATTATCAATAAAATTGCGGCTGGGCTTCTTGTCTTCTTCTGTGGCAAGGTGCTTATTTTTTGAAAGCTCCATAAAATTTTCGGCCTGGGCGCGCACTGAAAGCATTACGGTAAGCATCAGCAGATACAAATCGTGCATTTTTTCCATACTGGCCACCAAAAACTTTTCCTGCTTTTCAAGACTTGCCTGCTCCTGATTGTTATAAGCATAAAGCGACTGCAGCACCTTAACCCGTATATGTCTTCTTGTAAGCATAAATTTATTTAAAGAACTTTATAAAAATCAAGATACACCTTTACAGTATATCCCGGTTTAAAATAGTATTAAGAATTATTTTCTTTTTTTCTGGCATCAATGCGACTTTGAGCTACATTAAATGCTGCCTGATGAGTTGTTATCCCGTTTGATTCAGCATTGTGCAAAATCTCAAGGGTTGTATTGTAAATATTCTCTGTCTTCCTGATGATTTCCTGTCTTCCGTAATTTTCAAGTTCAGCATAAACATTGATAATTCCACCGGCATTGATCAAAAAGTCGGGCGCATAAATAATTCCTTTTTCCTGCAGCAATCTCGCATGTCTGTGTTCATCTGCCAATTGGTTGTTTGCTGCCCCGGCAATAATGGAAGCCTTGAGTTGATTGATGGTTGTATCATTCACCGTGGCACCCAGTGCACAGGGAGCATAAATATCCATTTCCTCCTGATATAAATTGCTTCCGCCATATATCGCGGCACCATATTTATCACGCACGTGCTCCAGACGTTCCTGGCTGATGTCTGCGATAAAAACATTTGCTCCTTCATTGGTCAAGTGTTCCACAAGGGCTTCACCCACATTACCGATTCCCTCTACATAAATCACTTTGTCCTCCAGCATATCTGTGCCAAATTTGTATTTGGCAGCAGCTTTCATTCCCATAAACACACCATAAGCTGTAATGGGTGAAGGATTTCCGGCACCGCCAAGAGATTCTGAAATACCGGTTACATAAGGTGTAACTGTTCTCACCAAATCCATATCGCTGGTTGCCATACCCACGTCTTCAGCCGTGATGTACCTTCCGCTAAGGGAGTGCACAAACTCACCGAACTTTTTCATCAATTCAGGTGTCTTTTGTGTTTTTGCATCACCAATGATGACTGCTTTTCCACCACCCAGATTCAAACCTGTAATAGCTGATTTAAAGGTCATACCCCTTGATAAACGCAACACGTCATTCAGGGCATCCCATTCACTTGTATATTGCCACATTCTGGTTCCACCAAGAGCCGGTCCCAGGACTGTATTGTGTATTCCGATTATTGCTTTTAATCCTGTATCTTTGTCATTGCAAAATACAATTTGCTCATGATTGTCAAACGAAAGCTGCCCAAACACGGGATCTACTTTATGAATTTCATTCCCTTTTATTACTTCTGTAATCATAGATTTAGTGTAAATTAACATTATGCCTTCCTTCCTTTAAGGCGGGGCAAAAGTAGTAGTTTATTTCATGAGATTCAATAAAATTTGTGTTAAAATGACCCCATAAAACCATTCATTGAATTAGATTTGAACCTTCCATTTCCGGAACCAGCTATGAAAGAATTAAAACACCTCAACAAATACTTTGTCAAATATAAGGGAATGCTCCTTTTGGGCTTGATTATTACCATTATCGCCCGCTTGTTTGCGATTGTGACCCCCAAGCTTATCGGAGACTCTGTTACTGTTGTTGAAAACTATATCAACAATGGAAGTGGCGATCTGGCTGAAGTTGAAAACAGTCTTTTAATCAATATTTTACTGTTGATTGGTGCTACACTGGCAGCAGCCCTGTTTACATTTTTGATGCGGCAAACCTTTATCGTGGTATCGCGACGCATTGAATTTGACTTAAAAAATGAGGTTTTTCAGCAATATCAGGCATTATCATTAAGCTTTTACAAAATGAACCGCACCGGCGACCTCATGAACCGCATCAGTGAAGATGTCTCCAAGGTGCGTATGTATGCCGGTCCTGCATTGATGTACAGTGTTCAAACCCTTACGTTGTTTGTGGTTGTGATCTGGTATATGTACAGCCAGGCGCCCACGCTCACTCTTTATACCGTGGCACCGCTCCCCATATTATCTGTAGCGATTTATAAACTGAGTGTGGCCATTAACAAACGCAGCACTATTGTACAGCAATACCTTTCAAAATTAACCACCTTTACCCAGGAAAGTTTCAGTGGTGTATCTGTTATAAAAGCCTATGCCATTGAGCCACAAACACAGTCCAATTTTGTAGTGCTCGCCGAAGAAAGCAAAGAAAAAAACATTGATCTGGTAAAGGTTCAGGCCCTGTTTTTTCCTATGATGATCCTGCTTATTGGTGCCAGTAACCTTTTGGTTATTTTTATCGGCGGAAAGCAGTATATCAGTGGAGAAATAGCAGAGCTTGGTACTATTGTTGAATTTCTCATTTTTGTAAATATGCTCACCTGGCCGGTGGCAGTTGTGGGCTGGGTTACTTCCATGGTTCAGCAAGCCGAAGCATCACAGCGGCGCATCAACGAGTTTCTGAAGGAAGAACCCGAAATCAAAAACAACACGACTTCACCCACTCCCATTAAAGGGAAAATAGAATTCAGAAATGTATCGTTTACTTATCCCGACACCAACATTACCGCGCTTAAAAACCTGTCCTTTGTTGTAAACCCCGGCGAAACCCTTGCCATATTGGGGAATACCGGCTCAGGGAAATCCACCATACTGGAGTTGATTGGAAGGCTTTATGATGTAAGTTCGGGTGAGATTCTCATTGATGACGTGCCCATAGAACAATTGAACCTGAAAAGTTTGCGCGATGCCACCGGTTATGTACCTCAGGATGCTTTCCTCTTTAGCGACAGCATTATAAACAACATCAAATTCGGTAAGGAAGACGCCACAGAAGAAGACGTGATTCAGGCTGCAAAACAAGCCTCTGTTCATAAAAACATCATGGGCTTTACCAAGAAGTATGAGACTATTCTTGGCGAACGCGGCATCACCTTGAGCGGAGGCCAGAAACAACGTGTCTCCATAGCCCGGGCACTGATAAAAGACCCGCAGATTTATTTGTTTGACGACTGCCTGTCTGCAGTAGATACTGAAACTGAAGAAGAAATTATAAACAATCTGCAAAAACTCTCAAAAAACAAAACTACCATTCTGGTGAGCCACCGTATTTCATCAGCTAAAAATGCCAATCGCATTCTTGTACTTCAGGATGGTGAAATCATCCAACAAGGCGCTCACAATCAACTGATAGAAACAGAAGGGTATTATAAAGAGCTATATGCAAAACAACTTTTGGAAAAAGAAAATTAAAATTTGTTGCTCAATAGGTATTTTTTTTAGATTTTTGGCTTGAATTAATTTTAAATAAAAAAATTATCATGAGCGATAAAGAAATGATGGAGCAAGAAGAAATCTATTCAAAAGTTTTGCGCGCAGGAAGAAGAACTTATTTTTTTGATGTGAGATCCACTAAGGCCGGTGACTATTACTTAACCATTACCGAAAGTAAAAAATTCACCAATGACGATGGCTCTTTTCATTATAAAAAACACAAGATTTATCTTTACAAAGAAGATTTTGCCAGTTTCAAGGAAAATGTAGAAGAAATGATTGATTTCATCATTAATGAAAAAGGTGAGGAAGTCATCAGTGAGCGTCACCAAAAGGATTTCAAAAAAGAAAATGAGTCAGACGCTAATAATGACGAAGATAACCAGGAAGATAAAAAAAGAAATACCGACAGCTTTACGGATATCAAATTTGAAGATATATAAGTTAGTTTTTTCCTAAAGAATTAAAAACCGTTCTAATTATAGAGCGGTTTTTTTTATATTTAGGCTTTTATTTTTTTACTCACGGAATTCACAACCCTTAAAAACGCATTATGTACAAAACGTTTCTTCCCCTACTCTTTTTTTCACTCTCTCTCTTTTCACAGGATAAGCCATTATCACTGGATTATTACCTCCCCGCAGATGTTACTTATAATGAGGCCATACCCACGCCCAAAAGCGTTATAGGACACGAAGTGGGGGAATGGCACGTTACCCACGACAAACTTGTGAGTTATATGCAGGCACTTGCAAAAGCAAGTGACCGGGTAACCATTGAAGACAGAGGGAAAACCTTTGAGGGGCGGTCATTAATCCTTTTGACCATCACCTCTCCTCAAAATCACAAGAACCTTGAAAACATTCGTCAAAACCATCTGAGATTAACGGAAAACAATTCCGGTTCGATGGATGTTTCAGAAATGCCCATAATTATCAACCAGGGTTTTTCCATTCACGGTAACGAGCCCAGCGGGACCAATGCAGCACTGGCTGTTGCTTATTATCTTGCGGCTGCACAAGGATCTAAAATAGACAACATCCTTAACAATTCCGTTATTCTTTTTGATCCCTCATTTAACCCTGACGGGCTTCAGCGCTTTGCGTCCTGGGTCAATATTCATAAAAGTGAACATATTAACCCTGACCCCAATGACAGGGAGTACAGTGAGACCTGGCCCGGAGGAAGAACTAACCATTACTGGTTTGATATGAACCGCGACTGGCTGCCATCACAACTTCCCGAAAGCAGGGCACGCATTGAAACCTTTCACAAGTGGTACCCCAACATCCTTACAGATCACCACGAGATGGGAACTAACAGCACTTTTTTCTTCCAACCCGGTATTCCGTCACGAACGCACCCTTTGACACCGCAGCAAAACCAGGATATAACCGGTGATATTGCACAGTTTCATGCAGATGCGCTGGATAAAATAGGGAGTTTGTATTATGCAAAAGAAGATTTTGATGATTTTTATTACGGTAAAGGTTCTACCTTCCCGGATATCAACGGCGGAATCGGGATCCTTTTTGAGCAGGCTTCATCAAGAGGTCATGCCCAGGAGAGTGATAACGGACTGCTCACGTTTCCTTTTACGATAAAAAACCAGTTTGTCACGGCCCTTTCCACCATTGACGCGGGTGTTGCCCTGCGTGAAAATATTCTCAACTACCAACGTGATTTTTTCAATAAGGCCCGCAGTGAAGCAAAAAGCGGTGCTATTGTTTTTGGCGATGAAAAGGATGCCGCAAAAGCTTTTCACCTCGCTGAAATTTTGCAACAGCACAAAATAAAAGTGCACGAAATCAAAAATGATTTTGCTCTTAACGGAAAGAATTACAAAAAAGGCTACAGTTATATCGTGCCCAAAAACCAAAAACAGTCACGGCTTATCAATGCTATTTTTGAAAAAAGGACCACCTTTGAAGACAGTCTTTTTTATGATGTTTCAGCCTGGACTTTCCCTCTGGCATTCAATCTTGATTACAATGAAAACACCACTCTTTCAAATGCCGGAAATGAAATTGCTGCGGCCACTTTACGCAAAATTGCTCCCGTAAACGCTTCAGATTATGCATATTTGATGGAATGGCATGAATATTATACCCCAAAAGCCTTAAATCAGATGCTGCAAAAAGGCATCCGGGTGAAAGTGGGAATGAAGCCCTTTTCTCTTAACGGAAGAGAATATGACTATGGCACTGTGA
Organism: uncultured Flavobacteriaceae bacterium; assembly: GCA_963975935.1. Lineage (GTDB taxonomy): Bacteria > Bacteroidota > Bacteroidia > Flavobacteriales > Flavobacteriaceae > Planktosalinus. Next base: position 91,224 of record CAXBIQ010000012.1, read on the forward strand.
TGATTCCCGTTCAAAATCAGGATATGGACAAGGCTGAACTGGCTGCAGAACTCAACAAAATTGCAAAAGAGTCATATGTCAACATAACCCCTGTGAGCACCGGATATACTGAAGGAATCAATCTGGGAAGCAATAATTTCAACACCCTAAAAAAGGCAAAAGTAGCACTTATGGTGGGTGACGGTATCGCTCCTTCTGATGCCGGTGAAATCTGGCATTTGTTTGATCAGCGGTATGCCATGAAAATCACGAAACTCGATACCCGATCCTTCAACAGAACGAACCTGAGCAGCTATACCCATATTATCCTGCCCAACAGTTGGGGGTCTGCACTGGATAAAAACGATACAGACAAAATTAAGGAATGGATCAGAAGCGGAGGTATTTTGATAGGGTATAAAAATGCTGCACGCTGGGCACACAGCAATGAGCTTGTAAAGCTTAAATTCAAGGAAACCAAGGATACTGCTACAGGAGTGTCTTTTGAAGAGCGCAGGGATTATTATGGAGCCAAAGGCATTGGCGGGGCTATTTTTGAAACCAAAATTGACCGGTCACATCCTGTAGCTTTCGGATATAAAAACAGCACACTACCCCTTTTTAAAAACTCAACGCTTATCCTCGAGGCCGATGATCAAAGCTTTAACAACCCTATTCAGTTTACCGCATCGCCTTTGCTGAGCGGGTACATCCATAAAAGCACCCTTGAGGAACTTGGCAATTCATCAGCTTTTAAAGCAGAAAGGTTTGGAAGTGGAAAAGTTATTCTATTTACTGAAAATACCAATTTCAGGGCTTTTTGGTTTGGGACCAATAAACTGCTTATGAATGCGATTTTCTTTGGTGAATTTATGTAAATAAACAGATTAACAAAAAGAAGTAAATCTAAAACCATCCCGGAAAGATTCTTTTCGGGATGGTTTTTTATAACTAAGCTATTTTTAAACCGTTTGTTGCGTAAGTTTCCGGTTGCATTAAAATCACATCGCCGTCAGCATCAACTGCGCCGAGAACAAGGCATTCACTTATAAAGTTTGCGATTTGTTTTGGCGGAAAATTAACCACCGCAATGATTTGTTTGTTTAAAAGGTTTTCAGGAGTGTAGCGCTTTGTGAGTTGAGCTGAAGTTTTTTTAATCCCCAGACTTTCGCCAAAATCAATGGTAAGTTTAAATGCGGGCTTATGCGCTTCGGGAAAGTCTTCAACCTTCACCACGGTTCCCACACGCATATCAACCTGTGAGAAGTGTTTCCAGTCTATGGAAGTCATCTTTGGATGTCTATTTTCAACTTACGGATCATTTCATCAGAAATGGTTCCGGTTTGTGCGCCGTATGCGTCAACCAGCAAGCCTTTTTCACCGTCATTGGTTTCAATTACATACAAGATAGTGTTATCTGCAGGATTTGACTCCCCTTCAAAGCGGTAAAACTTAACCACAGTAAGATCATCAGGGTTCCACTTTCTCTTGAGTGATTTTGATTTAAGATGGTCTTCCGCTAAATTGAAATCAACGGTATATCCTTTTTGTTGGAAATCTGTTATGGCTTCTGAGAGTGATGAATATGATGCTTTCATGGGTTCGGAATTTTATTTACCTAAAATTACAATCATTCTAGACGTTGTGCAAGATTTTCACAAAGTTTTAATGGGTGCATTCTCCTTTCAAAACCTAAAAAAGTTGTATTTTTAACTACAAAAAAACGATGGCACGCACAGAATCCAATATGCTTCCTTTGGGAACAAAGGCCCCTGACTTCAACTTACCCGATGTAATTACCAATGAATTTGTAACCTTGAAAGACATTGAGGGCAAGCATGGTTTTGTTATTATGTTTATCTGCAACCACTGTCCTTTTGTAAAACACGTTAATGATGAAATCATCAGGACAGCCAACGATTATCACGTTCAGGGATTTGGTTTTGCGGCCATTAACAGCAATGATGTGGAAAACTATCCTCAGGACAGTCCGCAGGAAATGGTTAAGACTGCTGAGGCGCTCAACTACCCTTTCCCCTATTTGTTTGATGAAAAGCAGGAAGTTGCCAGAGCATATGATGCCGCCTGCACACCCGATTTTTATGTATTTGACAACAACCGGGTTTTGGTTTACCGCGGCCAGCTGGACAATTCCAGGCCCGGAAACAGCATTCAGGTAACCGGAAGGGATTTGCGTGAGTCGCTGGATAATATTTTAAGCAACAGTCCGCAACGCAAAGACCAAAAGCCCAGTATGGGGTGTAATATCAAGTGGAAGTAGGGGTGAGATGTGAGACGTGAGATTTTAGAAAAAAGAATATAGAAGAGAGACGTGTGTACGTCCCTGATATAGGTTGACCACTTAAAGTCAATTTATATGAAAGCAAAC
>CAXBIQ010000013.1:0-91744 GCA_963975935.1 uncultured Flavobacteriaceae bacterium
TTTAACAATGAAATTAATGTTTAAAAACGGTCAACTCTAATCAGGGAAGTTCAGATAACTTGAGACATTAGACAATAGACGGTAGACGATAGATTTTAGGCAATAGACGTTGGATTTTAGACGATAGACGTTAGATTTTTTGGGTATGTTTTTTTGTTATAATTTGAATTAAATTTGATAATTTGGTTACTGTTTAATTTCTAAATTTTGGGGTTATGCATAATTATCAACAGTTAAAGGTCTGGCAAAAGGCTATGGATATTGTGGTTCAATGTTATCTTATTACTACACATTTTCCTTCAGATGAAAAATATGGCTTAAGCAATCAAATAAAACGAAGCGCAGTTTCAATACCCTCAAACATAGCTGAAGGCGCCGGAAGGAATTCTGACAATGAACTGAAACACTTTTTAGGTATTGCAAACGGGTCTTCAAATGAACTGTCAACACAGCTTATTTTATCCCATAAGTTAAACCTCGTCCAGGAAGCAACCGTAAAGCCCTTACTAGATGCCCTGGCCGAAGTTCAAAAGATGAACTACAAACTAATAAAGAAATATACCAAGTAACCCTTGTTTGATATTCGTGTTGCTTCTTAAGATATATTTGGTCGACAACGTATAAAGGTTTAATTTTGGCTCAATACTTATTTTTTAAATACCTTTAATGCAATCATAATATCTCATGTCTATCGTCTATTGTCTCATGTCTATAGCCTTACATCCAATGTCTCATGTCTCAAATCTAACATCTCATGTCTAATCTACCCAAATATATACTAGGCGACAACACAGACTATCCCAACGCGATTTTTGTGATTCATACGGAATTCCCACGGTTTATTATTAATCTGGAGAACGACGAAGTAGAATGGTTTGAGGAGTTTGATGATCATGATCAAAAGGAACTGGAAGCCGAAACCGAAAACCTTATACAACAAGCCACCGACTTTTATGACCGGGAAGTGGCGCGATATGAAAACGACTAAGTATGGAATATCTACTGGAACTTGACGAACAGTTGTTTGTGTTTTTAAACGCCCTGGGCTCTGAACGCTGGGATGCTCTGTGGTTGTTTATCACCAACAAGTTCTCATCCATCCCGTTGTATGCGGTATTGCTGTATTTAGTCTATCGTCATTTTGGGTTGAAAAACACCCTGATCGTCATGGTGTTGGTGGCAGCTATGATTGCGGCTACAGATCAGCTAGCCAATTTGTTCAAGCAAGGCTTTGAACGCCCCAGGCCCTGCCGGGTGGAAGAGCTCAAAGAAATCATACGATATCTGGCGCCGCGTTGCGGACGCTTTGGCTATTTCTCTGCCCACGCTGCAAGCTCGATGGCACTGGCTGTCTTTATGGGGTTATTGTTCCGCAATATCTATAAATACCTTCCCTTTTTAATGCTCTTTTGGGCTGCGATAGTGGCGTATAGCCGCATCTACCTCGGGGTGCATTATCCGCTGGATATCATCACGGGGATGGTGATTGGAGGTTTGATTGGGTTTGGGATATACAAACTACAACAGCGACTGGAACGCCCGGTGAATCCTTAACTATTTACTTCTGAACCAAACGAAATAACTTTTTTGCTGCCGCGAAAGGGGTGGTTTTGTTGTTTTCGATGGCTTTGAGCAATTTGGGGAGTTCTTTCTTTACTTCGGGGTGTTTGTAGAAGTCGGTTTTAAGTTTTTCTTCTATGGTCTGGTATAACCAGAATTTGTTCTGTTCATTGCGCTCGTGTTCAAAGAAGCCATTTTCCCTGGTAAGGGCTATGTATTCCTCCACAATGTTCCAGATTTCTGAGATGCCTTCGTTTTTGAGGGCACTGCAGGTAGCGGTTTTAGGCGTCCAGCCGCTTTCCTTGGGAGGGAAGAGGTGCAGGGCACGTTTGAATTCGGTTTTGGCCTGTTGGGCAGCTTTGACATTTTCGCCATCGGCTTTGTTGATGACAATCACATCTGCCATTTCCATAATGCCGCGTTTGATGCCCTGGAGTTCGTCACCCGCACCGGCGAGTTTCAGGAGTAAAAAGAAATCGGTCATGGAGTGGACAGCGGTTTCGCTTTGGCCCACGCCCACGGTTTCGATAAGGATGACATCAAAACCGGCGGCTTCACAGAGGATGATGCTCTCGCGGGTTTTCTTGGCCACCCCGCCCAAGGATGAACCCGAAGCCGAGGGACGGATAAAGGCACGTTCCTCTTTTACCAGTTCTTCCATACGGGTTTTGTCACCCAGAATACTTCCACCGCTTACGGTGCTGCTGGGATCAACGGCCAGAACTGCGACTTTCTTGCCTTGGTCGAGCAGGACTTTGCCAAAGCTTTCGATAAAAGTACTTTTGCCCACTCCGGGCACCCCTGTAATCCCGATGCGCACAGAGGCATTCGCATGAGGAAGGCAGCCCTCAATAATCTTTTGGGCAGCGGCACGGTGTTTCTCTGAAGTGCTTTCAATAAGGGTAATGGCTCGGCTCAAGGCCACCCGGTCACCCTTGGTAATGGCGGTGACCAATGCTTCGGGCGGCATTTCCTTGCGGCGTTGCTCTTTGATGAATTCGGCAGCTTTTGCATCCATCCGGGCCTGGGTTTCGGCGGGTGGTTGCTTATGGTTATCGGCTGGGGAATGCTCTTTTTTAGCCATGAGATTAGTTTAAGACAAATTTAATAATATGGATTTGATAAACATTGTTTTCTCTTGTATATTTAAATTTCACAATAATCAATATAAAAAAACCATGAAAACATTGTACAAAACAGCAGTAACCGCTTCAGGTGCCCGTTCAGGACACATTGAATCTGATGATAAAAAAATAAATATTGACCTTTCAGTGCCTAAATCCATGGGCGGTGACGGCGGTGACGGCAGCAATCCCGAGCAACTTTTTGGCGGGGCCTATGCGGCTTGTTTCGGAAGTGCTTTAATGGTGGTAGCCCAGGAGCATAAAGTCGTGTTAGGAAATTATACCGTTACGGCAAACATCAGTCTGAACAAAACTGAAGAGGGGAACTTGCTGTTAAAAGCCGTACTGGACTGTTATCTTCCCGGTCAAAGCATTGAAATGGGCGAGAAGCTGGTCAATGGTGCTCATGAGATTTGCCCGTTCTCCCGTGCTACACGCGATAATATTGATGTAACGTTGAACCTGTTGCTCGACGAGGAATAAGGGTTCAATTCTTTGCAGGTACCATTATAATGCGATATGGGTTCATTTCAAAGCTTTAAATATGCAGTAATACTATGAAAAAGCACAGCTTTAGCATTGATGTGACGTGGACGGGTAATGAAGGAAAAGGCACTAAGGATTATACCTCTTATTCCCGTTTGCACGAAATAACAGGAGAGGGGAAGTATGCAAAGGTTTCAGGTTCTTCGGCCCCGGCTTTTCTGGGGGATGCCTCACGTTACAACCCTGAGGAACTCTTTATCTCTTCCCTTGCTTCCTGTCATATGCTTTGGTATTTGCATTTGTGTGCAGATCAAGGCATCGTGGTAACCGAATATAAAGATCATGCAGAAGGCGTCATGCAAGTGGATTCTGATGGAGGCGGTCGCTTTACAGAGGTAACCCTGCATCCTGAAGTCACCATCGCCACCGAATCAAAGATTGAAGAAGCCAATAAACTGCATGAAGAGGCTCACAAGAAGTGTTTTATAGCCAACTCGTGTAACTTTAAGGTTTTACACAAGCCCATAACCATCGTTGAAGAACAACCGCTTTAAAAGGGCTTTTGAAGTTTGGCATGGTTTCTGCATTTATATTGTAAAATACAAGCAATATAAATGAAACATACAGTAAACACCTCAAGAACCGGGGTGTCCCTAAAAAGAAACATTTAATGTATTGTGCCTAATAAAAAAAGACCTGAGCATTCCTCAGGTCTTTTTTCGTGTTTAAAGTATGAGGTTTATTGTATGATTCCCCCGCAACTGATGCGTCCTCCGGCATCACCGGTGGGCTGGGTTTCAAAGTCATCTTCGCCCATATGGACGATAACTGACTTCCCGATTATGTTTTTGGTATCATCATCACAACCAATGCACCATTCGTCTGTTTCAAAACTCACTTCGCCGTTGCCCTGATCATCTGCTTCAAAGTTTCCGATATCACCTTTGTGGTATCCTTCAGAATCACCCCATTTTCCGTGACGTTCAAAGGTAGGGTTCCAGTGACCGCCGGTAGAAGTACCGTCTTCAGCAGAGCAGTCTGCCTTCTCATGCAAGTGGATAGCGTGTGTGCCTTCCTGCAATCCTGTAAAAGACCCAACCATTCTTACAACGCCATCCTCTTCGGTAAAGGTTATGCTACCGCTGGTTTCAGAGCCGCTTTTAGGTTCCATCGCGATGCGCAGCTGTTTCTTTTCTTCCGTTTGCATTTCCTGAACCTGTTCGGTTTGGTCTGCATCTTTGTTTTCTTCCTTTTTGTCGTTTTTACAACTCAATATTGTTACTACAAGGCAAATGGGCAGTAGTAAGGATAATTTTTTCATAACTGTGTTTTTGTGTTTTGGGTTAGTATTTGCACTAAATTAGTGATGATTCATAACCACACCAAAGTTTTAGCAAAGTTTTATAATAGCAACAAGGCTTTTGTAAAACTCAATAACCCTCTATTTAAATTGCTTTGCTTTCCGTTTCTTCTGCATTTTCTGTAGCTGTTTCAGGTGACCCTTTCAGGTATTTATCCAAAAACTGCAGGGTTCTTTCATAAGCTTCTATCTGGTTTTCCTTTTTCACAAAGCCATGTCCTTCGTCTTCAAACAGCACATATTCCACAGGAACACCGTTTTTTCGAACGTTTTCTACTATTTCGTCAGATTCTACCTGCAGTACCCTGGGGTCTGTTGCACCTTGTAATACCAGTAAAGGCTTGGTTACATTCTCAGTATGGAACAGCGGGGATATTTTATGCAACCTGATGCTGTCTTGCGTATTGGGGTCTCCCATCTCAAGGTACAATGCTTCTTTAAAAGATTCCCACCAGGGCGGGATGCTTTTCAAGGTGCGCAACCAGTTGGTTACCCCATAGATATTAACCCCCACATCAAATTCCTCGGGGGCAAAGGTGAGTGCCGCCATGGTCATAAAGCCGCCATAAGAGCCACCGATGATGCCTATTTTGTCCCCGTCGATTTCAGGTTGTTCAGCCAACCAGTTTTTTCCTTCTATACAATCCTGTAAGTCACCTTCCCCGTGGTTTTGATCGTCCAACTGGAAGAATGTTTTACCATACCCGCTGCTGCCCCTGTTATTGACGGCAAGCACTGCATAACCGTGGTTCACGAGGTACTGTATCATGGAACTAAAGCCTTGTCTGGATTGCCCGCCGGGTCCGCCGTGAACCCATACCAATGCAGGCACGGGGTTGTCTGCTGAAGCACCGTGGGGTTTGTAATATACTGAAGGTATTTCAAGACCGTCAAATGATTCATACCTGATGATTTCTGCTGCAACCAGGTCTTCAGGATTGATTTCATCATTGAGCACATCTGTGAGTTTATGAAGCTCTTTAGATTCCAGATTATAGGAGTAGATGTTGGTGGGTGTATGGGAGCCGCCCACGTTGAGAAGCGCCATGGTTTCATCCCTTGAAAAGCTGATGCCTGTTATAAACGCGTTTTCAAAATCAGGCAGGTCCAGTTCGTTACCGGTTGCGGTTTCTGTTATTTCCAGGGTGTTTGCCGCATCTTCATTGATAAAAACGGTGCGGTACTTCCCGTTGTGGCTAAAACCGACACCCCAGATATCCCAGTCTTTTTCAAGTACTTTTTCTGAGGTCTTGTCAGCAATGTCATAGCGCATAGCTACCGCAAATTCGCCATCGGCATCTGTGGTATAATACAGGTAGTTGTCATCGGTTGAGAAATCCTGGGCGTTGTTGCCGCTTTGGGTGCCGTTTATTTTGGTAAATGATTTGTCGTTGACATCATAGAGGTATAAATCAGAATCATTTGTATTGATGACTTTGGACAAGGCAATATAATCGCCATTATGGGAAACACCGCCAAATTCATAGCCTTCAGAGTTGTCAAAAATCATTTCAGATTCAAAGGTTTCCGCATCCATGTGATAGATGTCTGTAAAGCGCGGGTCACGTTGGTTGCTACCGTAGTAGAAACTATTTCCGTCGTGGGCCCAGCCGTAAAAGAGGGCACGGGCATTTTCGGCAGGGGTGAGGCGTGTGGTTTCCTCACCGTCCATCACAAAAAGCTTGTAGATTTCATCACCGTTGCCGTCCATTCTGAAGAGGATTCTTTCATCATTGGGAAAATAAGAAATGGAATAGACCGATGAGGAATCTGAAGCGGTTAAGGCTGTCATTTCACCACCTGTGGCAGGCATAGTGTACATATTGTATATCCCGGAACGGTTGCTGGTAACCAATACGGTTTCGTTATCAGGTGAAAAACCGCTGCCATATACGGCTTCGTTGTCCATAAACTGGGCTATGGTATAAGTTGCTGTTTCCCGTTGTTCCGGTTCTTTTTCCTTGTCCCCACAGGAAAGAACAAGCATCAGCACGGCGGCTGCTAAAGTCAATTGTTTCATAAGTTTTTGGTTATTAATTTGATAGCACTAATGTACTATAAATTTTGAAGAATTTTTAGAACGCTAAGAATCTTTTTGTCCCCTTTGTTTTTTCCTGCTTTTAATTCTTCTGGGGTTCAACCAAAGGTAAAAGCCTGTAACAGAAAGCAACATCAACCCGAGGCAGGTAATGGTGACATAGGTTTTTTTGACTTCGTCATTGTTGGTTTTAATAAAAAAGTCGATGATAGAACCGTCGTGTATTTGTTCAATAATATCTGAGGTCCTGGTTTTTACGGAAAGGATTTCGCCGGAGCGTATGCCCACCTGTACCTCGCTGTAATGGTTTTCAAAGCGTACTTTGGCAACCCCTTGGGTGGGCCGCACGTCAATCCGGTTAACGGTGGGGTCAAGGTCTGTATTTTCAGTAATATAGTTTGTTGCAATTTCCTCAATATGTTCTAAGGGAAGTGCCGGCAATGTGGATTGGTCTTTTTGGGTGGGGGGTATAAACCTGAATTCCTTTTTCCACGCCAGAAGAAGGCCTGTTGCGCCAATGATGAACATAAACACAAAAAGCATAATGGCGGTATACTTGTGAATTTTACGGTGCCAACGTGTGGATTTGGCTATAATTTGGACGGGATTTTCCAAGCAAGGTTTTTAGAATCCTCAAAAATAACCAAATCCTTAACATTACCTAAAAAATAACTGTTAATCATCTTGTATATTTGCAAGGCTTAAATGTATATATGCAAAAAGAGTTTTCCTTTCAGGTTGCACCCGAAGTTGCGGCAGTCCCGACTGCTTTGCAGCATTATGTTTCCAAGCAAGTGGGTATTCCATTGGAGGAAATAAGACATGTGGAGATTCTGAAACGCAGTATTGATGCCCGCCAAAAGAATATTAAAGTAAACCTCAAAGTGCTCGTTTTTGTCCATGAAGATTTTGAAAGGGTACCGATTAAAAAACCTCCATACCCGGACGTTTCAACGGCCGACCCCATCCTCATTATTGGAGCCGGACCGGCAGGTTTGTTTGCTGCCCTGCGTTGTATTGAGTTGGGTAGAAAGCCTATAGTCATTGAACGCGGGAAGGATGTAAGGGCCCGAAGGCGTGATTTGAAACGATTAAATATTGAGCATATCGTCAATGAAGACTCCAATTACTGTTTTGGTGAAGGAGGAGCCGGGACCTATTCAGACGGTAAACTTTACACCCGAAGCAAAAAACGTGGTGATGTGCAGCGTATATTGGAATTGCTAGTGGCCTTTGGGGCTACCCGTCAGATATTGGTGGAAGCACATCCGCATATAGGTACGAACAAACTCCCCGGGATTATCCAGGAGATTACCCAGACGATTATAGGACATGGCGGTGAAGTACACTTTGAGAGCAGGGTAGTGGATATTCATGTTAAAGAAAATGCGGTAACCGGAATCAGTTTAAAGGACGGGAGCCGTATGGAAGCGCAAAAGATTATACTTGCCACCGGCCATTCAGCCCGGGATATCTTTGAACTGCTTCACAAAAAAGGTATCAGAATAGAGGCCAAACCCTTTGCGCTGGGTGTTAGGGTAGAACATCCTCAGGAACTTATTGACAGCATCCAGTATAATTGTGACTTCCGCGGTGCTTTTTTGCCTCCGGCGCCTTACAGTATCGTCAAGCAGGTAGAAGGACGCGGGGTGTATTCATTTTGTATGTGTCCGGGAGGTATTATTGCCCCCTGTGCCACCTCGCAGGGGGAGATTGTTACCAATGGTTGGTCGCCCAGCAAAAGGGATCAGGCTACAGCAAACTCAGGTATTGTGGTGGAGGTGGGATTCAAAGACTTTAAGCCTTTTGGTGAAAGCCCGCTTGCTGCTATGTATTTTCAGCAGCAGGTGGAGCAAAAAGCCTGGCTGGAGGGAGGTAAAACCCAAACCGCACCGGGACAGCGCCTGGTAGATTTCAGTTTAGGCAAAGTGTCGCAGGATTTACCGGAGACCTCTTACAAGCCGGGGATCACATCTGTTGAACTGGGCAGTGTGTTGCCGGGATTTATATACAGAAGTTTGCAAAAAGGTTTTATGGAATTTGGTAAAAGTATGAAAGGCTATTTTACCAATGAAGCGGTGGTACATGCTACCGAGTCACGCACCTCCTCACCGGTGCGCATTCCCAGAAACCCGGAAACCCTGGAGCATATTCACGTCAAAGGTTTGTATCCCTGCGGGGAAGGTGCAGGCTATGCCGGGGGGATTGTTTCTGCTGCCATAGACGGGGAGAAATGTGCAGCCAAGGCTGTGGAGACATTTTATTCCTGAACATTGTGTACTAAAAAACCTCCACATTCGGGAGAACGGGAGGCTGATATTTTATTATTTGATGTGTTTTTAATCTAAATTCAAGGCTTCCATCACGGCGTTGTAATCCTGGACGTCCACACCACTTTCAGTAGCAAATTCTGCAGGTACTACGACAACACGAAATATTTGGTTTTGAGTAAAAGCTGGTCCTAAGGTACTAACATCAAAGTTACCGTCAATCGTTACTAAAACATCATAAAAAGTGTGGTTATATCTATATTGAACAATCCTGTCACCACTTAAAAAGAAATTTTGAGGGATTAAACTCCACAGGTCATCGCCGTTTGATAATTGCCCTTCAAGGAGGTAAACAAGTACGGCATCAGATTCAAAGACTTCTATATTAGTAGGTATGGGAATGATTGCATCAAGCCAACCCGTATCGTTGTTAAATTGAAAGTTAACATTATCTTCAAAGGTTTGAGCGAAATAGAGTCCGCCATCAAGTCCCTGGGGTCCCGGGGGTCCCTGGGGCCCTTCACAGGAAGTGAGGAAAAAGACAGCTGTTGCGAGGGTAAAGAGTATTTTTTTCATGATCTAAGGTTTTAGTTTTTTAATAAGTAAACAAAATGCGTACCGAAAAATATATTCTGCATCAAAAGTAGGATTTTTTAGAAGTTTAACCTGCTTGATATTCTTTTATTTAACGAATGTTTATAAACCTTAAAATGTTTAGCAGTATTATAAGAAAGTTTCTTAAATTAAATACAAATACTTGATATCTACTGTTAACATTTTGTATTTTTATAATCTTCAGTTGAACCACATAAATATTAAAAATATGAAACGTATATTAACACTGGTGCTTATGGTTGTTTTACTGTATGCCTGCACCACAAACCCTTTTACGGGAAAGCAAACTCTGGCGCTAGTACCCAATTCACAGATACTTCCAATGGCATACCAACAGTATGATCAATTTCTTAAGGAACACAAAGTAGTAACCGGCACCGCTGAAGCGGCCCGCATCAAAACGGTGGGACAAAAAATTGCCACTGCTTCAGAGCGATGGCTGAATGCCAATGGTTATCAGGGGTATTTAAATGAGTATCAATGGGAATTTAACCTGATTCAGGATGAGGCGGTCAATGCCTGGTGTATGCCCGGAGGTAAAATTGTATTCTATACCGGAATTATGCCTGTTGCCAATACAGAAGCAAGAGTGGCAGCTGTTATGGGCCATGAGGTTGCACATGCACTAGCCAATCACGGTCAGCAACGGATGAGTGCCGGCCAACTGCAACAACTGGGTGCCGTGGCGGGAAATATTGCTTTTGCTGATGACCCGGAGAATCAGGCAATTTTTAATACTGCTTATGGTGTGGGTTCTACAGTTGGCGTTATGATGCCCTTCAGCAGAAGCCATGAAACGGAGGCTGATCGCATAGGTCTTACTTTAATGGCTATTGCCGGCTATGATCCAACCGAGGCAGCTGAACTTTGGCGCAGGATGCAGGAGCAATCAGGGGGTGGGGCACCACCTGAGTTTTTGAGTACTCACCCTGCAAGCTCAACCCGTATTAACAATATTAATGCCTGGGCTGAAGAAGCAAAAGCTGAAGCGCGCAAGTATGGAGTTACCTCTTTTAAAAAGTAACAAATAGTTTACCTGAGTAAGAAAGTATTTTTATACTTTAGAAGCTGCTTTAACGAGCAGCTTTTTTTATTGAATATGTATGAGAAATTATCATGAAAAAGGAAGCAAGAAGCTCTTGTTTGCCTGGGCCTTTTATGACTGGGCCAACTCGGTTTACAGCCTTGTGATTGCTTCGGCTATTTTTCCTATTTATTATCAGGCTTTGTTTGATGCGTCAGGAACTGAAACCGTCACCGTGTTTGGAGGCAGTATACGCAGTACACCGCTCATCAGTTATGTAACTGCTGCAGCGTTCCTCCTGGTGGCTTTTATGTCGCCCATACTCTCAGGTATTGCCGATTATGTAGGGAATAAGAAAAATTTTATGAAGTTTTTCTGTTATTTGGGTGCTGCTTCGTGTGTGGGTCTTTACTGGTTTGATCTTGAAGCCATTTACTTCAGTTTGTTGTGTTACTTTTTGGCCTTGATTGGTTTTTGGGGAAGCCTGGTTTTTTATAATTCCTATTTGCCTGATATTGCTTATGAAGAACAGCAGGACAAAGCCAGTGCCCGCGGGTATTCCCTGGGGTATATTGGCAGTGTCTTCCTATTATTGTTTAACCTTGCCATGGTGATGCAGCCCGGTTTCTTTGGGTTGGGTGAAGGCGGGGAAGCTGCCATGCTGGGTATGAAGATTTCTTTTGTGACCGTGGGTGTTTGGTGGATTACCTTTAGCCAGTATTCCTTTTATCATCTTCCGAAAGGGCCCAGAAATGGTCACAGGGTAACCCGGAATGTCCTTTTGAACGGTTTCAGGGAGTTGCAAAAAGTACAGCGTTCCTTGTTAGAAAACCTTCAGTTAAAGAGGTATCTCTATGCGTTTTTTGTCTATAGTATGGCCGTTCAAACAGTGATGCTGGTAGCTACTTATTTTGGCGAACAGGAAATTGCCTGGACAGACAGTACCGAAAAAACAATGGGTTTGATTGTGAGTATTTTGATTATTCAATTGCTTGCAGTGCTGGGGGCAGAAATGACCTCACGTTCATCTGAAAGGTTTGGCAACATTCCCACCTTGATCGTTATAAACAGTATTTGGTTGAGTATTTGTGTGGTGGCATATTTCATTACAGAGCCCATACAGTTTTATATAACGGCGGGATGCGTGGGCCTTGTTATGGGAGGCATACAGTCACTATCACGTTCAACATATTCCAAATTTATTCCGCCTACCAAAGATACTACTTCTTATTTCAGTTTTTATGACGTGACTGAAAAGATTGGTATTGTGATTGGAATGCTGCTGTATGGTTTTATTGACCAGATTACGGGCAGTATGCGCAATTCGATTCTCTTTCTGGTTGTGTTTTTCTTCTTGGGCATCGTATTGCTTTTACGTGTTCCGCGGAAGCGAAATTATACTATAAGCCACAAAAAAGACGTTATCTGATTGCATTCCTTTTTTACGAAATGCTTCAACTTGCAAAATAAAATGAGCTTTCAAATAAATAATTTTACTTAAGTTTGCGTTTTGACCTAATATCTAAAGATATCTACTTATGAAGTTTAATTCCTTTTTTACACTATTACTTTTCACCGCTTTTGCTTTTGTGGCGTGTGATAATGAACCCCTTGAGGGTGATTTTGTTTCTGATGACCCTCAGGATTTTGAAACTTCTTTTACAGCCGATGTGGAAGGTGCCTTTTTTGAGGCAGATACAACTAATGCCGTCACGGTTCAGGGTATTACCACGGTTACCGGTATACGCAGTAACGGCGATGTTATTGTTTTGAATATTAATGGAGTGGGAGTTGGAAATTTTGATTTGGTTACCCAGGGAGAGGGTATCTTTGGGATTAGTCAGGATTCAGAAGCTTTTTCAACCAACAATGAAGGAAGTGTGGGGCAAGTTGCCGTAACACAATATGACACCAATCTTGAATTGATTTCCGGAACATTCTCTTTTACGGCAACACGTGCGTTGCTGGATGCCAATGGTGCCCCGGTTCTGGATGACGAAGGCAACCCAACGTTTGCTTCGGTAATTGTTAGTGAAGGTCAGTTTACTAATATACCTCTCACCACAGATGGTAGCGGCCCTACCGATCCGGTAACAGAATTTTATGCTGAAATAGATGGCGTTACTTTTATTGCCGGAGAAGGAACAGCCGGTGCAATATTTGATGAAGCTTCCAATACTTTGGTAATACAAGGGATGAACAATGATAAAGTTGTCCAAATGAATGTTATTAACCCGGCAGAAGACACTTTTGATTTGGGTGCATCAAGCGGTGAGGAGTCAATTGGTTCTTATCTCATTGAAGGTGAGAATCCTTATGTTTCTGCACTTTCAGAAGGCGGTTCGGGTTCAGTAACTATTACAAGTTTTGATTTGGAAAACAATGTTGTTTCCGGAACTTTTGCCTTTACCGCAGGAAGAGACGGCGGTGCTGAAACGGTTGTTATTGAAAACGGCTATTTTGAGAATTTGCCTGTAACATTAGGAGAACCCGGAGGAGAGGATGATTTTATGAATGCGAGTATTGACGGAATCGATTTCTCAGCAGATGACATTACCATTGTTACTTCTGAGATGATTTCAATTCAAGGTATTGATACCGCAACAGGTGAAGCTATTTTTGTTTCTTTTCCCGCTGATACTGAACCCGGCACTTATCAAATGACGTTTTCAGGTGGTATCAATGCCGGTTATTTTAACGGAGAGATTACCTATGGCTCTGAATCCGGTTTGCTCATAATTAATGAAAACAGTGAGACGTTGCTTCAATTTTCGTTTAATTTTCAAGCATCTGAAGAAGAGGGAGGAGCGATTGTGCACACCATTTCTGAAGGATTGTTTCAATATAATCTTTAAAAACACAAAATATAATAAACAAAAAGCCACTTTTACAGTGGCTTTTTGTTTGTAAATTATAAAGGGTTTTTACAAGGTTTTCACTTTACCGCTTCCGGCTTCAGTGGTTTTGAGTTGGGAAGGATTTCCTTTGTAGTATATATTTCCTGAGCCGGCTATTTTTGCTTTTAATGCTTCTGTGCAATGTACTTTGAAATTACCCGAACCTGCGATGGTTACCTCGGCATTTTGACACTTAAGACCTTGCAAATCTCCATTTCCAGATCCGGCGATACTTCCGTGAAGGTTTCTTGTTGTTCCGGTCAGGGTAATGTTTCCGGAACCTGCCACGACAGTTTCAAGGGATTCGGTTTGTATGGGTAAATCAATGTCGCCAGAACCCGCAAGTTTTACTTCAAGTGATTCACCCTGAATGGTTTTTGAGGAGTTAATTTCACCTGATCCTGCCAGGGAAACTTTACTTAATGTTCCCACAGGAACGGTAACTTCCATTTTCTTTCCAGAGCTTGGTTTAAGGTTTGTGTTTTTTTCTGTTTTGATGTACAGTGCATTGCTTTTAGTTTCAATAACGATGTGTTTTATAAGATTGCTTTCCGCTTTTAATGTGATTGACCCCACATTGCCTTCAGTAAGGGTAACGTGAAAGTTACCTCCAACCTTTACTTCTTCATATACTGATGTAGTGTAGGTTTTTGTTGTCACCTCACCGTTTCCTTTAATGTTATTTGTTTTCCATTGAGCCTGGGTTGTAGTAAATACTAGTGCTATTATTATTGTTGTGATTAATTTGATTGATTTCATAACTGTTCTGTTTTTTTTTATGATTAATTAGTTTTTACTGAAGGTGACACCCCCATAATCTGAGGTGATGTTGATAGTGTTTCCTGAATTTTTTTTGCCGTAATATCCCTGGTATTCTTTGCTTGTTGCTTTATCTCTTTCAACTGAAAAATAGAACAAGTCTTTACCTTTCAGGTTTGTATATGTTAAATTAGCATTTAAATCAAAAGCGGCACCGTTTACAACACCCATTTTTATACCTGTATATTTACTTTTAATTTTTACGCTTTTAATGTTTTTTTCAAGTCGGTTCACCGCTATTTTTCCATAGCCCGCCTGAATATCAAGGCTGTTTGCAACACTTTCAATAGTTGTAGAGAGGTAGCTTCCATCACCGGTGATATCATTAACACTTCCCACAGTAAGTTTCCCGTAATCACAATCGTAAGCTAATTTACCCACTTCTTTTATTTCAGCTTTGGAATAATCACCGTTGAAAGCTATTTGTTGTGCCCTTTCAATCATAAAACCGGAATAATCTGCGTTGATTTGTACATTTTTCACATAACCTATAGTGGAGTTATTTGTATAATCAAAATCAAGTGTATTGTTATGGCCCCTTAACTCACCGATGATGAATTTACCATAATCACAAGAAATGTTAGCATTTCCCTCCAATACATCCAGACTTATGGCTCCATAACTGTTATCAAGGGTAACACTGTTTGAAACCGGTATTTTGATAAGATAGTTTATCTTCATGTTTACATTCTTTGATTTACCTCCCCAGAAAGACCAGCCGCTGCGTTGGCTTTGTATAACGGTTTCTGCACTCACCATAGATTTTGAGCCTGAGAATTCAACAGTTATTTCATCGAGTCTTTTTTTGACTTCGCTCTCATCATCGCCGTTTGTTGTAATGGTGACTTCAATTTCAATCCTGTTCTGGTTCCAGGTTGTAATGTCAATATTACCATATTTGTTATCGACTTTTAAAAGGGCGTCTTTGTTAACATTGAATTGTTTTTCAATTTTCTTCTCTTTGGTGTGCTTTCCTTTCCAGGTATTGTTGTTTGCAGCCACTGCAAAAAGGGGTAGCAAGGTCAGGATTAAGATTGTTTTAAATAGTGGTTTCATGGGTATCTAGTTTTAATTCTTTAATAGTTTCTATCTGTTGCAATACATCTTCAAGCAGGTCAATTCTGCTTTGAAAGTTTGAAATCATGGCATAAATAACACGTTTGTCATTACCGCTTTTTGCAAGATCTTTTTTTAGTTTTTCATAATCCTTTTCAAGGATTTCCATTTGTAGCAGGGCGTCTTGTATGAGCTTTTGTGCTTCCGGGGTATCTTCTTTTTTCAGGATTGAAAGCTCACTTTTAATTGTTGCCATAAAAAACTGCTGAGTCTCTGCCATTTCAGGGGAGATACTCGCCAGATCTGCTTCATTGGGACTGTTGTCAATGAGCGGAAAGCCCAAGGCTATGATGATTAAAAAAGACGCTGCGACGGCTATTGGTTTCCAGAAAACTAGTTGTTTTACCGGTTTTTGATTCTGTGCCTCCAGCTTCTTCATAAATCGCATTTGGTGACCTGCCTGAGGTTCCTCAGGGGGCAACTGTTCCGTTTGGAAAAGCTCTTTGAGGTGATTGTATAAATTCGTGTTTTTCATTTTTATTGTTTTTCGCGTAAGCGTGGGGATTCATTAATAGCTCATAGTTCTTTCAAGAAACTTTTTTCGCAGGCTTTCCTTTGCTCTGGAAAGCATGGTCCTGCAATTGGCATAACTCATATTCATAATTTCACATATTTCTTCATAATCATAGCCTTCTATAAAATGCAGTGTCAGCATCATTTGATAATTGGGTTTTAATGTATTTATTACGACCATTACTTCTTTTGCTTTTAGGCTTGTATAACTTTCTTCAGATGTTTCATCTTCATCATCGTTTATTTGGTTTGCCACAACTTCATTGTCAATATCCTCGTGAAACTCTTGTTTTCGGTATTTTGAGATGCTTTGATTGATCACGATTCTTTTTAACCAGGCCCCAAAATTAGCTTCTCGCTTAAACGTGTGTAATTTTGTAAATGCTGTCAAAAAAGCTTCCTGCATTATGTCCTCTGCTTCATCCTGTTGTTTTACAATACGCAAAGCCGTGTTGTACATAGCCAGATAATACCGATTGTACACCTCCATCTGAGCCATCTGGTTGCCTTTTATGCATTGCGACAATAAAACGTCAATATGTGTATTGGTTAGTGTCAAAAAAAGCTTTTGTTTGTTATAAAGATAGCGTATAGATCAAAATGTTACAGTTTTGATTATATTTTTTTAAACTGTACTGTAGAGCTGGCATAACTATTGCCCAAATAGAGAAGATACTTACCGTTGTTTGTTGTATATATGTATGATTAGCAACTACTTATAAAACAATGTTAGATAATATAAATAATAAACATTGTGTCTGGGTATGACACAATGACTTAAATAAAATTATGGCAAAATCAAAAATCATAGATATAGACAGTTTGTCATTTCAGGATATGAATGATGAAGCGGAGTTGATTCCGTTAATGACTCCTGAAGATGAGGAAGCAATTAACAAAGAGGAGTTGCCTGAAGAACTGTCCATTTTACCCTTACGCAACACAGTTTTATTTCCGGGAGTGGTAATTCCCATTACCGCAGGAAGAGACAAATCAATTAAACTGATTAATGAAGCCAACAAAAAATCAAAAGTGATTGGTGTGGTTTCACAGAAGTCTGAAGGTGTTGAAGAGCCCGGTGTTGAAGACATCAACCGACTGGGAACGGTTGCACGCATCCTGCGGGTTTTAAAAATGCCCGATGGAAACGTTACTGTTATCATTCAGGGTAAAAAGCGGTTTGAAATAGACGAAATATTAAATTCAGAACCTTACTTCAAAGCTAAGGTTAGAGGTGTTGAAGAAGCCAAACCCGCAAAAAACAATAAGGAGTTTAAGGCAATCATTGATTCAATCAAAGACCTTGCGTTGCAAATCATAAACGAAAGCCCCAACATTCCCTCAGAAGCTTCCTTTGCAATCAAGAATATTGAGAGCACTTCTTTTTTAATCAATTTTGTTTCCTCAAACCTAAATATTGATGTTGAGGAAAAGCAGAAATTGCTTGAAATCAATTCGCTTGAAGACCGCGCTTTGGAAACCTTAAAATACATGAACATTGAGTTTCAAAAACTGGCACTTAAAAATGATATACAGTCAAAAGTGCGTCATGACCTTGACCAGCAACAGCGAGAGTATTTTTTACATCAACAGATGAAAACGATACAGGAAGAGTTAGGGGGCGTTTCTCACGATGAAGAAATTGACGAGATGCGCGCTAAGGCAAAAAAGAAAAAATGGTCTGAAGAAGTGGGTACACATTTTCAAAAAGAACTGGCTAAACTGCAGCGAATGAACCCACAGGTAGCCGAATATTCTATCCAACGAAACTATCTTGAACTCTTTCTGGATTTGCCATGGAACCATTTTTCGAAAGACAAATTTGATTTAAAACGGGCAAAACGCATTCTCGACAGGGATCACTATGGGCTTGATGACGTCAAAAAACGCATTATTGAATACCTCGCAGTGCTCAAATTGAGGAACGATATGAAATCTCCTATACTATGCCTTCATGGACCTCCGGGAGTTGGAAAAACCTCTTTGGGAAAATCAATTGCCGAGGCACTGGGTAGAAAATATGTTCGTGTTTCATTGGGTGGTTTGCGAGATGAATCTGAAATAAGAGGGCATCGAAAGACATATATTGGTGCCATGCCCGGGCGTATTGTTCAAAGCATAAAAAAAGCTGAAACTTCAAACCCTGTTTTTGTACTTGACGAAATTGATAAACTTTCACTGGGGAATCAAGGGGACCCCTCTTCAGCATTGCTGGAAGTTCTCGATCCGGAACAAAACTCAGATTTTCATGACAATTTCCTTGAAGTAGGTTTTGACCTTTCAAAGGTAATGTTTGTCGCCACAGCCAATACACTTAATTCTATTCAGCCGGCATTGCTTGATCGTATGGAAATCATTAATGTAACCGGTTATACCATAGAAGAGAAAGTGGAAATTGCAAAGCAGCATTTGTTGCCAAAACAGTTAAAAGAGCACGGTCTAAACACTTCTCACTTAAAAATTGCAAAACCACAACTGGAGAAAATTGTGGAAGGATACACGCGCGAGTCAGGGGTAAGGGGTCTTGAAAAACAAATTGCCAAGATGGTGCGTCACGCTGCCATGAACATTGCAATGGAAGAAGATTACAATATTAAAGTTTCAAATGAAGATGTAGTGAAGGTTTTGGGTTCACCCAAACTGGAACGTGATAAATATGAAAACAATGATGTTGCCGGTGTTGTAACAGGTCTTGCCTGGACAAAAGTGGGTGGTGATATTTTATTTATCGAATCCACACTATCTAAAGGAAAAGGAAATCTTTCCATTACCGGAAACCTTGGAAAGGTGATGAAAGAATCTGCCACGATAGCCATGGAATATATTAAATCAAATGCAAAATCACTTGATCTGGATCCTGATATTTTTGAAAAATACAATGTCCATATTCACGTTCCTGAAGGGGCAACCCCAAAAGATGGACCCAGTGCCGGTATTACGATGCTAACCTCACTGGTGTCATTGTTTACACAGCGAAAAGTTAAACGCAGCCTCGCCATGACTGGGGAAATTACGTTGCGCGGCAAAGTGCTTCCCGTGGGTGGTATCAAAGAGAAAATACTAGCAGCAAAGCGGGCACGTATTAAAGAAATACTTATATGTGAAGAAAACAAACGTGATATTGATGAAATAAAAGCTGAATACTTAAAAGGCTTGACATTTCACTATGTTAAGGATATGAGTGAAGTTATAGATCTCGCATTGACAAAAGAAAAAGTTAAAAACCCTAAAAAATTATAATTAATAGGACTAAGGGAAAACTTTATCAAAAGGAAGGTGATTTATCACTTTCCTTTTTGTTTTAAGTCTAAAAAATAAATTATACTTGCACTCGTTATGGAGTTATGCTTATTCTTCCAAATTTGAGGATGTAAACCCAAAAAACCTTATGCAAAAAAAGCTGGTTGTAGCATTTTTCTTGTTTTTTACTGCGTTGAGTTTTTCTCAAATTGGGGGTAGGGCAACATATCAGTTTCTCAATTTGGTAAATTCGCCGCGACAAGCCGCGCTGGGTGGTAAGGCCATTACAAATTATGATTATGACCCGGCACAAGGACTTTACAATCCTGCGGCTATAAACCCTGAGATGGACAATCAACTTTCTGTCAATTATACAAACTATTTTGCTGATGTCAATTATGGAACTGCTGCCTATGCTTATTTATGGGATCGCAGGACACAGGTTTTTCATACCGGGGTTACATATATCAATTATGGAAAATTTGATGGCTATGATGAAACAGGTGAGTCTACAGGAAGCTTTGGTGGTGGGGAAGTAGCGCTATCATTTGGTTATGCCAGAAATATCCCGTGGTCTGATTTCCATGTGGGCGTTAACGTAAAATTGATTTCCTCAAAGCTGGAACAATACAGCTCACTGGGAGCTGCCGTTGATATTGGCTTAATGTATGTATATGAGCCGTGGGATCTGCATATTGCAGCTGTGGCAAGAAATATAGGCACTCAAATCACGCCTTATGATGAAGTTTATGAGAAACTTCCGCTTGAAGTTGATTTTGGTATTTCACAAACCCTTCAGCATGTACCCCTGCGCTGGCATGTGACACTGGAAAACCTTCAAACCTGGAATATTGCATTTTCAAACCCCGCCCGTGAAGAAGTAGATCTTGAAGGCAATGTGATAAAAGAAAATATCGGTTTTTTTGATAATGTTTACCGCAGGGTTATCCTGGGAGTCGAGTTGTTTCCCGAAAGTTTTTTTAATTTGCGGTTGGGCTATAATGTGCGCCGAGCAGAAGAACTTCGCATTGTTGACCAACGGGCTTTTGCAGGATTGAGCGCAGGTTTTGGCATAAGGCTGAATAAATTACGACTTAGTTATTCTTATTCAAAATACAGTGCTGCTGCTTCGGCAAGTTTTTTTGGATTGAATATAAATTTGCAATAGACCAAAAGAAAAAATTAAAATAGTGAGCACATCGCTTATGAGAAAAATTACAATCGCCATTGACGGATATTCATCGACAGGTAAAAGCACAGTTGCTAAAAGACTTGCTGCCTATCTGGGATATTTATATGTCGATACCGGAGCTATGTATCGTGCAATAGCACTTTATGCAATGGAAAAAGGTTTTATTTCCAAAACAGATTTTTATTCTGATAAGTTGATTGAAAATCTACCTTTTATATCCCTTCACTTTGAAATTAATCCTAAAACAGAAATTGCAGAAATGTTCCTTAACGGAAAAAATGTGGAAAAACAAATACGCTCTCTGGAAGTCTCCCAATATGTAAGTAAAGTAGCCGAAATATCTGAAGTGAGAAAAAAATTAGTGGAGCAACAACAAAAAATAGCAGCACAAAAAGGTATTGTTATGGACGGAAGGGATATAGGAACCGTGGTTTTTCCCGATGCCGAATTAAAAATCTTCCTCAATGCCGCTCCTGAAGAAAGAGCCAGAAGACGTTTTAAAGAATATATCGATAATGGGGCTGTAGTCACTTATGATGAAATTCTCAAAAATGTAATGGAAAGGGATTTTATAGACACCACCAGGGAAGATTCCCCATTGGTAAAGGCAGAAGATGCCATAGAACTTGACAATACTTTCACAAATAAAGACGACCAGTTTCACACCATTCTTCAACTGGCTAAAGACAGGGTTGCCGGTAGAACATAGGGTTTAAATCCTAACTTTTATATAATCCACCTTCCTTAAAGTTTCGTTAAATTTTCACAATCTTAATTAATTCACAAAACCTTGATTTGTTTTGATTCGTACATACCCTTATAAATCAAAATAAATTAACGATGAAACAAAACACTACTTTCTCAAAAATTACGGTTGTTTTGTTATTTTGTTTGTGCACGGTTTTTGTAAATGCACAAATAGTAACAAACACCAATGATGATGGTCCTGGTTCTTTAAGACAGGAAGTTATGAATGCTGCTCCCGGAGCAGTAATTACATTTGCACCTGCCACTAATGGTATGCCAATTACCCTTTTAAGCCAGATTACGATTGACCAAAGCATCACATTAACCGGGAATGGGCCTCTTAATACAATTCTTAGTGGTGGAAATTCAACCAGAATTATCGAAGTT
This sequence comes from uncultured Flavobacteriaceae bacterium, assembly GCA_963975935.1. Classification (GTDB taxonomy): domain Bacteria; phylum Bacteroidota; class Bacteroidia; order Flavobacteriales; family Flavobacteriaceae; genus Planktosalinus. The sequence continues at coordinate 21,389 of CAXBIQ010000013.1, forward strand.
ACAGATGGAGCAGCAATTAATTTTACCGGAATTACCTTCACAAACGGATTAGCAGCTATAAATGGTGGTGCATTACAAGTTTCTGCCACATTACCATTAACAACAACTGTTACTGTAATAAATTGTGTTTTTGAAAATAATGAAGCTCAAGGCGCAATGGCAATACAGGGAGGTGGAGCAATCCATAACTCAGGTGGAGCAACCTTGGATATTCAAAGCAGTTCTTTTGAGAATAATAGTGCATCCGGTGCAGCAGGAAGTGGTGGCGCCATCCTTAACAGCCCAGGAAGTATTTTATTTGTCACAGCAAATACTTCATTTACTAATAACATATCTAACAGGGCCGGAGGTGCCATTGAAGATAATTCAGGAACAGATTTTGCAACAATTATTTCTGATGCAACCTTTACAAATAATATTACAAACACAAGTCCGGGTAATGGAGGTGGAATCCACATTACAGGTCCCGGAGATATGCTTGTGAGCAATTCTACTTTTTCAGGAAATACAGCCGGAAATGAAGGAGGCGGTTTATGGAATGGTAGCGGTTTAATGACCCTTTCCAATGTTACTATAGACGGAAATTCTGCTGCGGGAAATGGCGCCGCCAATGGTGGCGGTGGTGTACACAACAATGGTGGTACTGTGGAAATTGATGCAGCTACCACAATAACCAATAATACAGCTACAGGAACCTCAGGAAGTGGTGGAGGAATCCTCAATGTCCTTGGCGGAACGATCAATGCAACAGGAGCTGTTATCACAGGAAACAGCGCACAACGCGCCGGTGGTGGTATTGAAGACAATTCCTCAATGGGAGTTGGAACTTTAAACCTTACCAATCTTACCTTAGATAATAATACAGTGGCTATGTCCCCGGGAAATGGTGGTGGTTTACATATTACCGGTCCGGGTAATGCAACTATCATTGGTGGAACCGTAAATATGAATACTGCCGGAAATGAAGGTGGTGGATTATGGAACGGAAGCGGATTAATGATTGTGGATAATGTTACTATCGATGGAAACATAGCTAGTGGAGTTGATGCCAACAGAGGTGGTGGCGGTGTACACAATAATGGTGGAACTATCAACCTTATCAACGGAACAACAATTACAAATAATATTGCAGATGGTGCTTTAGGAAGTGGAGGAGGAATTCTTAATGTTCTTGGCGGAACCATTAATGCAACAGGAATAATAATTACAGGAAACAGTGCACAACGTGCAGGTGGTGGTGTTGAAGATAATTCAAGTATGGGTGTAGGAACTTTAAACCTTACCAACGTTACTTTAAACAATAACACCGTAGCAATGTCCCCGGGAAATGGTGGTGGATTGCATATCACAGGTCCGGGTAATGCTACTATCGTTGGTGGAACCGTAAATATGAACACAGCCGGAAGTGAAGGTGGTGGTTTATGGAATGGTTTAGGACTTATGATCGTTGACGGTGTAACTATAGATGGAAATACTGCAAACGGTAATGCCTTGGATAATGGTGGTGGCGGAATTTTTAATGATGGTGGTGAAGTACAAATTATTAATGGTACTACAATAACCAATAATACAGCTACAGGAACCTCAGGAAGTGGTGGAGGAATCCTCAATGTCCTTGGCGGAACGATCAATGCAACAGGAGCTGTTATCACAGGAAACAGCGCACAACGCGCCGGTGGTGGTATTGAAGACAATTCCTCAATGGGAGTTGGAACTTTAAACCTTACCAATCTTACCTTAGATAATAATACAGTGGCTATGTCCCCGGGAAATGGTGGTGGTTTACATATTACCGGTCCGGGTAATGCAACTATCATTGGTGGAACCGTAAATATGAATACTGCCGGAAATGAAGGTGGTGGATTATGGAACGGAAGCGGATTAATGATTGTGGATGGTGTAACTATAGATAGTAATGTTGCAAGTGGTGTCGGTCCGGCAAATGGTGGTGGAGGTGTTCACAATAATGGTGGAACCCTTGAATTGATTAATGGAACAACCATTACCAATAATATAGCAGATGGAGCTACCGGAAGTGGCGGTGGAGTTTTAAATGTTCTTGGAGGAACTGTTACAGCTACTGATGTTACTATCTCTGGTAACAGTGCAGAACGTGCAGGTGGCGGTATTGAAGATGACTCAAGCATTAATTCCGGAACAATAAATCTTACAAATGTAAATTTAGACAATAACACGGTAGCAATGTCCCCTGGAAATGGTGGTGGATTGCATATCACAGGTCCGGGTAACGCAACTATCATTGGTGGAACCGTAAATATGAATACTGCCGGAAGTGAAGGTGGCGGATTATGGAATGGTAGCGGATTAATGATTGTGGATGCCGTAACCATTGATGGAAATATTGCTAGTGGAAATGACCTGGACAATGGTGGTGGAGGAATCCATAATAATGGAGGTCAAATTCAGGTAATCAATGGTACTTCAATTATAAACAATATCGCAGATGGTGCTCTTGGAAGCGGTGGAGGAATTCTCAATGTAATGGGTGGTAATGTAAGTGTCAGTAATTCTATCATTACTGGAAACAGTGCAGAGCGTGCCGGTGGCGGAATAGAAGATAATTCGATGACAGGTGCTTCCGGTATTTTAATGTTGATGAATGTGACATTAAATGATAATGTTGTAGCAATGTCTCCCGGAAATGGCGGTGGATTGCATATCACAGGTCCGGGTGCAGCTTCTATTTTTGGAGGAACAGTAAACAATAATACTGCCGGTAATGAAGGTGGTGGTTTATGGAATGGTTCAGGGTTAATGATTCTCAACAATCTTACTATAGATGGTAATATTGCCAGTGGCAATGGTGCCGCAAATGGTGGTGGTGGTATTTTCAATAATGGAGGTATCATAGAAATTCAAACCGGAACAACAATAACAAACAATATCGCAGATGGAACCGCAGGAAGCGGTGGAGGAATCCTCAATGTTCTTGGTGGAACCATTAATGCAACAGGAACCCTTATCACAGGAAACAGTGCACAACGTGCCGGTGGTGGTATTGAAGACAATTCCTCTATGGGAGTTGGAACTTTGAATCTTACCAACCTTACCTTAGATAATAATACAGTGGCTATGTCCCCGGGGAATGGTGGTGGTTTACATATTACCGGTCCGGGTAATGCAACTATCATTGGTGGAACCGTAAATATGAATACTGCCGGAAATGAAGGTGGTGGATTATGGAACGGAAGCGGATTAATGATTGTGGATGGTGTAACTATAGATAGTAATGTTGCAAGTGGTGTCGGTCCGGCAAATGGTGGTGGAGGTGTTCACAATAATGGTGGAACCCTTGAATTGATTAATGGAACAACCATTACCAATAATATAGCAGATGGAGCTACCGGAAGTGGCGGTGGAGTTTTAAATGTTCTTGGAGGAACTGTTACAGCTACTGATGTTACTATCTCTGGTAACAGTGCAGAACGTGCAGGTGGCGGTATTGAAGATGACTCAAGCATTAATTCGGGAACCATAAATCTTACAAATGTAACATTGAATGAAAATGTTGTAGCAATGTCTCCCGGAAATGGTGGAGGTTTACATATCACAGGGCCCGGTAACGCAACTATCATTGGCGGAACAGTAAACTTGAATACTGCCGGAAGTGAAGGTGGTGGATTATGGAATGGAAGTGGTTTAATGATTATTGATGGCGTAACTATTGACGGAAACATCGCAAGCGGAAATGACGCTGATACAGGTGGTGGAGGTATTTTTAATAATGGTGGAAATATGCAAATTTCAGATAACACTTCCATAACTAATAATATAGCAAATGGAACCGCAGGAAGCGGTGGTGGATTATTAAGTATTGCCGGTGATATTGAAATCAGCATGTCTCTATTTGAAAGCAATTCTGCAAACAGGGCAGGTGGTGCAATCGAGGTAATCGATGGTGCCCTAACACTTGTAAATGTGGATATGATAGGAAATGATGTGGATGGTGGTGCAGGTACTCCTGCTCCCGGAAATGGTGGTGCAATTCATATAAGTGGCATTACAACTACAATGATAACCGGTGGAAGTGTTTTAAATAATGCAGCCGGAAGAGAAGGTGGTGGATTATGGAACCAGGCCGGAAGTACAATGACAATAACAGAAGTTACTATCGATGGAAATATTGCCAATGGTAGTGACCAAAGTGATGGTGGTGGAGGTATCTTCAATAATGGAGGTGTAACCGAAGTAATTTCTTCCACGATATCCAACAACCAGGCTACAGCATCTAATGGTGGTGGTATTCAAAATAATACCGGTACCACAATGGTAATGACCAGTACAATTTCAGGAAATACAGCTGCCTTAAATGGTGGTGGGGTGTATAATGATGATGTACTTAGTCTTAATGCGGTTACTGTCGCATTTAATGATGCAATGGAAAGCGGTGGTGGTGTCACTAATAATTCTGCGATGGGAACTTCCGTTAAGAATACTATTATTTCCAATAATATGGCTCCAATGGGAGCAGATGTTTCTGCAACTGCAGGTAATTTTATTTCTGAAAATTATAACTTAATTGCAGATAATGAAGATGAGGTATTTCCCGGAGAAGCAAATGATATATTTGGTGTACTTCCATTATTAGAGCCTTTGGCAAATAATGGTGGACCAACATTAACCCATGCTATTCAAATGGGCATGAATTCTCCTGTGATTGATGCCGGTGATCCTAATGATATGTTTGCGGATCAAAGAGGGGAAGCTGTTTTTGGCATTCGTGATATAGGCGCATTTGAAACAGATGAAACGTTAAGTATTGATGACGAAATAGCTTTAGGTAATGCTATAGTATTATATCCTAATCCTACTACACGTGGTTTTGTTAATGTGGATATTCCACTAGCTTTTGGATCATCTGTACAGGTTCAAATTGTAGAGGTAGGCTCAGGAAAAATTGTAAATCAGATGGAATTAAACACAGGGAAAACGGAAATAAGCACACAAGAACTTTCTACAGGTGTTTATATATTGCAATTTGTTTCTGAAAATGCTGTTGAAACAAAGCGATTAATTGTGAATTAGCCTTTTATATTTTAGGTTATATATCAGGTCGGTTCGGATATACTTCGGTATTTCCGGGCCGATTTTTTTATTCATTCACAAAAGCAATGCTGTGACAAGCTACTATTGCTGCAGTTTCGGTTCTTAACCTGCTTTCTCCCAGACTTACGGGAGTGAAGTTGTTATTCAGAGCCAATTCAATTTCGGGTAAAGCGAAATCACCTTCAGGACCAATCAAAATAAGTACATCTTCTTTAGGTTTTAGTGCTTGTTTGAAAGAGTGCTTTTCGCCTTGAGCGCAGTGAGCTATATATTTTTGACAGCTATTTTGAGCCTGCATTGCGATAAATTCTGAAAAGGAAACCGCTTTATTAAGTTGGGGTAAAAAGGCTTTCAGGGATTGTTTCATCGCGCTCTGCAGGATTTTTTCATAACGTTCCGGTTTTATTTTAGTGCGCTCGCTGTGGTCACAAAAAACAGGAGTGATTTCAGTAACTCCAATCTCTGTTGCCTTCTCCAGAAACCATTCATAACGGTCGTTGAGTTTTGTAGGTGCCACAGCTAAGTGAAGCTCATATGGCAGGGGTTGCTGCTGTGTTTTAGCTAAAAGTTTTACGACACATTTATTATGATTTGCTGTCTCGATTTCAGAAGTAAAAAAACTTCCTAATCCATTAGTAATATTTAATATATCACCTGTATTTTTGCGCAATACTTTAATAATATGTCTGCTTTCTTCTTTGTCAAAAACAAGCTGCTGACTGGGATGTTTTGCATCTGAGTGAAAAAATAATTGCATAGTTAAAGCTTTTAGTACTTATATTACATCATCAAAACTCCATCCTTGCTTTTGATGAAACTGATATATCTGAAAATATTTTTTGTTTGTATTTGAGTTCACCCACGATGGCAATCATTGCTGCATTGTCCGTACAAAACTCAAACTTTGGAATATGTGTTTTCCAGCCGTATTTTTTTTCGGCTTCCTGTAAAGCACTTCTGATTCCGCTGTTTGCAGAAACCCCGCCACCAATAGCGATTTCCTTTATTCCGGTGGCTTTTACGGCATTTTTAAGCTTATCCATTAAGTAATCAACTATGGTATATTGAATGGAAGCACATACATCTTCGATATTCTCTTCAATAAAATTTGGGTTGTTCTTCACTTCTTTCTGAACAAAATACAAAATAGCTGTTTTGAGTCCGCTGAAGCTAAAATCAAGATCTCCCACTTTTGGTTTTGTGAATTTGTATGCTTTTGGGTTTCCTTTTTGAGCCAGTTTGTCAACCAGTGGTCCGCCGGGATAGGGTAGCCCCAGTATTTTAGCCGATTTATCAAAAGCCTCACCCACGGCATCATCAATGGTCTGGCCAATGATTTCCATTTCAAAATAGTCTGTCACTTTTACAATTTGTGTATGACCCCCGCTTATGGTCATTGCGATAAACGGAAAGCCCGGAATGATTTGCCCTTCAGCTTCTATAAAATGTGCCAGGATGTGTGCCTGCATATGGTTAACCTCAATGAGGGGAATGCCCAGGCCCAAAGACAATGATTTTGCAAAAGAAGCGCCTACCAACAGCGAACCCATCAGGCCCGGACCTCTGGTAAAAGCAATTGCATTCAGGTCTTTTTTGTCAATTCCTGCTTTTTTTATAGCGAGATCAATCACGGGAACAATGTTTTGCTGATGTGCCCTCGAAGCCAACTCCGGAACCACACCGCCATACTCTTCGTGAATTTTCTGTGTAGCCACAACATTGGAGAGTACCTTCCCGTTGTGTATAACCGCTGCTGCAGTGTCGTCACAAGAGGATTCGATACCTAAAATATATATTGATTGTTCCATTTTATTTGGGCATAAAAATTGTTACTTTTATGGGCACTTAAGACGCAAAGTTAAAACAATAACTGCTATCAAAAAATTCAAAAAAATATTGCTTCGCTTTCTGTTAGCGTTACTGCTGATTTTGATTGCCATTATTGTTGCATTGCACTTTCCTTCGGTTCAAACACGGGTTGCCAAAAAGGTTACCAAAAACATCAACAAAACCTATGATACTGATATTAATATTGAAAGGCTGGGGTTGAACTGGAGAGGAGAAGTAAGCCTTAAAAATGTTTTTATTGCAGACCATCATCAGGATACGCTCATTTACTCAAAAGATGTTACCACAACAATTTTAAATTTTAGAAACCTCATTAACACCAATCTGAATTTTGGGGATTTAAACTTAGATGACGTTCGTTTATACATCAAAACCTATGAAGGTGAATCTACAGATAACCTCAGTATTTTTTCCAAAAAGTTTGCTCCTGAGACTCCCCGGGAAGATCCGCCGCCTTTTTTACTTTCTGCAAACTCACTGAATCTTACTGATGCCACCATCAGAATTACCGATGAAAATATTGAGGATTCTGAAGGTATTGTTTTTGAAAACGTAAATTTGAACACAGGAGCCTTTGACATTAATGATACGGATGTCTTTACCGATATCAAATCCATGGAGTTTAACTTTAACAATCAATTGTATGTTGAAAACCTTTCAGCAGACTTTGCTTATACAACTGATTATATAAAACTGGATCGTCTTGACCTCACCACAGATGAGAGTTATATTGATGCAGATGTATTGCTGTCTTTTGATGAAAACGGGTTTGCTGACTTTGAAAATAATGTTGTTTTTGATGTAGATTTCAGGGAGGCACAGATTGCTACAAGTGAATTGAATGTTTTTTATAACGAATTTGGTGCCGATCAGCAACTGGAGTTCTCAACACAATTTACAGGCACCCTGAATGATTTTGAGCTACAAAATTTAAATCTGCAAAATCAAAACACCCGTATCACCGGAAACTTCACATTCAAAGATTTACTAAAAGGCGGAGATGATTACAAAATTCAGGCAAATAATCACACGATAAGCTCTAATTATTATGATTTAAGACGTTTTATGCCAAAAGTACTGGGAGATGTTCTGCCCAAGGAAATGCAATCTATGCGTGATTTTACTTTTACCGGAACAACCGGTATTTCAGGCACCAATTTGCAGACGGCAGGAAATATTCAAACATCTTTGGGAAGTATGAAGGCCGATCTTCGAATGGGCAATATTAATAATGTAAATGTAGCTACATACAAAGGGACCGTTGATTTAAATAATTTTGATATTGGAAAACTTACAGGCACAACAACCTTAGGAAGAACCACAGCGAAACTGCGCTTTGACGGCAGGGGATTCTCACAAAAAACAGTCAATACAGAGCTTTCAGGAAATATAAGTAGTTTGCATTATAACGGTTATACTTATAAAAATGTTGAGGTAAGCGGACAACTTCAAGACCCTCTTTTTAATGGTAGCTTAAGCATTGATGACCCCAACCTGATACTAAGTTTTGAAGGTCTTATTGACGTTAGTGATGAAGAGAATATCTATGATTTCAATGCTCAGGTTGAATATGCAGATTTATATAAAACCAATATTTTTACACGGGACAGTATATCCATCTTTACCGGAAACATTGCAATGGATATGCGTGGGACTACAGTTGATGATGTTAAGGGAGTCATTCGTATTTCAGAAAGTACCTATCAAAATTTAATTGATGATTATTACTTTGATGATATACTTGTTTTGTCAACTTTTGAAGAAGATATCAGGACGATACAGGTTATTTCCCCTGATGTAGTAAGCGGAAAAATGACCGGAAGGTTTAAACTGGCTGATATCCCCAGCTTGTTTCAGAACTCAGTTGCCAGTATTTATACTAATTATGTTCCCAACAGGACAACTGAAAACCAGTATGTCAATTTCAATTTTGAAATTTTCAATAAAATCGTGGAAGTTATTATTCCGGAAATTAAAATTGGGAACAATACCACGATAAGGGGGTCAGTAGCTTCAGATGAATCTGAATTTAAGCTGAATTTCAGGTCACCCGAAATTACAGCTTATGATAACTATATTGAAAAAATAAACCTTCAGGTAGACAATAATAACCCCCTTTTTAACACTTATGTTGAAATTGACTCGGTTGATGCCGGTTTTTACAACTTTTCAGATATTAGTTTGATAAACGTTACACTAAAAGACACCTTGTTTGTCAGGTCAGAATTTAAAGGAGGAAAAACTAAAAATGATTTGTTTAATCTTTCATTGTACCATACCATTAATGAAGAAGGCAAGTCTGTGGTTGGAATGAAAAGATCAGATATTACTTTTAAAGAGAACAAATGGTTTGTAAATGAAGAGAATGATACACTGAATAAAATTGTTTTTGACAATAATTTTAAAGACATTATCATAGACTCTTTGGTAATAAGCCATGAGAATGAAATCATTCAGATGGCCGGAAAGCTCAGTGATTCCAGCTATAAGGACATCAAGTTGCAATTTCAAAATGTTGATATCGGGAAAATTACCCCTGAGATTGACAGTCTCGAACTATACGGTAACGTGAACGGAACTTTTGATTTTATCCAAAAACAAGACCTCTATTATCCCAGTTCAAATGTCACCATTGATAATCTTATTGTGAATGACATTACATTGGGTGATTTGGTACTGACAGCTTCCGGAAATGAGGACTTGTCACGTTATGAAATCAATACTACTTTGACCAATAACGATGTTAGATCTTTGACCGCAATAGGCACAATTGAAGTCAATGATATAAATTCTGTTATAGATCTGGATGTTGGGTTAAAAGATTTTAATCTGGGGGCAGTCAGTCCTTTTGGCGGAGAAGTCATAACAGATATACGTGGTTTTGTTTCCGGTCAGGCAAAAATTGTGGGAAGCTATAAATCTCCTGATATTTCCGGAAGGTTGAATTTAAATAATTCAGGAATGAAGATTCCTTTTTTGAATATTGATTTTGACCTCAGGGAAAACACTAATATAGCACTCTCCAAGAATAGGTTTACGATATTAAATACTACTGTTACAGATACAAAATATAACACTACTGCCGGTTTGGATGGATATTTTGAGCATACCAATTTTCAAAATTGGTCCATGAATCTTGATATTGATACTAACAGGTTTTTAGTTCTTGACACCGAGGTCGATGAAGAAGCACTCTATTACGGCACCGCTTTTATCAGTGGTATTGCATCCATTTATGGACCGGTAGATGAATTGGTTATTAAAGTAGATGCATCAACAGCACGGGGTACTTCTTTTAAAATTCCAATAAGCGATACAGAATCCATAGGTGATGATTCTTTTATATACTTTTTATCACCCGAAGAGAAAGCAGCGCGTATTTCTGGAGAAAGTTTTGTAAGGGAAGAGCTAAAAGGCTTAACACTTGAGTTTGACCTTGAAATAACCCGTGATGCCGAAGTTGAAGTGGTTGTTGATATTAAAAATAATTCTACCCTAAAAGGCAGGGGAGAAGGAATTCTCTATATCGAAATCAACACTCTGGGACGCTTCAATATGTGGGGTGACTTTCAGGTGTATGAAGCCACATATGACTTTAGATATGCAGGCCTTGTGCAAAAAGAATTTGATGTGGTGCGCGGAGGAAACATCAGCTGGGATGGACAGCCGGAACAAGCAAGACTGGATATAGTAGCTGTTTACGAAACCACAGCAAACCCATCAGTATTATTGGATAACCCTTCCATAAATAGAAAAATTCCGGTAGATGTGGGTATTGAACTTAGAGGTGAATTGATTTCTCCTGATTTTGAATACAGCATAGATTTCCCCACAGCAAGTTCCATAGTAAAATCTGAACTTGATTTTAAACTGGATGACCGTCAGCAGCGTGAATTACAGGTATTATATTTGATTACTACCGGTTCCTTTTCAGGAGACAGGTTTACATCAGATCAGGGAACTTCGACTCTGGTTGAGCGTTTTTCAGGATTGGTAAACGAGATATTTGCCGATCAGGACGGGAGATTCAATGTGGGCTTAGACTATACTCAGGGTACACGCACACCTGAATTAGAAACATCTGATAGAGTAGGGGTTTCACTTTCGACACAAATAAGTGATCGCATATTGATTGATGGCAGGGTGGGGGTTCCGGTGAATGGTGTTAACGAAAACACATTGGCCGGGGATTTTCAGGTACAGGTACTTCTCAACGAAGAGGGAAGCTTGCGCTGGAATATTTTTAACAGGGAAACTCAGGTGCAATTCATTGGGGAGAATCAAGGATTTGAACAAGGAACAGGGCTGTCTTACTCTGTCGATTTTAACACTTTTGCTGAATTGCGTCGACTTCTGTTTGGAAGAAAGAAAGCAGATACAGAAGAAGAAGAGCCGGAGCAACAAGAAGAAAGACGTCTTTTGGAAGGACTCAGGACAGAAAATGTTGACGATGAAAAAGAAAATTAATTATTATATCTTTTTCCATGTTCTTATAAGAATGAAAACCGCCGCACACGTTATACCGGAAAGTGTCAGAGCCACAGCTGTGTTGCCATAAATAAAGAAGCCTGTAGCAAACAGAAAACAATATACACCGGTAATTCCCATAATTAAAGCCAAAAACTTATACCTGAAGTTTTTGAATTTTCCTTCCTTTTCAAAAACCAATGCCTCAAAAGCTTCAATAGTGCTTAATTTTGAGGGCTTTGTCAAAAGCGTTACTGCAATCCAGCTTGTCGTGGTTACCATAACCCCGGCAACCAGTTGCCAGTGTGTTTCCAGTATGATAAGAGGGTTTTCCATTTTATCATTTAAAAAGAAAAACACAGCAATAATAAAGGATACTGCCATTGCCGTAATTTCGCTGTAAGGATTGATGCGTCTCCAGAACCAGCGCAGTATAAATAACAAACCAGTACCGGCACCAATTTGCAACATCAGGTTAAAGGCATCTCTTGCTTCTTCCAAAACCAGGGCTAAAAAAGCCGCGCAGATTATCATAAAAAACGTAGATAAGCGCCCCACTAGAACTTTCTTTTTTTCAGAGGCATCTTTATTGACAAAACGGGCGTAAAAATCGTTAACCACATATGAAGATCCCCAATTTAAATGTGTGGAGATGGTACTCATAAAGGCTGCCACGAGTGATGTTACGACAAGACCCAATAAGCCGGCCGGTAATAACCTGAGCATTGCAGGGTAAGACAAATCATTTTTAACATACTCAGGGCTAAAATCAGGAAAAGCTGCTTGCAGGCTTGACAAATCAGGGTAAACAACCAGTGAGGCCAAACCAATGATGATCCAGGGCCATGGACGCAGGCCATAATGAGCAAAATTGAAAAACAGCGTTGCCCAGGTGGCATGTTTTTCATTTTTGGCAGCGAGCATTCGCTGTGCAATATATCCTCCACCACCGGGCTCAGCACCCGGATACCATACACTCCACCATTGCACCGCTAAAGGGATAATGAGAAGGGGAACAACTACTTCCCAATTATTAAAATCAGGAAACATCGAGAGTTTATCTTGTAATTGAGGTGCAGAAAGCATGGTGTCAAGCCCACCTACTTTTTCATGGTTTACGATATAAACCGCTGCCCATATACTTCCGCCCATTGCAATAATGAACTGAAAGAAATCTGTAATCAAAACCCCTCGCAGACCTCCCAGCATGGAGTAAAATACGGTTACACCACATGCTATAAACAGGCTCTGAAATTCACTGAAACCAAACATCACATGTCCTATTTTAATTGCAGCAAGACAGACGTTTGCCATAATTACAATGTTGAAAAAGACGCCCAGATAAACCGCCCTGAAACCTCTTAAAAACGCAGCGCTTTTTCCGCTGTAACGCAACTCATAAAATTCAAGATCTGTTGTGATACCGCTTTTTCGCCACAGTTTTGCATAGAAAAAAACCGTGACCATGCCCGTGAGCAAGAAACTCCACCAGATCCAGTTGCCATAAACACCATCCTCCCTGATGACACCGGCAACAAAATTGGGTGTATCTGCCGCAAAAGTTGTTGCGACCATGGAAATACCCAGCAACCACCAAGGCATATTTCTTCCGGAAAGAAAAAAGGACTCTGTGTTTTTGCCACTTTGTTTTGCTACAACAATTCCTATAATGATTGATATTGTAAAAAAACCTAAGAGAATTGCGTAATCTAGAGCAGAAAGAACCATAGGCAGGGTTGTATAATGTGTAGTTATCTATTTAACTGCTATCACTGAAATTTCTACATTGACATATTTAGGAAGATTGGCCACTTCAACGGTTTCCCTTGCAGGGGCGGTTGCTTCATCAAAATACTGGGCATAAATTTCGTTTATTTTTGCGAAATCATTCATATTACTGATGAAAATTGAACTTTTTACTACATCTTGAAAAGTCATCCCTGCAGCTTCCAGAATAGCTTTTAGATTTTGCATGACCATTTTTGTTTCTTCCTGAATGTCGCCTTTAACCAATTCACCGCTATGGGGATCAATGGCAATCTGACCCGATGTATATAAAGTGTTTCCTGAAAGTATGGCCTGATTGTATGCACCAATGGGTGCCGGAGCGTTTTGGGTTTGGATTACTTTTTTCATTACAACGAATTTATTATGATTTTTAGTTTACAATTGCCTGTCAGGCTCTCTGCGTTTGTCATATTTGATGTCACTTAGCACAGATGATTTTATGCCCACAAAAAAGTACCACGAGCTTCGTGCACTGAAGGGTACCCAGTTAAAACTCATTTGCCAGCTTTCCAAATCCCTTTGAAAACGGAATTGGGTAAATGTAAACCCTTGATTTTTAAAATCATAACCGGAAGAAGCCCCTACAGCCCATCGTGGAGACAGGTCAACATTCCCACTGAACATCAGGGAGTGTGAGGAAATTTCATTTTGTCGGGCATTATTGGAATATGTAACGGTATAGGCAAGTCTTATATTCCAGGGTATTGCATAATTGTACTTACCAATATTTACATTTTTATCCTCCTTTTCCTCATCTTGCACAAATGAAGGGTTGGAGATATCATTGGCATCACCAAAAAGGTCATCCGGTCGCCCGCCACTCCTGAATGTTTCGTTTCGGATAGGGTCTTTGTCATCATCATCATCTTTCCTTTGAAAATCGGTGCTTGAAAAGGTGTAGTTTAAACTTGCATTTGCATTGGTAAGACGAAAAAGGCTCCCACCGTTACCTATATTGAATGTATTGATAACATTGTTGTTATTATCCAAGGCATATGGGTTTAATGTGCCACTGAAGTTTACATCTACTTTTTGTATGATTGGAATACTTCCGGAAATGTTCACGGGGCTCCATTTTAAACTATCTGCAGACAAAGAGTAAGAGGTTGATAAATTCAGGTTATTAAGAAGTGAAATTTTTCTGGGTTCGGTTGCTGTTGTGTCCCTGTCACGCACTTTTGCTTCAACTGTATTACTGACACTGAATCCTATATTGCTTGAATAATTTTGATTGGGAGCTCCAAACAAAGTGTTTTCAAACCTTGAATAGATTTCAATTTGTTCCTCAGTCATACCACCGGCTATTGTGGGAGTGTAACGTAATTCCTGATAATACTGATCAAATGCAGGGTTGAGGTTATAACTCACAGACGGTCTCATTACATGTCTTATACTTTGAATTTTATTAGAAGGATTAAAATTAAAAGTTCCATAAACTGTGGTTCCTAAACTCGTGGAAAAGTTATATGTTCTGTAACTGTCAAACCCGCTAACGGTATCCCGCACCACTTGATTTGTTTCAAGATCAAATCTTCTTTGACTGGTTTTTAAAAGCCAGGTTTCCTGAAACGTTGTACCTGCAGAAGCACTTAAATACTTAAAAATTTTAAAGTTGGTGCTAATAGGAATGGTATGCCGTGCTCCTGTCTGGGCGTTCTCAAACATTTCACTTTTAAAAAACAAGGAATCTGTAGTTACCATTCTGTTTTGAGCCGTGACATCATATTGAAAATTGATATTTTGCACAATTCCTTTTTTAACACCTGTTTTAGGAGCAAAAGGAAATATTCTGGATACACTTGCCGTGATATTGGGAAGCGATAGATTGATTTCCTCGGTATTACTGTTTTGGGAATGTGTACCCGCTATACTTAAATTTACCTGAGGTTCCCCTTCAAAGGTTTTTGAATAAGAAACAGAGGAACTCTGGTTGTTCTGTAAAAAGTTTCCGGTATTTAATTGGTTTATCGATTCCTGATAATACCTGCTGCTTCCCAGGTTTACAGATGCCGCAAAACGGGAGCTGGGGTTTGATTTTGCATCCTGAGTGTGCGACCAGCGAATGTTATAAAGCGATGATTCTGAAAAATCGGGGAAACCGCGCTCACTGTTTAGCAATCGTTCATACCGAAAACTAAGGTTTCCGCGAAAACGGTACCTGAGTGCATAATTTGACTCGAGGCGCAAGCCATAACTTCCGTTAGTATAGTAATCGCCCAGGGCCAACAAATCAACATAATCATTAATGGCAAAATAATAGCCTCCGTTTTGAAAGAAGAAGCCACGGTTGTTGTTTTCACCAATAGTAGGTATAACAAAACCGGAAGCGGTGTCTTCATCGAGAGGAAAGAATGCAAATGGTAATCCGATGGGGGTGGGTACATCTGCGATGTACATATTGGTGAGACCGGTTACGATTTTCTTTTGGGGTACAAATTTTACTTTTCTGGAGTAGAAGAAATACTCAGGGTTTTCAATGTCCTTTGCTGTAGTAAACCTGACATTTGACAAAAATATAACGGAATCATTTTCTCTTTTTGATACTTCTGCTTTGACCCTGAATTCACCTTGCTCCGTACGGGAATTGAAAATCAGGGCTTTTTGTGTTTCATAATTAAACCGGATGGAATCCGGTTCTACTTTGTTATTTCCCTGTACAAAAACCGGCATTTGGGTGTAATTTCCCAAACTATCTGTGATTCCTTTGGCATATACTTCTTTTTTAGTGTAATCAAGGATGATTTGCCCGGCATCTATGCGCATATCTTCATAAACGATATAGGCTTGATTGTACATATACACACGGTTTTCTTTTTTGTGCATATAGACATAATCTTCGCCGTAGTAATCCATAACATCCTTAAGTACTTCTTCTTTTGGTTTTATGGTATCAGTTCTGACAGTATCAGCAGCTTTTTCTGAAGCTTCATTAAGGAGTTCGCTTACAGGAACCTGTATACTGTCCTGAACAGCGGGTATGGGAGTAGAGGGGGTAATACCAATTTCCTGTGCCTGGCTAAAATAAACGCCAAAAACCACAAAACAAAGCGATAAAAGTTGATGAAGTTTATTTGTTTGCAACGGTATTAATCCTATTTTTGTAAAGCTATGGCTTAATTATTGAAGTGTCAAAATTAAACATATTTTTTGGGTATCTTTTTATGAGTCGCCAAATTTTAAAATATTAACCAAATTTATTGCGTTAAATTGTATATGAAAACGAGAACATGCCCATATTTCTTAGTAATCTTCACGCTGTTATTCACTTTAACCGGCGGTTTACTATCAGCTCAAAACAAATTTAAGGTAGTCATTGATGCCGGTCACGGTGGTCACGATAGTGGTGCTTCTTATTATGGGTATATGGAAAAGGACATAGCCTTGAGTGTCACGCTTATAGCCGGAGCTATTTTAGAGAAAAACAAAGATATAGACGTGGTTTATACACGTAAGACAGATGTTTTTCTCGGTTTGAGAGAACGTGCAGATATTGCCAATAAAGCCAATGCAGATTTATTTGTTTCCATTCATGCCAATGCTGCCAAAAATACTTCTGCTTATGGTGCAGAAACTTTTGTATTGGGACTTCATAGGTCTCAGGAAAACTTTGAAGTTGCCAAAAAAGAAAACCAGGTGATTTATCTGGAGGAAAACTATGAGGAGATTTATGGAGATTTTGACCCTTCATCCCCTGAATCATTAATTGGTCTAACTTTAATGCAGGAGGAGTACCTTGACCAAAGCATTGAACTGGCTTCTTTCATACAAAATAACTTTACCCAGCGCCTCAAAAGACGTGATCGAAGTGTAAAGCAGGCCGGTTTTTGGGTACTTTATAATACATATATGCCCAGTGTTCTTGTTGAAACCGGTTTTATCTCAAATCGTGCGGAAGGGGTATATCTCAACTCACGTAAAGGACAACTGGAATTGGGCCAAGCCATTGCAGATGCTATTATCACCTATTACAACGGTATTAAATCATCATATATAGCAAGTGTTATACCCCAACCTTTAGAGGAAAATACACCTGTAGCTGCAGCAGAAAGTGAAGTGTATGAAGATGTCATTTTTAAGGTTCAAATTGCAGCGAGCAAAAGAAAACTAGATACAAAACCTCAAAATTTTAAAGGTCTTTCGGCGGTTAGCAGGGACCAGGAATCCGGTTTGTATAAATATTATTACGGAAGCACCTCAGATTACATTCAAATAAAAAACCTTCAACAGGAAGCCAGACAAAAAGGATATGCAAGTGCTTTTGTAGTTGCATTCAAAAAAGGAAAGAAGGTAAACCTTGCAGATATCATAAATTAGATGTTAATTGTCCCATAGGTGTAAATAATATTCCTAAATTTGTTTTTATATAAAAAATAAGCTAGTGAAAATATCCAAAGAAGCAAAAACAGGTTTATTGGCAGTCTTTGCCATTGCTACATTTATATTAGGTTACAATTATCTCAAAGGCATCAACTTTTTTAAAGCAGACAGAACCTTTTACGCAGTTTATGACAACGTAGAGGGACTGGGATTGTCTTCAGCCGTTACTATAAATGGGTTAAAAGTTGGAAAAATACAGGATATTACTATTTTGGAAAAAAATGCCAGATTGTTGGTTACTTTTAATGTTGAAAACGATTATCAATTTTCAAAAACCAGTATTGCCAGAATTTATGGTGGAGGTATCATCGGCGGTAAATCACTCGCCGTCATTCCAGATTTTGAATCAAACAGCCGTGCAGAATCCGGTGATACTTTGGTAGGAAACATCGAAGAAGGAATTATGGAGCTTGTTAATGACCGGTTGACACCACTACAACAAAAAATTGAAGCCACAGTTGTAAGTGCTGACAGTTTACTTACTTCTTTCAATCAGGTTATGAATGAAGAAACCCGGGAAAACCTGAGACAAACCATGAAGAATTTTAATGAAACATCCAGTTCGTTAAAAAACTCTTCTGTAGCGCTTGAAGATCTTCTTGTTGAAAACAAAAGCAAACTTAACAGCACCTTTGAAAACCTTGATAAAACTGCAGCAAATTTTGCAACACTATCAGATACCCTCTCAAGGGTAGAATTTGGTTCTATGGTAAAAGAGATTGAACAAACCATAGCAAACCTAAAGACTTTTTCAGAAAAGCTCAACAACGAGGAAGGAAACATAGGCAGACTGCTTCATGACGATGAACTCTACAGAAACCTTGACGGTGCTACCCGCCAATTAGAAGAATTGCTTCAGGATATCAAATTAAACCCAAAGCGTTATGTTCATTTTTCAGTTTTCGGAAAAAAACCCGGTCCCTATGAGGAACCTGAAAACAGGGATGATTAACTTTAAAAATCTTTAAGAATAGTTAGATGAATTACCTTCCAAACATTCTGTTTTTAATCTTGCTCGTTGCAGCAGTTGGTTATTTTGTAAACAACATAAGAAAATTAAAGCGGAACATCGCTTTGGGAAGGGATATTGACCTTTCAGACAATCCCGGTCAACGATTTAAAAACCTTACAATGATTGCATTGGGCCAGTCAAAAATGGTCAAAAGGCCCATTTCCGGTTTTCTCCATGTCATTGTTTACGTTGGTTTTATAATTATCAATATAGAAGTTCTTGAAATTATCTATGATGGCCTTACAGGCTCTCATCGTGCTTTTTCGGTGTTAGGGGGCTTTTATGATTTTCTCATAGCGTCCTTTGAAATCCTTGCATTCCTGGTAATTGTGAGTGTGGTGGTTTTCTGGATCAGAAGAAATATCCTAAATATCAGACGTTTTTTAAACCGTGAATTAAAAGGATGGCCGTTTCTGGATGCTAACCTGATTTTATATTTTGAAATGGTTTTAATGGCTTTATTTTTGACCATGAATGCCGCAGATTATCAGCTTCAGCAATTGGGAGCAGAGGGATATACTGAAGCCGGGGCTTTTCCGGTAAGTCAATTCATTGCGCCACTTTTTTCCAGTATGGCAGAAAGCAGTCTTATTGTTATTGAACGCTCTGCATGGTGGCTGCATATTGCAGGGATATTGATATTTCTTAATTATCTCTATTTCTCAAAACACTTACATATTTTACTTGCTTTTCCCAATACTTATTACGGTAAGATTTCTAAACTGGGTAAATTTCCAAATAACCCTTCAGTTACAAAAGAAGTTGACCTGATGATGGACCCAAATGCAGATCCTTTTGCCGCACCTCCTGAAGGGGAAGCAGATACACCACCTGAAAAATTTGGGGCCAGTGATGTTATGGATTTAAATTGGTTTCAACTGCTCAGTGCATATTCGTGTACAGAATGCGGACGATGCACAAGTGAATGTCCTGCCAATATTACCGGAAAAAAACTATCACCCCGCAAAATAATGATGGACACCCGTGACCGTCTGGAAGAAGTGGGCAAAAATATTGACAAAAACGGCAAATTTGTTCCTGACGGAAAACAATTGCTTGACGACTATATTTTAAGGGAAGAGTTATGGGCTTGTACTACTTGCAATGCCTGTGTGGAAGCTTGTCCCGTAAGTATTGACCCCTTATCCATTATTATGGATATGCGGCAGTATCTGGTGATGGAGCAATCTGCGGCACCCAACGAGTTGAATATCGCCATGACCAATGTTGAAAACAACGGCGCACCCTGGCCTTATAACCAAATGGACAGGTTAAACTGGAAGAACGAATAGTATTTGTCGAAGTAAAATATCAAAACCTGAAAGAATGAAGAAAGAAGAAGTAGATAAATTACTCAGTGAGAAAGTAGAAGATGGATTGCACGTCAGTCCCATACTCCCTAAAAACATTAAAAATTACCTTATTGATATAGACGGTACCATTTGTGATGATATTCCCAATGAAGAACCGGAAAGGATGCTTACGGCAGAAGTTTACCCTGATGCTTTAAAAACCCTTAATAAATGGTATGATGAAGGCCATATTATCTGTTTTTTTACTTCACGTACAGAAGAACACCGCAATTATACTGAAACGTGGCTTGAAAAACACGGATTCAAATACCATAGTTTACTGATGGGAAAACCCCGGGGAGGTAATTATCACTGGATTGATAACCATCTTGTAAAAGCAACCCGCTATAAAGGAAAATTTACAGACCTTATTGACAAGAAAGTAACAATCAAAGTGTTCGAGGATTAAAAAATTAGAATTTGTTCTAAAGAAAATAACAAATTGAGTATGAGTGAAGCAATAAAAGTACCCACAATGGCTGAATACCTGGCAGAAGGCAAAAAACCTGAAGTTTTGTTCTGGGTGGGCTGCGCCGGAAGTTTTGATGACAGGGCCAAGAAAATCACCAAAGCTTTTGTGAAAATATTAAACAAAACAAACATCGATTTTGCTGTTTTGGGCACAGAAGAGAGCTGTACCGGTGACCCTGCAAAACGTGCCGGAAATGAGTTTTTATTTCAGATGCAGGCAAAAATGAATATTGAAGTGCTCAATGGTTATGAAATCAAAAAAATAGTAACGGCTTGTCCGCATTGCTTTAATACTATCAAAAATGAGTATCCTGAACTTGGCGGAAATTATGAAGTTGTGCATCATACACAGTTTTTAAAATCATTGCTTGAGGATGGCCGACTTAAAGTTGAAGGCGGGAAGTTTAAGGGAAAGCGTATTACGTTTCACGACCCGTGTTATTTGGGACGTGCAAATGGAGAGTATGAAGCCCCGCGTGAACTATTGCAAAAACTGGAAGTAGAACTAGTCGAAATGAAACGCTGTAAAACCCGCGGACTTTGCTGTGGGGCAGGAGGTGCTCAAATGTTCAAAGAACCGGAGCCGGGCAATAAAGACATCAATATTGAGCGTACTGAAGAAGCTATAGAAACCTCACCAAGCATCATTGCAGCTGCTTGTCCCTTTTGCAATACTATGATGACAGATGGCGTAAAAGGAAAAGACAAAGAGAACGATATTGAAGTTATGGATGTAGCCGAAATGATTGCCAATGCTGATGAACTTTAAATAAACAATTTTAATCACCCCAGAACGATAAAATATGCTTGTATCTTTTGAAGAGTTGCCTGATGATTCAAGAATCTGGATTTACCAGTCGAATAGAAAATTCAATGATGTTGAAATACAGGTCATACAAACACGCCTTTCAGAATTTCTTACAGAATGGACCGCCCATGGAACATCGCTTGAAGCCGGGTTTGAAATCAAACACCAACGTTTTATTGTGATAGGGTTGAACCAGAAAAATGCATCGGCCTCGGGTTGTTCCATTGATGCTTCGGTACACTTTATTCAGCAGTTGGAAAAAGAGTTTGAAGTTGATTTGCTCGACAAAATGAATGTTACTTATTATACTGGAGAGTACATCGCATTTAAACCTTTAAATGAATTTAAAGCCATGGCAAAGTCCAAAGCCATTTCAAAAAACACGGTTGTTTTTAACAATTTGGTCAACACCAAAGAAGAATATCTTGAAAACTGGGAAGTTCCTGCAGCAGACAGCTGGCATTCAAGGTTTTTTTAGGATACATCAGTTAGACTTTTTGGTCATCGGTTTTTTAAAAATAAGATTTCCTTAAGATTCCATTGCACTTTAAATTTACTATTTTTGTCTAAACACATTTATAGCACATTTTTTGTTTCAAATTCTCTATGATAAAATACCTCATTTCAGCAGTTTTCTTTTTCCAGTTTCTTTTTTCATTTGCTCAGCAGATACATCCTTTGTATGTGTTAGACGATCTTGAAAACCAGCAGAAATGGGTGGATAGTATTTATGATGGTATGTCGCTTGAAGAAAAAGTGGGGCAACTCTTTATGGTCGATTTATTTTCTTCAGACCCAAAATCAAAAGTGGACCGCATCAAGCGCTTGATTGAGGAGCACCATATAGGCGGAATTATTTTTTCAAAAGGCGGGCCGGGAAGACAGGCAAAGATTACCAATGATTTTCAGAAAACCGCAAAAGTTCCCCTTATGATTGCGATGGACGCAGAGTGGGGGCTTGCCATGCGTCTTGATTCAACTTATGCCTTCCCGTGGAATATGACACTGGGCGCTATTGAGGATTTATCCCTTATAAAAAAAGTTGGGAAACGTATTGGGGAGCACAATAAGCGATTAGGCATTCATATGAACTTTGCCCCGGTTATAGACATCAACACAAACCCCAATAATCCCATCATTGGGAACCGCTCCTTTGGAGAAGACAGAGAAAACGTTACTCAAAAAGCCGCAGCTTTTATGGAAGGAATGCAAAGCGCCGGTGTTCTTGCTAATGGAAAACATTTTCCCGGGCACGGTGATACTGATACTGATTCACATAAAACATTACCAACAGTAAGTTTCTCTGAAAAAAGAATCGATAGTGTTGAGTTATATCCATATAAAAATCTGTTTAACAAAGGCCTAGCCAGTGTTATGATTGCACATTTAAATGTCCCGAGCCTGGAACCCCGTCAAAATTTACCGACATCGCTATCCAAACCGGTTGTTACAGATTTGCTCAAGGACAAACTTGGTTTTGATGGATTAATCTTTACAGATGCCTTGAATATGAAAGGTGTTTCAAATTATACAACGCCCGGACAGGTAGATTTGGCAGCGTTTCATGCAGGTAATGATGTCTTGCTTATTTCTGAAGATATACCAAAAGCACACGCCCTAATAGTAGCCGCATATAGTTCAGGAGATATTTCAGAGGAGCGTTTGTCACATTCGGTCAAGAAAATTTTGTTTGCTAAGTACAAAGTGGGTTTACACAATTTTAAACCCGTCCAGACAAAATATCTTTATGAGGAATTGAATTCGGTTTTAAATGATGAGCTTTATGAAGAGTTGATGGAAAATGCCATTACGGTTGTAAAAAACAGTAATTCGGTTTTGCCCATTAAAGATTTAAACAAGAAAAAATTTGCCTACGTAAATTTTGGTGATGATAGTGGTGAACATTTTTACAACCAATTAAAGAAATATGCCCGGGTGGATTGGGTAAAAGCCAATTCCTTGGATGATTTGATACTCAAGTTAAAGCATTATGAAACTGTTGTTATTGGGTTTCACAAGTCAAATGATAATCCGTGGAAAAGCTATAAAATGTCACAAAGGGAGCTTACGTGGATATATGAAATCGCACGCACTAATAAGGTGATATTTAATGTCTTCACCAGTCCATATACACTTTTGGATTTAAAAACCACGACCCATTTTGAAGGTGTTATGGTATCTTACCAAAACAGCAAAATTGGACAAGAAGTGGCAGCGCAGATTATTTTTGGGGCCAGGCCCGCAAAGGGAAAACTACCTGTGACAGCGGGAGAAGCCTTTCCGGTAAGCACCACAGTTAGCACCTCATATCTGGGTCGTTTGAGTTATGGAACCCCTGAAAGTGTGGGTATGAACTCACAGCGTTTAAAAAAAATAGATTCCCTGGCAAACAGGGTGGTGAATGAAGGTATGGCTCCGGGTCTTCAGTTGCTTGTTGCCAAAAAAGGAAAAGTAATTTTTAATAAAAACTATGGGTATCACACCCAGCAAAAAAAGATAAAAGTGGAAGACGAGCATATTTATGATGTCGCTTCTCTTACCAAGATTATGGCTTCAGTCCCTATATTGATAAAATTGGCTGATCAGGGTGTTATAACTCTTGAAACAACCCTAGGCGAATTGCTTCCCGAATACCGTCTTTCCAATAAAAGCCATATAGCACTTAAGGAATTACTTTCACATTATGCCGGATTGAAATCCTGGATCCCTTTTTACAAAAACACTATGGATCCTGTTACCAAAAAACCTTCAGCAACTTATTATAGAAACGCTCCGGAAAAAGGGTTTTCACTCAAGGTTACAGAAAAATTATATGCCCGTGATGATTTGCAGGACAGTATTCAGGAAATTATTCTCAAAAGTGACGTGGCATCTAGGGTAAAATATCTCTATAGTGATTTACCATACTATATTCTGAAAAAGTATTTCGAAAAGCATTATGGGGTGCCTATGGAAGATATTATAGAGCGAGAGTTATATGAATCCCTTGGCACAAGTTATACTGGTTATTTACCAACAGAGAAATTTGATCTGGATCAAATCGTTCCCACCGAAATGGATAGTGACTATAGAATGCAGAAAGTTCATGGGTATGTTCACGATCAGGGAGCCGCTATGATTGGTGGGGTGAGTGGTCATGCCGGGGTTTTTAGTAATGCAAATGATATAGCCAAGATTATGCAACTCTATGTTCAAAATGGGTTTTATGGCGGCAAGCGCTATTTTGCTCCGGAATCCCTTGAATTATTTAATACCTGTTACTTTTGTGATAAGGATGTGCGACGTGGAGTAGGGTTTGATAAGCCCCAGTTGGGGACAGTTGGTCCCACCTGTGGTTGTGTCTCGATGACGAGCTTTGGTCATTCCGGTTTTACCGGAACTTATACCTGGGCAGACCCTGAAACAGAAATTGTTTATGTGTTTTTATCAAACCGTACATACCCTGATGTAAATAATAGAAAATTAATCAGTAGTAACATACGCACAGAGATTCAACAAGCCATCTATGATGCAATTGATTATTAATATAGCAAATTTATAAAACCCGGAAACTGTCATGAAAATAGCCATTGTATGTTACCCAACCTTTGGAGGTAGTGGAGTTGTAGCTACTGAACTTGGCACAGAGCTGGCTAAAAGGGGGCATGAAATTCATTTTATTACGTATAAACAACCGGTAAAACTGGAGCTTTTGGCAAATCATATTCACTTTCACGAAGTCAATGTGCCGGAGTATCCCTTGTTTAAATATCAACCTTATGAACTGGCGTTATCCAGTAAACTGGTTGATATGGTGAAATTATACAAGATAGACGTTTTGCATGTGCATTATGCCATACCTCACGCTTATGCCGGTTATATGGCAAAGAAAATGCTTGAAGAAGAAGGAATCTTTATTCCCATGGTTACCACGCTTCACGGAACAGATATAACGCTTGTGGGCAACCATCCTTTTTACAAACCTGCGGTTACATTCAGCATTAATAAGAGTGACGCGGTTACTTCTGTTTCCCAAAGCCTCAAGGATGACACCCTCAGGCTTTTTGATATTAGGTCAGAAATAGTGGTTGTGCCTAACTTTATTGATTTAAAAAAATATGAAAAGGAATCGTTTTCAGATTGCCAGCGTGAAATTATGGCCGATGAGAATGAACGTATAATAACACACGTTAGTAATTTCAGGAAAGTAAAAAGAATTGATCACATTATTGAGATTTTTTTCAATATTCAAAAGCAACTGCCTGCCAAATTAATCATGGTAGGCGAAGGTCCCGAGAAAGAACCCGCTGAGGAAATGTGTGCTGAATTAGGTATAGAGGACAAAGTTATTTTTCTAGGGAATAGTAACGAAGTTGATAAAATTCTCTGTTTTTCAGATTTATTTCTACTACCTTCAGAAAAAGAAAGCTTTGGTCTGGCGGCACTTGAAGCCATGGCCTGCGGTGTTCCGGTTATTTCCACAAATACCGGTGGTTTGCCTGAAGTAAACCGTCAGGGTACAAGCGGATATTTAAGTGATGTGGGAGATATTAAAGATATGACCAAAAATGCGCTTCATATACTGGAAAACCCGGAAACACTTAACCTGTTTAAGAAAAATGCAAAAAAGACAGCTCAGGAATTTGATATTCACACTGTTGTGCCACAATATGAAAAGTTGTACCTTCAGGTCATAAATAAATAAACAATTAAAGACTATAAACTATGCATCATATATCATCACTATTGGCAATCATCTTTCTAATGACTTTATCAAACTGTGACAGCTCAAAAAAAACACAGCAAAACAATCCAAATGCTGAGTTTACTGTGTTACACAAAAGTGAGTATGGTGGAAAAGATGGGAAGTGTTATGATATTATAAAAAACAACAATGACCGGACTCAATTACTTTTAAGCCTTAATCTTGATGAAGAAACAGCTCAACAATTAAAGGGTGTAGATTTAAACACACATACAATATTGGCACTTCATATGGGGCAGCATAATACAGGTGGTTATTCAATTGACATTTCAAATGTTGAAGAAAATGGTGATACTACATATGTTACTGTTGAAGAAAAGGGTCCTGAGCCGGGAGCGATGGTCACGATGGCGTTAACCAACCCTTATTGTATAGCTTTGGTTGAAAAAAATGAGACGATTGTTTTTAAAGCTAATGAAAAATAAACAAAAAAAATCCCGGTGTATCTTACACCGGGATTTTTTATAATTTAAAATGATTTAGAATTGATATCTAAGTCCTAGACCAACATCAAAACCAAGGTCATCCCTATAATTTCCAAACCCTAATTCCGGTCTAAAATCAAGTGAAATCAATAAAGGAATATCAAAATTATATTCAATACCTACATCACCTGCTACAAACACAAAGGTTTCATTATCCGGGTCACCGGGAAAATCATCATCAAAATCAATGCTGCCAACACCACCACCAATACCTGCATACCAGTTGAAACCTCCATCGATGTTCCATACCCATTGGTGCAAACCTGTTAACTTAAATGCACTCACGTTTCTGTTGCTTGTCCAGCCCAAACCAAACTCAAGACGATTGTTATCACCTATTGCTCTTTGGTAATTGATTTCTGTTCCAAACCCATCATTGTCTCCTAGTCGTAATCCTATTGCATTTTTGGATATCATTTGGGAATGTGATGCAAATACTACCCCCAAAATTAATACTGTTGTAAAAAATACTTTTTTCATTTTTAATTTGGTTTTTTTATTAATTCCTTACAAATTTAACGCAATTAATTATTTGAAAGTATAGACTGTCCATAATGTTTTGTTAATAATATATAATTTTTGTTAATCGATTTGTCATTGAAATTGTACTTTTAAGGTAATGAAAACAAGCAATTCTATCAATCTCAATATCTTAGCTGAAACACTGGAGGGGGAACTCTCTTTTAACAATCTGTCAAGAGCAATTTATGCTACAGATGCATCTGTATATAGAATGCTGCCCCTTTGTGTTGTTTTTCCAAAAACCACAAATGATATTATTAAAATCATTGATTTTGCATCCCAAAATAACGTCGGTCTAATTCCTCGCACAGCAGGTACATCCCTAGCCGGCCAATGCGTTGGAGAGGGTATAGTTGTAGACGTTTCAAAATATTTTACACAAATTCATCATATAGACGTAAAAAATAAAACGGTTACTGTCGCCCCCGGAGTTATCAGAGATGAACTCAATGCATACCTCAAGCAGCACAATTTGTTTTTTGGACCCAATACCTCTACTTCAAACCGCTGTATGATAGGAGGGATGGTCGGTAACAATTCCAGTGGCACAACATCTATTAAATATGGAGTCACACGGGATAAAGTTTTGGAAATGGAAGTCGTACTTGCCGATGGTGCTTTAGTCACATTTGGTGAAGTTGATTCAGAAACCTTTTTCGCTAAAGCGAAAGAAAACACTGCTGAAGGTAAAGTTTACCAAGGCATATATACTCTATTTAAAGAAAAAGCTATTCAGAAACAAATCAGTGACAATTTTCCAAAACCTGAAATTCATCGCAGAAATACCGGTTATGCCATTGATGAGCTCATTAAAAGTGAGATATTCACAAACAACGGAAACACCTTCAATCTATGTAAGCTTCTCTGTGGAAGCGAAGGCACACTCGCATTTACAACTAAAATTAAACTTCAGCTTGATGATCTGCCACCACCGGAAACAGTTATGGTTGCTGCTCATTTTGATTCGGTTGAAAAGTGTTTAAAGGCAGTTGTTCCGGCGATGCAATATGATTTGTTTACGTGCGAAATGATGGATAAAGTTATTTTAGATTGCACAAAAGACAATTTAAAATACAGTCCTTACCGTTTCTTTATAGAAGGTGAACCGCAAGCAATACTCTTACTTGAAATTAAGGATTATTCCATGGAAAGGTGTATGCAACGAGCCGGTGATCTCATCAATGGCTTGTCTGCTACAGATCTTGCTTATGCATTACCGGTTTTGTATGGCGATGCGATAGAAAAAGCCCTGGAACTTCGCAAAGCCGGACTGGGACTGCTGGGGAATATGGTAGGCGACAAAAAAGCCGTGGCGTGTATTGAAGATACCGCTGTTGCTTTAGAAGACCTTTCTGAATATATTACGGAATTTACGGCGCTAATGAAGTCTTTTGACCAGAAAGCTGTATACTATGCTCATGCCGGAGCAGGGGAGTTGCATTTGCGACCTATTTTAAATCTTAAAAAAGAAGAAGATGTCAGGCTTTTTGAAAAGATTACTTCAGCTGTTGCTCAATTGGTGAAAAAATACCAAGGTTCGATGAGTGGGGAACACGGTGACGGAATCGTGAGGTCTTCTTATATTGAAATGATGGTTGGTGCAGAAAACTTCAAATTACTGAAAAGAATAAAAGAGCTTTTCGATCCGCAAAATATAATGAATCCGGGTAAAATTGTGAATGCCTATGCAATGACTGATGGTTTACGGTATACTCCCGGCAGAAAAGAACCGGAAATTGAAACCCTTCTCGACTTTTCTGATTCATTGGGCATTTTAAGAGCAACAGAAAAATGTAACGGAAGCGGCGATTGCAGGAAACCTGAAACTGCCGGCGGAACGATGTGTCCCAGCTATCGTGTAACAAAAGACGAAAAAGATACAACACGTGGCAGGGCTAATGCCCTTAGGGAGTTTTTAACACAAAGTGATCAGGCAAATAAGTTTAATCACAAGGAACTCAAAGAGGTGTTTGATTTATGCATCAGTTGCAAAGGGTGTAAAAGTGAGTGTCCTTCAAATGTTGATATGGCAGCATTAAAAGCAGAGTTTGAATTTCAGTATCAAAAGGAAAACGGTCGTGACTTAAGGGCAAAATTGTTTGCAAACAACCATCGCTATAATCAAATGGGGAGTAAGTTTAAAAGCCTGACAAACTTCCTTTACAGCAATAAATTTAGCGCTTCTATCCTTAAAAAAAGTATGGGAATCGCACCTCAAAGAAGCCTTCCTTTACTTTCAACAAAGAATTTAATATCAGAATACCAATCACTTAAAAAACAGTTTATTAGTGACAAAAAAAAAGTTTATTCATTTGTAGATGAATTTACGGAATATCTAGATTCTGAAATTGGTATCGATGCCTTGCATATCCTTTTTAATTTAGGTTATGATGTTGAAATAATACAACATTCCCAAAGCGGGAGGGCTTTCATTTCAAAAGGCTTTTTAAAGGAAGCAAAACAATGTGCAAATAAAAATATAGAGGTTTTTAAAGAATTGATTTCAGATGAGGTTCCTCTGATTGGGATTGAACCTTCGGCCATACTGACGTTTAGGGATGAGTATTTAAGGCTTGCAGATGACAAAGAAGCAGCAAGAGCACTGGCAAAAAATGTATTTACAATCGATGAGTTTTTGGCAAATGAAATCAAAGCAGGTGCTATTTTACCTGAATTTTTTACTAAAGAAAAGACACAAATAAAACTTCATTTGCATTGCCATCAAAAGGCATTGTCGTCTGTATTACCGACATTTCAGTTGTTGAGTATCCCTGAAAACTATAAGGTTACCATCATCCCTTCGGGCTGTTGTGGTATGGCGGGATCTTTTGGCTATGAACAAGAGCATTATGACATCAGTATGCAGATGGGGGAGCTTACTTTGTTCCCGGCAATAAGAAAAACCGGTTTAGAGACAATTATAGCTGCTACCGGAACAAGTTGCAGGCATCAGATTCTGGACGGTACTCAAAGAAAGGCCCTTCATCCCATCAGTATTTTAAGGGATGCCTTAAAGCTTGCCAAAAGCGATCATCGCAGAAAGTAAATCTGTTTCTGTATCCACATCTGTATCTGCGTCTGAAGCAATATCATTGATTACAGGGCTTTTGTAGCCTTTAGGGTCATAGGTGTATAATTCCCACTTTTCATTGTTGTATTCCAGAGCTGTGAGGTTTTCCACCCAGTCACCACTGTTCAGATAGGTACAGGAGCCCTTTAAATTAACCTTCACTTCTATTTGTGGTTGATGGATGTGGCCGCAGACAACATAATCAAATCCGTTTTCAATAGCCAGATCTGATGCCGTTTTTTCAAAATCACTGATAAACTTAACTGCTTGCTTTACCCCGGACTTTATTTTTTTGGAAAGGGAATACTTTTCACGCCCCATTTTCAATAAACACCAGTTTACCAACTGATTGATGAGAATGAGGAAATCATAGCCCCATCCGCCAAGCTTTGCAATCCATTTGGCATGTTGCACAGAGGCATCAAAAACATCACCGTGAAAAAACCAGGCCTTTTTTCCGTCAAGGTTAAGCACCAGTTTGTCGAGAATTTGAATGTTTCCCATTTTGGTGTCACTGAACTTGCGGAGCTTTTCATCATGGTTGCCTGTGATGTAATATACCTTTGTTCCTTTAGTCGCAAAGGAAATTATCTTTTTAATCACCTGCAGATGGGCCTTTGGGAAATAACTTTTTCTAAACTGCCAGATATCAACAATGTCACCATTTAGAATAAGTTTTTTTGGCTTAATGCTGTTCAAGTAGTGCAACAATTCTTTGGAGTTGCAGCCGTAAGTACCAAGATGCACATCAGAGATTACAACAATATCGACTTTTCGTTTCAAGATAGATCAGGTTTTCACAAATGTCATACAAGTTTGATTTTCAAACAAACAAAAAGGATTATCAGTTACTTAAGCTATGGTTAATTTTAGTTTACGAAAAGATTCCAAAGTTTACTGAATTATTATTTTGTTGTTTATTTTTAAATCTGTGTTTTAAAAATTACATTTGTTGTAAACCTTTCCCTTGTATGGCAGGAAATACAATTGGCACGCTATTTAAATTAACCACCTTTGGGGAGTCTCATGGAGCATCAATCGGCGGTATTCTTGAAGGGTGTCCTGCCGGATTAATATTGGATTTTGAAGCCGTGCAGGCAGAAATGCAGCGCAGAAAACCCGGTCAGTCCAAAATTGTCACACAGCGTAAGGAAGAAGATGAAGTTCAATTTTTAAGCGGTATTTTTGAAGGAAAAACCACCGGAACACCCATAGGATTTCATATTAAAAATACCAACCAGAAATCTAAGGATTACTCTCATAACAAAGACGTTTACCGCCCCTCACATGCAGACTTTACATATGACAAAAAATATGGCTTACGGGATTTCCGCGGGGGAGGGAGATCTTCAGCCCGTGAAACAGCAAGCTGGGTCGTGGGTGGTGCTTTAGCAAAACAACTCCTTGCTGATATTAAAATATACGCTTTTGTTTCATCTGTGGGTGATATTTTTATCGATAAACCCTATCAGGATTTGGATTTTTCCAAAATCGAAAGCAATAACGTGCGCTGTCCCGATACAGCAACGGCAGAAAAGATGGAACAATACATCAAACAAATCAAAAAGGATGGAGATACAGTGGGAGGCACCATTACCTGTGTTATTAAAAATGTACCCATAGGTTTAGGCGAACCTGTTTTTGAGAAATTACATGCCCAATTGGGCAAAGCCATGCTTTCCATCAATGCAGTAAAGGGTTTTGAATATGGAAGTGGTTTTTGTGGTGCCAGAATGAAAGGCAGTGAACACAATGATCTTTTTGAAAAGGATGGTACTACCCAAACAAATTTAAGTGGTGGTGTTCAGGGAGGCATAAGCAATGGAATGGATATTTATTTCAGGGTTGCTTTCAAGCCGGTTGCGACCCTTATGAAAACCCAGGAAACCATTGACAATACCGGAAACCAGCGGGAAATTAAAGGCAAAGGACGTCATGATCCATGTGTTGTGCCCAGGGCTGTGCCCATTGTGGAAGCTATGGCGGCAATGGTATTGGCAGATTTTTATTTACTGAACAAAGTATCCAGGATTTAATAAAATAAATGATTTTATAGATGAGAAAACTTGCACTACACTGGAAAATTATAATCGGGATGGTTCTCGGTATCATATGGGCTCTTATATCCAGTTCTATGGGTTGGAGTGCTTTTACTGTTAACTGGATAGATCCGTTTGGAACAATTTTCATTAATTTATTGAAGTTAATTGCAGTTCCTTTGGTATTGTTTTCCATTATCAGTGGTGTGGCAAACATAGGAGATCCGGCCAGTCTGGGCAGGATGGGAGGGAAGACCCTTTTGATTTACCTGATTACCACGGTAGCGGCTATTTCGCTTGGTTTGTTGTTGGTCAATACGGTGAAACCCGGAAAATTAATTGATGATCAAAGCCGCATTGACAATAGGATTAGTTATGAAATATGGGCTTCAGACCAGGGATATGAAATAAAAGACGGAATTAATTATCTTCAGGACCCTGCATTCTTTGAACGGGCAAGGGAAATTTCTGATTTGACCCGCAGTGAGCTCAAAGAAGCCTCCGTTTCAGATAAGCTTGAAACAGCCACAAAACAAAAAGAAACTACCCCGTTACAGCCCTTGGTTGACATTGTGCCTGAAAACTTTTTTCACTCTTTGTCAAATAATGGCTTAATGCTTCAAATTATATTCTTTGCCATCTTTTTTGGGATGTGCTTGTTGTTTATTCCCGGCGACAAGGCAAAACCCCTCATTTCCTTGGTAGACAGTGCCATGGAAGTTTTTCTTAAAATGGTCGATCTTGTAATGCAGGCCGCGCCGTTTTTTGTTTTTGCTTTACTTGCAGGAGTGGTAAGTAAAATGGCAGGAGATGATATTGGAAAAGTAATAGAAATTTTTAAAGGATTGAGTTGGTACACGCTTACTGTGTTGGGCGGTTTGTTACTGATGATTTTTATTGTCTACCCGTTAATTTTAAAAGTTTTCGTTAGAAAAATACCGTATGGTGGTTTTTTTAAAGCGATGAGTCCTGCACAAACACTGGCCTTTTCCACCTCGAGTAGTGCTGCCACTTTACCTGTAACTATGGAATGTGTTGAAAACAATCTGGGTGTTGATAAGAAAATTTCAAGTTTTGTATTGCCTATTGGGGCAACGGTTAATATGGACGGAACGAGTTTATATCAAGCCATTGCCGTGGTTTTTTTGGCACAAATGCACATGATAGACCTTACCCTTGGCCAACAATTAACCGTTGTTTTAACGGCAACTTTAGCTTCCATAGGATCTGCGGCAGTGCCCAGCGCCGGTTTGGTGATGTTGATAATTGTCCTTGACTCTGTAGGATTAAACCCTGCGTGGATTGCCATAATTTTTCCGGTAGACCGCATTTTGGATATGTTCAGGACTGTTGTAAATGTAACAGGAGATGCTACGGTTTCTTCCATCATTGCAGACGGAGAGGGAATGTTACATTATGAAGATGCAAAAGACCCTTCAGAAACTTTTGAAATTGAAGAAGATTAAAATAAAAAAAGCCTGCTTTAATAGCAGGCTTTAGATTTATCTCCTTCTGGCAATATAGAGGTTTAATTCTTCTGTGGAATCTTCCCATTCAAATGCCTGCGACACCTTAAAATAGTTTCCAATATCATAGGTGTAATCGAAAGCAAATTTTGCAAATTCAAGTTTTGTTTCTTCCCATTCCATCACCTGAACCAAATCACGCACCTGGTCTGCAAACAAGCAATTTGATGAAACAATTTGCTTTGCCAGGCTAAGACGGGTTTCATCCCAATCTTTTGATTGTATGGTTCTTTTGGCTTCATTGAAGTCAGCCTGTTCCATGGGCCAGGGACATCCCACAGGTCCTCCATAACCTTGCATAATGTAATGATCCTGATGAGAACCTCCTGAGACAACGGTGGTGGTTTCTTCATAGTAGTCCATATTATCATTGACATTTACATTCACACTGACTCCGGCTCCTCCAATATTTACATCCATATTCATGCCACCCATATTGCCAATTGAATTAACGCGGGTCGTTACAGTTTCAGCATAAACAGGTTCTGTAACAACGGTTCCAATTACGCGCTGGTTGGGAATTTCAACGTAAACATCAGGAAGGGGAACAGCAGAAAACATACGTAATTTTAACTTCCCTTTTTTGTCAATAACCCGATAGGTAATTTCAGCAGATTGCTCCGGCATGTAAAGATTGCTTTCAAGTATTCCTTTGTCAGGACTTTCAAATACAAGCTTTGCACTGTAAACGGGTGCGTGTAAATTGGTTACCAATACATTGGATTCGGGAAATTCATGTTGCTGAATATTGTTCAAAAACAAAGTGAATTTTGAATTATCCTCTGTAAAAATAATAACATTGTAGTTTAACTGTGCAGAGGCTATAGCCGCAAAAAATAATGCGATTGCACTTAAAGTAATTGTTTTCATAATATAGGTTTTTAGTTCTTTTTTTGGGTGTAACAAATGTAATGCCATTTATAGTATTTGATTAATATTAAGTAGATATTTACATTGCAATAATACTAAAAATATTGATTCACAGTATATTAAATTTTTTGGGTATAGTTTTTTTGAAAAAAAAATATTATCTTTAATTTCATATTTAATTAACTTTAAGTATACATTACTATCCCCTTGACTTTTTAAATTTGAGACCCAAATATCAAAGCGCTACTTATGCATAATTTTAAAATTATGCGATTAATTATTTCTATTTTCTTCGTTTTATGCGCTATTAATGGCTTCAGTCAGGTAGGCATCAATACCACAACACCAAGTGCAGCTTCTGTAATTGATATACAGAGTTCGAATGGAACCAACTTTGGCGGCTTTTTACCCCCAAGGGTCGATCTTGCAGAACGGGATTTGATACCTGTTACCGCTGCAGATGAGGGCATGCTTGTATATGTCATTAATCCGCCCAACAGCCAACTCCAGATTTGGGATGGTACTGCCTGGCGAACACTTTTTCCGCAGAGTGTTGAGTTTTCTGCTGTATTGGCGGGGTGGGAGGTTTTGGGAGTTGGTGGTTTTGGACCAAATCCTTTTGATGCTACTAATACAAATGCAAGTGTTACTGTTGGTGGTTTAACACGAGGAATTGGTCTTACAATAAGCGGTGGTGGTTCAGATGATTCTTGGGGTGCGGATGGTTGGTTTGTAGTTGGCCCTGTACAAACACAAGCAATATCAATTGCAAATGACAAATATTTAACATTCACAATTAATCCAAATTTTGGAGTAAATGTTTCTTTGAGTGCCATTCAACCCTATAATATAAGACGCTCGGCAACTGGGCCCACCACAGGAATTTGGCAGTATAGTATTGACGGTACTAACTTTTTTGATATTGGAACTTCAATTACATGGGGAGTTGATACCAGTGGGACTGGAAATCCGCAAACGGAAATAGATCTAAGCGGTATAACAGACCTTCAAAACTTGACTTCTGCAACAACGGTAACATTTAGGATAGTTAACTGGGGAGCATCTGGAGCAGGGGGTACTTGGTACTTCAATAACATCAATGGAGATGATTTGATAATTCGAGGAAATTTGAATTGATTTTACAAAAACTTCGATTTCAACTCCGGTGTGGGAATCATACAATTGTCTTTTT
Source organism: uncultured Flavobacteriaceae bacterium (assembly GCA_963975935.1). GTDB lineage: Bacteria > Bacteroidota > Bacteroidia > Flavobacteriales > Flavobacteriaceae > Planktosalinus. The sequence goes on from CAXBIQ010000013.1 coordinate 57,027, forward strand.
TACCAAACCATTTGTAACGGTTTTTTGCAATGATGTCATAAACCCAGTTTCTGAAAAATGCAGGTAAAATAATAAAACCATAAAGCAGGGGGTAACCTCCTTTTAAATGTTTCGCAATTTTGAGTGCGGCGGTAGATTTTACACTGAATTTGTTTTCTTCAATCAGTATAATCGAATCTGTCTTTGAGGTGTCAATATTATATTTCTGGATTAATTTCTCTCCTTCATCAGATTGAATCGCCGCAAAACGAAAAACATCTTTCTTGTCCCTTTTGATGATAAATACAACAGAGTTGTTACAGAGATTACAAACCCCGTCAAACAAGATTATTTTTTTAGTCTCGGCATTCATTTTTTGGATGGCTTTTTACGTTCTACAAATTCAAGTTCGTCAAGGCTTACATTTGTTGTAAAGATACCATAATTTACAATGGCCTTGTTTTTTTCAATGGTGTCTATCGTTCCCAGAGCTTTTCCATTTTGCATTCTCACTTTATCGCCCACTTTTAGCTCCATTTTAGGCTTGTTCTCTTCCTTTTTTTTCTGAACCGCTTTTTCTTTCTTTTTCTCTTTTCTGATTACTGATACTTTTTGTTCAACCTCTTTTTCAACTTGCTTCTCCTTGGCTTTTACTTCTTTTTTTACTTTTAAAGGCTCTTTTTTTCTTTTGGAATTTTCAACTGCAATGAGTTTCATAAATTCATCCATGAGTTGTTTTTTTCGGTTGTTGTTAAAATAGGTTTCCGCAAGACTATCGATTTTCTTTCCTAAATAGATAAGCTTTTGATTGCTGTCATACAACTCCTGATAACTTTCCAGTTTGTTTTGAATTTTTGCATTGATTTCTTCCAGTTGCTTGCTTTCTGATTTAGCTTTAACCTCTTCGCTCTTTAATGATTCAGAGGTTTTTCTGAGTTTTGCACGTTCCTTTTGAAGGTCAGCAATGGTTTTATCAAAACGCACTTTACTGCGTTCGATTTTCTTTTTTGCTTTGTTGATTAAACTGTAAGGAATCCCATTTTTTTGTGCCACTTCAAAGGTAAAAGAACTCCCGGCTTCACCAAGATAAAGCTTATAGAGCGGTTGCAGTGTTTTTTGGTCGAACTGCATATTGGCATTGATTGCATAGGGCAATTCATTTGCCAGCATTTTCAGGTTGGTATAATGGGTGGTTATGATGCCAAAGGCTTCCCTTTCATAGAAAACTTCCAGAAAGGTTTCGGCCAGTGCACCTCCCAGTTCCGGGTCGCTTCCGGTACCGAATTCGTCAATTAAAAAGAGCGTTTTGTCATTGCATTTTTTTAAAAACCGGTTCATCATTTTTAAACGATAACTGTAAGTACTCAAATGATTTTCAATGGATTGGTTGTCACCAATATCTGTCAAAATACGATCAAAAAAGCAGGCTTCGCTTTTCGGGTTCACCGGAATCAACATACCGCTCTGCAGCATCACCTGAAGCAAACCTACTGTTTTAAGCGTGATACTTTTACCCCCGGCATTGGGACCTGAAATGACGATAATGCGTTTTTCAGGATGTAATTCTATGGATTGGGGAAATGTTTTTGTTTTTGTTTTCAAATTGCTCAAATACAAAATAGGGTGGTAGGCATCCTGAAAGTGAAATTGCTTTTCATCTGAAATGGTGGGAAGCACTGCCTGTATGCTCTTTGCATATTTTGCCTTTGCCGCGATGATGTCAATGGAAATGAGATACTCTTGGTATGCGGCCAAATCTTCTCTGTATGGACGCATAAAGTTTGTAAGTTTTTTGAGTATTTTTTTTATTTCTTCATCTTCATCAAACAAGAGGTTGTGCAATTCTCTGGAGTAATTTAGGGTAGCAATGGGCTCGATAAAAACGATGCTTCCGGTTTTGGAACTTCCCATCACCGCACCTTTTACTTTTTTGCGGTGCATTGCTTTCACAGCAAGTACCCTGCGGTTATCAATGAATGATTCTTTGATTTCGTCAAGATAATCTTGTGATGCCGCTTGTGAGAGGGCTGACGTGAAAGAAGAATTTATTTTGGCTTTCATTCCGTTTAAGGAACGCCTTATGTTTTGCAACTCCGGGGTGGCATCATCTTTTATTTCACCATAACGGTCAATAATAAGGTGAATCGCGCCTTCAATTTCTTTTATATAAATTACATTCTCTGATTTTGCATTGAGATATACATAAAATTCTTTGAACTTTTTAAAGAAAGTGAGTAGCGTTGACGTGCTGTTGCAAAGGCTTGCAATTTTTCTGAAGGAACCCACTTCCAGCATACTGTTTTCAATTTGCAACAAATGCAATTCTTTGGAAACCGGTTCAAATCCATGATTGGGAATGCTATTGTCCCCCTGAAGCGAAGAAGTGTATTCCTCCACTTCTTTTAAGGCAATGACGGCGTCTTTTTTTTCTTTAAACGGAATGATTTCCAGTGTTCTGTCGCGGGCGATATCGGTAACGCACAAAGCCGAAATGTGACTCAATACTTTAGGGAATTCAAGGTCTTGAAGTGTTTTTTGATCAATTTTAATCATTACCGATTTTCTCTGTATTTTTAAGGTTTGAAATCAAATACAAAAATAAGCATAATGCAGGTAAAAATTGATGCAAGTTGGCAGGATAAACTAAAAGATGAATTTGAAAAAGAGTATTTTAAAGAATTGGCGCAATTTGTAAGGGAGGAATACAAATCAAATACCTGTTATCCTCCCGGAAAGCAAATCTTTGCTGCTCTTGACCATACACCATTTGATGAAATTAAAGTCGTTATTTTAGGCCAGGATCCTTATCATGGCTCAGGGCAGGCAAATGGTTTGTGTTTTTCAGTAAATGACGGAATCCCAAAACCTCCCTCCCTTCAAAATATTTTCAGGGAAATAAAAGATGATCTTGCAAAAGATATTCCACAAACCGGAAATTTGGAACGCTGGGCCAATCAGGGTGTTTTTTTGCTCAATGCAACCTTAACAGTGCGTGCCCATCAGGCCGGAAGCCATCAAAATAAAGGTTGGGAAAAATTTACAGATGCTGTGATTAAAATAATTTCCGAAGAAAAAGAAAACGTCGTGTTTATGTTATGGGGGGGATATGCAAAAAACAAGGTAAAATTAATAAATCAAAGAAAGCACCTGATCCTTACTTCCGGTCATCCCTCTCCACTGAGCGCAAATCGCGGCTACTGGTTTGGAAACAGGCATTTTGGTAAAGCAAATGAATTTTTAGAAAAAAATGGGGAAAGGAAAATAGACTGGTAAGCGTGTAAAAAAAATAGTTATTGGTATTTAAAACTATTCTTCATCAGGGGTTTTAGTCTCTGATACATCATTGCAGCTGAAATGCAACAACAAGAAATTACAAGCAACCAAAGCACCCAGAATAAGTAAAATTGTTGTCATAATGGTTAGATTATTTTCTATATAGATGACAAATTTTAAATAAGGTTGCGTGAACAGTTATATTTTTTTCAAAAATTAAATAAAAATTCTTCGCTTTTTTTTCGCGAAGTAACCAATTCAAGGTTTAAGAGTTGCTTCTGTATTTCATTTAGGTCTGATGTTTTAAGCTGATGTTGGCTCCATTCTGTCAACGAGAGCCATTCACGAACATCTTCCAGTTTTTGATTGTATCGCTCTGAAATCATTTTATCGATTTCGGGGATTCGTTTGAAATTATTGGTTTCAGCATTGATGGCATCCAAAATTATCTTTACGGTTTCAGGTTCGCTTTCCAATACATCATTTCTCACAGCTATCACAAAACATGGCCAGGGGGTAGGGCAGTTATCCAACCGGCGAAAGATGCCGTTGTCAACGTAAGGCTTGGTCGTAAACTTTTCCCACATAAAATAATCTGCCTGTCCGTTGGGCAATGCATTTAAAGCTCCTTCAAGATCACTGATTTCTTCAAATTTAAGGTCTTTTTTGGTGTCCCACCCCAGGTTTTGGGCATTGATATAAGCCATTAAATGTGAACCGGAGCCGTACCTACTAATTGCTGCTTTGGTTCCTTTAAGTTGATTTATATTTTGGTATTCAGAATTTGCAGCTACATGAATGCCCCAAATGAGCGGCGATTCCACAAAGACCTGTACGATTTTAGCATCATTACCTTCAATAATATCCCTTACGATTCCTTCAGTAAGGATAATAGCCATGTCTATTTCTTTGTCACGCAGAGCGTTGTTCATTTGGCCGGTTCCTCCATAGTAATCTTTCCAGCGCAGGTCAATACCTTGTTTTTGACAGGTTTTGTTTTTAAGTAGCAGGTACCAGGGAAGGTTAAAATGTTCTGGAACGCCGCCAATTTTAAAGTTTTTCATGTAGGCCTATACGTTTACAATGCGGTCTAATGCATAGCTTATTAATTTTTTTACAACTTCTGACGGGTCAGCACTGAACTCACCGGTAATTCTATTGGCTATGATGGCATTGAGCGAAATGGCTCTATGGCCCAGTAGTTTTGACATCCCGTAAATACCGGCAGTTTCCATTTCCATGTTGGTAATGTTCAACCCTTTGTATTCAAATGAAGCCAGTTTTTTATTGATTTCAGGGTCTTGCAACGGCAACCGCAATATACGTCCCTGTGGGCCGTAAAAGCCAATATTTGTTGCTGTTATACCTGATTGGGTTTGGCCAGATTTAAAAATATCTATCAACTTTTGAGAACCCTTTATGATGTAGGGTTCTGATTTTTTAGAAAACCAACCTGTATGATTTATAAAATTCTGGGTGGCTTCAGTTTCTTCCACACCTTTTGAATCATAAAAATGCATCAGGCTGTCAAAGCCAATAGACATTTCACTGAGTAAAAAGGAGTCCAGCGGGACGTTTTGATTAATAGACCCTGAAGTACCAACCCTGATAATGTCCAGACTTTTCAATTCTTGCCTGACTTCGCGTTTTTCCAAATCAATATTGACAACGGCATCAAGTTCGTTTAAAACAATGTCAATATTATCTGTTCCTATTCCGGTAGAAATAACTGTAATGCGTTTTCCTTTATAATTGCCTGTCTGGGTTTTGAACTCGCGGTTTTGAATTGTAAACTCTATAGAGTCAAAATGTTTTGTTATTTCCTCCACACGGTCGCTGTCGCCCACGGTTATTACGATATCCGCTACCTGACCGGGCAATAATTGAAGGTGGTAGACACTCCCGTTTGTGTTTAAGATGAGTTCAGATGCTTTAATTTTCATGTTTATGTTTTAGTATGGAAACAGAGATTTCAGCCACCCACGCGTTTTACTTTAAAACCTTTCGCTTTAAGCATTTCCATGATTTGTTTTCGGTAATCTCCCTGAATAATAATTTGTTCATTTTTAAAACTTCCGCCAACACCGAGGGTGGTTTTCAGTTCTTTTGCAAGCATTTTAAAATCGGAATCGGCACCGGTGTATCCTTCGATTATGGTGATGGGTTTCCCTTTTCTCTTTTCATACTTGCATATCAAAGGATCATCCTGAAGCCATAACCCTTTTGAATCGTTTTCAGTGTGAGAATCCGTTTCAGATTCCTGGTGGTCAGGAAAGAGGTTTTTTAATTGGTCTTTTAAATCCATTCTTAATCTTTTAAAAGGTAAGAACCTGTGTGCTTTCCATGATCAGTTTCGTGAGTTCTGCCATTGTGCTGCGCTCGGTTTTTTCAAGCATGTGTTCCTCTTTAAATCCCCTTGCGTCCATACAACTTCCACACAATTTTACCGAAGCACCATGATTCAGGGATAGTTTTAACATACGCCCAATATTATAGTACCCGTTGGGAGTTTGTTGGTTTGCCAGTGCACATCCCACAGCATCTGCCATGAGAAACACACACACTTCTGTTTCCGGATAGTCTTTGTTAGTTTGATTGGCGATGCGCAATGCATTATAGGCCTTTTCGGTACCATAAGGTGCATCATTGATTATTATGAGAAGTTTCATTTTTTTAATTTTCAATTATTCTTGTTATTACGAAAAGTATATAGCTTATAAAACTACTTTTTAATAAGCCCTATATCTACCAAACGTTGATGTAAAAATTCACCGGCAGTAATGTCTTCATAAGCTTTTGGGTGGTTTTCGTCGATGCATTCCGGAAGGCAATCCAAACGCATATCACTTCGCGGATGCATAAAAAACGGAATGGAATATCGTGGTTTGTCCCAATCTTCACGCGGTGGGTTGACAACGCGGTGTATGGTAGAACGAAGTTTGTTATTGGTGTGCCTTTCAAGCATGTCACCCACATTGATCACGAGTTCATCTTCCTGCGGAATGGCATCAATCCATTCACCATCTTTTCGCAACACCTGAAGCCCTCCGGTAGAAGCTCCCATCAGTAAGGTTATTAAATTGATATCACCGTGAGCACCTGCTCTTACAGCACCATTGGGCTCTTCAGTGATGGGAGGGTAGTGGATTGCCCTGAGGATACTGTTTCCATTACTTGCCCAATGATCAAAATAAGTTTCTTCTATGCCTAAATAAAGCGCCAGTGCACGCAGTACATAGATTCCTGTTTTTTCAAGTTGGCGATAGGCCTGCATGCCTACTTCGTTGAAATTTTTATTTTCTTCAACCTGAACATTATCAGGGTATTTGTCAATCAGGTTTGCATCAGCATCGGGTTCCTGGCCAAAGTGCCAAAACTCCTTTAAATCACCTTCTTTTTTGCCTTTTGCGTGTTCTTTTCCAAAAGAGACATAGCCACGCTGACCCCCCAATCCTTCGATTTCATATTTTCTCTTTGTTTCCAGCGGAAGCGCAAAAAAATCTTTAACTTCTTTATACAGATTATCAACTAATTTGTCATCGAGAAAGTGGTTTTTCAAGGCCACAAAACCTATTTCTTCATATGCTTTGCCTATCTCATCTACAAATTTTTGTTTGCGTTTGGGATCTTCACTGAGAAAATCAGCTAAATCAACACTGGGTATATTGGTCATTACTCAACATTTTAAGGTTATACATGCAAAGATACCAAAAATTATTTCGCTTTTAAATTAAACTAATGTTAGGTTTATCAAGGGTTATTTTGCTAATTTTGTTAGACTATATTTATACTATTATATGAGCATGACAACTGATAAACCCGCAATAACATTTCCAAAGCATTCTCTTACTGATGATCAATTAATTGCCCTTTACAAGGGGATGTTAAAGCCCCGGTTGATTGAGGAAAAAATGTTGATACTGTTGCGTCAGGGCAAAGTGTCAAAATGGTTTAGCGGAATCGGGCAGGAAGCCATTGCTGTGGGTGTGACTCAAGCCATGAAAGAATCAGAATACATCCTTCCCATGCACCGCAATCTCGGGGTTTTTACTTCCAGAAATATTCCTTTATACCGTTTGTTTTCACAATGGCAGGGAAAAGCAAACGGCTTTACCAAAGGGCGTGATCGTTCTTTTCACTTCGGGACACAGGAGTTTAAAATTGTTGGGATGATATCTCATTTGGGCCCACAACTAGGAGTTGCAGATGGGATTGCACTGGCAAACCTTTTGAAAAAGAACAATGAAATTACCGCTGTATTTACGGGTGAGGGCGGTACCAGTGAGGGTGATTTTCATGAGGCTCTCAATGTTGCGGCAGTCTGGGATTTGCCCGTACTCTTTTGTATTGAAAACAACGGTTATGGTCTATCAACGCCCACAAACGAACAATATCGCTGTAAACATTTGGTTGATCGGGGAGTTGGTTATGGCATGGAAGCCCACCAAATTGACGGAAACAATATCATTGAGGTTTTTACAAAAATTAATGAGATAGTAGAGAGCATGCGTTCCAATCCGCGACCGGTATTGATTGAGTTTATAACGTTCAGGATGCGGGGCCACGAAGAAGCCAGTGGCACAAAATATGTTCCCCAGGACATGATGGATGCCTGGGCATTAAAAGATCCTCTGAATAATTTTGAGCAATATTTACTGGAAAATAAAATTATCTCTGAGCAACGCATTAGTGACTTTAAAAAGGAAATAAAAAAAGAAATTGACGATAACCTGGATATGGCTTACGCCGAAAGCGCTATTGAGCCCAATGAAACAGTTGAGTTAAATGATGTATATAAAGAATTTATATATCATGAAGTTAAACCTAATAAAAATTCTAAAAATATTCGTCTCATAGATGCCATATCCCAAGGCTTAAAGCAGTCCATGGAACGGCACGATAATTTGGTGATAATGGGTCAGGACATCGCAGAATATGGCGGTGTGTTTAAAATAACGGAAGGTTTTGTTGATTTTTTTGGTAAAGAAAGGGTGCGAAATACTCCCATTTGCGAATCAGCAATTGTTTCTGCTGCCATGGGGCTGTCCATTAACGGTTTTAAAGCAGTGGTTGAGATGCAATTTGCAGATTTTGTTTCCTCAGGCTTTAATCCTATTGTTAATTATCTTGCGAAAAGCCATTACCGCTGGAACGAAAATGCAGATGTTGTTGTCAGAATGCCATGTGGCGCAGGCGTTGGCGCGGGGCCTTTTCACAGTCAGACCAACGAAGCGTGGTTTACACACACTCCCGGTTTGAAAGTGGTTTACCCTGCATTTCCTTATGATGCGAAAGGGCTTTTGGCTACTTCAATTGAAGATCACAATCCCATTTTGTTTTTTGAGCACAAGGCATTATACAGAAGTGTCTATCAGGAAGTTCCTGAAGATTATTATACACTTCCCCTAGGGAAAGCTTCTCTTTTAAAAGAGGGAAATGATATTACAATTATAACCTATGGTGCAGGTGTGCATTGGGCATTGGAAACCCTGGAAAAAAATAAGAATATTAAAGCTGATTTGATAGACTTGAGAACCTTGCAGCCGCTTGACGAAAATACCATCTACACTTCCGTGAGAAAAACAGGAAAGGTAATCATCCTTCAGGAAGACTCACTTTTTGGAGGAATTGCATCAGACATTAGTGCTATGATTACAGAAAGCTGTTTTGAACACTTAGATGCTCCTGTCATGCGGGTAGGGAGTTTAAATACACCCATTCCATTCGCCTCTCAACTGGAGAAACAATACATGGCAAAAAGCAAATTTGAAGAAGTACTTAAAGATATATTAAATTATTAATGTTTTAACAAAAAAAGTTAAATGATTACCAATAATTTAATGACTCTGAGATTTTACTTTATCTTTAGGGTACTAATCACTAAAACTTGATATTATGTTACGCTGGATTGTTATTTTCTTAATTATCGCCATAGTTGCCGCGATATTTGGTTTTGGCGGTATTGCAGCAGGTGCTGCAGAGATTGCTAAAATCATTTTCTACATTTTTATTGTTTTGTTAGTCTTGAGTCTAATTTTTAGATTATTCAAAAAGTAAAACATACTGTAAAATCTACAAAAATTATTAACTAACCTTTAAAATAAAAGTAAAAAATGAAAAAAATATTAATATTGACCACAGTTGCGGCTATGCTATTAGCCTGCGCCACCCCTCAAGCTGTGAGGGATTCAGAAAAAGTAATTAAAGGAGAGTGGATATTGAATTCCATTACCTATAGTGAGACGGGAAGCTATAGTGTTTCCCTTTTTAATGATGCCTCTAAAGATTGTTTTGAAAACAGTACGTGGCGGTTTATTCCCAATAACAATACCGGTATCTATACTATCAATTCTGCAGGTTGTACTGTAGGTGAAAGGAATTTTATTTTTACAATAGATCAGGTAGATGCAAATACAGGTTTATATGATTTTTTACTTAAACCTACAGATGAGCGTGGAAGATCAGAAACCAATGAAGGTTTCCGTGTACGTTTGGCTCAACTGACTCCTACCAATATGCGTTGGGAACAAAACTTAACTGTTGACGGCAAACCGTTTACAATATTTATGAACTTTAATAAACTATAAACTAAATGAACTTAATTATGAAAAAAATATTTAAATCCGCAGGTTTACTTGCAATGATTATAGCTGTAGTATCACTAACCATTAGTTGTGATGCCACAAGAAACGCCAGTAATGCACAAAAAGGTGCTGTGATAGGTACTGCCGGCGGTGCTGTTTTAGGAGCTATTTTGGGTAATAATGTTGGAAAAGGCGGAAACAGTGAAATAGGAGCCGTTATTGGTGGTGTCGTTGGAGGTACTGCCGGTGTTCTTATTGGTAACCGCATGGATAAACAAGCCCAGAAAATTGAGGAAGAAATTCCGGGAGCTCAGGTAGAACGTATAGATGATGCTATTGTGATTACTTTTGACGAAGGTAGTGGTGTCTTTTTTGACACAAACAAAGCAAATCTCAACGCACAGTCTCAGCAAAACCTTGATAAACTTTCAAATGTTATGAAGGAATACCCTGATACAAATATTTTGGTCGTAGGGCATACAGACAGTACAGGTCCTTATGAGTTTAATATGAATTTATCAAGAGATCGTGCTATGTCTGTAACCAACTATCTTACAGCCAAGGGGATAAGTTCCGGTCGTTTTACAACGGAATGGTTTGGTCCGGACCAACCCACTCACGATAACAGTACAGCGGAAGGACGGGCGAAAAACAGACGTGTAAACGTTGCTATCGTTCCAAATGAAAAAATGATCGAAGACGCCAAAAAAGAAGCAGGAGAAAATTAATATATACTTTTTTTGTCCAATGAAGAGGCTAAAATATAAGTTGAAACTTATTTTTTAGCCTCTTTTTATTAATATTTAATTCTCTTTCATAATTAGTATCTTAAGCACAAAGAATATGGATTATAATATTATCATTATCGGAGGGGGTTTGGCAGGGTTGACAGCTGCACTGCATCTTTCCAAACATAAAATTTCGGTATTGGTAATTGAAAAAAACAGTTATCCAAATCACAAAGTTTGTGGTGAATATGTATCCAATGAAGTGCTTCCTTATTTGGAATCACTTGGGATAAATCCTTTGGCTACAGGAGCAAAACAAATTGATGAACTGGTATTGTCTGCACCTTCCGGAAAGAGACTGAAACAAAAACTTCCATTAGGCGGTTTTGGAATCAGCAGATATACGCTGGATGATTTAATGGCAGAACAAGTAAAGAAAGATGCAATGATCAAAAAAGAACGAGTTGAGCAAATAACGTTTAGGAATAATAGCTTCAGGGTTGTTACAATTGAAGGAAAAAGCTACACTTCAGAATTTGTCATCGGCGCTTTCGGAAAACGCTCCAATCTCGATAAAGAATTAAACAGGGATTTCGTTGCAAAAAAATCACCCTGGTTGGCAGTAAAAACACATTATGAATTTGATTTTCCTGAGAATACAGTTGCTTTACATCATTTTGACGGGGGTTACTGCGGCTTGTCTAAAGTTGAAAACAATAACGTAAATATGTGCTATCTCGCAAATTACAAATCGTTTAAAAAACACAAAAACATCTCCGATTTTGAAGAAAAGGTTTTATCAAAAAATCCCTTTTTAAAAGAATTCATAAAGTATGCTAAGCCAGTATTTGAAGCACCTCTTACCATCAGTCAAATTTCATTCGAATCAAAAAAACCGGTTGAAGATCATATATTTATGGCAGGAGACAGTGCAGGATTGATACATCCCCTATGTGGAAATGGCATGGCAATGGCCATACATAGTGCTAAGATTATTTCAGAAATATTTGTAGAATACTTTCAAGAAAAATCAATTTCCCGTGAAAATTTAGAAAAACTTTATACTCAAAAATGGAAATCAGTCTTTCAAAGAAGGTTATATACCGCAGCAATTCTTCAAAAAGTGTTGATGCGTCCGGCGGCATTAAGTTTTGGGGTGAAAGCTGTATTTTTTTTTCCGGGAGCCTTGCCCCATATTATTAAAAGAACTCATGGTACAGAAATTCACGCATAAAGTAATATGTTTATAAATACAACATACAGAACTGATGAGAAAGAAATCATGGATGATTTATCCATGCAAAACGTTGAAGTAAAAGAGGTCTTTCAAGACATCAATACGGTAAACAATTTTCTTGGCGGAAACAGAATAACATTGAACGGCATAAAGCGTCTTATCAAAAACATACCCAGCGGAAAAGAAATTACAATTGTGGACCTGGGATGCGGTGATGGGGAAATGCTGGCAGTATGTGCCCGGTTTGCACGCAGGCACAATCATAATTTTAAATTGACAGGCATAGACATCAATCCGCAAATCATAGCAGAAGCAAAAGAAAAAAATAAAAAATATCCTGAAATATCATTTAGCTGCCGGGATGTTTTTTCAGATGGGTTTAAAGAAAATGAAATCGATATTTTTCTCTGTACTTTAACCTTACATCATTTTAAGAACAATCAGATTGATGAACTTATGGTTATTTTAACCAAACAAGCCCGGCTCGGTATTGTAATCAATGACTTACACAGGAATAAACTGGCATATATGCTTTTCAAAATGTTTAGCAGTATCTTTCTTAAAACCAAAATTGCAAAAAATGACGGGCTGGTATCTATCCTGAGAGGGTTTAAAAGAAATGAACTCCAAGTATTTTCACACAAACTCACAAACTATAAACATTTCATTAGCTGGAAATGGGCTTTCCGGTACCAATGGATAATACAAAAACAATGAGCATAAAAATAGCCGCAGTAACAAAGCAACTACCGGAGTATTCCAGAAAAACAGAAGAAATAGCTCCTCTTCTTGATTCCTGGCTTACCGGGCAGGACGAGCGTTTCAAAAGAAAGGTGTTTAAAATATTTGAAAATGCTGCTGTTGATAAACGCTACTCTATTATGGAGCCCGGCGAAGTGTTTACAGCAACTTCCTTTGAAGATAAAAACGCGATCTATGTTAGGGAGGTAAAAAAATTAGGCGAAAAAGTACTGCAAAAAGCTTTGGATAAAGCAAACTGGAAACCGTTAAGTATAGATTATTTAATTACAGTGAGCTGCACGGGAATTATGATTCCGTCATTGGATGCTTATCTGATTAACAGCCTCAAAATGCGCCAGGATGTTGTGCGTCTTCCCGTTACAGAAATGGGATGTGCAGCGGGTATTTCGGGTATGATGTATGCAGAACAATTTCTGAAAGCAAATCCCGGTAAAAAAGCAGCTGTTATTGCTGTTGAAAGCCCCACGGCTACTTTTCAGCTTGATGATTATTCAATGGCAAATATTGTGAGTGCAGCCATATTTGGCGATGGAGCAGCCTGTGTGCTGTTGTCATCTGATAAAGAGACTCAAGGCCCTGAAATAATTGCTTCTGAAATGTATCATTTCTATGATGCTGAAACCATGATGGGCTTTGATCTCACAAACAATGGGTTAAAGATGATACTTGATCAAAAAGTTCCGGAGACCATTGCCTCACATTTTCCCGATATAATTCATCCTTTTTTGAAAAAAAACAATCTTGAAATTACAGATATTGACCACTTGATTTTTCATCCCGGTGGCCGCAAAATACTTGAAACTGTTGAAGAACTTTTTGGCTCTATGGGGAAAAACATTGATGATACCAAAGAAGTTTTACGCCTGTATGGCAATATGAGCAGTGCAACGGTTTTGTATGTTCTGGAGCGGTTTATGGATAAAACACCCAAAGAAGGAAGTTATGGGTTAATGCTTAGTTTTGGTCCGGGCTTTTCAGCACAACGGGTCATATTAAAATGGTAACATTAAAAGATATTTTAAATGGAATTTATAGATAAAAATTATTGGGCAGTGATTCTTGGAGGAAGCAGCGGTCTTGGTTTGGGAACAGCAAAAAAATTGTCCAAACACGGTATGAACCTTTGCATAGTACATCGTGACCGAAAGGAAAACCTGACGCAAATCCACGAAGAATTTGAACGCTTACGCGAAAGCGGTATTAATGTAATTTCATTTAACACAGATGGCCTTAAGGAAGAGGGAAGAAATGAAGTTCTCGATTCCTTAAAAGATTCCCTGGGTGATGAAGGAAGCATTCGTGTGTTAGTGCACAGCATCGCAAAGGGAAATTTAAAACCCATGAATCCTGAAGCGGGCAATGTTTTGGAGAATGCAGACTTTCATGTCACCATTGATGCCATGGCCATTAGTTTGTATGACTGGACTAAAAGCCTCATTGACCGAAAGATGTTCAGTGCATCAGCGCGTGTGATTTCTTTTACCAGTGAAGGTAATACCAAAGCCTGGCCTTATTATGGCGCAGTTTCAGCTGCTAAGGCAACGCTTGAGGCAATCACCCGTAATATGGCTGTGGAATTTGCTGACTTGGGTATTACGGCAAACTGTATTCAGGCAGGTGCTGTGATTACACCTTCGTTTAATGCCATTCCCGGAAGTGATAAATTTGCGTCGATAGCCTTAAAAAAGAATCCTTTTAACAGATTGACTACTCCTGAAGACATAGGGAATGTGGTTTATCTTTTATGTAAGGATGAAGCTGCATGGATCAATGGTGTGGTATTAAAAGCCGATGGCGGCGAAAGCTTAAATTAAAATGACAAAAGAAGACATCATAGCGCTTTTGCCTTACGGAAATGATTTTTTGTTTGTCGACACACTGCAGGAAGTTTCAGAAAGTGGCATCACAGGATCTTATACTTTTCGCGAAGAAGAAGTGTTTTACGGCTCCCATTTTAAGGAAGTTGCAATTACGCCGGGAGTTATTTTAATCGAGTGTATGGCTCAGATAGGATTGGTTTGTTTAGGTATTTACTTAAACAAAGAACAGCTTTTGAAAAATAAGAACGCTTCTCTTTATCAGGTAGCCTTGACAGAGAGTACGATAGAATTTTTAAAACCCGTTTACCCAAGTGAAACGGTTACGATTACTTCTACGTTGGTTTACTTCAGGTTTCAGAAATTGAAATGTAATGTGAAAATGACCAATACAAAAGGCGAGGTGGTTTGTAAAGGTGTCTTGAGTGGAATGTTAAAAGCAGATTTATAAATTTTAGTAAAAACTTTTAGAAATTCCTTGGAGAATAAAAAGTCAAATATTCGTGTAGTCGTTACGGGCCTTGGAGTCGTCGCTCCAAATGGCGTGGGAGTTGAGACATTTTCTGAAGCCATCAAAAAGGGTGTTTCAGGCATTCGGTTTTTCCCGGAACTGGAAAAATTGAAATTTTCCTGCCAAATAGGGGGGATGCCTGAGATTTCTGAGGAATTGAAGCGAAACTATTTCACCGAACTCCAACTCAAAAACTTTAATAGCAGCGGTATCCTTTATGGCGTAATGGCCGGGATGGATGCATGGAAACATGCGGGATTGGAAATAAATAAAGAGGAACCCGATTTTGATGCCGGAACCATCTTTGGTGTGGGCACCCTGGGTGTAGATAAATACCGGGAAAGCATTCATTTAATTGATGCAGGAAAGACCCGCCGCTTAGGAAGTACCTCGGTACAGCAAACGATGAGCAGCGGCGTGAGTGCTTATCTGGGAGGAATGTTGGGAATGGGAAATATCGTTACCTCCAATTCGTCAGCCTGCACCACCGGTACAGAAGCCATAGCCCTTGCCTTTGAGCGCATCAAAGCAGGAAAAGCAAAACGCATGCTTGCCGGAAGTACCAGTGATGGCGGACCTTATGTATGGGCGGGATTTGATGCGATGCGCATTTTGCCTCACGCTTATAATGAAAATCCAATAAAAGCTTCTCAACCTTTGAGTGCCAATGCTTCTGGTTTTGTTCCCGGATGTGGTGCCGGAGCGCTTGTATTGGAATCGCTGGAAAGTGCAGAATCAAGAGGAGCTACCGTCTATGCAGAAGTCATTGGGTCAGCTATTAATAGTGGAGGACAACGCAACGGCGGCAGTATGACGGCACCCAATCCTTTAGCCGTGCAACGCTGTATAACAGACACATTAAAGGATGCCGATATTTCCGGTAATGAAATAGACGCTATTAACGGACATCTCACAGCGACCACAAAAGATGCCGAGGAAGTCGAAAACTGGGCCAAAGCATTGGAACGGGAGGGAAGTGACTTTCCATTGATCAATTCGTTAAAAGGAATGACCGGTCACTGTTTAAGTGCCGGCGGAAGCATTGAAGCCGTAGCAACTGTTTTGCAATTGCATGAGCAGTTTTTATTCCCTAATGTGAATTGTGATACCATTCATCCTCATATTTTGAAACTAATTGATGTTCAATGCATTCCGCGTAAGCAAAAAAATGTTGCATTAAATACCCTTGCAAAAGCAAGTTTTGGTTTTGGGGATGTCAATGCTTGTCTTATCTTTAGGAAAAAAAACAATGACTGAAAAAGAAATATATACCAAATTAGAAACCATCATCAGGGATTATCTCCCGGAGGATGTTTCTATAGAAAGTATCAAGCCCGAAAGCGACCTTACCAAAGAGCTCAACATCAATTCCTCACATTTGGTTGACATAGTTTTGGATGTGGAAGATGCTTTCAACATCGCCCTTAGTAATGAAGATATGGAACAATTGCGCACAGTGGGTGATACTGTTCGGATTATTGAGTCTAAAACTAAAGCCTGAATTGTTAGATAATTTTATCTATTCACTTTTAACGTTCCGTTAATTATACTTACCATTTGCTTAACTCTTTGGTGCCTATTGTATATGTACTTTTATAAGTGCAATCTAATATTTAACAATAATGAAAAAGCCGAAAAGTTTTCCTAAGCAAAGCCAGGCCCAACCGGGCGACGAACATAAAATGAATCCTGAGCCTGAGTTTATCCGTTCCGGGTATAGAGGAAGTGGTAAGCTTAAAGGTAAAACCGCTCTTATTACCGGTGGTGATAGTGGAATAGGCAGAAGTGTTGCAGTACATTTTGCTCGTGAAGGTGCAAATGTAGCCATCGTATACCTTTCTGAAATTAAGGATGCAAAAGCTACCCAAAAATTGGTAGAAAAGGAGGGGCAAACCTGTCTGCTTATCAAAGCCGATATCAAAAAGTCACGCACCTGTAAAACAGTAGTTGACAAATGCCTGAAGAAATTCGGTAATCTAAATATTTTGGTCAATAACGCCGCTGTGCAGTTTCCAAAGGATAAAATAGTGGATATTAAAGAAAAAAACTTAAAGGAAAACTTTGAAACCAATATCTTTCCGTTTTTCTATATTGTTTCCAAGGCCTTGCCCCACTTGAAGGCCGGGGATACTATTATCAATACAAGCTCTGTGACTGCTTATCGGGGCAGTGAACATCTGCTCGATTATTCCAGTACCAAAGGGGCGATTGTAAGTTTTACCCGATCGCTTTCCCTGATACTGGCAGAGAAGAACATCCGTGTTAACGGTATTGCACCGGGACCAATATGGACACCCTTGATTCCTGCCACTTTTGATGATGTATCAGATTTCGGACAAGACACCCCATTAGGACGCGCCGGCCAACCCAGCGAGGTGGGGCCAGCATATGTATTCCTGGCATCTGAGGACAGCAGCTATATCACCGGCCAGTTCATTCACATTAATGGTGGTGAGATTATTGGAGGGTAGTTTTTTTGGCTGGTAATTCCCGCAAGTTTTGTCATTAGAATAATAACCCTAACCGTTTTAAAGTCTACTCGTTTTTGTTATACTGGGAATCAGGTTTTGCCAACTTTAAAACATCAGACATCATTTTTACATAAACTGCTTTTTTACCTTGTGTTACAATGGGATACACCAACATTTCAGGATGGTTCTGTAATATTTTTACGGCATCTTCAGTCCCAAGAGAAGCATCTTTATCAAACTTTTCCTGAAAAACGGGATGTTCTCTTTCAAGAAAATCTGCTACTTTTCCGCCAAGCATTTCTGCAAGTTCAACCCATTGCGTTCCCGTTACTTTTGTTTTCTTTATGTTGATAGCGTTAAGTTTTGCATCTGAGGACTCTGCATATGCCAAGGCCTCTTTAGATAATTTATGATCAGGATAATAATAAAAATTTAACTGTCGCTCACTTTCTGATAATACTCCCATTTCGTCTTGATTAGTCATAATTAGTTATTTTTTCTAGAAAACTAAAATACAACTTTTGAAATATTTAGCAAACCGCCTTAACACCACTTTAGGTAATTATTTGGTAGAATTATGTATCTTAAAGGCGTTTAAAGATTCACTTAAAAAAAAGAAACTATGCGTATTTTAAAGAAAGTTTTTTTGATTCTTTTTGTGATATTGATTGCAATTTTTGCCATCCAAAACAGTCAATCAATTACAATTGAACTTTTTAACTGGAGTGTTACTTTGCCTGTATCTGTTGTAATAATTCTCGTTTACATTTTTGGTATGACAACGGGTGGAATTATTTCTTCCGTATTAAGAAGACTGGCAGAGCCTGAAAAGAGAAAATCGAAATCAAACTCCAACATTGAAACTTAAACAGTAACAGCAATAACTCTAAATATGGCCGACAAACAATTGAATAACCCTTTACATGGTGTCACACTTTTAAAGATGCTTGAATTTTTAATCGATAAATATGGATGGGAAACCCTTGGTGAAAATATTCCCATCAGATGCTTTACCTATAATCCCTCCCTAAAATCAAGTTTGACATTTTTACGTAAAACACCCTGGGCCAGGGAAAAGGTCGAACGATTATATATAAAAAGCTTATAATGTTTTATTATGATTATGTCCAAATTGAATTGAATACAATTTATAGTTGAAATAAGATAAAGTTTAATGAATATTTATTTGAAATTGGAAACACATGTGGAATAAAATATTAATTATAATCAAAGAACCTTACCGAAAAATCATAAACAGTATCGCATTTTATCCTGCCATTTTTGCCCTATTTTTTTTGGTGCTTTCTTATTTCAGTATCGCGTTTGATTTTTCTCAGCAAGGTCAGGAATTTAAAAAGGAATTGGACTGGTTGGGCTTGAGGGATGCTTCAACAGCCCGAAGCATTGCTTCATCAATAGTAGCAGGTCTCATATCACTTACGGTATTTAGCTTTTCAATGGTGATGATTGTGTTGAACCAGACAGCATCACAAATGAGTAACCGCATTCTGGACAGCTTAATTGGCAGCAGGTTTCAGCAATCGGTGTTGGGTATTTATATTGGCACTATTGTCTATGCGCTCTTTTTGCTTACAATGGTTGTTGACTCTGATACAGAAGCAAGAGTACCCATACTGAGTACATATTTCCTCATGTTGATTACTGTGTTTGATCTTTTCCTCTTTATTTATTTTTTACATTATATCACCCAGTCTGTCAAATATAAAGTGATTATTGAAAGGGCTTATCAAAAGACATTGACCTCGATGAAAAAATATTGCCTCATAGCAAATCATACCGAAAGGCCTCCGCAGCCTCAAGACAGTTTTATTATCCGCGCTCCCAGATCCGGAATGTTTTTGGGGTTTAATGAAAAGGCACTCATAGAAATAGGGGATGAGCTCGACTGTACCTTTTACTTTTTGCACAAGCAAGGAACTTTTATGATGGAAGGTATTCCGCTTATCAGTGTCAATAAAAAATTATCTGATGAACAGGTCAAGAATGTATCATCGAGTATATATATGCCGTTAAGCGAATCTATAGAAGAAAATTACCTGTATGGATTCAAGCAATTGTCAGAAGTAGCAATTAAAGCTCTAAGTCCGGGAATTAACGACCCGGGAACTGCCGTTTTGAGCTTGAGGGCGATTTTCCAACTGTTATCATTTCGCCTGTCACATTGCCCCAATCAAATTTTTGTAAATGCCAATAATCAACTGAGAATTGTTTCAGATGAAAAAACATTTGAAGAAATATTTTCAGAAACAGTCCTTCCCATCTGGGACTATGGAAATATGGACAGAACTATACAGGATGAGCTATTTTCTTTATTGACACAATTTCAGACAATGTATAGTCCCATAATGATGAAGCATCTTTT
Organism: uncultured Flavobacteriaceae bacterium; assembly: GCA_963975935.1. GTDB lineage: Bacteria > Bacteroidota > Bacteroidia > Flavobacteriales > Flavobacteriaceae > Planktosalinus. The sequence goes on from CAXBIQ010000013.1 coordinate 76,772, forward strand.
TCAGGATATTAAAACGAAGATGAATGAACGTGTTTTGGAACCTAAATAAGATGTAAAAGGTGAAGGTTTTTTCTTAAATTGAACATTCAAATTTAAACCATGGAATTCAACAGTTTTATTGAGCAAGTTTCTAATGCATTTCAGGATAACTGGAATGATTTGGTTGAAAATATGCCCGAGATTGTACTTGGGCTTTTGGTTATTGTCATTGGGATTTTAATCTCAAACTTCCTTACAAGTATATTCAGAAGGGCAATAGCAAGAAAATCAAAAGACCCATTGATGACAAATTTTTTGTCAAAACTGTTCAAGACCATATTAGTGATTTTGGTAATAATGTTTGCATTGAACACTGCAGGCCTCAGTAATATTGCAGCAGGAATATTTACGGCAGCAGGAGCCTCAGCTTTGATTTTTGGTTTTGCATTTAAGGACATTGGTGAAAATTTTATTTCGGGAGTTATACTGTCATTTAACAGGCCATTTGATATTAATGATACCGTTTTGGTTGATGATATATTCGGAAAGGTAAAGGCTATGGAGTTTCGGTATACCAAACTTAAAACATTTGATGGCCGTGATGTTTATATTCCAAATAGCCATATCATAAAAAAACCGGTATTCAACTATACAGAAGACGGATATTTCAGACAGGAATTTCTTGTTGGAATTTCTTATGAAGACAATATTGACAGTGCCCGTAAAATAATACTTGAAACGGTTAGAAATGAAGCAGGTATAGTAGAGAATGAAACCCATGAAGTGGTGGCTGTGGTTCATGAACTAGGTGTTAGTACCGTGAACATAAAAGTTTTGTTCTGGGTTAAAACAATGGAATACAGAAGGCAAGCTATTCAGATTAGAAGCGATATAATTTCCAAGGTTAAAGACGCATTGCTTGAAAACAAAGTAAATCTTCCCGGAGATATTAAAGAAATTAAACTGTATGGAAATGAGGACTCGCTGCGGGTAAGCATTACAAAGGAGCCGTAACACTTTTTCAGGTTCTTGTGAATATATAAACTAAATTTTATAAACGTGTTTTTTTATACATTACTTAAAACCCTTTTCATTTAGATTTTGTAACTTTAGGTGAAACAAAAATCAAGACCAATGAAAAAAGTACTAATCGCCCTTGACTATCATCCCGTCTCTGAAAAAGTGGCAGAAGCCGGATATGAACTGGCAAAAAAACTTGATGCAGAAGTATGCCTGTTGCATGTTGTTGCAGACGCTTCCTATTACGAAATTAGCTACCCTGAATTTATGGGTTATGTACCCGTAAATGAAGTAGCAAATAGTGGAGAAAAACTCAATGATATGCAGAAAACCGGCGAAGAGTTTCTTGAAAAATCTGCAGCACATCTCAAGGATCCTTCTGTTAAGATCCATCTGGCTGAAGGTAAGGCCAAAGATGCTATTTTAAACTATTCAAGGGAATGGAAAGCAGATATACTAGTAATGGGCACGCACAGCCACAATGTTATTGAAAAGGTTGTGCTGGGGACGGTAGCGTCCTCAGTTATTGAACGCACAAAAATCCCTGTTTATCTTGTGCCTGTTAAAAAATAAAACACGCCATACAGGCTATTAAAATTAATCTTCCAGGAGATTTTCCGGAGGAACAAGGTCATTCTGAATAGCAAATACCACAAGTCCTGCTATGTTCCTGGCATTGGTTTTTGAAATGATGTTTTTGCGGTGTATTTCAACCGTGCGGGGGCTTATAAAGAGTTTTTCACCTATTTCTTTAGTGTTGAATTGTTTGCAAATAAGTTCTAAGACTTCCTTTTCCCTGGGGGTAAAGAATTCTTCATCAAGCGGACTTTTTGTTTTATCGTTTTGCGAAAGGTTTTTTTCTTCAAGAATTACTTTCATCGTGACATTATCATAATAAAAGCCTTTTGAAGCCACTTTGTTTATTGTTTCAATCATTTCTGCCGGCGTGGCGCTTTTAATTATATAAGAACAGGCCCCTTCATTGATTACATTAGCAATAAATGCCTTTGAATTGTAACTCGATAGTGCAATGATATCTATTTCAGGATAATCTTTTTTGAGGATCTTGGTCGTTTCAACACCATTAAGCAAGGGCATTTTCAAATCCATCATGATGATATCAGGAAGGATATCTGCAGTTTTTAAACGTTCAAGAAGTTCAACCCCGTTTGATGCCTGAAAAAGGACATTCATATTGGGCTCACGATTCAAAATAAAGGCAATCCCGGTTCTGAAAAGTTCTTCATCATCTACCAAAACGATGTTTACATTATACTTCATAGGTTCTAAAAATTTATGATGACTTGGGTTCCTTTGTTAATTTCAGAGTCAATAACAAGGGTGCCCCCAATGAATGCAACCCTGCTTTCAATATTCTTCATACCAAGCCCCTTTTGTGATTGATGGCTGGTAATATCAAAGCCTGTGCCGTTGTCGTTATATATAAAAACTTTGTTGGAGTCTTTTTCATTAAATGCTATTTTGATTTCACTCGCTTTTCCGTGACGCATGGAATTGTTTATAAGCTCCTGAATAATCCTAAAAAGGTGTAAATGTTTATCTGTATCTATCGAGTTCAACTCCAAACTACTCGTGTATGTAATACTTACTTTTTTAGTGGCATTCAATTCCTCGACAAGTTCTTCAATCCCTGCCTGAATTCCAAATTTTTCAATTATGGGGGGCAAGAGATCGTGTGCAATTCTACGGGAATTTTCAAGTACTTTTGAAGTAAGAGTTAAAATGGTGTCACTTATCTCGTGTTGTTCTGTTGGTGTTAAATCAGGGGTTTTTAAAATATGACAATTTAAAGAGACCACACTCAGCCCTGAACTGATATCGTCGTGTAAATCCTGCGCTATGCGGCTGCGTTCTTTCTCCTGAGTCTCTATAACAGCACGCAGTAATTTCTTTTGATGTTCAAGCTGCAGGTCCTTGTTCTTTATTTCTTTTTCTATTATTTTTTTACGTGAAAAATATACAAAAATCAATATAGACAGGCTCATCAGAAAAAATGCCGAGAAAATATAAATTACAGCAGAAACTATTTCAGGGCTTTCATACTCCATGATTCAATTTTTTAGGATTGGAATTTTCTTTTTTAAAATACAACTGAATCCATTCCATAAATACAAATAATTGAAAAATGAAGTAGAGAATATTATTGATATCAAAGTTAATGGATTTTATATCTATAACAGCTGAAAGATTGCCCACTAAAAACAAAACCGTACTTCCAAACAAATAGAAAAACAAACCGATATTAAAAAATAAAAATGACTTTTTTGCCGAGAGCAGGTTGTAAAAGTGAAACAGTGCATAAACAATCAATAAGTATGAAGTAAGGAATATTTCTAAATTATTGAATTTAAAATAAGTTTCTGGGGCTATGCCATATTGAATCCCAAGAATTAACAAACATACAGTCATACTGTATTTTATCAGATTCTTTTGAAGGCGTTGTGTACAGATGATATAATAAAAATAACCCAGCACAAGGAATTGAATAATAAAGTAGAAATGGGAAATATGCAAATTATAACTACCCTTAAAAGCCAGCCATGCAGAATACAATTGAACACCTAGAATAGCCAACAGATAAACCATAAGGATGGTATGCGTCTTCTTTTTTGTTTTAACTGTGAGTAGAACAAACAAGAGGACGTTTACACATAAAAACATATTGGGTAAAAAAAGAGCAAACTCCAAAAATTCAATCATACTATTGGGGATGACATACAATTACAAGGGTATTATTCTATAGCGAAAAAATTATTTTGAAATAAAAGGAGCCTTTTCGTTACAATAAGGCGGACAAGGTCTGGTGAAATCATAAATATAGTAACCGTTTTCATCATCAATCATATCATTTCCATCGGCGTCTACACCCACAATCATAAGTCGTTCAGTATTTTCATTGTCAATTCCCAGATAAGCCCTTACATCAACTACATTGCGTTCATTCATAACCTGGGTGACATCAATGCCGGGAATCAAAAAAGCGGTTACGGGAGCCTCGGTTCCCTCTCGCTGGGCTTCTTTCCAGCGGGCTGACCATTCTTGGGCGGTTTCTAAAGTGATAGTGTTTTTACTCATAAGTAGGGTTTTTAATTAAAAAATAAAGTTAGGATAAAAATATCACATATAAGAGAATTATAAAAGGTTGTTGAATATGGATTATTGATTTATAAACTTCGGTCTATTTAGTTCCTATTACATAACGATTCTTTTTCATATCTTTTAACATTAAGCTCCTTAGAATTAGCATAGCATTAATAGCCGTGAGGGGTAAGTTTTTATACCTTACAAGATATTAACACCATTAAACCAAAAATTATGAAAACTGATAATTTATTTGACAAAGAAGCAATTGAAAAAATAAAATCTTTGGCAAAGGAAACAAAGGTTGCAATGTTGCTTACCAACCTTACAAAACTTCCCATTCATGTGAACCCAATGACCACAAAAAAGGTTGATGACGATGGAGCTATTTGGTTTTTAAGCCCACTGAACAGTGACCACAACATCAACATTCAGGCAAACAATAAAGTGCAACTGTTGTATAGCGATACAGATAAAAAGCAATACCTAAGTGTTTATGGTGAAGCTTCTATTAAAAGCCATCACAATATATTGGAAGAACTTTATACCAAAGAAGACAACAAGTGGTTTGACGGGTTTGATGATTCAAACCTCACAGCAATAAAAGTCACTCCTATTGAGGCTTATTACTGGGACAATAGCCGGAATAAATTCATAAGCATGCTGGAAGGCACTGTCGAGGCGGTCACCGGTGAAAATAATGAACATTATAAGAAAGGAACCATAGAAGTGGACTAAATATCTTACAGCCTCTGAATAATTGTTCTATAATCTAAAATAATAATAATAATGACTACAGAAAAAACAAACAGACAAAAAGAAAAAGAATTGCAGGGTTATGATTCTGATTTAACAGAAGATGAGAAAGAAATGCTGCATGATGAAAATATCCACAAATCAGGGGGTGATGATATGCAATTGCGCAATATGGACAAACTGGATGAGGAAGGTGTTGATTTTGAAGGTAAAGACCTTGACGTTCCCGGAAGGAGCAATGCAAATAAAAATGCTGATGACAACCTTCTGACGGACGAGGAAAATGATTTGTACAGTCAGGGTGGAAACCACACAGACCTTGAAAAGGATCAGAGTACCTTGGAAGATAAACAAAACACTTCGAAAAAATAGCTCATTAAAAACAGAACGTCATATTGAAAGAAAACAAACTCAAAAAGACACTGGGTTTTTGGGATGTACTCATGTTTGGTGTTGGAGGAATTGTGTGGGCAGGGATATATGCCATCATTGGCGAAGCTGCTGCTCTTAGTGGAAATATGTTGTGGTTAAGTTTTATTCTTGCTGCATTTGTGGCATTACTCACAGGTTTATCATATGCAGAGTTTGTGAGTCGATTTCCTGACGCCGGCGGTAGTTTTGAATACATTAAGCAGGCTATGGGCATGAAAACTGCAACAATTATGTCTGTATTTATGGCATTTACGGGTATTGTGGCAGCTGCTGCGATAGCGATCAGTTTTGCAGATTATCTTGGTCGGTTGACTAATATTCCCTCAGGGCTTATTGTTGCCGGAATCATATTTTTAATGGCGGTATTCAATGCCATAGGATCAAAGTTGAGTTCTTATTTTAATTCCATCACCACAATAATTACATTACTGGGGCTGGGTTTTGTAATTGTTGTAGCTCTTCCTAATTTTGGAAATGTAGAGTTTTTGGAAAAAACTGAGGCAGGATGGCACGGTATCTTCGCCGGGAGTGCTTTAATATTTTTCAGTTATATTGGTTTTGAAGACCTCGTGAAAATGGCTGAAGAAACCAAAAACGCCAAAAAAAATATGCCAAGAACCATAATCTCAAGCAGTATTATTGTGCTTATTGTCTATGTTTTAATTGCCATTAGCGCTTTAGGTACCCTGGACTGGAAAACATTGGCAAATGCCGAAGGTCCTCTGGCAGCGGTTATTGAATCAGAAATGGGTTCAATAGGCGCAAACTTGTTAATTGTTGTCGCTTTGTTTGCTACCAGCAAAACCATTTTAACCAATATACTTGGAACTTCCCGTTTGCTCTTTGACGTTGCCCGTGACAGTAAAACTGACTGGATGAAAAAACTAACCACTCTTTCCGGTCCAGGCAATGCTCCTTTGTACGCAATAGGCTTAATTACCTTGGTATCCATAATTTTTGGAGTGATGGGTAACTTGAAAGTAGTAGCAAGTATTAGTAATATTTTTATTTTTATAGTATTTGGAATGGTTAACATTGCACTCTTAAAATTAAGACATAAAAAGAAGGCGAGGAAGGAAGAGAAACCCCCGTTTCGTGTGCCTCTGAACGTAAAAAACATTCCTGTTCCCACGGTTCTTGCTTTATTGTCAATTCTCATGTTTTTTGGATACAGTATATACAATATATTGTAATGCTTTAAGCTGAAGTATTCACTGTTGATTAAGCACTTTCAGGAACAGCCACAGCGATTTTCTTTTTGAGTACAGTAATATCCAGTTTGGTGATTTCTCCCATATATTCACCGTCAACTTGAAAGGGAACCGGTGATTTGCATATAATTTCAGCATTATTGGTTGAAATGACTTCAGCAAAATCAGGATCAAGATTATTATTTTCAGTAAGGGTCTTTATAATATCTATTATATTAAGATTTTTGAAGATAATTATTTCAAAGAAACCGTCATCCATTTTGCCGTCAGGGTTTACAGTAGCACCGGTGCCATATTTCATGGCATTGGCAATAGCAAGTACGGCACCTTCTTTTGTTTGGGTCATTCCATTTGCTTTGATTTCAAAAGTAAAAGGATAGTCAGTGTTCAGAAGTGTGGGGATTGATTTTAAAGCATAACCAATTTTTCCCCTGATACTGCCTTCTTCAAAATTCTTAATCAGTTCTGCATTGACTCCAAAATCAGCAATGTGAATGCATATGTCGTCATTCATTCTTAAGACATCGAGGTTTATAATGTTTTCAGAAAGGGCAACCTTTAATTGTTCCTCTGTGGTATTGGGGATGTTTAAATTGAGTGCAAGCCCGTTTGCCGAACCTTCAGGAAAAATACCCAACGGGATGTTATAATCCATCAGGATCCCTGCCATCATTTGTATGGTACCGTCACCACCGGCAACAAAAATGCGGTCAAAGGAATGTTGCTTTATTAAAACTGTAATCGCGTGGTCATCATACTTCCCGACAGTTTTATATGTTACAAGTCGTATGTCTTGACTTTTAATGAATTGTTCCACAAAACCAAGCAATTCTTCTTTATCAGTGTTTCCTGCTTTGGGATTGATTACAAATAAAATCTCGCGAATAGTATTCATTGCTCTGGTATATGTCAATAAAATTAAATAAATTGATGCAATTAAAAACCCTTTATGGCAAAATTAGATTTAAAACTTTATCGCGGCTATGCAAATGACCATCACCTGGTGGTCTTTGGGCATGCTTTTAAATCCTGGGCGCCAGATAAATATGAACTCGACAGAAGGGGAATCAAACACGCCTTTTCCGTGATCCATAAATTCAGGATTAGTCCCATCAAAAATCAGGAAGTCACCCTTCGGTTCAAAGGGGTCAACCTTACCACAAAAACCTTTGATGACGGCTATTTTCGGTTTGATATCCCTTTTTATGAATCCCTGGAAAGTGGTTGGCATCCTTATGAAGTTATCTTTAAAGTAGGGGAGGTGGGCATCGTTGCAAAAGGGGAAGTACTCAAGCCTTTTAAAAGCAAGTTTGGGATTATTTCTGATATTGATGACACCTTTCTGGTTTCCCACAGCAATAGCTTTTTCAAGAAATTATACATTATGCTATTCAAAAACATAAACAAGAGAAAAGTTTTTGAAGATGTAACAGACCATTACCGTGCTTTGAGCCTCTATGGACAGGAAGATGACACGTCTTTTAATTCCTTTTTCTATGTTTCCAGCAGCGAGTGGAACCTCTATGATTTTATCATTGAGTTTACTCAAATGCACGCCTTGCCCAAAGCCGTCATCAAGCTTAAAAAGATAAAAACCGGCATTCGTGACTTTCTGTCCACGGGCCGGGGCAGCCACGATCATAAGTTTGAGAAGATCAAAGACATTATTTCCTTTTACCCTGACCTGCAATATGTGCTGCTGGGTGATGACTCACAACACGATGTTTATATCTATGAAAAGATTTGCAAAATGTATAAACTCAATATCAAGGCGGTTTACATCAGGCAAACGGGAAGGAACCAAAAATCTAAAATTACCAAAACCCTTGAAAACATAAAAAGTCTCAATGTTGCGGTATGTTACTTTAAAACCAGTGATATTGCCATCAGGCACTCACGGGAGATTGGGGTTATATAATTCATTTTGATATCTGAAATGTGGGTATTAAAGAGTTAAAACCTTTTAGTGTGTGATCTGAACGTCTTTAGTGGTCTTAAAACCCTTCCTCTTCTAACCGCAACCTGAAATCATACTGCAAGTCCTCATGCAGGGTTTCAATCTTTTTATGAACCAAAGCAAGCTGCCTTTCAAGAATGTTCTGCAGGGTTTTATCCCATTTAATGGAGGGAACTATGTTTTTTACCTGCACACAAAAGTAGAGGAGAAGCTCCACTTCGGTTTCTTTTTTTAGCGAATAGCGAATGAACTTCTTCAGGTTCTTCAGGATCTTGCGAATGCCTTTGCGCATCCAGTAGTAGTTTTTGGTGTTGATGGCTTCCAGTTGTGCATCCACTTCACGCTTCACACTTTCGACATACCCGCTTTCGTCCTGCGACTCAAACAGCAGGTAGGTGAGGAGCTCCTTGTTTTCTTTTTTGAACTTCGCCAGGCGAAGGCACAGCTCCAGCAACTCATCTGTCGAGCGGTACTGCAGTTCTTTTTTGAGTTGGGTGACAGTAGCGGTTTTCATAGGCGGGGTGCAAATCAATTATTTAAGCTACTCATATACAGAGTTTGCTTCATTTTTATATATTTGATAAAGATAGCCAAATTCAGAAAACCCTCTACCCTGTATGGAATGTAAAAACTGTTCAGCCGTTTTAGAGCCGCAAAGGGATTACTGTCCCAACTGCGGTGCAAAAGTAATCCACAACCGCCTCACGATCAAAAACTTGTTCCAGCACTATACCGAGACCTTCTTTAGCTACGACAACACCTTTCTGAAAACCATCATTTACTTGATCAAAGACCCCAAAGACGTCATTGATTGCTATGTGCAGGGCGTGCGAAAAAAATACCTTGCCCCCTTGGCCTTTTTTGCCATTGCACTCACCATTTCGGGGCTTTACTTTTTTATCCTGAAACAGTATTTTCCCAACTTTTTTGATATAACCACAAGCGGGTTTATTGCAGATGAAAAGCAAGCAGAAGCCACCCGCAAACTCACCCAGAAAGCAATCGAGTACAATGCCCTGTTCAACTTTATCATCATCCCGGTCGTGGCATTAGTTTCCCGTGTGGTGTTCTGGAAACAACGGTATAATTATACCGAGCACTTAGTTATCTATTTTTATACCATGTCGCTGTTTTCCATGTTTTCGTCAGTAGTGAATTTGCTGGTGTTGAGTTTCTTCCCCATTGACTTTTTGACCATAGGCGGCTTTGTGTATATCTTTTTATTTGTCTACCACGGCTATGTCCTCAAACAGGTGTTTACACTTTCATACAAACAGTTGCTCATTAAGACACTGATTTTCCTGCCACTGGGCTTTGTGGTTTATCTTGGGTTTTCGATTTTCTTTATGATTATTGCTTTTCTAACGGGGATTGTTGACTTTCAGGATTTTAAACCACAGCCTTAATTTTTACCCTTATTCCTGTTCCGCATCTCAGATTGCCGCATCGGCATCCCATCAATGGTTACAAACAATTCCAAGGCAGTAGTAAAGCTATACTTCCGGATTTTCGGTTGCCCGTCCAACCCAATGAGCAACACTTCCGGTTCACCACTTCTTTTGTTATAGGTCTTATACAGATCACCCCCCGGTTTCCAGGAAGTTTCCGGGGCGTTCAACAAGCGATAGGCTTCAGGAGTGGCGAGATAGACTTTGAGTTTGCGTTCGGTTAGGCCCTGTTGATGGGCGTTGAGTTCCTGTATTTGCCGTTTAAATTCAGCATCAGTATGGTCTTTAGTCATCACGATCAACACACGGTCTTCCCATTGATGGGACGCAATTTCCTGTGCTGCAAGGGGAAGCCCCGCAATCAATAATACTAAAAAATAAAGGAGAGATGTGTTCATAGGGTCAAGATATTAAAAGGTTGCACATGATTTGACTGAGGTGTAGTTATTTTCATAAAATTCATTTTAATCCGCATCAAATACCATTCCGATAAAGCTTCTCTTAAAGAAGTATTAAAATGCCCTTCATTTATCCTAAAGTATTAATAATTGTGGCATTAGCGGTAGCATATGTAGATTTTAAGCATGATATTTACTAAAACAGCTGATAACTGCTAAATGCAAACACTAACAAAAACACATATTCAAACTCAAAAGTACCCAACCGATATCCTCGCAACTATCGGCAACACGCCTTTGGTGCGCCTCAGCCGTATTGAAAAGCAGTATCACTTCCCCCTTTTTGCCAAAATGGAGAGCTTTAACCCCGGCGGGAGTATCAAAGACCGCACGGCTATCAATATGCTCTCACGGGCGCTGGAAAGCGGTTCCATCAAACCGGGAGATACCATTATCGAGTCGAGTTCGGGCAATATGGCCCTCGGGCTGGCACAGGCATGCAAGTATTATAACCTTAAACTCATCGTTGTCGTCGATCCCAAAGTCAATTCCCATACAGAAAAACTCCTGCAAGCTTATGGCACCCAACTGGTCAAAGTGACCTCACCGCAAGAGGAGGGGGGCTTTCTGGAGAGCCGCATCCAAAAAGTACAGGAGCTTTTAAAGCAACATCCTCACAGCCACTGGCTCAACCAGTATGAAAACGATGCCAACCCGCAAACGCACTATCAAACCATGAGTGAGATTGCCGATGCTCTTGACCAAAAGGTGGACTATCTCTTCATCAGCACCAGTACCTGCGGCACCCTGATGGGCTGTGCCAGGTATGTCTATGAAAACCGTCTGCCCACAAAAATCATTGCCGTTGATGCCTTGGGAAGCGTCACCTTTGGGGAACATGAGGCCAAACGCCTCATCCCGGGCCATGGCTCCGGCAAGGCGTCCCATTTTCTGGATGAGGGCTTTATTCACGATGTGATGCATATTACAGATGAAGCATGCATCACCGGCTGCTGGAACTTACTGGAACAGGAAGCCATCCTTTGCGGCGGCTCTTCCGGTGCGGTGCTTTCTGCCATCGAGCAGTATGCACCCTTTATTCCCGAAGGAGCAAACTGTGTTGCCATCCTGTGTGACCGGGGCGAACGCTACCTGCAAACGGTCTATAACAAAGCGTGGATCAGAAAACACTTTCCCTCTTTTCGCTTTCCCAAAGGGGAAATAAACAAAAAAAGGTAACAGAAAGATGATGCATCCCCTTCCATTCAAAATAGCAATTGTAGGTCTGGGGCCCAAGGGCCTGTATGGTTTTGAGCGCATCCTTGCACAATTAAAAGCACATCCCGTTAAGGACACCGTGGAAATTCACCTGTTCAACAAAACCCGTTTTATGGGCTCCGGCGACGTCTACCGCAGCGATCAGCCGGACTATTTGCTGATGAATTTCTCTAATGCGCACATCAATATGTGGCCTCAAGAAGCCCCGCCACCGGTGGTAAAGTACCCTGTGCGCTTTTCAGAATACCTGGCAGCTGCCCAACAATCCACTCCCGCTGCGGTAGACCCCTTGTATGCTTCCCGCACAACGGTGGGAGAATATCTGGAAAAGGGCTTTGAAGATTTGTGCCAAAACCTTCCTGACAACGTCCAACTGCACCGGCATATCGCCGAAGTATGCTCCATCGACAAGCAGGGGGAGCAGTATACGCTTGGCTTTCACCGGCAGGGGGAAACCCTTACACTTGACGGAATTCATAACATCCTCATCACCACCGGGCACCAGCGCCACATAAGCCCGGTACTGACCCCTGATAATTTTATACCCTTCCTTTATCCTGTGAACGAAACCCTCAAAGAAATCACCCATAAAGATACCGTCGCGGTAAAAGGGTTGGGCCTCACCTTTATCGATGCTGCACTCGCCCTTACCCAGGGCAGGGGCGGAACCTTTGCAGAAACAGAGGACGGTCACTACAACTACACTCCTTCGGGCAACGAACCGAAGCATATTTATCCCTATTCCACCTCCGGATGGCCAATGCTGCCCAAGTATAATTTTGACACAATAGGTAATGAACCTGAACTTTATATAGAAAACCTTAAACACATACAAAATAAGAGGTTAAGTTTTACAAATACCATACTTCCGCTGTTGTGTAAGGATATGGAATATGCTTATTACAACACCTTGTTTGCCCATGAAAAACAAGTGCTTGCACACAGCACCCACTATGAAAAGGTACAAGCCCAAATAACCGCCTTTCATAAAAAGCACCCTGAACACCCCGCCTTTTCATTGGAAACCCTGCTGAACCCAGAGTTCGACCCTAAAAAATCCACCCATCAGAACGTGCTGGACTACCTTGCCGCCTTTACAGCAGAAGATGACCGCGACATTGTGCACGAGGCTCAACTGCGTGCCGCAGCGGTATGGAGGCGGGTGAGCCCTGTCTTTAACGAACTTTATTCCTTTGGCGGACTCAAAGCAGATGCCCATCAGGAGTTTGACCGGTATTATTTCGGAAAACTCAACCGCATTGCTTACGGGCCACCGCCCGAAAACCTGAAAAAGATTCTTGCCCTTGCAAAGGCAGGTATCGTTGATTTCCGCTTTGCCAAAAACCCCAAGATAAAGCACCATGATACCGGTATCATCCTGAGTAACGGCAGTTTTATAAGCGTTTGTGACGTCCTGATTGATGCCCGAATCCCTAAAAACGAAATCAAAAAGGAAAGCTCGGGCCTCTTTTGCAGTTTGTGTAAGAACAAGCTGGCACGCCCCTTTGTAAACGGTTTCAGGCTTATGGGCTATGCCCCTGGGATTCTTGAGATAGACCGCAACGGCAACCTGATCAACAAACAGGGAGCCCCTGAAAACATAACCCTTTATGGCACACCCACAGAAGGCCTGGTTCATGACAATGACACCTTGTCCCGCACCCGCAACAACTTTGCAGGGCCCTGGGCAGCAGCCGTAATCAAACAATTAACCAATAGAACACATGAAAGCAACAACCAAACTACCGCCCCTGTCACCGGTTATCAGTGACTGGATGACGCAGCTTATGAACGATAGGGAACTGCTGGACTCATTGTTTGAAACCCACGGTTCGCCGCTCAACATCCATTACCTGCCGGCGATGGATGAGAACATCAACCGCTTTAAAAAAGTGTTTGAAAAGCACAAGCTACCGCACCAACTGTATTATGCCCGCAAGGCAAACAAGACACAAGCCGTGGTAAAACGTGCCGCACAAAACGGCATAGGCGTTGACACTGCCAGCTACCGCGAACTACAACAAGCGCTGGACGCCGGCGTCAAACCTGAACTGCTGGTCGTGACCGCCGCCATAAAAACCAAAGAGCTCCTGCAGCTCGCTGTTGAAAATAACGTGGTCGTCATTCTGGACAATCAGGATGAATGCCTACTGCTCAACAGCATTGCCGAAAACCTCGGTAAGAAAACCCCGGTAGGCTTTCGCGTAAGCGGGTTTTACACCAATACCGGTAAGCTCTACAGCCGCTTTGGTTTTGACATTGACGAGGTGGTACCCTTTATCACCACGGGTTGCTTCCCTGAGGGCGGCAGTTCCAGCTTAGCGTATAAAGGCCTGCATTTTCATCTGGATGGCTATTCCACCACCCAGCGGGCAGCAGCGCTCACCCAGTGTATTATTTTGGCAAACAGGCTCGAGACCCACGGTCTGAAAACCGAGTTCATAGACATCGGCGGTGGGGTGTTGATCAACTACCTGCAGCATAAAGAGGAATGGGACACCTTCCGGCTTGAACTGAAAAAGGCAGTACAAGGGAAACGCGAAGAGATTACCTTCAACAATGACGGGCTGGGATATCACCTTATCGACGGAAACCTACAGGGCGATCTCGCAACTTATCCCTTCTACAACGAAACAAACAGTGACGTCTTTCTTGAAAACATCCTGAACGGCTGCTACAAGCACCACGCACCTGTTTCAGAATTGCTACAGGGAAAGAATATCGAAATCCGTATGGAACCCGGGCGCTCGCTCCTCAATCAGGTGGGGATGACCCTGGCGCGGGTGGTCTTCCGGAAAAAAGATGCCCGTGGACGCTGGCTGGTGGGGCTGGAGATGAATATGAGCCAGCTTAAAAGTTCGAGTGCAGATTTCCTCCTTGACCCCTTGACCGCACTGGAACCCGCAGCCGCAGACCCCACCGAAGTGTACTTCACCGGGGCCTATTGCCTGGAGCGCGACATCGTCCTCAAACGCAAAATCGGCCTGCCACACCTCCCGCAAATTGGCGATATCATTGGTTTTGTCAACACCGCCGGCTATATGATGCACTTTTTTGAAACCCAGGCACATTTGTTTGAACTCTCTGTTAACCTAAGCCTTGAAAGGGCTAAGGATAAGTATGTGGTTGAGGATTTTAAGAAAGAGGTTTAGCGCATTGCCGGAACATCAGCTGTGCCCCGGCCCTAAAGGGAGGCTGATGTTCCTCGATTTCACCCTTTAGGGCGGGGAAAAAATCGAGGAAATAGTATATTTTATTAAGGTATTTAGCTCTAAAACCCTTAGCGCTCTTTGCAAAAACCTTTGCGCACTTTGCGTGAAATGCGCACTGATTTTCACGCAAAGTGCCTTTAGATTTGAATATCAAAAATAATGATAATTATTATAATTATG
>CAXBIQ010000014.1:0-75449 GCA_963975935.1 uncultured Flavobacteriaceae bacterium
GGTTGTGGTTTGATTAAAGATTAGGATTCACGATATTGATGTTGCACACCACGTTTTTTTCTTTATTGTTGTGGTTTGATTAAAGATTAGGATTCACGATATTTCCTGGTCTGAGTTGATTTCTACTTTTAAAGTTGTGGTTTGATTAAAGATTAGGATTCACGATATTTAACCATAAAAACTTAATCAAAACCGACAAGTTGTGGTTTGATTAAAGATTAGGATTCACGATATTAATAAACATTACAACAGAACCGGCAGCAAGTTGTGGTTTGATTAAAGATTAGGATTCACGATATTAAAAACAATGCAACTAAACCCCCTCTTTTAGTTGTGGTTTGATTAAAGATTAGGATTCACGATATTTAAAATTAGGCAAAGCCAAAAACATCAAAGTTGTGGTTTGATTAAAGATTAGGATTCACGATATTATGGGAGAAGTACATCACCGCCAAAAAGGAGTTGTGGTTTGATTAAAGATTAGGATTCACGATATTTGAAATTCAAATATTTTAATCGCAGAAGAAGTTGTGGTTTGATTAAAGATTAGGATTCACGATATTAGTTGCGCTGTTACCTTCTAATATTCTTACTTTTAAAGTAAAATATCGTGTATAAAAAATGCCTCTTTTTCGGTAGTGATAGCCGTGATTGAGGCATTTTTTGTTTTCTAAAACAGCTCTAATTGAGAAGGTTGTGGTTCTTTGGGTACTTCTTCACGACCCCAAAAATTCATAATATTACCATATTGTTTATCTGTAATCCGTAATATACTTACTTTTCCAAAAGGGGGCAGCAAGCTGTTTATCCTCTTTTCATGTACATCGGCACTTTCACTGCTGGCGCAGTGGCGCATATAGACCGAGTATTGCATCATGGTAAACCCGTCCTTAATTAGGTTTTTACGAAACAAACCCGCGTTTCGGCGGTCTTTCTTGGTGTCAGTAGGTAAATCAAAAAATACAAATAACCACATAATACGATATCCGTTTAGTTCCATAACAAGGGATAATTAATTTTTCTGGCAGTTCCTGCAAAGCATTGCTGTAGGGAGGCTGCTGTTTTCGATAGTCCCACCATCAAGGGGCTTTTGGAGTCTTCAAAATACACCGTTTCGGTAAGGACACTTAATAGCTCGGCTTTGATTTCGGTGGTGAGTTCGTCATCGTCATACTTTTTCATTATCTCCAGCACTTTGGCATCCACTAACGGCCGGTAGGGTTCCATAATGTCATCAGCTAGGCAAAATGCGTTGTATTTGTTATGGTGGTGTATCCCTAGTGTACTTAGCAATCCACTCCCGCTAAGTGCTCTAGCTACAGCTGCTCGAAGAACAATGTAACCATAATTTAAAAACGGGTTGGGGTAATCGCCATAGCGTTCCCTTCTAAAATCAAAATCAAAGAGCTGTTTCCAGTAATAAGCTGCCGCAGCACCTTCACGGTTGTCTGTATCGCCGCTCAAAACTTTGGACTCATGAAAATCCATTGTTTTGTATTCTTTTTTCTGCCTTTTTAAAAGAAGAGACTGATGCCTTATTTTTGTTTTTACGGTTTGTTGCCAAAGTTGTTTTTTAAGTGGTGCAGAGGCATTGATTTGATTTGTAAAAACCTCCTGTTGCAAATGATGACTGTTGAGGTTGAGCAACATACTGCTGGGCATATGTTTTTGGTCACAAAAGATAACTGCTACATTGTTATCGGTTAATTTTGAGAGGGTGGTTATCGAAATATAAATCTCGGGATTTTCAATAACAACAAATCCCACGTCCTCAATGGGTACGGTAGTTTCGCGTTGTTCGGTTTTAATAACCAGTTGCTCCAAACGGGTGTTGATAGAGGCTTTATTTCCAAAAAATAGGGTGCGTTTCAGCATATATTTTTTTTTAAATATATACTTTTTTATTTAAATGTTTGATTTACAGTGATTACTACCCTCGCTACCGCGCATCTGTCTGCGACGGCTGTATTGTATCGCATGGGTGTTTTCCCCAAATAAGCAAAATGGCACCATCGGCTTTTTTGGCACCTCGTTCGTTTTTTAGTTCGGTAGTTAAGTTGAAATCCGGTTGTGGGTTTAAGGTGTAGCCCAATATCCCTACAAACAGTTCACGCAAAAAGCCTTCTTGAAATTGTTCTTCTTTGGCATCCCTGATGTTTTGTTGGATAACAGGGTTATGAAAATAAGCAGTAAATTTTTGATAAGCAGCTTTTACAGTGGCTGCATCTTGAACATTCAGGTGTTTATGGAGTACCGAGTTTTGAAAAAATGCCATTAAATTCCTCTTTTTGAAATGGAAAATTACAGTTATTTTTTTAACTAGGTGTGCTTTAAGATGATTTATTAAGACATAATGCTCCCATCCTTTCTGTCATCCCGAAGCGCAGCGAGGGATCCCATCCGAGTAAGCACGCACCACTGAGCACATCCCCCTTCTTTTTGTCCCCCTTTCTCTTTGTCATCCCGAACGAATGTGAGGGATCCCACCCGAGTAAGCACGCACCGCTGAACACATCCCCCTTTTTTCTGTCACCCTTTCCTTTTGTCATCCCGAACGAATGTGAGGGATCCCATCCGAGTAAGCACGCACCGCTGAGCAACAGCACGTAAGCAACAGGATGCCATCGCGGCAAGCCGGCCCCAACGCTAAAAATGTCCTCAGGACATTTTTTTAACGCTCGGCCCTCTCCTTCGTCGGTATAACAAAAACAGTGGGAATGACGGGTATACAGCTTATAACATAACCCTTAAAGCCCAAAGCGAAACACGAGGCTTTTTCGGCTCCCTTTAGGGCGGGGTAAAACGAAAAAGCCGACAACATTGTTCATTCCTCCCTCTGACCACAGAACACCAGCCCTCTCTAGTCCCTAAAGCCCTTTCTGTCACCCCGGAGCGTTTCATCTTTCATCCTCCATAGCTTTACCCGTAGGAGGACAATACCCCAACCCCACGCTTAGCCTCCAACTTCGTCATAACCCCATTCACCTCCTGATAAAACCGTACACCCATCACGGCAATACGCACACCGGTCCCGGTTGGTGCTGTCACTGGGCTTAAAGTAATGGAAGGACTTGCGTCATTTTTAGCAATATAATATGCCTCCGCTAAAAATAGTTTGGCCTGTATCCCCTCAAAATCCATCACAACCACACCATACAACAAGCCCACATGGGTAGCATATTCCGGGAAGCCAATACCCTTTACATTAAAATCAGCACAACTACAACTATGGGTAACCGGGTCAACAACAAAACGGTTCCCCAAAACCTGATCCACGGTAAACCGCTCAGGATAGGAATACGTCAACAACAAATTGCGCCCATCAGTAGTGGTAAGCCCTTGAGCAACCCGCCGCACACCCCTGTCAGAGACAGGATCAAGGTTCTTGATCTGTACAAATAAACTGGTCATGGAACTATGCAACTTCCGTCCTTTCAATTTAGAAAGGTAGGGATGCAACGCCCGCATGAACACACTCTTTACTGAAGCACAATGCCCAAACTCAGAGGCATTTTCACGCACCCGCACCATACTGTCTTTGGTTTTGATTGCGTCACCGTCAAATCCTCCACCGGCTTTCCTGGCATAATTTTCACCACCATCTTGATAGAAGTTCATACCATCAATGGTGCCCGTAATTTTAAAAGGTCCTGTAACTCTTGCCATAATTTTAAGTATTAAAGTGAATACTAAAGTAATACAAAAAACTTACATATCAAATAAGTATAGCATATATATAGTGTATGTATAACATATTTATAGCGTACCTATAGCGTATACATAGCGTATATAAGATAATGTAAACACTTATAAAAGTCATTGCGAACACCAACGCAGTTGGTGTAAAGCAACCTCATCCACCCAACTCCAAATCCACATCAAAAAGCAAGTCATTGCGAACACCAACACATTTGGTGTGAAGCAACCTCGTAAACTTAAATCCAAACCCCCATCAAACATCAAGTCATTGCGAACAGCTACAAAGTAGCTGTGAAGCAATCTCATCCACCCAATCCAAAAGTTATTTCCACCTGACCGCCCCAAAACTGAATCCCTCCGAGGAAGAACTGGAAAACAGAAGGAATTAGTAATTGCAAAAGCGGTCGAATATAACTTCGCCATCGGCCTTAGGCGGAAGGGGCAAAAGCGAACAATGTGGAAATGGTTTATAAAGATTATTAAATCCCCCCTCCTTAGGAGGGGGTTAGGGGGAGGACTACAACAAACTCTTCACCGCCGGTAAAACCTTTACCGTTCTTTGATCTACATCATAACAATCCCCGGCTGAAAGCACATGGGTGATCAGATTGGTCATGGTCAACGGCGTGTTCTCTTTGAGAATAGCAATATTGTTGTGGGTCAATTGGCCGGGGTCAAAAACAATCACCATGCCTGAGCCAACAACCTCCACTTTGTTACCATTTTTGATAATAAGGCCGGTATCCTCGGCCAGTCCGATGCCGATGCGCTCAGGAAAACGGGCAACGGCTTCAGAAAGCCTTCCGAAGCGTCCGCGTTGAATAAAATGGGTATCGATGATGAGTTCCGGGATGAGGCTCAAACCACGCCTCATTTTTGTGGCGCCTTTGATGAAAGATTCTTTGCTGCTGCCTCCGGAAATCATTTCTTTGGACATGCACATGGCTCCGGCACTGGTGCCTGCCACTACAAAATCTTCATGGTGATAGCGGTGCATGAGGATTTTGTGAAACTCGGTATTTCTGATGTGTTTGGTAATCTTGGACTGATTGCCGCCTGAAAACATAATACAGTCACAATTCTTAAGCAACTCAAGGGTTGAGGCTTCATCGGCTAATTCCTTTGAGTCAATATAAAGTGGGGTTACATCTTTGCAACCCAACTTTTCAAATGCCTCAATATAATTGGCTCCCACTTCTTTTGGAATCCCTGAAGCAGTAGTAATGACCAGTATTTTGGAATTTTTTCCACCGGCTTCAAAAACTATTTTGGCGAGGATTCCTTCACTGATAAAATCAAGCCTGAAACGGTCTTCATCGTGAAATCCTTTGTCTTCATTTCCTCCTATGGGGATAAGAGTTCCTTTAATCATAAGTCAAATGTAAAATTATTTGCAAAAATAGTTTATATTTAATCGGTTTCAAACAGATTTGAAATGTTTGCCATCAATAGCGTCCTAAATACTTGTTTAAAGTTATGGTTACGTCTCGATTTTAAAGCTCTTTTGATAGTTTTGATTATTTTAGGACGCTGACTTAGGACTTAAAGACCTAAGACGTAAGACTTAAGGCTTTTGTTTTTTCAGTCTTATGTCCTAAGTCTTGTAATCTTACGTCTAACAGATCATTTGGATGGTAATGGTTTACCATCTTTTTTACAAATTAAAAAATTACCACCCTATATGAGAATAAGAGAAATAAATGCGATGCGCGGACCAAATTACTGGTCGGTCAGACGCCATAAGTTGATTGTTATGGTGCTTGATCTGGAAGAAATGGAAGAAATGCCCACCAATAAAGTCCCCGGTTTTAAGGAGCGACTGGAAAATATGTTTCCAACAATGTACGAGCATCGTTGCTCTGTGGGAACAGCGGGCGGATTTTTTCAGCGGGTGGATGAAGGTACCTGGATGGGTCACGTCATTGAGCATATCGCATTGGAAATTCAAACCCTCGCGGGGATGGATGTGGGCTTTGGAAGAACCCGCGGGTATGGTGAAGAGGGTGTTTACAATGTGGTTTTTGCCTATATGGAAGAAAAAGTGGGTCGCTTTGCCGCAAAGGCTTCCGTAAAGATATGTGAAGCACTGATTTCCGGTGAGGACTATGATCTTGAAGCCGATATACAGGAAATGCGTGAAATCAGGGAAGCAGAACGGTTAGGTCCCAGCACCGGTTCTATTGTGGAGGAAGCTGCCAGCAGGGGGATTCCGTGGATACGTTTGAATAAATATTCCCTTTGCCAGCTGGGTTATGGGGCCAATCAAAAGAAAATACAAGCTACAGTGACCAGTCAGACGAGCAGTATTGGGGTCGAAATCGCGTGTGATAAAGAAGATACCAAATTCCTCTTGGAACAATCAGAAGTGTTGGTGCCTAAAGGTGAAATCATCCGCACGGAAGCGGGACTGAAAGAGGCTGTGGATTATGTGGGCTATCCTTTGGTGACCAAACCAATCGATGGCAATCACGGCAGGGGAATTACTGTGGATATCAATACCTGGGAAGAAGCCCTGGAAGGATTTAACGCAGCCAAAGAAGTCTCCCGTTCGGTTATCGTGGAACGTTTTATTACCGGTGAAGATTACCGGCTTTTGGTCATCAATAATCGCCTTGTTGCTGCCGCGAAAAGAACTCCGGCCCATGTGGTTGGCGATGGAAAATCCACCTTACAGCAACTCATTGATAAAGTAAACAGCGATCCCCGGCGCGGTTATGGCCATGAAAAAGTATTGACACAAATCACTGTAAATGATTTGACCAAAAGCATCATCGCTTCATATGGTTATACACTTGAAACAGTACCCAAAGTAGGCGAGCGGGTCATCCTCAAAGACACGGCAAACCTAAGCACCGGAGGTACTTCAGAAGATGTAACTGATATTGTTCATCCTGCCAATGTGTTTATGGCCGAACGCATTTCAAAAATTATTGATCTTGATATTTGTGGCATTGACATCATGACCACAGACATCAGCAAACCTTTGGAAGAAACCGGCGGGGCTGTTTTGGAAGTGAATGCGGGCCCCGGATTCAGAATGCATCTGGCTCCTTCAGAAGGGCTTCCGCGCAATGTAGCCGCCGATGTGATCGATATGTTGTTCCCGCCGGGAAGTTCAAGTAGAATCCCTATTGTCGCTGTAACAGGAACCAACGGCAAAACTACAACCTCCCGATTGATTGCCCATATGGCAAAAATGAAAGGGTTTAAAGTGGGTTATACCACCAGTGATGGGGTCTATATCCAAAATAGAATGTTGATGAAAGGGGACTGTACCGGCCCCACCAGTGCAGAATTTGTGCTGAAAGATCCCACCGTGAATTTTGCCGTTCTGGAATGTGCACGAGGGGGCTTGTTACGGGCAGGACTTGGTTTTCACAACTGTGATATTGGAATTGTGACCAATGTGGCTGCAGACCATTTGGGCCTGAAAGGCATTCATACCATAGAACAACTCGCGAAAGTCAAAGGGGTCATTCCCGAAACCGTGGTCAAAGACGGCTATGCCATTTTAAACGCTGATGATGAACTGGTTTACGCGATGCGAAAAAGCGTGGAATGTAACGTGGCGCTTTTCTCAATGGATGAAAACAACCCGCATATTAAATCCATGGCCAAAGTGGGTGGTATTTCCGCTGTTTATGAAAACGGCTTTATTACCATTTGCCGTGGCGAATGGAAAATAAGGGTAATCAAGGCGGTTAATGTGCCCTTGACTTTTGGAGGAAAAGCATCTTTTATGATACAAAATGTGTTACCGGCTGTCCTTACCGCTTATATTAAAGGCTTCAGTATAGAAGATATCAAGGTTTCGCTGGAAACGTTTATTCCATCGCCGGGACAGACACCGGGGAGATTAAACCTGTTCAATTTTGAAAACTTTCAGGTATTGCTCGACTATGCACACAACCCTGCCGGTTTGAGGGCACTGCAGGATATGATTCAAAAAATGGATGTCACAGAGCGTATTGGCATCATTGCCGGCGTTGGGGACAGAAGGGATGAAGACACAAAGGAACTCGGTTCAGTTGCTGCCGAAATGTTTGACGAAATCATAATCAGACAAGACAAGCACCTGAGAGGTAGAACTGAAAATGAAATCATTCAAATGCTGGATGAGGGAATTAAAAAGGCAGGCCTTAACAAAAAAACCACTATTATCCCTTCAGAAAAGGAGGCTATTACCTATGCCATCAAAAATGCCAAAAAGGGCTCTTTAATTGTGATTTGCAGCGATGTGATTCCTGAAGCCTTGGATTTAGTGACTCAATTTAAAGAAGAAGAATCCAACAGACTCTTTAAATTCTCAACAGATGAGATACCGAACCGATAGTTAAGTTCGTGAAATGTTTATTGGAACTTAAGCAAGAGGGATTTTCTTAAAACACCTCGATTGGGCTCGATTGGGTGTTAAACTAATTTTAAATATTTGGTAAGATGTGTGGTTCTCAGTAAATTGATAATCGTTAAATTGTGGTTATTATTTGTTTTATAAATATTTTTTCATCAATATTTGCACCCCTAAATCAAATGAGAATCAAAACATTAGTGTTTTTAAAGCTGCAATTTAATAATTGTAAATTTAAAACCTACTATTATGTTTATCCCCAAATCCCTATTTATCAATAGAATTTTTCTATTGGTCTGCCTTAATTTATTCTTTTTTACATCAAATGCCCAAGTGGGAATAGGAACGGTTGATCCTGATCCTTCTGCTATGCTTGATGTTTCGTCAACCTCCCAAGGTATTTTAGCACCCAGAATGACGACCGCACAGCGGGTTGCCATTTCAAATCCCGCGAATGGTTTGTTGGTATATGATCTGGATGAACGTTCATTTTACTTTTATGAAGAAACAGTACCGGAATGGGTAAGGCTCAATTCGTCCCAGGAGCAAAGGGATAATTTTGTACTGGTTAAAACCCTGGCGGATTTTCCTGCGCCTTCAGGAGCAGGGGTGATTACTTTGGATACTAACACTTATTACGAAATCAACGGAATCATCAACCTTGCGGGGAACAAAATAAACTTAAACAATGCCTATCTATCCGGTCTTGACGCAAACGAGGACGTGATTGTAGCGGGAGCAGGAACTACTGCTTTTCAGGGAAGTACGGGCGGCAGTATCAGGAACATCACCATTACAGGGGGAGGAACAGCTTTCAATATTACTGGTGCTACAGGTCAAAGTCTTTTACTTCAAAATACAATTGTCGCCAACATGGCCAGCGTAGGCACGCTTGCCGGCTTAGGCGTCTTTTTTTCCAATATCGTTCAGTATGTTGGAAATACAAATGGTATTACTTATACTGGTATAGATAATTTATTATTAAGTAACCAGGCTTGGTTTGGAAATAATGGAGGCACTTATGAAACCTTTACCGGCACCTTTCAGCTTATACAAAAAGTGAGTGGTTTTAGTACTGTTCCTTTAGGAGCAACCGGTATTAATGTAAGTTCAAATCCTACAGTTGGTGAAGGTATACTCTTAAGTACTTTATTTACAGGTGCCGGAACGTATGTGAACAGATATACAACCGGTTCTTACCCGGGTTTTAATTTTAATAATAACTGGGTTGTTAACTGCCCGGGAATTCCCAGGGAATCTGATAATGAAGCTACCGGAAATATTTATTATAATGGAGATCTTGCTGGTGGTTTTGCTCAAGCCATTCCCACTACGGTAAATACGCCCTTTAATTTAGCTAATAACACAACTACTTTGGCACCAAATAATTTTAGGGTAACCTCTCCGGAAAATAATCGACTAACTTATGCCGGTAGAAGGCCTAAAACGTTTCAGGTTAATGCAACGCTTGCTGTTAGGGCCAATACAACCAATACTCAATCTACATTTTTTGCCTTTTTTATAAGAAAAAACGGAAACACAGGAACTACACTTGTTCCTACCAATACAGTTATGCGTACCCCAAATTCAAGTGGGTCGGGTGCAGAACTTGTAAGCTTATCCATTTCAGGAACAGTTGACTTGGTTCCCGGGGATTATATTAAAGTTTGGGGGCAACGATTAACTGGTGGAAACTTAACAAGTCCGCAATTAGCAATTTTTGCAGTTAATATGAATATTAAATAACAAACCCTTAATTTTTCCCTAAAAATCACCACATTTCGCCATAAATACTATATTTGTATAACTAAAGAGGTTGTACTATGTCAAAATTTGGTGAATTAATCAGTGCCCCGGTTCCTGTCCTGCTTGATTTTTATACAGACTGGAATGAGCAATCCACAGCCATGCACCCTGTTTTAAGGGATGTGGCGGCTGCGCTTGGCGACAAAGCCAAAGTAATCAAAATTGATGTTGAAAAAAACAAAGACCTTGCTGAAGCATTGCGCATAAAAGGCTTGCCAACCCTTATGATTTACAAGGACGGTGAGATGAAATGGCGTCAAAGCGGTGAGCAGGATGCCAATACGCTTATTGGCCTTGTGAATGAATATGTTTAGGGTATTGCTTTAAACGCACATCCTTTTTCTGAAAAGTGTGCCAACACTTTTGGCAAGGCATACCGCAGGTTCTTTTCTGCCTTGATACTGTCGTGAAAAATTACAATGCTTCCGTTTTCTGTATTCTTTAATACGTTTTCCAAACATTTTTCTTGCGTTATTGTATGGTCAAAATCACCACTCAACACATCCCACATCACGATTTTATATCCCTTGTGCTGAAGTTTTTTGGCTTTAAACGAACTCAGTTTTCCGTAAGGCGGCCTGAAAAGCAGTTGTTCTTGTAGGGCTTTTGAATGCTCCTCTTCAGCAGTTTCTTCCAGTGCTTGTTGGGCTTTTAATACATTATCGATATAGCTATCGGCTTTGGTGTTTTGGGCGTTCAGGTGGTTTTGGGTGTGATTGCCCACCGTATGCCCCTCCCGGAGTACCTTCCGGAAAACTTCGGGATTCTCTAGCACATTTTTTCCAATACAAAAAAAGGTGGCTTTGGCATCAAAGGCCTTTAAAGTTTCCAGTACCCAGGGAGTGACCCGCGGAATGGGCCCATCATCAAAGGTCAGGTAAATGTCTTTTTGTTCCTTCGTAAAAGACCACCGGCGCTTAGGGTATAGTGCTTTTACAATTCCGGGGGTCTTGACAAGGTATTTTTTCAAAGCCTATTTATTCATTACATTTTCCAGCGAATCAATCAGTCGCATTAAGGTTTCCTCATCGGGAATATCCATATCAGAAGTGTCAATATCTTCATCAAACTCCTCTTCTTCCAGGTCGTCTGCATAAAAGTGCTTGAACAGTTTTAAATAACTGTTGAATTTCTCAGCTTCTTCTTTTAAAATTTCTTCATCAGGACCATAAAGCAATGTGCCCACCAGGCTTCGGTAACGTTCAATATCCATTAAAATGGTGTCCAGATACCTGCTTTGCAGTGCGTAACTAAAGGTTGCATAATAGTCCAGTTTTTCCTGATATTTTTTCGCCAGTTTTCTATAAATTTCATAGCCTTTTTCTTCCTGATCAACCTCAAAATATCCGGTGATATAGGGTTCCAGCAGCGTATAATATTCAAACTGCTCTATGGGCATTTTTTCCATAGCCAGATCGAGTATTTGTGTTGCTTTTTGTTCCTGGCCCTGCTGAATAAGTTTTTCAGCCAGACGTGCTAAATTGCTTCTGTAATTAATTGAGTTTTTTCGGGTTTCCGGGTCGTGATAGATGTCTGGGTCTCCTGAGTTGCCCCAGTCCCATTTCATGACAATATCATACATTTTATCTGCATCGATACGACCCATATCGTAAGGGGTTCTCCTGTCAATAGATGTTTTAATGGGTACCAGTTTATAAGCCATACCGTCAAGCTGCAGGTAATCTTTCATCCACAGGTAATCATCATCACCAAAACTACCGCCGGTAAAATAGATGGGGCGTTCCCAGTTGTTGTTTGCGATAATGTCAAGCATCATCATACGGTTTTTCATCAACTGGTCAGTATTTAAGGTTATATCAATATATGGAACAATAAGGTCTGCATCTTTTTCATCAACAATGCCACTGCGCAACACGGCTTCTTTATCAACTGGAATGCGAATGTTCTTTGAAGGGAACGTATGGTATGTCTGTCCACTTTGCATTTCCAGTTTCAATCTCGGGTCATCGCTTGCTACCCAGTCCATCCAGCGTTGTATGGTGATGGTGTCATCAACTTCAATTTGGGGGTGTTTTATAATGACATCACGGGTGCCATAGCGATATTGCTCATGGGTGAGTTGTGACGGAATGGGGTCGCTTTCAAAAGCTTTCTTTTTCATATCATCAATATACCAATCGGTATTAAAAAGACTGGTATTTACGGTTCTCACGTCTGTGCGGTATTTTTCAATTCCCTGTGCATACCAAAGGGCAAAAGTATCGTTATCCCCAATGGTGAATATAATGCCGTTGGGGTCAACAGAATCCAGGTATTTTTTTGCCATGGCATTTGCGGTATAGCGATTGGAGCGATCGTGGTCGTCCCAGTTTTCAGTTGCTAAAAGCACGGGAGCGGCCAAGAGACCCACTATAATGACGAGCGGCACAGCAATTTTGGGTTGAATGTGTTTTTTTATGATATCATATATAGCATAAACACCAAGGCCCATCCACATAGCAAAAACATAAAACGATCCCACCAGGGCATAGTCACGCTCACGGGGTTCAAAGGGGCGCTCGTTCAAATAAATTTTTAAGGCAAGGCCGGTAAACAGGAAGAAAACCATAAGTACCCAAAAACTCGTTTTGTCTTTGTTATAATGAAAAACAATACCCAAAAGCCCTAAAAGCAAGGGTAAGAAATAATAGGTATTTCTTCCCTTGTTTTCACTGGCGTCACTCGGGAGGTTATCCTGTGGGCCAATACTGCTTTCCCTCAGGTTGTCAATAAAAGGAATACCACTGATCCAGTTTCCGTTAAAAATGTCGTTTTTTCCCTGTATATCATCTTGTTTTCCGGCAAAGTTCCACATAAAGTAGCGCCAGTACATATAACCGAACTGGTATTCAAAAAGATACCTGAAATTTTGTCCGGCTGTGGGTTTTTCGACATTTAAGAACTCACTGAATTGCTTTAAGAAATCGTGATATTCATCATGGCCAATTTCGCCCCGGGCATAATTTTGCTTGAACATATTTACCTGGCTTACCAAACGTTCTTCACCCAGATACTCCCTTTTAACGCTAAAATCAAGGGGCCCCGTAAGTGCCATATAATTAGCGGCGTGTTCTTCGCTCCACATGCGTGGTAAAAAAGATTTATGGGCGTCGTCAAGATTCATGACAGCATTTTTGTAATTGTTTACAATTACATATTTTCCGGTTTCTTCATCACGCTCATAGTTGGGCTTGTCATCTTTATAGGGATTGTTCCGGTCAATACCGGCATACAATTGAGAGAACTGAGGGCCATATAGCAGGCTTTGCTCTCCATACTGTTCACGGTTGTAATAGGCTAACAATTCGCGGGCGTCACTGGGCCTGTTTTCATTGATGACTGTTCCGGCATTTGCCCTGATGGGAAGCATGATCCAGCTTGAGAAACCTATAAAAATAAAAAGGATACAAAGCACAAGGGTATTTAGTTTTAAGAAATCCTTTTTTCGTGTGTATCGCAACAGCAAGACAAATGCTGCAATGATGGCAAGTCCGGCAATTATTGTTCCTGATTCAAAAGGCATCCCCAGGGTGTTGACAAAGAAAATTTCTGAAGCAGAGAAAAACCGCATCGTCATGGGCAGCAAAAACATGAATATGAACAATAAAACACCCACAACTGCCAGGTGGGCAATAACAAAGTTTTTAACCGTGATGGTTTTGTAATTTTTAAAATAGTAAAGCAATCCTATTGCAGGAATTGTCAAAAGTCCCATAAAGTGAACTCCAAAAGATAGTCCTACGAGAAAGGCAATAAGAATCACCCAGCGATTGCCGCGGGGAGTGTGCATATCTTTTTCCCAGCGCAAACCCAGATAGAATAATATGGCCATAATACAGGAGGCCATAGCATATACTTCTGCTTCAACGGCACTGAACCAAAAACTATCAGTAAAGGTAAAACCAAGCGCCCCCACGGCGGCACTTCCCAGAATCAAAATTGCTTTGTGGGTGTCCAGGGTTTCGGTTTTTGTAATGATATTTCTTAAAATGATGGTGAGCGACCAGAACATAAAGAGAATGGTAAAGGCACTGGCGAAAACTGACATTAAATTGACCATTAGTGCAATTTGCGTCACATCTGAAGCAAATATGGAGAAAAAGGCACCCATTAATTGGTACAAGGGTGCTCCCGGCGGGTGGCCTACTTCGAGGTTGGAAGAAGTGGTAATATATTCCCCGGCATCCCAGAAACTTGCTGTGGGCTCAACCGTTAACCAGTATGTGGTGAGGGCAACGGCAAAGACAAACCAGCCGGTAATCAAATTCCATTTCCTGAAGTCAAAATTCATCATAAGTATATATTTATAAATCTTATAAAGGTGCGAATTTAAGGATAAATATCCTTTCTTTACATAGATTTATACAACTGATAAATTGGGCTTTTATTTTTTATGGATTAATTTTTATCGAAATAGTTTGTAGAAGAAAAACTTTGTTTTAAATTTGCAACCGCTAAAAACCATTGGCTCATGGTGTAACTGGCAACACGTCTGGTTTTGGTCCAGAAGAGTCTAGGTTCGAGCCCTAGTGAGCCAACTTAAACAAGCCGGTCTCTAAATCACAGGCCGGTTTTTTATTTTTTTATTGTGTTGGGCAAGAAGCCTGTCCCGGGCTTGCCGAGTGGAGCTCTGCTGCATTAACAAAAAAACCGATTAGAAAATTCTAACCGGTTTTTTTATTTGACGCGTTATATTTTTTAAATTTTAAAAGTAATCACAGGTCTTTTTGCATGGTTGACAAGGTCTTCACTTACACTACCGTTAAAGAAGTGGGAGAGTCCTTTTCTGCCGTGAGTTGCCATCCCAATAAGATCAGCATTGATGGATTGTGCAAAGTTTAATACGCCTTTTTCAACTGAGGTGTCGTTATAAATATTGAGGGTATGACTGTCAATCTCTATTCCCTTCATAAAATCAGCCATCACTTTTTGAGCTTCCATCGTGGTCATAAAGTTTGTTGCCGTATTGATAAAAAGAAGATGCAGGGTTGCGCCTACAGCTTCGGCAAATTTAATGGCTTCTTTAAAGGGTTTTTTGCATTCATCAGAAAAGTCAGTTGCAAAGACAAAGTTGTTAATCGAGAATTTGGTGTGTTCATTTTTGATTACCAGTACCGGGATATTTGATGTGCGCACTACCTTTTCAGTATTGCTTCCAATAAACATTTCCTTAAAACCACTGGCTCCGTGAGAACCCATGACAATCAAATCTACCTCATGTTTGTTTGCTTCACCAATAATGCCGTCAAAAGCTTCCTGAAATTGTACGGTTTCATAGACAGTAATGCCCTCGAGATAATCAGCGCTGAGTACTTCCTCAAATCGTTTATGGGCCAGCTTCATAAAAAAGATGGATTCAGGCAGGCTTCCGCCATTATTGGCTGCATCCACCAGATTTAAAGGAAGTTCAAGCATATGAAGTAAATATATTTCACTGTTATGCTTTCTGGCCAGTTGGGCGGCAACTTTTAAAGCTTGTTCTGCTTGTTTTGAAAAATCTGTAGGGACAAGAATTTTTTTCATGGAATAGGGTTTGATGTGGTTTGAATTTTAATGTTAAATTACAAAAAAAAATCCACTTGCATCCTTTTTTTTTAATGAGAAATAATTCATATATTTGCGCCATTGAAAAACAAGGCGTTAGGTGAGGGGACAAAAAGTCCCCTCTTTTTATAGAATAAAATGTTAAAAGAAAAAGTACTGCAATTGCTCGAGGATGCTCTTGATGAAAATCCTTCTTTATTCCTTATTGATTTTCAAATGGATGCTAACAATAGCATCAAAATTATCATTGATGGTGACGAAGGGGTTTCAGTAAGTGACTGTGTTGCAGTGAGCCGGGCCGTTGAACATAACATTGACAGGGAGGAATATGATTTTTCGCTTGAGGTCGCCTCAGCCGGGGCAACTTCGCCGTTAACCATGCCAAGACAGTATAAAAAACACACCGGCAGAACGCTCGAATTAAAAACAAATGAAGGAGTGTCTTTTGAAGGAGTGCTGACCGGGGTTTCAGATACAGGAATTTCACTCAGCTGGAAAGCAAGAGAACCAAAACCGGTGGGGAAGGGAAAAGTAACCGTTGAAAAATCAGCAGAGATCCCTTTCGATACCATTAAAGAATGTAAAGTAAAAATAATATTTAACTAAGTACAGATATGGAAAATATCGCATTGATTGAATCTTTTTCAGAATTTAAAGACGATAAATTTATCGATAGGGTTACCTTGATGGCAATTTTAGAAGACGTTTTTAGAACGACCCTGAAGAAGAAATATGGTGATGATGATAATTTTGATATTATTATTAACCCTGACAAAGGAGATTTAGAAATCTGGAGAAACAGAGTAGTTGTTGCAGATGGTGAAGTTGAGGACCCCAATCAGGAAATTTCTCTCACTGAAGCAAGAAAAATCGAGCCCGATTTTGAAATTGGGGAAGATGTATCTGAAGAGGTTAAATTGATAGATTTGGGCAGAAGGGCTATTTTGGCTTTGCGCCAGAATTTAATATCAAAAATCCACGAACACGATAACACAAATATCTACAAGCACTTTAAAGACCTTGAAGGCGAACTTTATACTGCTGAAGTACATCACATAAGACATAGGGCAGTAATTTTACTTGATGATGAAGGAAATGAAATTATACTCCCCAAAGAAAAGCAAATCCCATCTGATTTTTTCAGAAAAGGTGACAATGTAAGAGGGATTATTGAAAGCGTTGAATTAAAAGGCAATAAGCCCACGATACTGATGTCCAGGACCAGCAACAAGTTTTTGGAAAAGCTCTTTGAACAAGAGATTCCGGAAGTTTTTGACGGTCTTATCACCGTTAAAAATGTTGTGAGGATTCCCGGTGAAAAAGCAAAGGTAGCCGTAGACTCTTATGATGACAGGATTGACCCGGTGGGTGCTTGTGTGGGGATGAAAGGATCGAGAATCCATGGTATCGTCAGAGAGCTCGGCAATGAAAATATTGATGTTATTAACTATACTGCAAATACAAATTTGTATATTTCACGTGCCTTAAGTCCCGCGAAAATAACATCCATTTCAATTAATGATGAAACCAAACACGCTGAGGTTACATTAAAACTGGAAGAAGTTTCCAAGGCCATTGGCCGTGGAGGCCATAACATTCGTCTGGCAGGACAGTTGACCGGTTATGAAATCGACGTCATCAGGGAAGGTGTTGAAGAAGAAGAAGATGTAGAGCTTAGAGAGTTTTCAGATGAAATCGAAGGATGGATCATCGATGAATTTTCAAGAATAGGACTGGATACAGCAAAACAAATTTTAGATCAGGATATTGATGACCTGATTAAGAGAACAGACCTCGAGGAAGAAACCATCAGGGATGTGATCAATATATTAAAGGAGGAATTTGAAAAATAACAGTTAAAATTCCCGCACAAAAAACAAAAAAAAAGGAAAGCACTTTATGGCTGAAGTAAACACAATGAGGTTAAACAAGGTTTTACGCGAATTCAACATTTCGTTAGACCGTGCCGTGGAATATTTAAAATCCAAAGGTCACGAGATAGACGCGCGTCCTACAACCAAAATTTCCAATGAAGTTTATCAAATACTCTTTGATGAATTTCAGACAGATAAATCCAAAAAAGTTGCCTCAAAGGAAGTAAGCGAAGAGAAGAGAAAAGAAAAAGAAGAGCTTAGGATTGCCCGCGAAAAGGAAATTGAAGAAAAGCAGAAAGCTGCTGATGCCCGCGAAAAAGAAATCATAAAAGCCCAAAACAAGCTTGAGGGTCCTAAGACTGTTGGTAAAATTGACCTTGACGCTAAAAAAGAAACCTCTTCTCCCAAGGAAGAGCCGCCAAAAGAAGCTGAAAAACCAACAGTAAAGGAAGAGAAAGCAGAAGAAAAAGCAGCTGTTGCCAAAAAAGAAACTCCTAAAGAAAAAGAGACTCCTGAAGAGGAAGTTAAGGAAGAAGTTAAAAAGGAGGCCCCCAAAGAAGATAAAAAGCAAGAGCCTGAAGTTGAAAAAAAGGAGAAAACTCAAGAAATTGAGGAATCTAAACTTACTGAGACCAAATATAAGAAACTTGACGGGCCTAATTTTACCGGTAAAACAATTGATTTAGAGCAATTCAAAAAAGCCAAAAAGAAACCACCCGAAAAAGCAAAACCTGCAGCCGGTTCTGCAAAAGATAAAGATGCAAATAAGGGTAAAAGAAGAAGAATAAGCAAGGAGCCTTCAAAGAGTTCTTCAGGTGCATCTTCCGGGCCCAGAGGCAGAGCAAGGGGCAAACAGCCTGTTCACAAGGAAGAGCCCAGTGAAGAAGCAGTTCAAAAGCAAATTAAGGAAACCCTTGAAAAACTTCAGGGAAAATCCTCAAAAGGAAAAGCCGCAAAATACAGACGGGACAAACGGGATACACACCGTCAAAAAACGGAAGACGAACTTGCACAACAGGACTCACAAAGCAAAGTCCTTCAGGTTACAGAGTTTGTAACGGTAAGTGAGCTTGCTACTTTGATGAATGTGCCTGTTACCAATGTGATATCGGCGTGTATGTCCTTAGGATTGATGGTAACTATGAACCAGCGCCTTGATGCTGAAACGTTGAGTATTGTAGCAGATGAATTTGGTTTTGAAATCAAATTTGTTACTGCAGATACAGAAGATATGACGCAGGTTGTAGAGGAGAACCCTGAAGATTTAGAGCCAAGAGCTCCCATTGTTACCGTTATGGGTCACGTTGACCACGGTAAGACATCACTATTGGATAACATCCGTCAGGAAAATGTTATTGCAGGTGAATCCGGTGGAATTACACAGCATATTGGTGCTTATGCAGTGCAACTAGAGAACGGTCAAAAGATTACCTTTTTGGATACTCCCGGTCACGAGGCCTTTACGGCAATGCGTGCGAGAGGTGCTAAAGTAACTGATATTGCCATAATTGTTGTCGCTGCAGATGATGATGTAATGCCCCAGACAAAAGAAGCCATATCACATGCACAGGCGGCAGGGGTACCCATCGTGTTTGCCATTAATAAAATAGACAGACCTGAGGCAAATCCTGAAAAAATTAAAGAAAAACTCGCCGGCATGAACCTTCTTGTTGAAGACTGGGGAGGTAAAATACAATCTCACGACATTTCGGCAAAAACAGGAGCCGGAGTGAATGAACTTTTAGAAAAAGTACTTTTGGAAGCAGAATTACTTGAATTAAAAGCAAATCCTAAAAAACCGGCAGTGGGTACTGTCGTTGAAGCCTTTTTAGATAAAGGTCGCGGCTATGTTTCGACAATCCTGGTACAATCTGGTACTTTGAATATAGGTGACTATGTTTTGGCTGGTCAGCATAGTGGTAAAGTAAAAGCCATGCACGATGAGCGCGGCCATAATATAAAGGCAGTTGGGCCGGCATCACCGGTTTCAATTCTTGGTCTTGACGGTGCTCCACAAGCTGGAGATAAGTTTTCAGTTTATGAAGATGAAAGGGAAGCCAAGAATATTGCTGCAAAACGCACCCAGTTGCAAAGGGAGCAATCTGTTAGAACACAAAGACACATTACGCTTGACGAAATTGGAAGACGTATTGCTTTAGGTGATTTCAAGGAGTTGAACATCATTATCAAGGCTGATGTTGATGGTTCCGTTGAGGCATTGACAGATTCTTTCCAGAAACTTTCGTCAGAAGAAATACAAATAAACATCATTCACAAAGCTGTAGGGCCCATCACAGAAAGCGATGTTCTTCTCGCTTCAGCTTCTGATGCGATCATCATAGGGTTTAATGTTCGCCCCATGGGGAATGCGAGACAAATTGCAGATAAAGAAGAAATAGATATCAGGCAATACTCCATTATCTATGATGCCATTAACGACCTGAAAGATGCTATGGAAGGGATGCTTTCTCCTGTAATGAAAGAAGAAATTACCGGAACTGCAGAAGTAAGGGAAACCTTTAAGATATCCAAAGTGGGAACCATTGCAGGATGTATGGTGACCAGCGGAAAAATCCTCAGAAACTCCGGTATCAGATTAATTCGTGAGGGCGTGGTAATCCATACAGGCACACTTTCGTCACTGAAAAGATTTAAGGACGATGTCAAGGAAGTTGCCAAAGGGTATGACTGTGGTATTCAAATTACCAACTACAATGACCTGGTTGAAGGAGACATCATTGAAGGATTCCAGGAAGTGGAGGTTAAGAAGAAACTCAAATAACGTAAAACAAAAAATTTGGTTTATAAAAAATGCTGTTGAATTTCATCAGCATTTTTTATGCAATAACGTTTTAAAAATGCGTTGTACAATAAGTGAAATAATTATTGACACCTAAGTGTAACATTATAAAATGAAACACGTCCTTTTTAGAAATACCTTTTAATGAAATATTTAGCAAAGACCAGCATTCTACTGTATATTTTTTTTTATGCCTTTTCTGTTTCAGGGCAAACCATGATTCAAACTGAAGACAGTATTTCCAGAAAAAAAATTAATGTTTTAAGAATCACAGAACCCCCAAAGATTGATGGAATCCTGGACGATGCTGCCTGGAAAAATGCACCCATTGCTGATGGTTTTGTGGAACGCATTCCGGTAAACGGAAGACCCATTCCCGACAGTCTTAAAACCGAAGTTAAAATTGTTTATGATGATCTTGGGATTTATTTTGGTGCCACTTTGAATGATCCTGACCCCAACAAGATTTTAAAAGAACTTACCGAAAGAGACCAAATAGGTAATGACGACTTTTTCTTTATTTTACTTAATGGTTACAATGACCGTCAGCAAAGCCTTCAGTTTATCGTTACTGCAGCAGGTGTGCAATATGATGCAAAAATGACCAACGACAACGAAGACTCTTCCTGGAATGCAGTATGGTACAGTGCTGTTAATATTAATGAAAATGGTTGGGTAGCAGAAATATTTATCCCTTATTCTGAACTGCGTTTCCCAAGCAGGGATGTTCAAACCTGGGGGCTTAATATGGAAAGGGAATTCCGGCGTGAACGCACGCGGTACAGCTGGAATCATATCGACAACACAAAAGGAAGCTTTTCTATTTATGACGGTGAAATTCATGGGATTGAAAATATTGAAACCCCTTTGAGGCTTTCGCTTCAGCCCTATCTTTCTGCCTATGTCAACAATTTTGACGGTGAAACCGAAACAGTGGTAAACGGCGGTGCTGATTTAAAATATGGCATCAACGATGCTTTTACTCTGGATATGGTCTTAGTACCTGATTTTGGGCAGACAAAATTTGATGAAACCGTTTTAAACCTGTCTGCTTTTGAAGTGCAATATGCAGAACAAAGGCCTTTTTTTACGGAAGGTACAGAGCTTTTTTCAAAAGGAAATTTATTCTATTCAAGAAGGATTGGTGGGGCACCGTCGGGGAGTGTTACCCTTACTGAAAACGAAGAAATTGTTTCCTTTCCCTCAAGGGTTGATTTATTGAATGCCTCAAAAATTTCAGGCAGGACTTCCGGAGGACTGGGAATTGGCTTTTTCAATGCTATAACAAAAAAAGCGGAAGCGGCTATAGTGGATTCTGAAACCCAGGAACAACGGAAAGTAGTAGTGGAACCGCTAACTAATTATAACATCCTGGTATTGGACCAGCGCTTTGGGGAAAATTCGTCCCTTTCCTTTGTAAATACCAATGTATTGCGGGATGGAGGATTTACAGATGCCAATGCATCTGCATTGCTTTTGTCTTTGACTAACAAAAAAAATACCTACCGCTACAATGCCGGTGCTAAGGGGAGCTGGGTGGTTAGCGAATCTACAAAATTTGGTATGGAGGGTCAGGCACAGATATCCAATATTAGTGGTAAACACAGAACAACAGCAGCAGTATTTTTCAGGACTAAAGATTATGATATCAACGATCTGGGTTTTTCAGCAAATACGAATTTTATAAACTACTATGGGTATTACGGTTACAGGCTTTTGCAGCCTGTCGGCTTTTTAAACTCCATGAATTTAAATTTCAATCTCAATTATGACAGAAGGCTGGAACCCGATTTATACCACAGGTATAGTTTCAATTTTAATTCAAATTTTACAACCAAAGACTTTTTTGGCTTTGGAGGAGGTTTTGAATCAACCCCTTTTGGCGTAAATGACATTTATGAACCCAGGATTGAAGGAAGGCATGTGAAAGTTCCTGCTTATTATAACCCTTGGGTATGGATTTCAACAGACTACCGGAAAAGATTTGCCCTCGATGTAAACCTGGATTGGGTCAGTTATGACCAAAAAGACAGGGAGTCTTTCTTTATTCAGGTGTCACCTAGGTTTCGGTTTTCAGACAAGTGGAAAATGGCTGCGCGGTCCTCTATAAACAAGTCTTTCCTTGAGGAAGGCTTTGTCAATATCCGGGACAATGATATTATTTTTGGACAGCGTGGCAGAAATACAATTGTAAACTCCATTGAGTCACAATATATTTTTAACAATAAAATGGCTTTAGACTTGTCTTTCAGGCATTATTATTCTGAGGTGGCTTATCGTAAATTCTATACCCTTGAAGATAATGGTGGATTGGCTCATAATACAGATTATTCTAATGTCCATGACACTACCTTCAACGCCTGGAATGTCGATTTGCGTTACAGCTGGTGGTTTGCACCCGGGAGCCAGGTAACGTTTCTTTACAGAAATGCCATTGATAGTTTTATAAATCAATCCGGACTTCCATATTCAGAAAATTTTACTGATTTATTTGACAGTCCGCAGCTTAACAGCTTTTCGATAAGAATAAGTTACTTTTTGGATTACAATCGCATGAAAAACATGTTTCAGCAAAACAATGACGGTAGTCAGGTGGGAAGATCGTTACCCCTCAAAATGAACATGGCAAGTGGATAAAAAGCATTTCAAAACTTAATTTTTTCTATCAGGTTTGAAAACAAATGCGTTTGGAAATGTACGTTTAATTTCCATTAAGGCCCTGTCAGCTTCCAATCTGGTGGTATAATTACCCACCCACACTTTATAATTAGGGGTTTCATATTGAATGGTTGCCGGCCATATTGAACGTGTTCTCTGGTAATCTCTTATGATTGTATTGGCTTCTTTCAGTTCACCGTAATACAGCTGTATGGTGTACCCGTCACTAAGTTTGTTTTCTTTGGCGAGATTGCTTTTCAACGTTAGCAATTCGGTTAATTTTTGATCTTCATAGATATTTACTTGACCCTGCTGTGCTACACAAATGTGCGCCAGAAAAAGTAACAAAAAAACAGAGATTATATTGGTTTTCTTCATTTTAAAATGGGTGTTGTTCAATTTACAATGCAAAGCTAGGGTTTAATAACTTAAATTGATATTAAAATATTATTTAGAATTGATATAAATTATTAGTTAACGTTTAGTTTCAATTCCTAAAATGGACTTAAAATGTTACTTTTGTCCAGTTGTTTTGAGGGAGGAATGCTTAACTCTTTTTTTTTGAGCATATAAGCAAAAATCCTTCCAGATTTTACACGATAATACACTACAAAGTATGAAAAAGGTGAAATACCCAAATCTATTGTTTAAATTATCTTCCATTGTAATAACAGCACTGCTGTTTACATTTACAAATTCTATTTACGCTCAAGACGAAACCCCGGAAGAAGCTGCTACTGAAGAAACGGTAACCGAAACCCCGGCTCAGGACTTGGGGGGAGACCCCACAGTGGGAAGGCAATTGTTCAATACAAACTGTGCTGCCTGTCACCAACTGGACAGAAAAGGAATTGGGCCTGCATTGAGAAATGTTGCAGAAAAGTATGAAAAAGAATGGCTTTACAGCTGGATAAAAAACAGCCAGGCCATGATTGCTGCCGGTGACCCGCAGGCGATTGCTATCTATGAAGAGTATAACCGCTCAGTCATGCAAGCGTTTCCGCAGCTTTCAGATACAGATATTGATAACATTCTGGCATACACCAGCCAGCCAAAGGCTGAGCCTACTGTAGCTGCTACAGAAGCAGGTGCAACCGGCGGTACCGGATCTGACAGCGGTATCTCAAATACTCTGATACTCGTTGTGCTTACCCTCGTAATGGTGATGCTGGTAGTAATGTTGTTTTTAGTAAACAATGTGCTCAAAAGAATCGCAGAAGCAAACAATGTAGTGTATCCTGAGAAAGTAAAAGGAACCCCCATTTGGAAAGCCTTCATTCAGAACCAGTTTTTAGTGCTGGTGTCTGTGGTTTTCTTGATGCTTGTGGGTGCATATTATGCATATGGATTCTTTATGCAAGTTGGTGTTGATCAAGGGTATGCCCCGGTGCAACCCATTCATTTCTCACACAAAATACACGCAGGTGACAATCAAATAGATTGTAATTTTTGTCACTCATCTGCCAGAAAGAGCAAACACTCAGGAATCCCTTCACTCAACGTATGTATGAGTTGTCACGAAAATATTTATGAATATAATGGTGATGAAGACTTGGAAAACGGATACACAAAAGAGTTTTATGATGCAGAAATAGCCAAGCTCTATGATGCTGTTGGATGGGATGCTGAAGAAAGAACATATTCAGGAGAAGAGCAGCCCGTTAAATGGGTGAGAATTCACAATCTTCCTGATTTGGCTTATTTCAATCACTCACAACACGTTTCTGTTGCCGGGATTGCTTGCCAAACCTGTCACGGTCCTGTTGAAGAAATGGAGATTTTATATCAATATTCACCCTTGACTATGGGATGGTGTATTGACTGTCACCGTGAAACAAATGTTGATCTGCAGGGCAATGAATACTATGAAAAGATACATGCAGAACTCTCCAAAAAATATGGAGTTGAGAAATTGACTGCTGCCCAAATGGGTGGTCTGGAATGTGGTAAATGCCACTATTAAAATTAAATAAAAGATTTAAATACCAATCCTAAATATGGCATCAAGCAAGAAATACTGGAAAAGTGTTGAAGAACTAAACGAAAATAGTTCGATTGTTGAGACGCTAAAACAAAACGAGTTTGTTCAGGAAATCCCGACAGACGAGTTTTTGGGCGATAAAGAGACGTTAGCCTCTTCTTCTACAACTCGTCGCGACTTTTTAAAGTATGTAGGCTTTACAACTGCTGCAGCATCACTGGCGGCTTGTGAAGGTCCTGTTGTTAAATCTATTCCATATGTGGTGCAACCGGACGAAATCGTTCCCGGTGTTGCAAATTTCTATGCTACCACCATAGCTGATGGTTTTGATTTTGCATCAATTCTGGTAAAAACCAGAGAAGGACGTCCCATCAAAATAGAAAACAATGCCCTTGCCTCAGTAAAAGGGGGAGCAAATGCAAGAATACAAGCTTCTGTACTTTCCTTGTATGATAAAAATAGGTTGCAAGGTCCTCTGGCAAATGGAGAACGTGTTTCATGGGAAGAATTTGATGAACAAGTTGGCGCCAGATTGGGTCAACTTTCAGCTGCTGGAAAAAATGTAGTGCTTCTTACCCAAA
Source organism: uncultured Flavobacteriaceae bacterium (assembly GCA_963975935.1). Taxonomy (GTDB): domain Bacteria; phylum Bacteroidota; class Bacteroidia; order Flavobacteriales; family Flavobacteriaceae; genus Planktosalinus. The sequence goes on from CAXBIQ010000014.1 coordinate 25,292, forward strand.
CATTTGCAAGCCCTTCAACAACAAAACTGATAAAAGAATTTACTTCAAAATACAACAATATAAACCACGTCATCTATGATACTGTATCTTCATCTGAAGCACTCGATGCTTTCCAAATGAAATATGGAGTCAGGGGTCTTGCAGATTATGATTTCTCAAAAGCAGAAGTTATTGTCTCTGTAGGGGCTGACTTTTTAGGAGACTGGCAAGGTGGAGGTTATGACGCTGGCTATGCAAAAGGCCGTGTTCCCAAAAACGGGAAAATGTCAAAACACTATCAGTTTGAGTCAAACATGTCGCTTTCAGGAGCTAATGCAGACAAACGTGTGCCTGTCACACCTGCTCAGCAACTGGAAGTATTAAGAGCACTTGCAGGAGGAGGGACTTCAAATCTTCCTGAAGCTGCCCAACAGGCAGTTGCAGCTGCTAAAAGACAACTTGAAAGAGCCGGAAGCAAAGCGGTGGTTGTCTGCGGATTGATGGATATAGAAGCTCAAAGATTAGCATTGAGCTTAAATGAAGGCTATGGAAGTGAGGTAATCGATATCGAAAAACCAAGGCTCATCAGACAGGGAAGAACACAGGAAGTGATGAATGTGATTCAGGGTGTAAAATCGGGTGCTGTTAGTGGTTTGATTACCGTGGGTGTGGATCCTTTATACTCGTTCCCGGATGCTGCTGAATTTGCCGAATCCTATAAAAATCTGGAATTCAGGCTTGCATTTGCCATGCGTGAAGACGCAACGGCTTCTGAAGCTCAGTTTGTTGCAGCTACTCCTCATTACCTGGAATCATGGGGCGACACGCAATTGAAAAAAGGAACGTTTGCGTTAACACAACCCACAATCAGACCTTTATTCAATACAAACCAATTTCAGGATTGTTTGTTGCGCTGGTCAGATAATGACACAACCTATTACGAGTATATCAAAGAATCTTTGTCACCTGCACTATCAGGTACATCGTGGAATCAAGTACTGCATGACGGGATGTTTGAGAGCGATGCTGAAATGGATTCAGAAGTTGAAATGGCTTCGGGCACTATGGAAGATAGTAGTGCAAATGGAGCACTCTCTTCAATTGCGGCGTCTCAGGAAGGACAATTTGACTTGATTTTATATACCAAAACCAATATGGGTGACGGGCAAAATGCAAACAACCCTTGGTTGCAGGAAATGCCCGATCCAATAACAAGAACTTCCTGGGACAACTATTTAACCGTCTCAGCAGCTGATGCTAAAGATTTAGGTCTGGAAAACAGCTTCGTCGCTACAGGAGCATTGAACGGTAAATATGTGAATGTCAAAACCGCAAATGGCGTGCTCGAAAACGTGCCGGTAATTGTTCAGCCGGGACAGGCCAAAGGCACTGTAGGACTTGCATTCGGTTTCGGAAAAACACACAACATTCAAAAAGAAATGCAAGTGGGTGTAAATGCATACTCACTGTATGATAACTTTAAAGATATACAACGTATATCCCTTGAAAAAGTGGGTGGTGAACACGAGTTTGCCTGCGTGCAGCTTCACAACACCATGATGGGAAGGGATATCATCAGGGAAACAACGCTTGAGGTTTTCAACACTGTAGATTATACTGAGTGGAACCCAATGCCAAAGGTTTCTTTGAATCACGTCAATACACCTGTAGACTCACCCGATGTGGATCTGTGGGAAAGCTTTGACCGTTCGATTGGTCATCACTTTAATCTCTCTATAGATTTAAACGCATGTACCGGTTGTGGTGCCTGCGTTATTGCCTGCCACGCTGAAAACAACGTTCCGGTTGTGGGCAAGACAGAGGTAAGAAGAAGCAGGGATATGCACTGGTTGCGTATTGACAGGTATTACTCATCTGAAGAATCTATTTTAGCTGATGCTGATAAGAAAAATGCAATTTCAGGCTTAGGGGAATCACTTTCTCAATTCGCAGAATTGGAAACGGCTGCAGACAATCCGCAGGTTGCATTTCAGCCGGTGATGTGCCAGCACTGTAATCACGCACCGTGTGAAACTGTTTGTCCTGTTGCGGCAACATCTCATGGACGTCAGGGCCAAAATCAAATGGCTTACAACCGTTGCGTGGGAACCCGTTATTGTGCAAACAACTGCCCTTATAAAGTGCGTCGTTTTAACTGGTTCCTGTACAGTCAAAATGATGAATTTGATTACCATATGAACAATGACTTGGGAAGAATGGTAATCAATCCTGATGTGACAGTGCGCTCGCGTGGTGTGATGGAAAAATGTTCTCTGTGTATACAAAAAACACAAAAAACAATTCTGGACGCCAAGCGTGACGGAAGACAGATTAAAGATGGAGAATTCCATACAGCTTGTTCAGCTGCTTGTGATAAAGGTGCAATGGTGTTTGGTGATATTAATGATGAAGATGCAGAAATTGTAAGCAAAAGAGAAGATAAAAGAAAATATCACTTGATAGAATATTTGGGAACAAAACCCAATGTGATGTATCAGGTAAAGGTCAGAAATACTGAAGAAGTATAAAGATTTAAGGTTTTAAAACAGATAAATTAATTAATTAAAAATAACAGCGATTTAAGATTTGACTTACTAGAAAATGGTTCTGAAATGAAACAGTATTTTCACAAATCTAAAAATCTAACATCTAAAAACTGATATATAAATGTCTCATTACGAAGCACCTATAAGAAGGCCATTAGTTTTAGGAGAGAAAACCTATCACGATGTTACAGTTGATGTAGCGGCACCTGTTGAGGGTCGGGCAAATAAATCCTGGTGGATAGTGTTTACTATTGCCTTAGTCGCGTTCCTTTGGGGAGTGGGCTGTATCGTTTATACCATATCAACCGGTATTGGCGTTTGGGGTCTGAACAAAACTGTGGGCTGGGCCTGGGATATTACAAACTTTGTTTGGTGGGTAGGTATCGGTCACGCCGGAACCCTGATCTCAGCAGTTTTATTACTCTTCCGTCAAAAGTGGAGAATGGCGATTAACCGTTCCGCGGAAGCGATGACAATTTTCTCTGTAATGCAGGCCGGATTGTTCCCCTTGATTCACATGGGGCGTCCTTGGTTGGCTTATTGGGTGGTGCCCATTCCAAACCAGTTTGGATCTTTGTGGGTAAACTTTAACTCACCTTTGCTTTGGGACGTTTTTGCGATTTCAACATATTTATCTGTATCGCTCGTATTCTGGTGGACCGGTTTGCTTCCTGATTTTGCAATGATCAGGGACAGGGCTATTACCCCATTCACAAAACGCATATACAGCATTCTTTCATTTGGCTGGAGCGGAAGGGCAAAAGACTGGCAGCGATTTGAAGAAGTATCCTTGGTTCTTGCCGGTTTGGCAACACCGCTTGTACTTTCGGTTCACACCATTGTATCTTTTGACTTTGCTACTTCGGTAATACCGGGATGGCATACCACCATTTTCCCGCCATACTTTGTTGCAGGAGCGGTATTCTCAGGTTTTGCAATGGTAAACACCTTGCTCATCATCATGAGAAAAGTGTCAAATTTAGAAGACTATATTACCATCCAGCACATAGAACTGATGAACATCGTTATCATGATTACAGGTTCTATCGTGGGGGTTGCATATATTACAGAGTTGTTTATTGCGTGGTATTCTGGGGTTGAATATGAACAATATGCATTCCTTAACAGAGCAACCGGACCATACTGGTGGGCTTATTGGGCGATGATGACGTGTAATGTATTTTCACCACAGTTTATGTGGTTTAAAAAATTGCGTACCAGTATCATGTTCTCATTTATTATTTCAATTGTAGTAAACATAGGGATGTGGTTTGAGCGTTTTGTAATTATCGTGACCTCGCTTCACAGAGATTATCTTCCCTCTTCCTGGACCATGTTTTCACCCACATTTGTAGATATAGGAATCTTTATTGGTACCTTAGGGTTCTTCTTTGTGTTGTTTTTACTATATGCAAGAAGTTTCCCTGTGATTGCTCAGGCAGAAGTAAAATCAATTTTAAAGTCTTCGGGAGCAGTTTATAAAAAATTAAGAGCTGAACAAGGAGATGATGTAGATCACTCAGTTGTTATAGTAAAAGATAATACTAAAAATAAAAACCAAGAATAGCCATGGCATCAAAAGTTATTCACGCTATTTATACAGATGACGACGTGCTGATGCAAGCCGTTAAAGATGTACGCAAAGCGCACTATCATATAGGCGAAGTATATACTCCATTTCCAGTACACGGATTGGATAAAGCCATGGGACTGGCACCCACACGACTTGCCATAACATCCTTTATGTATGGTATTGTTGGACTTGCTATCTCAATCGTTATGATGAACTATATTATGATTGAAGATTGGCCACAGGATATTGGAGGAAAACCCAGTTTTTCTTATATTCAAAATATGCCTGCCTTTGTGCCTATTATGTTTGAATTAACCGTGTTTTTTGCTGCTCACTTAATGGTGATTACGTTCTATATGAGAAGTAAATTATGGCCTTTTAAGAAAGCAGAAAACCCTGATGTAAGAACAACCGATGATCACTTTCTTATGGAAATTGATGTTGAAAACCACAGTGTTGAAAAACTCTCTGAGTTTTTGCAAAACACCGGCGCGGTAGAAGTTAATTTAATTGACAAACAAGACTAGAAGAATGAAAAACATAACATATATATTCGTTTTTTGTATAACCATAAGCTTGGTCTCTTGTGCTGATGATAAATCGCCCAATTATCAGTTCATGCCCAATATGTATGAATCTGTTGGTTATGAAGCATACAGCGAAGGAGAAATATTTCTGAACAATCAATCTGCAAAAATACCTGCAGAAGGCTCCATACCCAGAGGCTTCGCACCTTATGATTATGAAGACACCCCCGAAGGAAAGGCACTGGCAACTGCAGAACTTAAAAATCCTATACCGGCAACTGAAGAAAACCTTGCTAAAGGAAAAGAACTATATGGATATTTTTGTGCTGTTTGTCACGGCGATAAAGGAGACGGACAAGGTATCCTTGCACAACGTGAAAAATTCCTCGGGATACCGTCTTATGCTGATCCCGGAAGAAATATAACAGAAGGAAGTATTTACCATGTTCAAATGTATGGATTGAACGCAATGGGCTCTTATACCGCCCAGACAAATGAAGAAGAACGCTGGCAAATAACAATGCATGTTGAAAATTTGAAAGCAGAACTGGAAGGAAGGCCTTTAAAATATTCATTTTCAGAAGAAGCTGAAGCTCCTGAATTTGAAAATGAAGAAGAAACTGAAATGGAAGAACCCACTGAAGACCAAACACCTTCAGAAACAATTGAAGACTAACGTAAGAATATAGAGATAGTTAAAGATATGTATACGCTACCTAATAAACTAAAACTTTTTGCAATCATATTTATGGTTGTTGGGGCCCTGGGCATGATTGTCGGTTTTCTTAACGCACCGGGCTCTAAGGATGAAGTAAGAGAAATGCTTGCTCAACAAGAGATGCATTCCGGTCACGGTGTTTCCGCTGAAGAAGTTCATAACGATGAAGAGCACGTATACCATGTATACCACCAGCTTCAAAACAGGCCGTGGGCTGCTTTATATGTCTCTGCATTTTTCTTCTTTATGATAGCTCTGGGAGCCTTGGCCTTTTATGCCATTCAACATGTTTCACAGGCAGGATGGTCACCCGTTCTGTTCAGGGTTATGGAAGGTATTACCGGCTATTTGTTGCCCGGCTCTGTAATCATGTTTTTACTTTTAGTACTTTCTGCTTTACATGTAAATCATATTTTCCATTGGATGAATGCAGAACTCTTTGACCCTACAAGTGATAAATATGATGCACTTGTTGCCGGAAAATCTGCCTGGCTAAATGAAACTTCTTTCTTAATTAGGGCTGCAATATACCTCGTGGGTTGGAACTTATACAGAATGTTGTCGAGAAAATACCTGTTAAGACAAGATGAAGAGGGAGGACTTCACTGGTTTAAGAAAAACTTCAAGCTTTCTGCCGGATTCCTTGTTTTCTTTATAGTAACTGAATCTATGATGTCCTGGGACTGGATTATGGGCTTTGACCCACACTGGTTCAGTACACTGTTTGGTTGGTATGTTTTTGCTGGAATGATTGTTTCTGCAATAACAGTAATCGCAATGGTAACGGTTTACCTAAAGTCGCAAGGATACCTGGAATATGTAAATAATAGTCATATTCACGATCTTGCAAAATTCATGTTTGGATTCAGCATTTTCTGGACATACCTCTGGTTTTCACAGTTTATGTTAATCTGGTATGCAAACATCCCGGAAGAAGTTACATACTTCGTTACTCGGATAGAAGATTACAACCTTTTATTCTTTGGAATGGTGGTCTTGAATTTTGTATTCCCGTTATTACTTTTGATGAACAGCGATTTCAAGAGAGTGAGCTGGTTGGTAATTTGTACCGGGGTGTTCATCTTGGCAGGTCATTATATTGATGTATTCGTTATGGTAATGCCGGCCACAGTGGGTCACTCGTGGTATTTCGGTTTGCCTGAAATAGGAGCCTTGCTCTTCTTCTTCGGACTCTTTGTTTTTGTTGTGTTTAGCACCCTGGCAAAAGCACCATTATTGGCAAAAGGAAGTCCGTTTTTGGAAGAAAGTAAACATTTTCATTATTAATTAAGTATCGTAAAGAACCCGAATAAAAATGACAGGATTTTTAGTTTTAGCCGTTTTAGTACTTTTTGCTGTAGCGATCTGGCAAATGAACAAAATATTTCAGTTGTCAAAAGTCAAAGCTGGTGATGACTCACAAATAGCAAATGATAAAGACAACCGTGTCAACGGCAAGTTGATGCTTTGGTTCATGGTGTTTTTTTATGTTTTCCTGATTTATGGATTCTGGACATGGAGTAGTGTGTTATTACCCGAAGCCGCATCAGAACACGGAAAAGACATCGACCAGTTGATGCTTATTTCTATGGCGATTATCATGTTTGTACTGGTCATTACACAATTTCTTTTACACTATTTTGCATTTAAATATCACGGAAGAAAAGGGCAAAGAGCAGTTTTCTTTGCAGACAATGATAAACTCGAGTTTGTGTGGACCATTATTCCCGTTATCGTTTTGGCAGCTTTAATCATTTATGGATTGTTTACCTGGACAGATATCATGAATGTAAATGAAGATGATGATCCGCTAATTATTGAACTATATGCAAAACAATTCACCTGGGAAGCACGCTATGCCGGTGATGATAATATATTGGGAGAAGCAAACGTAAGGTTTATTGAAGGTATTAATACAGTGGGTATTGACGCTTCAGATCCTGATGCCGCAGATGATGTGGTGACAAGGGAACTTCACCTTCCGGTTGGAAGAAAAGTATTGTTTAAAATGCGTTCTCAGGATGTATTGCACTCTGCATATATGCCTCATTTCAGGGCACAAATGAACACCGTCCCCGGAATGATTACCCAGTTTGCGTATACACCTACTATAACAACCGCAGAAATGCGAAAAAAGGAGGACATCGTTAACAAAGTAGCAAACATTAATGAAATAAGAAATGCAAAAAATGTAGACCTTGCAGCAAAAGGAGAAGAACTCCTTGAAACCTATGAGTTTGATTACCTTTTATTGTGTAATAAAATTTGTGGTGCATCTCACTACAATATGCAAATGAAGATTGTTGTGGAAACTCAAGAAGAATTTGATGCCTGGATGGCAGAACAAACAACTTTTGCCGAAACCCTGAATCCCTAATAATAAGATTAAGATTATAAGATATGTCAACAGAAGCAAACATTCATCACACTGATCATCACGACGATCACGGACATCATCATCACAAAGAGACATTTATAACTAAATATATATTTAGTCAGGATCATAAAATGATCTCTAAGCAATACCTCATTACAGGTTTGTTTATGGGTATAATAGGGATTGCTATGTCTATCTTATTCAGGTTGCAATTAGCATGGCCAGACAAACAATTTACAGTATATGAAATCTTCCTTGGAAAATGGGGAGCCGAAGGTATTATGGATCCAAACGTTTACCTGGCGCTGGTAACCATTCACGGTACCATCATGGTATTTTTTGTATTGACAGCCGGCTTGAGTGGAACCTTCAGTAACCTGCTGATCCCGCTTCAGATAGGAGCAAGGGATATGGCATCAGGATTTTTGAATATGATTTCTTACTGGTTGTTTTTCCTTTCCAGTATCATCATGATTATGTCATTGTTTGTAGAAGCCGGACCGGCCGCTGCAGGATGGACAATTTATCCTCCTCTCAGTGCATTGCCACAAGCAATGCCAGGTTCTGGAGCAGGGATGACACTTTGGTTGGTGTCTATGGCAATATTCATTGCTTCCTCACTATTAGGGTCGTTGAATTACATTGTTACGGTAATCAACCTGAGAACTAAAGGGATGTCAATGACACGCTTGCCACTTACAATATGGGCATTCTTTGTTACGGCAATTATCGGTGTGGTTTCGTTTCCGGTACTTTTCTCTGCAGCTTTAATGCTTATTATGGACAGAAGCTTTGGAACCTCTTTCTTCCTTTCAGATATTTATATTGCCGGTGAAGTATTGCACAATCAGGGAGGTTCGCCTGTACTTTTTGAACACTTATTCTGGTTCCTGGGCCACCCTGAAGTATATATTGTACTCTTGCCTGCTCTGGGGATTACTTCAGAAATAATCGCTACAAACGCACGAAAACCCATCTTTGGATACCGTGCGATGGTAGCTTCCATCCTTGCAATTGCATTTTTGTCAACCATTGTTTGGGGACACCATATGTTTGTATCAGGGATGAACCCCTTCCTGGGGTCTGTGTTTACCTTTACAACACTTTTAATTGCAATTCCTTCTGCGGTAAAAGCATTTAACTATATAACCACGCTCTGGAAAGGGAATTTACAACTCAACCCTGCCATGCTCTTTTCAATAGGATTGGTATCTACATTTATCTCAGGAGGACTCACGGGAATTATCCTTGGAGACAGTGCCCTGGATATTAATGTGCACGATACATACTTCGTTGTCGCCCACTTCCACCTGGTAATGGGTATTTCAGCACTCTATGGTTTGTTTGCAGGGGTGTATCACTGGTTTCCGAAAATGTTTGGAAGAATGATGAATAAAAATCTGGGCTACATTCACTTCTGGGTAACGGTCATTGGAGCATACGGAATCTTTTTCCCCATGCACTTTATAGGAATGGCAGGTCTGCCAAGGAGGTATTATACCAACACGGCATTTCCTTACTTTGATGACTTGGCAAACATCAACGTCGTAATCACTGTATTTGCAATCATAACTGCAGCCGTTCAGTTGGTTTTCTTATACAATTTTATATCTTCTATATTCTTCGGAAAAAAAGCCACACAAAACCCATGGAAATCAAATACCCTTGAATGGACTACTCCGGTAGAACATTTACACGGAAACTGGCCGGGAGCAATTCCGCATGTGTACAGATGGTCTTATGACTACAGCAAGCTTAACAAAGAGGGTGATGATTACGTAATCCCGGGACAGGATTTTATACCTCAAACCGTACCCGTTCAGGATAATGAAGAAGAAATGAACCACTAAAAAAAATCAAAAGACACATAAACAAAAACCCTTTATCTTAATAAAGGGTTTTTTGTTACCACAACATTTTGAAGAGGTTATACAATTGTTATATGTGACTTAACTACTCTTTTTTTATTTGAAGAGATGCTATATTTACACCGGAAATAGTTTATTATCTTATTTCAATCAATTAGTCAAAAACCACGTTTGGGGAGACGTGGTTTTTTTGTTTAAAAATCTCACGACAATTTCCTTATCTTTGTTTTTATGAATGAAAACCTGGATCCCTCAAAACAAAATTTTTCCTCTGAAGAGCTCGATGTAGAACGAAAGTTGAGGCCCCTGACCTTTGAAGATTTTACCGGTCAGGATCAGGTAATCGAAAACTTAAAGGTATTTGTTCAGGCCGCAAACCTTCGGGATGAAGCACTTGACCACACGTTATTTCACGGCCCTCCGGGATTGGGAAAAACGACGCTTGCACATATTCTGGCAAATGAACTGGATGCCGGTATAAAAGTTACTTCAGGACCTGTTTTGGATAAACCCGGTGATCTGGCAGGTCTGCTTACCAATCTCGAAGAACGCGATGTCCTTTTTATTGACGAAATACACCGTTTGAGTCCCATTGTTGAAGAATACCTTTACTCTGCCATGGAAGATTACAAAATTGATATTATGATTGAAACCGGTCCCAATGCACGAACGGTTCAAATCAATTTAAATCCTTTTACCCTCATTGGTGCAACAACGCGTTCCGGTCTGTTGACAGCACCCATGCGCGCCCGTTTTGGAATTGCATCACGGTTGCAATATTACAACACAGAATTCCTCACAACCATTGTGCAGCGAAGTGCTGATATTTTAAAAGTTAAAATCGGTATGGAAGCTGCCATAGAAATCGCAGGGCGCAGCCGCGGAACACCACGTATAGCCAATGCACTTTTAAGGCGAGTGCGTGATTTCGCACAGATTAAAGGCGACGGAAAAATTGACATTAAGATTGCCAAGTTTGCCCTCGAAGCCCTTCACGTTGATGCTCATGGCCTGGATGAAATGGATAATAAAATACTCACCACTATTATCGATAAATTTAAAGGCGGTCCTGTGGGAATTACCACCCTGGCTACAGCAGTGAGTGAAAGCGCAGAAACCATTGAAGAAGTTTATGAGCCCTTTCTTATCCAGCAGGGTTTTATCATGCGTACACCACGCGGCAGGGAAGTTACTGAAATGGCATACAAACACCTGGGAAGAATCAAAGGTCCCACACAAGGGGGATTGTTTTAGTCCCCATCCAAGCCTCACGTCTTTGGCGGGGAAGGCTAGAAAAGTCTAACTTTTTCCAATTAGTATTCTTTTAATGCAATTACGATCAACATACACTCATCTCATTAAATCTGAAGCCAAGCGCCTTGGCTTTCTTTCCTGTGGTATAAGCAAAGCAGAATTTCTTGAAGAAGAAGCCCCAAGGTTGGAAAAATGGCTCAAAAAAAATATGCACGGTGAGATGCAGTATATGGAGAATCATTTTGACAAACGTCTTGACCCCACTTTATTAGTGCCGGGTTCAAAAAGTGTTGTCTCACTTTTATTCAACTATTTTCCGGAAAAAACCCAACGCGAAGACACCTATAAAATCTCAAAATATGCCTACGGCACAGATTACCATTTCGTAATCAAAGACAAGCTGAAGGACTTGATGCATTTTATTCAGGAAGAAATTGGTGAGGTTCACGGGCGTGTTTTTGTAGATTCAGCACCGGTACTGGACAAAGCCTGGGCAGCAAAAAGCGGACTGGGATGGATGGGTAAGCACAGCAATTTATTGACAAAACAAACAGGGTCTTTTTATTTTATAGCCGAATTGATTCTAGATTTGGAACTTGAATATGACCACCCGGTCACAGATCACTGTGGAAGCTGTACCGCCTGTATCGATGCCTGCCCCACAAATGCCATTGTGGAACCTTATGTGGTGGATGGCAGTAAATGCATCTCTTATTTTACCATCGAGTTGAAAAACGAAATTCCCAATAATGTAAAAAATCAATTTGAAGAGTGGATGTTTGGCTGTGATATCTGTCAGGATGTATGCCCCTGGAACCGTTTTTCAAAGCCACATAGTGAACCATTATTCAATCCCAAACCCGAATTGCTCACCATGTCCAAAAAGGACTGGGAAGAAATCACACAGGAAGTCTTTCAGGATATATTCCAAAAATCTGCTGTAAAACGAACAAAATTTGAAGGTTTAAAACGTAACATTCGTTTCCTGAAAGATTAACAATTTAACTTTCTAAATTTCACGGATACTCTTACCTTTGTTAGTCACACAAACAACTAACCGATGAGCAAAGAAAGCAGAAGAAGGGAAGCATTAGTGTATCACGCAAAACCCAAACCGGGTAAAATCCAGGTAGTTCCCACGAAAAAATATGCCTCGCAAAGAGATTTGTCATTGGCATACTCTCCCGGGGTAGCAGAGCCTTGTTTGGAAATTGCAAAAGACAAAAACAACGTCTATAAATATACAACCAAAGGAAACCTCGTTGCAGTCATCTCAAACGGGACAGCAGTGCTCGGCCTTGGGAACATTGGCCCCGAAGCATCAAAACCGGTAATGGAAGGAAAAGGACTCCTTTTTAAAATATTTGCCGATATTGATGTGTTTGATATTGAAGTGGACACAGAAGACATTGAGTCCTTTATTGAAACCGTTAAAAACATATCCCCCACATTTGGAGGCATTAACCTCGAAGATATCAAAGCTCCTGAAGCTTTTGAAATAGAGCGTCGCTTAAAGGCAGAACTTGATATTCCCGTAATGCACGATGACCAGCACGGCACAGCAATCATTTCTGCCGCTGCTTTGATTAATGCTCTGGAACTTGCACATAAAAAAATACATAAGGTTAAGATTGTAATTAGTGGTGCCGGTGCGGCAGCCATTTCGTGCACACGACTGTATAAAGCATTTGGCGCAAAACCTGAAAACATTGTAATGCTCGACAGCAAGGGGGTTATAAGAAAAGACAGGTCAAATCTTTCGGAAGAAAAGCAAGAATTTGCCACTGCGAGAAAAATAGACACGCTAGAAGAGGCAATGAAAAAAGCCGATGTGTTTGTGGGGCTTTCAATTCAGGACATAGTAACACCTGCAATGCTGAAGTCGATGAACAAAAACCCCATCGTTTTTGCCATGGCAAATCCCAATCCAGAGATTGAATATGATCTGGCAATTAAGACACGGGAGGATATTATTATGGCTACAGGAAGGTCAGACCATCCCAACCAAGTGAATAATGTGCTAGGTTTTCCATATATCTTTAGGGGCGCGCTTGATGTAAGAGCTACAAAAATCAATGAAGAGATGAAAAAAGCAGCTGTGCTGGCTCTTTCTGAACTGGCAAAAGAAGCCGTTCCCGAACAAGTGAACATTGCTTATGGTGAAACCAAATTAAATTTTGGACGTGATTACATCATCCCTAAACCATTTGACCCGCGATTGATTGCAAAAGTTCCACCGGCAGTTGCAAGAGCAGCTATGGAAAGCGGTGTTGCAAAAGAGCCCATTACAGACTGGCAAAAATATGAAGACGAACTGTATGAACGCATGGGTGCTGATAATAAAATTGTAAGGCTTCTTATTAACCGTGCTAAGACAGATCCAAAACGTGTGGTTTTTGCAGAAGCCGATCATCTGGATGTTTTAAAAGCAGCCCAGATCTTACATGATGAAAAAATTGGAACTCCTATTTTGTTGGGTAGAAAAGAGGTTATTCTTGAGTTAATGAAAGAAATTGATTTTGACGATGAAATCGAAATCATAGACCCAAAGGCAGACGAAGAGGAAGGTAGAAGAAACATGTATGCTCAGAAATACTGGGAGGCCAGAAGGAGAAACGGTGTAACCTTACACGATGCTCAAAAGTGGATGCGGGAGCGCAATTATTTTGCGGCAATGATGGTGAATTTAGGTGATGCAGATGCATTGATAACAGGCTACTCACGATCTTATCCCTCTGTGTTGAGGCCCATGCTTGAAGTAATCGGGAAGATTGAAGGTGTTGATAAAGTAGCTGCCACAAATTTAATGGTAACAAAACGTGGACCTATATTCCTATCAGATACTTCAGTAAATATTGACCCTACAGCAAAAGAACTGGCTAAAATTGCCCAGATGACAGCTTTCACCATGAAAATGTTTGGGATGACCCCGGTAATGGCGATGGTTTCCTACACCAATTTCGGTTCATCCAAACACGACAGGGCAAGAAAAGTAAAAGAAGCCGTGGCATTGCTTCACAGAACTGCACCAGATTTGATTGTTGACGGTGAAGTGCAAATGGACTTTGCGCTCAACATGGAAATGCATCAAAAAAACTTTCCGTTTTCAAAGTTGGCAGGAAAAAAGGTGAATGCATTGATATTCCCAAGTTTGGATTCTGCAAACAGCAATTATAAGCTCTTAAAAGAGCTTAACAATGCAGACTCCATCGGACCCATAATGCTGGGAATGAAAAAGCCTGTTCACATTTTGCAATTAGGGGCAAGTGTTGAAGAAATAGTAAATATGGCTGCTATTGCCATCATCGATGCACAACAAAAAGAAAAAAGGGAAAAGAATCAAAAAGCAAAACGTCGCAAAAGGTAGATTTTATTGAAAAGATTTAGTGTCTTTAAAAATGGAATGATAATAAAAATACTATATTTGACGTTTAACACTAAGTTAACAAATGATAACCCATATTCAGGGCAGATTGGTTGAAAAAACACCCACAAGTGTTGTGATTGATTGCAACGGTGTGGGATATGAAGTTCATATTTCATTGCACACATTTTCTTTACTTCCTGAAAGTGAAAATGTAAAATTGTTTACCCATCTTTTAGTCAAAGAAGATTCACACACCCTCTTTGGTTTTGTGGAACAATTTGAGCGTGAAATATTCAGGTTACTGATATCTGTATCGGGTGTGGGAGCAAGCACGGCAAGGACAATGCTGTCCTCTGTTGCGCCAAATAAAATTAAAGAAGCAATTGCACATGGGGATGTGGCAACCATTCAGTCTGTTAAAGGGATTGGTGCCAAAACAGCCCAAAGAGTGATTCTTGATATTAAAGATAAGGTTTTAAAAGTATATGCTATAGAAGATGTTTCAAGCATTTCAAGCAATACAAATAAGGACGAAGCGTTATCTGCTTTGGAAACATTGGGGTTTTTAAGAAAGCAGGCTGAAAAAGTTTGTGATAGAATATGCAGGGAAAATCCGGATGCTACAGTGGAAACAATTATTAAATTAGCTTTAAAAAATTTGTAAAAATTGGGCACAAATAAATATTCTAACAGAAAATTTCGGGTTAATTACATAGTTTTAATTTTCAGTTTGTTTTTATTGAATACTTCTGTGCAGGGACAAGATACAGATCCTGAGCAAACCCCCGAAACAGAACAAGATACTACCAAAACCGGATTTTCAATGGGCCAAATGAATTTGCCCGATCCTCCTAGCATCAGCGATTTATATATTTATGACCCTGTATCTGAAATGTATATTTACAACCAGATGTTAGGGAGTTTTGCCATTTCATATCCTTTGGTGCTCACTCCTCAGGAATACCAGGATTTGATTTTTCAGGAAGAAATGAAAGCCTATTTTAAGAAAAAAATAGATGCAGCAGACGGAAGAAAAGAAGGGGCAGAAGAAGAACAAAAGAACCTTTTACCCAGTTTTTATGTAAACTCAAACTTTTTTGAATCCATCTTTGGGGGGAATGTAATTGAAGTTATACCCCAGGGATCTGTTGAAATGGACCTCGGGTTGTTATACACAAAACAAGATAACCCTTCTTTTTCTCCCCGAAACCGAAGCAACCTCACCTTTGATTTCAACCAGCGCATTAGTCTAAGCCTTCTGGGTAAAGTGGGTGAAAGGCTTCAGATAACAGCAAATTATGATACCGAATCTACTTTTGATTTTCAAAACCAGATAAAACTGGAATATACTCCCACAGAAGATGATATTATTCAAAAAATTGAAGTAGGTAACGTTAGTATGCCCTTGAATAGCTCACTTATTCAGGGTGCCCAAAGCCTTTTTGGGGTAAAAACCGAATTGCAGTTTGGAAAAACCAGGGTAACCGGTGTGTTTTCAGAACAAAAATCTGAATCGAGAAGCGTGGTGGCTCAGGGAGGGGGAACAATAAATGATTTTGATGTTTTTGCTCTGGAATATGATGAAAACAGGCACTTTTTCCTGGCACACTATTTCAGGGAAAATTATGACAAAGCACTCGAGCAATACCCGTTTATAAACTCAAATGTTCAGATTACCAGAGTTGAGGTTTGGGTAACCAATCTTACTAACAATACAGAAAACGTTAGAAACATTGTAGCCTTACAAGATATTGGTGAAGCAAACCCATCAAATATTGGTTTGGATTTTCCTCCGGGAGGATTTATTAACAGGCCGCCAAACTCCTATCCTGACAACAGGAATAATGATTTCAACCCTATTGGGATTGAAGGCAATGAACAATCAATTCTAAATTCCAATATCCGAAATATATCTACGATACAATCCGGTTTTGGAGGAGTTCAAGTGAGTGAAGGGAAAGATTATGCCAAGCTGGAAAATGCGCGGATGCTTATGCCAAATGAATACTCACTCAACACCCAGCTGGGTTATATTTCACTAAACCAGCGTCTCAATAATGACGAGGTCCTGGCAGTTGCTTTTCAGTATACCGTTAACGGAAGGGTATATCAAGTGGGGGAATTATCTAATGGTGGAGTTGAAGCAAATACCGGTAACCCTACAGGACCTGATCCAAATCCAATTCCCGATCCAAATGCACCACAACCCGGAGAAGGGCAAAACCTTGTTGTAAAAATGCTGAAAAGCAATATTGTAAACGTCAATCAGCCCATTTGGGATTTGATGATGAAAAACATATACAATCTTGATGCTTTCCAGCTTGAGCAAGAGGATTTCAGGTTAAATATATTATATACAGACCCATCACCGCTCAATTACATTACACCTGCAGCGGGCTCTGCTGAGTTTCCGGCAACACCGTTGCCTGAAGACGTCGATCAAACAACCTTATTGAGGGTATTTAACCTTGACCGGTTAAATTATACAAATGACCCCCAACAAGGAGGGGATGGTTTTTTTGATTTTCTTCCCGGAATCACGATAGATGCTCAAAATGGGCGTGTTATATTCACAACAGTAGAGCCATTTGGGGAACATTTATTTGATGAATTGAGATCTCCCGGAAGTTCCGAAAATTATGATGTGCCTGCTACATATAACGCCAATCAAAACAAATATGTCTTCCGCTCACTCTATCGCACCACAAAGGTTGTAGCAGAACAAGAAGATAGTGATAAAAACAAGTTTCAATTAAAGGGAAGCTATAAATCTTCAGGGGCAGATGGAATTTCAATTGGAGCATTTAATATTCCGCAAGGTTCAGTTACAGTTACCGCCGGAGGAAGGGTACTGTCAGAAGGAGTGGATTATACCGTCAATTACCAACTGGGAAGGGTTCAGATTTTAGATCAGGCACTTCTCAATTCAAACACCCCCATTCAAATTACCACAGAAAACAATGCTGTTTTTGGTCAGCAAACAAAGCGTTTTACCGGCCTGAATGTGGAACACCAGTTCAATGAAAACTTTTTGATTGGAGCCACTTATTTAAATTTGAATGAGCGGCCCTTGACCCCAAAAACCAACTTAGCTTCAGAGCCCATCAATAACACGATTTTAGGTTTTAATGCAAATTATTCAACTCAGGTTCCTTTTCTAACCCGCTTGGTTAATAAGTTGCCAAACATTGATACTGATGTTGAATCCAACCTTTCACTAAGGGGAGAATTTGCATACCTCATTCCCGGTTCACCAAAAGTTGCCGATTTCGAAGGTAAAACAACTGTATATGTTGATGATTTTGAAGGATCACAAACATTGCTGGACATAAAGGCACCTCTTTCCTGGGCACTCGCCAGTACTCCTGTAGATTTTGGAGGGGATATTGAAAACAACAATCCGGCATATAATTATAACAGGGCCAGGTTAGCCTGGTATACCATTGACCCGGTTTTTTACAGTTCACAGAGACCTGACGGTATCACAAACGATGATTTGTCCAGCTATGCAACCAGAAGGTTGTTTATCAATGAAATTTTCCCTGATACAGATATTGTTCAGGGGCAAACACAAGCCATTTTTTCACTGGACTTGTCTTACTTTCCATCAGAAAGGGGTCCTTATAACTTTAACCCTGAAGCCGGAGGAACCAACACACTTCCCAACCCGGCTTCACGTTGGGCAGGTATTACAAGGGCATTAACAACAACAGACTTTGAAAAGTCAAATGTTGAATACATCCAGTTCTGGGTAATGGATCCTTTTATCTATGATGAAAATGCCTCAAACAATGGCGGTCAATTAAGGTTTAACCTGGGAAGCATCTCTGAAGACATTCTTAAAACAGGAAGAAAACAATATGAAAACGGGCTTCCTCCTGATGGAGGTACTGAAGGTACAACCCCAACGATTTATGGAAAAGTCCCCACAAATCAATCATTGGTTTATGCCTTTGATACAGATGGAGCACAACGCGCTAATCAGGATTTGGGTCTTGACGGTGCAAACGACATAGAAGAAGCAGCTTTATTTCCGGATTTTGGAGGCTTGCCTGATCCGGCAGGAGATAACTATACATATTTCCTTCAGGCGGAAGGAGATATTGTGACACGTTATAAAAATTACAATGGCACCCAGGGGAATTCACCGGTTGAAGTAACACAAACAAATCGTGGTTCCACAACATTACCTGATGTTGAAGATTACAACCGGGACAATACCATGAATACTGTTAACAGTTATTTTGAGTATGAAATAGATTTATATCCCGGGATGGATGTTGAGAATAACCCCTTTATTACAGATGTAAAAGAGCTTGAGGTCAATCTTCAAAACAATCAAACCCAGGCAGTACGATGGGTTCAGTTTAAAGTACCAATCAGCTCTCCAACACGAGCCGTCAATGGAATTACAGACTTTAGGTCAATTCGTTTTATGCGCATGTTCCTTACTGATTTTGAGGAAGATATCACATTGAGGTTTGGAACTCTGGATTTGGTGAGAGGAGATTACAGAAGGTTTACACAAAGCCTTAATCCCGCAGGTATTCTTCCTGAAAACAGCAATACGACTTTTGAAGTTGAGTCAGTAAGTATAGAAGAAAATGCAAGCAGACAACCCATTCCATATGTACTTCCTCCCGGTATAGAGAGAGAAGAACTGATTAATAATAATACAAATGTTCGTCAAAATGAACAATCCTTAGCTTTGAGGGTTTGTGATTTGGAACCTGAGGATGGCCGGGCAGTTTTCAAGAACTATAATATTGACATGCGTCAATATAAAAACCTTGAAATGTTCATTCACGCTGAGTCATTGTTAAACCAGCCTCCATTAAATGACGGAGATCTTGTTGCATTCATTCGGATGGGTAACGACTTAAACCAAAACTTTTATGAAATAGAAATTCCACTCAATCCAACAAATTTTGGAGCATCAACACCAGAAGAGATATGGCCTGCCGCAAACAGATTAAACCTCCCGTTAAATTTATTGCAGGAAGTAAAAACCCTTGTATTGGGTAATCCAGAAAATTTTGATTTGAGTGAAGTTGTTTTCTTTAATGAATCTGAACTGGAAGGAGGAACATCGGGCCCAGAAAATGAGATGCGTATAGGGATTAAAGGAAACCCGAGTTTTGGTGCAGTAAGGACCATCATGATAGGACTGAAGAACAATACAGATAATAATCTTTGTGGGGAAGTATGGTTTAATGAACTTCGACTTTCTGAATTAAAAAATCAAGGAGGTTGGGCAGCTGTTGCAAGCATGGATGTAAATCTGGCCGACTTTGCAACTGTGAGTGCAACAGGAGGGAGATCAACTGTTGGCTTTGGCTCCATAGAGCAAGGTCCCAATGAAAGAAGTCTTGAAGATGTTCAGCAATATGATGTGGTAACAAATCTAAATATGGGACAGTTGTTGCCCAGAAAATGGGGTATACAACTTCCGTTTAATTATTCCAGAGGTGAAGAATTGATTACACCGCTTTATGATCCTGAATTTCAGGATATTGAACTGGAAACCAGAATTGATAATACGGCAGATGCTGCAGAGAAAGACCAGATACGAGATCAGTCTGTAGAATATACAAAGCGCCAAAGTGTTAATTTTATAGGAGTCAGAAAAGAACGCACGGGTGATAAAAAACCACAACCCTACGATATTGAAAACATCACACTTTCTTATTCTTATAATCAGGTTGACCACAATAGTTTTGAGGTGGAGGAATCCCTTGAGCAAAATGTAAGGGTGGGGGCTACTTATGATTATAGTTTTGAACCAAAAACCTATGAACCTTTTAAAAACAATGATTCCATTTTCAGAAGCAGTTACTGGCAACTTTTAAAGGACTTTAATATTAATTATTTACCCACTAATATTTCTGCAAGTTCAAATATTATAAGACAATATAACGAACAAAAATTCAGGGAAATCAATTTGTTGCCCGGTAACATTGGGTTGCCCACTTTATACCAGCGCAACTTTTTATTCGACTGGCAGTATGCAGTAAATTACAATTTGACCAATTCATTGCGTTTCAACTTTAATGCGTCAAACAACAGGATTGTGCAAAACTTTATTGATGAAGAGGGTATTATTAATAATGATATTGGTGTGTGGGATGGCTTTTTTGATGTGGGTGAGCCCAATCAACATTTTCAAACCCTTCAGGTAAACTATGACCTGCCTTTCAATAAAGTACCATTCCTGAGGTTTATAAGGGCCACTTATTCTTACACAGGAAATTATCAATGGCAACGTGGAAGTGATTTGTTCAGGAATATTGAACTGGAACTTGAAGATGGTACTGTGGGTATATTTGATTTAGGAAACACTGTTCAAAATTCAAACACACATCGTATTAACTCAACCCTTGATATGAATAATTTCTATCGCTATATTGGGTTAACCAAAAGAAGACCGTCTCGTCAAACAGATGGTAACGAGCGAAATGAAGAAAGAGGTGGTCAGGGTCGAACAGGAGACGGTGGCGACGAAAAAAGTGAAGAACCCGGCTTGCGCGGTGGTACCAATGAAAGGGGCGGTGGAACAATAGGGAGCGGCGATGGCTCAGCTGTTGGCGCACCACAAGCATCCTTAAGTACCGGTGATAAAGCATACAATACAGCAATAGGACTTTTGACTGCTATTAAAAGGGCGCAATTTAACTATCAGGAAAATAACGGTATTTACCTTCCGGGTTATCTGCAATCTGTTGGTTTTATGGGGTCATTAAAGCCTTCTGTCGGGTTTGTTTTTGGTGGTCAGGGAGAAGTAAGGGAACTTGCGGCCCGTAAAGGATGGCTTACGATTTACCCTGAGTTTAATGAACAGTATACCGAGGTTGAAAACATTCAGCTGGATTATCAAACCAACATTGAACTGTTGCCTGATTTAAAAATTGACCTAAACGGAAGAAGGGCTTATTCAGAATCATTTGCAGAAAACTACATTGTTCAAGATGATCAATACCGTTCTTTGACACCCCGTACTTTTGGAAACTTTAATATATCAACAATATTAATAAAAACCGCTTTTTCAACAAGTGACGAGAATTCTTCTGAAACATTTCAGAAATTCAGGGATAACAGAACAATTATAGCCAAACGCCTAGCAGAAGAATTTTATGGCACTACAACTTATCCGGGTTTTGACCAGGAATACCCCATAGGTTTTGGAAGAAATAATCAGGCTGTATTGTTACCCGCATTTTTATCAGCATATTCAGGTACAGACCCTTCAAAAGTAAAAACAGGTATCTTCAGGAATTTCCCCATTCCAAATTGGGAACTGCGCTATACTGGTTTGATGAAAATAGACTGGTTTAAGAAAACATTCAAGCGTTTTTCAATACAACATGGGTACCGTGCAGATTATACTGTAAATCAATTTGAAACAAACCTTGATTACAACCGAAACAATCCAACTGAGTTAGATCAATCAGGGAACTTTAAAAATGAGACATTACTCTCAAATGTTAATCTTTTAGAACAATTCAGTCCCCTGATTAAATTGGATTTTGAAATGCAAAACTCTATCAGGGTATTGACAGAAATCAGAAAAGACAGGGCACTTTCATTGAGTTTTGCCAATGGCTTACTCACCGAAATCCAAGGAATGGAATATATTGTAGGCTTGGGATACAGAATCAAAGATTTAAGAATAGGGACAAACTTCGGTGGAAATCAGCAGATTTTAAGAAGTGATTTAAATTTTAAACTTGATTTATCGATGCGTGATAATAAAACCATCATCCGTTACCTTGATGTTGATAACAACCAGGTGACATCTGGTCAAACCATATATGGAATTCAGTTTACAGCAGATTATGCCTTGAGCAAAAACCTTACAGCTTTGTTTTATTATGATCATTCATTTTCAGAATACGCAATTTCTACTGCTTTTCCACAAACAACAATTAGAAGTGGTTTGACCCTGCGATATAATTTTGGGAATTAAAATTTGATACCTTTACAGTCTATAAAATATAAATAAGCAACAAAATGAACATACCGGAAAATTTAAAGTACACAAAAGACCACGAATGGATTAAAATAGACGGGGATATCGCAACAGTGGGAATTACAGATTTTGCCCAAAAGGAGCTGGGCGATATTGTCTACGTTGAGGTGGATACCGTTGGTGAATCTTTGCAAATAGAAGAGGTTTTTGGAACCGTGGAAGCTGTAAAAACCGTTTCAGATTTATTTTCACCCCTCTCAGGTGAAATTATGGAGTTTAATGAGCAACTTGATTCAGAACCTGAAAAAGTAAATACAGACCCTTATGGAGAGGGATGGATGATAAAAATTAAAATTTCTGACACTTCAGAAATAGAAAATTTAATGGATGATAAAGCTTATAAAGAGCTTGTTGGCGCCTAAATTTCTTTTTGTATTAGCGCTCACATACACAATTGCAATTACTGTTGGTTCGCTGATGCGTTCAGAGGAGATACCAAAAATAGGTTTTGAAATATCTGATAAAGTAATTCATTTTATCGCATATGGTTTTTTATTGGTTTTTTGGTTTTTATTTGCCCTTACAACTTTCAGAAACACCCGATATATAAAAAATCTTTTAACTGCGGCCCTCTTTAGCTTGGTTTATGGTATAATTATTGAGGTATTACAAGGTGTAATGGTTTTGTCAAGACAAGCTGATTTTCAAGATGTCATAGCCAATTTTGCCGGTATAACTTTTGCCTTTTTAATACTCGTTTTATTACGAAATAAAATAATAACTTTAAAAAGTATAAATTAGCTTTAATATAAAACAGAATTTACATATTTTAGCAACAATAAAACAGGAAAACTATGGAGCCTAAAAAAAATCCAAAAGCAGATCTCACTAAAAGAAGCGTTTTATTCTTCCAGATAGGAATGATAATTATGCTTTTTGTTGCGTGGCAAGCTATTGAATGGAAGACCTATGATAAAGATGCAATCGATATTGGTCAATTGAACCTTGACGATGAGGACGAGGAAGAAATCCCAATCACTGAATTTATCCCACCACCACCACCACCACCACCACCGCCACCGGCTCCTGAAGTTATTGAGGTAGTTGAGGATGATGAAGAAATAGAAGAAACCGAGATAGAATCTACAGAAACTGATCAATTTGAAGAAATTGTGGAAATTGAAGAGGTTGAAGAAGCCGTTGAAGAAATTGCAGATGTTCCGTTTGCAGTTATCGAAAACGTGCCAATCTACCCCGGTTGTGAAAACATGAAAAACAACAACGAGCGCAAAAAATGTATGTCTGAAAAAATTGACGCCTTTGTTAAGAGAAAGTTCAATGCAGAATTGGCAAATGACTTGGGGCTTTCAGGAAGACAAAGAATATCTGTACAGTTTAAAATAGATAATAACGGTAGGGTAGTTGATGTTTTGGCTCGTGCTCCACATCCAAGACTGGAAGCTGAGGCTAAAAAAGTAATAAGTGAACTGCCAAACATGACTCCCGGAAAACAAAGGGGAAAAGCTGTTGGGGTTCTATACTCATTACCGATACTTTTTCAGGTAGAAAATTAATATAATAGTATTGATACATATATAAACCACCTGTTTTTCAGGTGGTTTTTTGTTTTGGCACCTTTCTTGATTTCAATCTTTTATAACTATAAAATCTTGAGGTATGAAAGCATTAAAAAAGGTTGTCGTTTTTTTTACAGGAAGTAATAAAAAGCAAAAGAACTCAAAAAAGGACGCAAACATTCCTTACAACTCAACCCTTTTCTTTCAATTGGGAATAGTAGTAAGTATATCAGTTGTTGCGTTGATTATCAATTCCTCTTTTACTGATATAAAGGATTATGGAGATTCACGGCCTGATGTACGTGAAGGTGAAGAAATCTATTTTCACAGTTTTACCATTCTTAAGCCGGAAGTTAAACCTGAGGTTCTTGAAGAACCAAAGCCGAAAAAGAAAATAATAAAAGATAAAGTTATCATAGACAATGACCCTGATGTTAAAGGAGAAGAGCCTGTGGTTGACCCTGACCCTGTAGAAATACCGGTTGACTCTAAGCCCGTTGCGCCAACGCCCCCTGAAAAGAAAGAGGAGCCTTCAAACTATTCGGTCATGGGAGTAGAAAGAGTTCCGGTATTTCCAGGCTGTGAGTATTTAAGTGATAATGTGGAACGCCGGGAATGTATGTCTTCCGAAATCGAAAAAATAATCCACAGAAGGTTCAACACTTCAATTGCATCAGAAATTGGATTAAAAGGAAATCAACGCATTTATGTAAACTTCATCATCAATAAAGAGGGACAAGTTGCCGATGTAAAAGTAAGGGCTCCCCACCCAAAACTTGAGAAGGAAGCAAAACGCGTCATCAATATGATTCCAAAAATGCTTCCCGGTATGCAAAACAATAAAGATGTGGCCGTGATGTTTAACCTTCCGATCATATTTGACGTAAAAGATTATTAGGAAATATAATATAACCTGAGAGACCCGATGTTTTTTTCATCGGGTTTTCTTTTTCAATAAGTCAAAAACTTCAAAAAAAACGTATCTTTCGGCTTGAATTTTATCGTTTTGCTTATGGTTTTTAGGTTTCTTTTTTCGGTAATATTTTTCTTGTCTTTGCCTCTTTTAGCTCAAGAATCTCTGGATGAATTTGAAAAATACCCCGTCTTCCCGGAATGTGAAAATGAAACAATCACAAACTTAAAATCGTGTTTTGACACAACGCTTCAGGCTTTTTTTATTGAAAATTTCACCATGCCTGAAATTGTTTCCCAAGAAGAATATAAAGGCCAGCTCGTTGTTTTTTTTGAAGTAGAACGTGAGGGCAATTTCAAAATATTGTATACAGATGCGGTTTATAAAGAATTAAAAGAAGAAGCCCAGCGGGTTTTTGACTTACTTCCCAAAATTACACCGGCAACCTACAGCGGTCGGCCCACCTATGCCCAATTTACAATGCCTGTAAAAATTCCGCTTGAGCGCAATGCCATGATAGGGACACAGGCTGTTTCCGCTAAGGATGCTTTGCTAATTGATAAATCTGATGAATATGATGAGGTAGTCAATCTGGGTTATAGCAATGAGAAGTACAACAGCAGTATCAATGTGCCGTTATCTCATCAGGAATATGCCCGTTTTGATTATTATATGAATCAGGTGGGAAACAACGCCCACACGGCACAAAAGCCATTTATCTATAAAGAGGTGAATACATATTTTGATATGGAAGCCCGGGATAATATGTTGTTTAAAAATAAAAGCTCCTGGTTTGGCCGAAAATTCTGGAACGAGCACATGGTTTCTTTTAAAGGTAAAAATTACTGGTTTATACTTGACCCGGGTGTTGATCTGCAGCTGGGGAGTGATTCAAATAGTGATGAATACACATACAACAATACGCGTATTGGAGTGGTGCAGGGAGGTTTGGGAAAAATGCTGAATTTCCATGCCGTGATTTATGAAAGCCAGGGACGCTTTGCAGATTATTTTAACCGTTATGCAGAATCCATTGCTGCAGATGGTGGTGGAAACCCGGCTATTATTCCCGCCTTTGGCATTGCAAAAGAATTCAAGGAAACAGATTATGATTATCCTTTGGCGACAGGATATCTCTCCTTCAGTCCCAATGAAATGTTCAATATACAGTTTGGTCATGGAAAAAATTTCCTGGGTGATGGGTATCGCTCTTTATTTCTCAGTGATGTTGGAAGCCCCAGTCCTTACTTAAAAATAAACACAACCTTCTGGAAATTAAAATATACAAATACATGGATGTCTTTGCGCGATGTGCGTCAGGAAGTAACCGAAGATGGCGCGTTTGAAACCAAATATATGGCAACTCACTATTTGAGTTATAATGTAAGCAAACGGTTAAACATTGGTCTCTTTGAGAGTGTTCTTTGGGACAACAGCAATGACAGGGGCATTGATGTAAATTATTTAAATCCTGTGATTTTTTACAGGGCTATTGAGTTTTCTACCGGCCCACGCTCAGGGAATGCACTGATAGGTTTGAGCGCAAAATACAAGGTTTCAGATAATGTGGCTGCTTATAGTCAGTTTATCATTGATGAGTTTTCTTCTGCTGATGTTTTTGGAGGTGAAAAGAGCTGGAAAAATAAATTGGGCTTTCAGGTAGGAGTCAAATATTTTAATGCTTTCAATATAGATAACTTGTACCTTCAGGCAGAATACAATCAGGTGAGACCTTATACATATTCCCATAACACCATTGTCTTGAATTATGGTCATAACAACCAGTCCATGTCACATTTATGGGGTTCAAATTTCAAAGAGTTTATTGGCATTGCACGTTATGAGAAAGGCCGCCTTTTTGGAAGTGCAAAGGTTGTGTTTGGTGAAAAAGGTTTTGATTTCAATGACGGAACAGACGATTTTAACTACGGTGGCGATATTTACAGGGATGAACGCGACAGGCCCGGTGATTTTGGACAAGAAATCGCCCAGGGAAATACTACCTCAATCTTTCATAGTGAAATTCAAGCCGGTTATTTAATCAATCCTTCAACCAACCTCAAGGTTTACGGAAGTTTGATTTACAGGGACTTTGACCCCACGGTAAATACTGCAACAGACTTTAAAAACACAACTACCTGGTTTAATTTTGGAATCAGGACAGACTTGTTTAATTGGTATAATGATTTTTAACCATTCCAAGAGCAAATATCCCTCTGTTAAAATAAAATAATCTGATAATAAATATTGCGTAAGCATACTCCTTGAAGTATCTTTGCACCGATTTACGGAGACCTCATTTTTCCGTAAAGGAAAACGATAAAAAATTGGAAACCAAAAAATTGCAAGTCACTTCTCATACGCTTTTCAAAGATTTTTTAGAGCTTACAAAAGTGCGCCTCTCTGTAAGTGTAGTTTTTTCATCAATTGCAGGTTATTTGCTTGGTGCGGAAGCGTTAAGTGCTCTCACGATTTTTCTCCTTGCTATTGGTGGTTATTTTATGGTGGGGGCTTCAAATGCTTATAATCAAATTATAGAAAAGGATTTGGACGCCTTGATGAGCCGCACTAAAAACAGACCTATTCCCGCTGGCAGAATGTCTGTGAATACGGCTTTTATAATTGCAAGTATTTTTACGTTGGCCGGCATAGGGGTTTTATATATTATCAATCCGAAAACAGCAATGTTTGGTGCCATCTCCATATTTATGTATGTGAGTTTGTATACTCCTTTAAAGACAAAAACACCACTTTCGGTTTTTGTGGGCGCTTTTCCCGGGGCTATCCCTTTTATGTTGGGATGGGTGGCTGCAACCGGTGAGTTTGGCATTGAAGCCGGAACCTTGTTTATGATTCAGTTTTTCTGGCAGTTTCCACACTTCTGGGCAATAGGTTGGTTTTTGTTTGAAGATTATAAAAAAGCCGGATTTTTTATGCTCCCTACAGGCAAACAGGATAAAGGAACAGCAGTACAGGTTGTTTTGTACACCATCTGGACGCTCCTGGCTTCTTTGATACCTCTTTTTGGGGTTACCGGAAAGTTTTATATTACCCCCGTTTCAGCAATTTTTATTTTTCTTTTGGGAATATGGTATTTATATCATTCCTTTAAATTGTATAAGAAAAGGTCATTGCAGGCAGCTAAAAAGCTCTTGTTTGTGAGTGTCGCATACATCACCCTTTTGCAAATTATATACGTTTTAGATAAATTTATTAGATAATGGCATATACAGACGATACAAATGAAGTAAAAAGGCAACGGGCAAAAAAAATGATGCTTTGGTTTGCCATGATTAGTATGGCAATGAGTTTTGCCGGACTTACAAGTGCTTATGTAGTAAGCAAAAGCAGACCGGATTGGTTGACAGATTTTCAAATACCCGAAGCGTTTTATATAAGTTTAGGGGTTGTAATCCTGAGCAGTTTGACAATCTATCTGGCACGGGTTTCTGTACAGAAAGAAAACCATAAGGCCGGCATGGCCTTGTTAATAATAACATTTTTGCTCGGGTTGCTGTTTATGATATTGCAATTTAACGGCTTTTCACAAATCATTGAAAACGGCTATTTCTTTACCGGAGCTGAAAGCACGATTACCACTTCTTTTATTTATCTTGTGGTAATTTTGCACATGGGGCATATAACAGGCGCATTGATAGCGCTTTTAGTTGTAATTTATAATCATTTTAAACAAAAGTATCATAAGGGGCAAACCCTTGGTATTGAACTGGCTGAAACCTTTTGGCATTTTGTTGATATACTATGGATTTATCTGTTTTTATTTTTCTATTTCGTGAGATAATAAAAATGCTTATTTTTGAACCTTATTTAAAACCAAAAATACTCTATGGAAGCTACTGTTGTTAAAACAGGTACCGAAGACAAAACCTGGGGTGGAGGAGACAATCCACCATTAAAAGCTAGTTATGGTAAATTGATGATGTGGTTTTTCATCCTTTCAGATGCATTAACCTTCTCAGGATTCTTGGCTGCATATGGGTTTTCAAGGTTTAAATTCATTGATTCCTGGCCCGTGGCCGATGAAGTTTTTAATCACTTCCCTTTCTTGCATGGTGTGGATGCTCCCATGTATTATGTGGCATTGATGACCTTCATACTTATTTTCTCGTCTGTAACAATGGTTTTGGCAGTTGATGCAGGTCACCAGATGAAAAAGAATAAAGTAGTTCTTTATATGTTTCTCACCTTAATCGGAGGTATTATTTTCCTTGGTTCACAAGCCTGGGAATGGAAAAATTTCATTCAGGGAACTTATGGAGCTGTTGAAACCAAAGCAGGAAGTATTGTTCAATTTCTTGATACTGATGGAAAGCGTGTAGCATTGAGCGATATTGCTTTAGAGTCAACACAAAGAGAAGCGCTTGAGAGAAATAAAGGTTTATGGTTCACAGATGATGAAACCTTAACCACATATACCCTTGAGGATATCAAAGCGGGTTTTGCAGCCAATGAAAACTTATTGGTAAGAATTCAAAAGCTGGATGAAAAAGGGCACCCTATAGTCTTAAACAGGGAAGAATCTATAGCAAAATTGAATACTGATGCTGTGCGTGTTGTGGAGGGAGCAAACCTGCATCGCAATGAGTACGGGCACCCCTTATTTGGCAATTTCTTTTTCTTTATAACAGGGTTTCACGGCTTTCACGTTTTTACAGGTGTTTTGATCAACCTGATTATATTCTTTAACATCCTTCTGGGTACCTATGAACGCAGAGGTAGTTATGAGATGGTTGAAAAAGTTGGGTTATACTGGCACTTTGTAGATTTGGTTTGGGTATTTGTATTCACCTTCTTTTATCTTGTTTAATAAAAAATAATTTGAGATATGGCACATGGCGCATCACATGAGAGTTCGGTTAAACGCATTTGGTATGTATTTACACTGCTCTCTATCGCTACAATTGTTGAAGTAGTTTTAGGTATTATTAAGCCTCAGTTTTTGGTAGAGACCAAGTTTTTATCTATGAAACTCCTTAATTGGGTTTTCATTATCCTTACCATTTATAAAGCTTATTACATCACCTGGGCATTCATGCACATGGAAGGTGAGACAAAAGGACTTAGAAGATCTGTGGTATGGACTTCAGTGTTTTTGATTTCATATCTGGTTTTTATCCTCTTGGTAGAAGGCGACTATATATATGAAGTATACAAAAGCGGATTTGTAAAATACAATTTTTAAACTTGGTTAAATAAATAGTTAAAAGCCCTGTTAATTGCAGGGCTTTTTTTTATTTTTGTAATCCAAAAAAAGAGACTTTACTGTGAAAAAATATATGGTTTTAGGCGTGTTATTTGTACTTCCCATTACGGCTTACCTGTTTTTTTCTTCAGGGGTCAACAACTTTGCAAAGCTTCCTGTCCTCACTGAAAATGTAAAGGAACTCAACAGTTTTACTTCTCTTGACAATGAACCCGTAAGACTCGAAGGAAACATAACCATTCTGGGTTTTTTTGGAAGTGATATCAAATCAAAATATGGTAATGTTTTTAACCTTACACACAAAATTTACAAGCCTTATTACGAGTTTGAAGATTTACAGTTTGTAACAGTTTTGGAAAAAGGAAATGAACCATTGGTTGAAGCACTTCTCTTGGAGCTGAACAAACTTACAGATGCTTCAAAATGGAAGTTTATCTATGCGGAACCTGAAGAAATTAAATCTTTATTTCATTCATTGGAAACAAATCTGACACTCGATTCAAATCTAGGTACCACAGAAGTATTTATTATCGATAAAAATAAAAACCTTCGAGGACGTAATGACGATAAAGATGCAGGGATGCTTTATGGATACAATACCTCGTCTGTAGCAGAGCTGAACAATAAAATGAAAGATGATTTAAAAATAATGCTGGCCGAATACAGAATGGCATTAAAAAAATATAATTCCAAAAGGGAAATATAACAAATGAAAAATTATTCATACATAGGTATTTCGTTTATTGTTTTAATTTTCGGGATTTGGGCTGTACCCAAAATAATAGATCACTTTAAAGAACCCGATCTTGCCATTACAGGTACTGTGCCTGAATTTTCGTTTACCAATCAACATGGGAATACTGTGACCAATAAGACTTTCGAAGATAAAGTATATGTAGTCGAGTTTTTCTTTACGACCTGTCCCAGTATTTGTCCCATAATGAACCAAAATATGCTGAAGATTGAAAAAGATTTTTTTGGCAATCCACATTTTGGGATAGCTTCTTTTACGATTGATCCAAATACAGATACTCCTGAAGTTCTCAAAAAGTATGCAGATAATTATGGTGTATCACATCCCAACTGGCATTTTCTTACCGGTGATAAGGAAGAAATCTACGCTCTTTCTAATGAAGGCTTTAAACTTTACTCTGCTGAAGAGGAGGAGGCGCCGGGAGGGTTTGAACATTCAGGCCTCTTTGCTTTGATTGATAAAGAAGGCAACATTCGCTCCCGTTATGATGAATTTGGAAATCCTAAAATTTATTATAACGGTCTGGAAGATTCAGAGATTAAAATGCTTAAGGAAGACATTAAAAAATTACTGTAATATATGCAAACTACCATCTCAAAAGAAAAAGCATACAATAAGTGGATTATTGCTTTATCCATTATTATTCCTGTAGCGGTTGCGGTATTATTTACCATTAAAATTGAAATTCCGGGAGTGGAACGTTTGGGTTTTTTACCGCCTATTTATGCTTCAATAAATGCGCTTACGGCCATTTTATTGATAGCTGGCGTAATTCAAATCAAAAAAGGAAACCGTCGGGCGCATGAAAATTTAATGAAAACGGCTATTGCACTTTCCGCTCTATTTTTACTGATGTATGTGGTTTATCATATGACATCTACCTCAACACCATATGGAGGTGAAGGAACCCTCAGAACAGTTTATTTTATCATCTTGATTTCACATATATTACTTTCCATTGCTGTTATTCCGCTGGTGTTGATTAGCTTTGTAAGAGCTTTGTCACAACGTTTTGACAAGCATAGAAAAATTGCTAAAATCACATTTCCCATCTGGCTGTATGTGACTATAACAGGCGTGATTGTTTATATTATGATATCCCCATATTACTAATGAAATTTAAAAATTATATCCTGGCAACATTGGCTTTTCTTTTATTCCAATTGGAATCTAAAGCCCAATGCGCCATGTGCAGGGCAGTACTTGAATCTGATGTTGATGGAGCTGCAGCTGAAGGCATCAACAATGGCATTGTGTACTTGATGATATTCCCTTATTTACTCATTGGGTTGATTGGGTTTTTTATTTACAAAGCACGTAAAAAAGCAAAGGAAGGTGAAATTACAAATCATGAAGCCTAACGTTTTAACAACACTTTCACATTTATTAATGTAACTATCTATAATATTGTAGACTACTACAGTTCATTTTAGTTAACACAATATTTTTTTAGATGATTGAAATCAAGTCACTTCACAAGTCCTATAAAACAGGAAGTACCTCTTTGCATGTGCTCAAAGGGATTGATTTTTCAGTAAAAGAAGGTGAAATGGTTTCAATTATGGGCTCTTCAGGTTCCGGTAAATCTACCCTTCTGAACATTTTGGGAATTCTTGATGAAGCAGATGAAGGAAGCTACACGCTCGATGGGGTTTTAATTAAAAACCTGAATGAAAAAATAGCAGCACAATACCGCAATAAATTTTTAGGTTTTATATTTCAATCCTTTAACCTTATAAACTACAAAACGGCTTTGGACAATGTTTCCATGCCTCTTTATTACCAAGGAATGAGACGTGCCGAGCGTATGGAAAGAGCCATGCATTATCTCGATAAAGTGGGACTGGCAAACTGGGCAAGCCATTTGCCAAATGAACTTTCCGGAGGACAAAAACAACGCGTTGCCATTGCAAGGGCACTAGCTTCAGATCCAAAGGTTCTGCTCGCAGATGAGCCCACAGGGGCTCTGGACAGCACAACTTCTTATGAGGTCATGAATTTGATCCAGTCCATTAATGATGAAGGAAAAACAATCCTGATTGTTACCCACGAAGAGGATATTGCACATATGACAAAAAGGATTGTCCATTTAAAAGATGGTCTTATCATAGACGATACCCCCGTAGAGCAAATACGGGCTAATAGAATGCAACATGTTTGATATAGAGCGATGGCAGGAAATTTTTGAAGCAATTCGAAAAAACAAACTACGCACCTTCCTCACCGGGCTTTCAGTAGCTTCGGGTATTTTTATATTGGTCATACTTTTGGCAATTGGAAAGGGAATGGAAAATGGCATTGCTCAAGAATTTGAAAGAGATGCCGAAAACCGAATCAACGTCTGGACAGGAGTCACTTCCGAGGGGTACAAAGGGCTCAATCCCGGAAGATATATTCAGTTAAAAAACAGCGATTATGACCATACAGTTTTAAAACATCAGGAAGAACTGGAACACAAATCTTCTACATACAGGATATGGTCCGGACTTACAACCTATGGAAATGAAAACGGAAGCTACCGCATAGAAGGCGTTTTGCCCGATTATCAGTTTTTGGAAAACGCCTCCATGACCTCCGGAAGATTTCTCAGTCAGAATGACCAAAAAAATTATGAAAAAGTTGCAGTCATTGGCCACAAGGTGTTTATCGACCTTTTCAAAGGCAAAAATGCGTTGGGTGAGTATATTGAAATTACCGGAATAAAATTTAAAGTAATAGGTGTTTATACAGATCCCGGTGGAGAACGTGATGAAGCCAGAATCGTGATACCACTTTCAACAAGCCAGCGTGTTTTTAATGCCGGGGACAATATCAGAAGCCTGGCATTTACCTTGGAAAGCAGTGGAAATTTTAATCAGGACTTGGAAGCTTCTGAAGCCTTTATCGCCCAACTGGAGAACCAGCTGAAAACCAGACACACGATAGCACCTTCAGATACGAGGGCCATCACTGTGCGTAGTAACCTGGAAGGAACCAAAAGGTTTTATGACCTCAACAATATGATTGCGATGTTTTTTTGGATTGTTGGAATTTGTACAATAATTGCCGGAGTGGTAGGGGTTAGTAATATCATGCTTATTATTGTCAAAGAGCGAACCAAAGAAATAGGTATCAGAAAAGCAATTGGTGCCCAACCGTGGTCCATTATATGGATGATTCTTCACGAATCGATATTTATAACAGCCATTGCCGGATTTACAGGTTTGATTTTTGGTTTGGCTTTGCTGGAACTGGTTGGTCCTTTAATAGAAATGGACTTTATAAGCAATCCCTCTGTTGATTTTAATATTGCCATAACAACTGTATTTATCCTGATTATTGCAGGTGCCATTGCTGGCTTTTTTCCTGCTTACAGGGCAGCAAGTATAAAA
Organism: uncultured Flavobacteriaceae bacterium; assembly: GCA_963975935.1. Lineage (GTDB taxonomy): Bacteria > Bacteroidota > Bacteroidia > Flavobacteriales > Flavobacteriaceae > Planktosalinus. The sequence goes on from CAXBIQ010000014.1 coordinate 59,306, forward strand.
CCCATTGATGCATTAAACGATGAGTAATTTATTTAGCAAAGACAGCTGGAGTGAAATCCTGGAAGCGCTGAGCGCAAACTGGTTCCGGACCATGCTCACGGCCTTTGGTGTTTTGTGGGGAATATTTATCCTTGTTATCTTGCTTGCGGCAGGTAAAGGCCTTGAAAACGGTGTTAAAAAAGGATTTTCAGGAATGGCTACAAACTCTATGTTTATGTGGTCTCAAACGGCTTCAAAACCCTACAAAGGCCTGCCTAACGGAAGACGTTACAATTTTAAAATTGATGATGTACAAGCACTAAAAAACCAGGTTCCGGACTTAAAATATGTTTCGCCTCGTAACCAATTAGGTGGATTTGGTGGTGCTAATAACGTGGTGAGAGGCCTCAATACAGGAGCCTTTAATGTGTATGGTGACTATCCTGAATTCATCGAGCAACAACCCATGGACATTACCATGGGCCGGTTTATCAATTATTCTGATATTGAAGAAAAGAGAAAAATCGCCATCATTGGAGAGTCTGTAAAAAATGAACTTTTTGAAGAGGGGGAAGACCCGCTGGGGGAATATATAAAAATCAATGAAGTGAATTTTATGGTTGTGGGCACATACCGGAAGAGCGGCAACAATAATGGCGATGTGGAAGAAGCGCAGAAAGAAATATTTGTTCCTTTTACTGCATTTTCCCAGGCGTTCAACAGGGGTGACCGGGTGGGTTGGATGGCCATAACAGCTCAAGATAATGCCTCCATAACTGAATTGAAAGAAAATGTTTTCGAAGTTATAAAATCAAGGCACAGCATTCATCCTGAAGACGACCGGGCCATCGGTCATTTTGATTTGTATGAGCAATATTCAAAAGTCAACGCACTTTTTATTGCCTTAAATGCTGTTGCTTATTTTGTGGGCATCCTTATCTTATTATCAGGTGTTATTGGCATTAGTAATATTATGCTCATTGTCGTAAAAGAACGCACAAAGGAAATAGGCATTCGGCGTGCATTGGGGGCTACTCCCTGGAGTATTCGGTCACAAATTATTTTAGAATCCATATTCCTTACCATTATTTCGGGTATGGCAGGTATCGTGCTTGCAACCGGGGTACTTGCAATAATCAATTCCGTTTTAGAAAACAACACCTCACCGGATACTATGTTTGCAAACCCCAGTGTGAATTTGTTTGTGATAGGTGTTGCGCTCACTATATTGATTATTTCAGGTTTGCTTGCAGGGTTGATACCTGCCCAAAACGCCATTAAAGTCAAACCTGTAGATGCATTAAGAACTGAATAAATAGAAATTAACAATACAAACCAATGAAAAAATCTGTTACCATTTTCATCCTTCTGATTATAGTGATCACTTTTGTGGGGGCATTATACTATCTCTATCAAAAAAACGCACAAGATCCCACAGTCTATGCTACAGAAACAGCCCAAACAACAACAATTATTAAAAAAACTGTTGCTACAGGTAGTATCCTGCCACGAGATGAGGTCTTGATCAAACCTAATATTTCAGGGATTATTGAAGAAATTCTCATAGAGCCGGGAGATGTCATTAAAACAGGTGACTTGATTGCAAAGCTGCGCATAGTTCCAAACGTTTCAAATCTTGCAAACTCAAGAAACCAGATTAATACAGCGCAAATCAATCTTGACAATCAGCGAAAAAACTTTGAACGTCAAAAAACACTTTTTGAGCGCGGGGTTATTTCTGCAAACGAGTTTGACCAGGCAGAGGTTGCCTTTCGTCAGGCAGAGCAAAATCTTATTTCAGCTAGACAAACCTTTGATATCGTGAAAACCGGAACCACCAGCGGTATAGGCAGCGATGCAAATACAGATATCAGGGCAACAGTTTCCGGGATGGTGCTTGAAGTGCCTGTAAAAGTGGGTAACCAGGTTATAGAAAGCAACAATTTTAATGAAGGTACTACCATCGCCTCCATTGCAGATGTGACCAAAATGATTTTTGAAGGCAAAGTAGATGAATCTGAAGTGGGAAAATTAAAAGTAGACCTTCCGCTTCAGATTACCGTGGGGGCTATAGACAATAAAATATTTGACGCAGTATTGGATTATATCGCTCCCAAGGGAAATGCAGAAAATGGTGCCATACAATTTGAAATAAAAGGAACCATAAAAAATCTTGATTCTACTTTTATCCGGGCTGGATTAAGTGCAAACGCTTCCATTATTTTGGAAAAGGCTGAAAATGTCCTGGCTGTGAAAGAAGGTCTGGTACAATATGACAGTACAACTCAGAAGCCCTTTGTAGAAGTAGAAGTGGGTGATCAGGAATTTGAAAGAAGAGAACTGGAGCTGGGCATAAGCGATGGTATATTTGTTGAAATTAAAGGAGGAGTTTCAGCCGATGACAAAATAAAAGTCTGGAACCCCATCGTTGCACCTTTTGCCAACAAATAATTTTTTTTGTAACAAAACCCTTTTCAACAAGACATATCTACTGAAATCAAAACAATGAAAAGAACACTCGCAACCATAATAACGTTATTTATCGCCGGCGTCATTTTCGCTCAGGATAAAAAATGGACATTAGAAGAATGTATAGCATATGCAATGGACAATAATATTGCTATTAAACAGGCCGAACTTGATGTTGAGGCGACAGATATTGACAGAAAAGATGCCTTTGGCGCATTTTTACCATCTGCCAATGCAAATGCCTCACACTCTTGGAACATTGGTTTGAATCAAAACATAACAACGGGGCTCCTCGAAAACCAGACCACGCAATTTACCGCTTTAGGCGCTAATGTAGGTGTTGATATTTATAGTGGTTTGCAAAACCAAAACCGTATGCGCAGGGCTAATTTGGCTCAAATTGCCGGTAAATATCAATTGCAGAAAATGCAGGAAGATATTGCCTTAAATGTGGCCAATGCTTATTTGCAAATACTCTTTAACATCGAGAACTTAAAAGTTCAAAAAGAGCAACTTGAAATCAATAATAAACAACTCGATCAGTCAAGCCAATTGGTGGATGCCGGCATGATTCCGAGAGGGGACCTGCTCGAGATTAAAGCTACAATTGCAGCGAGTGAACAAAGAGTGGTAAATTCAGAAAATGCCTTGCTTATCTCTAAACTTAGTTTGGCACAATTGATACAACTTGAAGATTTTAAAAACTTTGATGTTGAGACCGAAGGTTATGAAGTAGAGGAAACTCCGCTATTGCTTCAGTCGCCGGAAGCTATTTATGAAAAATCAAAAGAAACCCGTACAGAATTAAAAATAGCAGAAACAAATGTAGAGATCGCCGAGCGTGACTTTAAAATTGCCAGAGGCGCTTATCAACCCAGGCTTACCGGGTTTTATAGCTTTAACACACGTGCGGGATATGCTGACAGGATAGTGGGCGTTGAACCGGATCCTGATAACCCTACAAGTAGTGTGGGTTTTGTTGAATCTACAGGGGAAGTGGTTGTTAGTCCTAATTTCAGACCTGTTTTAGGCAACCCTGAATCTGTATGGGATCAGTTTGATCTCAACAAAGGACAAAGCTTCGGACTTCAATTGACAGTGCCAATTTTTAATGGTTTTGCAACCCGCAATAATGTACAGCGAAGTAAAATTAACATAGAGCGTTCAAAATTGATTAAAGAGCAAACAGAACTAGATCTTGAATTAAATGTGTACACAGCCTTTACAGATGTAAATGGTGCCTTAAATGCCTATGAAGCGGCTTTATCTACTCTTGAATCCAGAGAAGAAGCCTTTCGATATGCACAAGAGCGGTATGATGTAGGGATGATGAACGCTTTTGAATATAATCAGGCATCCACACTTTTGGCAAATGCCCAATCTGATGTGTTAAATGCTAAATATGATTATATTTTCAGAGTCAAAATATTGGAATTCTATTTCGGAATACCCATCATAAAAGAATAATATTATGTCTAAAAAAGTACTCATTATTATAGCCGTTGCCATTGTCATTATACTGATATTGATAGTAGGTAAAAAGCAAGGATGGTTTGGCAAAAGCGGAAACTTTAAAGAAGTTGAAATCTCTAAAGTAGAGAACATGACCATTACTGAAATGGTGGCCGCTACAGGAAAAATACAACCCGAAACCGAGGTAAAACTATCTTCTGAAGTCTCAGGGGAAATTATTGAACTTCCTATCATTGAAGGACAACAGGTTAAAAAAGGGGATTTATTGGTAAAAATAAATCCTGATTTGTACCAGTCAGGATTGCAACGATCACAAGCTGCACTTCAAAACATAAGATCTGTCTATGACCAAACCAAGGCCTCTTTAAATGAAGCCGAAGCAAGTTATGAGAGAAATAAAACCCTTTTTGATAAAGGCGTTATTTCCAAGGCAGAGTGGGACAGGGCAGTTTCAGCATATGAAGTAGCAAAAGCCAATAACCAGTCAGCATATTTTAACATTCAAAGTGCCTCTGCAAGTGTGAATGAAGCACGTGACAACCTTGCCAGAACCACTATTTATGCACCCATTGACGGAACCATTTCAAGACTTGATGTAGAACTTGGTGAACGTGTGGTGGGTACACAGCAAATGGCCGGTACAGAAATAATGAGGGTTGCTAACTTGAATAGTATGGAAGTTGAAGTAGATGTTAACGAGAATGATATTGTTAAGGTAAACATCGGCGATTCAGCAAATGTAGAGGTGGATGCTTATTTGAAAAGACAATTTAAAGGTATCGTTACATCGATTGCAAATTCCGCTGAAGCTGCCCTTACGGCAGATCAGGTTACAAATTTTAAGGTGAAAGTTCGCATCTTACAGCAGTCATATCAAGATTTACTTGAAGGTAAGGATGAAAATTATTCCCCTTTTCGCCCAGGGATGACCGCAACGGTTGACATTATTTCAAATAAACGAGAAAATGTTGTTGGGGTGCCCATTAGTGCTATTGTAATAAAAACCGATACTTCTTCCACTGGCAACAGTATTTCAGACAGAAATTTATTGTCTGAAGAGCGTTTTGAATGTGTTTTTATAAAAGATGGTGATGAGGCAAAATTAAGGGTTGTTGAAACCGGAATTCAGGACAATACAAACATAGAAATTTTAAAAGGTATAGAGGCAGGTGATGAAATCATCACCGGTCCATACAATACCGTTACCAAGTCATTGAAAAACGGTGATAAAATTGAAGTAAAAGGCGATAAAAGTTAGTTTTAAAATTATATTGATTTCCTTTGTCATACTATAATTTAAACAGTACTGTATTGATATGGCTTTATTGCTTTGTTTAGAAACTTCAACTACAAATTGTTCTGTTTCCTTAGTAAAAGACGGAATTACACTTTCATTGCGAGAAGACAACAGTAAAAGTTATTCTCATGCTGAGCGCTTGCATAATTTTATTTCAGATGTTTTACACGAAGCCCGGGTTTTCAAAAATGAGCTTGATGCTGTGGCTGTAAGTAAAGGGCCGGGTTCTTATACCGGTTTAAGAATTGGTGTTTCTGCTGCCAAAGGACTTTGTTTTGCACTTGATCTTCCCTTAATTTCAGTCGACACACTGCATGCATTTGCTCTACAGGTAAACAAAGATGAGGGAGTGATTATCCCTTTACTGGATGCTAGGAGAATGGAAGTCTATACAGCAGCTTTTGACACTGCCCATACAAGGCTTGAGGAAACGAAAGCTCTTATCCTTGATGGATCCAGTTTTTCAAATTATTTAAATAATGAAAAGGTTTTCTTTTTAGGTAATGGGAATGAAAAGTTTCAGGCTGTATGTAAGCATCCCAACGCTGTTTTTATAAACGACAGGCTGCCCTCAGCAAATGAGATGGGTGTGTTGGCAAATGAAAAGTACAAAAAAAGCGACTTTGAAAATGTCGCTTATTTTGAACCTTCTTATTTAAAAGATTTTATTGGCGGTTAGAGATTTTCATTATAGTAATTAACCGCTTTAATCATTTCGTCTTCTTTCTTTACATTTAGATTTTCTGACTTGGTGTATTTTTTTAATTCGTTTTTTTGATCTCCGGCTATAGCCTCAAGAATTTTGTTTTTCGAACCTGTGACTTCAATAATTTTATCATCTTTTGCAACAACATATGATGATTCATCTATAAGCCTGTTGGGGTGATTTCCGGTCATCATGGTTACAGACTTCTGACCTTCAACAAACTTTTTGGATATCTTTTTTAATAAATCAACTTTATTTCCTTCAACCAGAATGTTGTAATAACCTCCCATACCGTCTTGTGGTAATTTATAAGTAAATATCTCATCACCCATTTTTACATAAAATTCAGTTGATTTTTTTATAGCCTGAATTTTATCATCACCGGCATTTGGATTTTGTTTTATTTGAAATTCATCTTGATATGCATTGTATCGCAAATAAATATTTGAGATGAGAATATTGTTTTCACTGAGGATGCTTCCTAACACAAATTCTTCATTTTCGAAAGGAGAACCATTGGTGTTATCAAGGTTGATTGTTTTTGCTCTGGTTGTGAAGTTTAGTATTTCTTCAGCAGTATTTTCAGAATATTGTTGTGCAAATATGGGGTTAATTGTAATTGTAAAAGCGACTAAAAAAAGGGAGAGAATCTTATTCATTTTAATTTAAAGTTATCGGGTTTTTAAAAATTCAGTTGCGAATATAACGTATTATTGAGATACTTGATGTTAAAATTCACACATCATACTGTTAATATTCTAAGGTTTGTAAGTAAGAGAGCAACTTTTTAAAGTTGCTCTCTGATGGTTTTTTGCTGGAAAGACAAAAAAATTACTGAATGGTATTAAAATAGTTGATGATTTTAATAAGGTCTTTCTCATCTTTAATGTCAAGCCTGTTGTCCTTGATATAGTCATCTATTTCATTTTCCTTTTTTAGAAAAACTTTTGAGAAAGCCCTCTTCTTTGTGGGAAGTTCATAAAAAACTCCTTCATCAGAGACTAAATAATAAACAGGGTTGTCAGTGAATTTAGCGGGCATGTCCTTTGTCATTGACGTTTGTGCCTTTCTTCCTTCGGTAAATTTTTTGTTGTATTTTTTAAAAAGGTCATATTTTTTTCCTCTTACCAAGGCTTCAAAATAACCACCTTTTTCAATGCCTCCCTGGTAGGGAACAAAGATGTATAGCGTATTTCCAATTTCAATGTCTACTTCAGGAGATTTTGTAAGTGCTTTTGAATCTTCATCCAAATCATTAAATGATTCTTTGAATTCCATTTCGTCTGCAAAAGCATTGTATCTCAACGGAACGTTTTCAACAATAAGTTTACTGTTTAAATAAATGTTTCCTCTTGTAAAATTACTGTTTACATAAGGAGAGCCGATGTATTCAATTTTTTCCAGATCAAATTCTTCATACTTTGTTGTTTTATCAGTCTGCATTTGTCTGAAATAGTTCATGTATGAGGCAAGAAGGTTTCCTTCCTGTGCCTGAAAATCTGTGCTTAAAAAAAGCAAGCCAATCGATAAGATTAATATCTTTTTCATAGTTTAAGAGTGTTTAAAAGGATTTTAATGGATTATTTATTTTTTGTTTTTATATAATTTTAATAAAATTGAAAATGAATGTTTTTAAAGTAAAGAGTCATAGTGACTTATTAGTCTTAACAAATCTTTTTCATCACCAAGGTTTAATCTGTTCTTTTTGACATATTTTTCAAGATATTCTTTTTTAACATTAAAAACATCAAGTTTCGCCCTTTTTGAGGATGGAATCTCATAGAGCAGCCCTTCATCTGTAACAATATAGTATTTGTTTACATCCTCAAATTTTTGAGGGATGTCTCCCTGCAATGAAGTCCGGGCTTTTACCGGTGGCGAGTATTTTTTTGTTTGATTTTTATATAAATCGACATGGTCTCCACTGTATAGTATTTCAAAATATGTGCCATCTTCTACTTTTCCGTTAAGCGGAACAAATTCATAGACCTTTTCTTTAATTTTTACATAAAAGTCCGGTGATTTCAAAAGGGAAAAAACATCCACATCCTCAGTCTTTGAAGTTTTAACTTCCATTTCATTTCTGTGCACATTGTACCTCAGGTAGATGTTTTTATGAATAACACTGTCACTTGTCAATAGTGCGCCTGGTAAAAACTCAGGGTATGCATATGGAGAACCAATAGATTTTAAAGTATAATCCACATCATTAGCGCCTAGCTTTATATGTTTGTTATAATAAAAATCAGCTTCCCTTACTGCATAATTTCGACTGTAAACATCCTGAGACCAAGCGTTAAATGTCAATATAAATGCAATTAAGATAAATAAGTACTTCATAGGTTACCTTATTATTTGTTTTGTAATTTTTCAAGATTAAAATGATGTACATCGCGCTGTGGAAAAGGAATTATGATTCCGGCAGCTTCCAATCTTGTTTTTGCTTCTTCGATAGTATAAAAATGACAGTTCCAAAAGTGCTCATTAAGGGCCCAAAACCGGGCTGATAAATTTACGGAACTATCGGCCAGCTCTGCTACAAAAACTACCGGTTCAGGGTCTTCCAGAATATTTTCCTGCTCTTTCATTAGTTTGACTAAAATTTCTCTGGCAAGTTTAATATCACTATCATAAGATATACCAAAAGTAAGCACATCACGTCTTTTCCCTTCAGATGTATAGTTTTTGATATTGTCATTTGACAGTTTCCCGTTGGGAAGAACTACCAGTTGATTGTTTATTGTCAATAATTTTGTATAAAAAATAGCTATTTCTTTTACGGTTCCGCTTTCACCTTGAGCTTCTATAAAATCACCAAGTTTAAAAGGTTTAAAAATCATAATCAGTACTCCGCCGGCAAAGTTTGCAAGTGAACCCTGAAGGGCCAATCCAATAGCAAGACCCGCAGCACCTACAATGGCGACCAGTGAGGTGGTTTCTACACCCATCTGGGAAATGACGATAACGAAAAGCAGGATTTTTAACGTCCAGCCTATTACGTTTAACAGAAATGTTTTGAGGGTTTCTTCCATTTCACTTTTACCAAAAGCCCTTTTTAAAAGATTTTTGATAATTTTTATAGCCCATAACCCTGCAATTAATATGATAATTGAAGTTATGATATTTGGTAAATAGCTTAAAAAAACTTCGCCATACCGTTCTGCATATTCATTTAATTTATCCATTTCCACAATTTTATATTTATAACTGCAAACTTAATCAACAGTAAAGCTAAATACAAATTACATTCAAAAACTTTAAATATAGTCTTTAGAGCATCAGGACTTTAATTCATTTTTTAATTTCAAAGAACTTAACAATGATATTGTTTTGAGGGCTAAACTATTCTAAAACAACCTTATTTACAACTGTAGATTATCCGTTTTTATAAATTTGGACAATGTTTTTATAAATATGTTGAGCAACAATCCTTTTTAATTATAACATTATCAATTACTTACCTTTTTTTAATATATATGTTTTCTCAGGATTATAAAATCTCTTGAATCCGGCAGGAATAATTACTAATTTGCTTTCTATAAAATTTATTTATCCTGAAGTCAATTCTATGAACAAACTTATCCCTGTTTTTATTTTGTTTTTTTCTTTAAGCAATGCTCAAAATGATTCTTTAGAAAGCAAAGAGCAAAAAAAATTTGAGAACGTAAATGTTGTAGTTCATAACAACAGTCAAGTTCTTGACACAGGGATAAAAGTTTACAGTTTTTTAAACAAAGCTAAAGAAGAACAAGACACTCTGGAGATAATTTTAAGGTATAACCAAATTGCTGAAAGAAGTGCTCCCAGGGAAAAAATAGTTTACTTAGATTCTGTGGTGTTGCATTCCAGGCCTTTTGGTGATTACGCAGCTACATTTAATGCATATCTGGATCAAGCTTTTATATTTCTTGAATTGTATGAATTCAAAAAAGCACTTAACGCCTCATTAAATGCTTACGCACTGGCGCGGGATAACAATGACGCAAGTATGCAAATAAATGCACTTTTGTTCATTGGGCATATCAATACCTTATGGAACAATGGAGGTGTAAGCCTTTCAATTTACTCAAAAATCGATTCGTTAAAAAATTTATCGCCTTCGCAACAAGATGTAAATTTAGATTTAATGCTTCAATTGAATAGATCAAACGCATATCTTCAAAATAAAATGCCCGATACAGCCCTTGTATATATTAAAAATGCATTTGATAATCACGATGAACTAGAAGCTACTTTTTTTTATGATAGTTATGTTTGGAATGCCGGTAAGGCTTACTTTCAAAAAGAAGTTTATGAAAGGGGGCTGGATAGCATAAAGAAAGTTGCTTCTGCAAATCCAACGGCATATCAACGGGCAATGGCACACTATTATAATGCGAAATATCAAACTGTTACTGGCAATAAAGACACTGCAATTATTCATTATTTAAAAATAGATACACTTGTCAGCAAACACAAACTGGTTTTTCCCGAAATGAAAGACGTTTACAATTCAATTAATGAGTATTATTTGGAAAAGGGGGACAGGAGCACGCAGTTTTTATATTTGAATAAATTGATAAAATCGTTAAACATCCACACAGATATTTCAAATTATATTTCAAATACTACCCGGGAGTTATATGAAATCCCTGAAATAATTTTCCAAAAAGAGGCCCAAATTGAGTTATTGCAAAAAAAAGAGAATCAAACCAGGAATAGGGCAGTAGTAATGGCTGTTGTTTTAATTGTCATTATCATTCTCTCTCTTTTTTATATTTTCAAGCAACGCAGTTATAAAAAACGCTTTCAGATGCTTATGTCTGAAAAATCAAATGAAGAGGAAAAACCTCAAGGAGAGTCTCAAAACGCAACCATTTCTGTTGAAGTCATTCAGGAGTTGATGCAAAAACTTGAAAATTTTGAAAAAAACAACGAGTTTGTGGAAAGTGATATTTCTCTTAACGAAATCGCAAGGCGTTTTCACACAAATTCCACATATCTTTCTAAAGTTGTAAACTTGAAAAAAGATAAAAATTTTTCAAATTACATCAATGATCTTCGCATTGAGCATTGTATCAAGAAGTTAAAAACTAATGAAAAACTGAGGAATTATACCATCAAAGCAATTGCAGAAGAAATGGGTTTTAACAACCCCCAATCATTTTCAAACGCCTTTTACAAATATTCAGGTATTTATCCTTCCTTTTTTATTAGCCAACTCAACAAAAAAAGAAAGCACTGGTCATTTTAAAAAGTGAACTATTGTTTTTTAATTTTGCGTAAAGCTTCTTCTGTGCTTTTTGAAGGAAGCTCACAAGCTCTATCTCTGCAAACATATATATTGGTTTCCCCTTTAGTAAACCTGTTTTTTAATAAAGGGGAGTCATCTGCCATACTGCTTCCGGCCTTTAATATATTTGGCAAATAGTGTTTGTTGAGCTCCTGCATCTCATTTTGAGCATCCTCACCTGTAATAACAACTTCATAAAATGATTTACTGAAATTCAACAACAAATCCAGCCAGTTGGAATATCCGGGGGGATAGGTTTCAATTTCGTGCAGGATGTTTTTAAGCATTTGTTTTGATATGGATATGTAATTTTTTTCGTCAAAGAAAACACCCAGCCAATGGAGGTTCTTTGCCATCATGGAGTTTGACGAAGGAATCACATTATCCCGGCAATCAATACTTTTTGCAATCAGGTCCCGGGTTTCTTTTGAAGTGTAAAAAAACATCGAGCTTTTGTCATCGTAAAAGTTCTCAATACAATGGTCTGTAAGTTTCTTGGAAATTTCCAGCCATTTTTTGTCGAGTGTTATTTCATAAAGGGAAATAAAAGCCGAAATCACTGCGGCATAATCATCTAAAAATCCTCTGATTTCGGTTTTTTCTTTGGCGAAACTCCTAAAAAGCCAGTCTTCTCTGTTGATCATTTTTACACATAAAAAATCAGCACACTTTATAGCCGCGTTTAGAAAACGTTTTTCGTTAAAAACACGATAAGCATCAACATAACCTGTAATCATAAGTCCATTCCAGGAACTGAGGATTTTATAATCCAATCGGGGCCTCATCCTTCCATTTCTGTAATGAAGAAGGGTTTCTTTCCACATTTTTTTCTTTTGAATCAGTTTTTTGGTTGGAAGATTGTGTTTTTTACAGAAAATTTCATCGCTATCATTTCTGATAAGGACATAGGTGTTATTTTCCCATTTTCCATAATCGTTGATATTGTAATAATCAGTAAACAACTCAAAATCTCCTTGAATCAATTCTTCCAGCTCTTCTTTTGTAAATGCATAATAAGCACCTTCTTCCAGAATACCATAAGTATTGATGCTGTCTGCGTCCAAAGCGGTATAAAACCCACCCGAAGTATCTGTAAGTTCCCTCTCAACAAAAGATAGTGTTTCGTAAACCACTTCTTTGTAAAGTGGATTATTTGAGACCAAATAAGCGTCACAATACAAACTCACAAGCTGCGCATTGTCATACAACATCTTTTCAAAATGTGGGATATGCCATTTTTCATCAACCGAATATCTTGAAAAACCACCATTCACATGATCAAAAATACCTCCGTAAGCCATCTTTGTCAATGAGGTGTCAACATATTTTATTAAATCTGTATTTTCGGTTTGATATGCATAGCGCAATAAAAAATGAAGATTGTTTGGCATCATAAACTTTGGGGCCCTTTTAGTACCTCCCAATTCCAAATCAAACTGACGGGACCAGACTGAAAGGATGGGATCAAAATCAAAAGTTTTAAAATTTACATCTTCGTCCTTTAAAGTCACCAGGTCCATTGCCTTGATCCCTTCCTCCAGTTTGTCGGCATATTCAATAAGTGTTTCCGGTTGCGCTTTAAAAAGAGTGTTTAATTGCGTAAGGGTTTCCATCCAATGGTCTTTACGAACATATGTGGCGCCCCATACCGGTCTTCCATCAGGAAGTGCTACTATATTTAATGGCCATCCGCCACTTCCGGTCATTAACTGAAGTGCATTCATGTATATCTGATCAACATCAGGGCGTTCTTCACGGTCTATTTTTATATTGATGAAGTGGTGGTTCATCACTTTGGCCACTGCATCATTTTCAAAACATTCTTTTTCCATAACGTGGCACCAGTGACAGGTAGAATACCCAATACTGATAAGCAATAACTTATTTTCTTTTTTGGCCGTTTCTAAAACTGCGGGTTTCCACGATTTCCAATGCACGGGGTTGCTTCCGTGTTGCAAGAGGTACGGACTGGTTTCCTCGTTCAGTTCATTAGTTTTCTTATAAATGGAATGAGTCATCTTTAAAAGTTATATTTAAATAAAAAGCAATAAGCTACTCATTTAGTTTTGAGTAAAATATTGCTTTTTAGATTTTGAAAGGGGTAAGAAATTTCACGCCACTTCAAAAGTAATTTTTGCGTTTACCCTGTATGTTACAATTTTGTTGTTTTCAACAACTGCACTTTGTTCATTTACATAAACTGAGCGGATGTTTTTAACGGTTTTGGATGCATGAGTAACAGCTTTTTGGGCCGCATCTTCCCATCCTTTTTCTGAACTTGTTAGAATTTCAATGACTTTGAGTACTGACATGGCAATATATTTAAAGATTAAACATCCTTAAATATACTGAAAATAAAGGGGCTGCAAAAAAACTATACGTTAAAGATTTGAAAAGGTTTTGGGTTTATCCGTTGATGGCTTCTACCGTTAGGGAGGTATCATTCAGCATGTCTTTGAGCATGGTTTCAATACCGTTTTTTAGCGTAACAGTAGAGGAAGGGCATCCGCTGCAAGCTCCCTGTAAAACCACTTGTACCGTTTTGGTGTTTTCGTCATAAGATTGAAAAGCGATATTACCGCCGTCACTTGCAACGGCAGGCTTAACATATTCATCCAGAATCTCGACAATTTTTTGCGAAAATTCATTATGAGGAACTGAAGCGTGGCTTTTTTCAGAAGCAACTTCTTTTTGCTCTGATAAAATTTTGTCTTTTAGAATTTGTTTTCCGTCTTCAATAAATTTTCTGATGAATTCACGGATTTCCATAGAAACCTCCTGCCACTCTACTACATCATATTTTGACACCGAAACGTAATTGGCACTTATAAAAACTTCTTTTACAAATGAAAACTGAAACAATTCCTGAGCTAAAGGTGCGTGTTTTGCTTCGTCAATATTTTTAAATTCAAAAGTCCCGTCAACCAAGGGTTTGTTAGCAACAAATTTCAAAACAGTAGGATTTGGGGTGCTTTCGGCATAGACCGTTACGGGTACTTTTTTGGAATCCTGAGATTCTTCAACGAGAATTTGACCTGAATTGAGGTAATTTTCAATTTGACCAGCAACTTCATTTTCAACTTCGGGCCATTCCACGATGGCAAATTTTTCGATGGCAACAAAATTTTGTGCAATATAAACCGTTTTAACAAATGGCAGGTAAAAAAGTTGTTGTGCCAGTGGGCTTGGTTTTGCCTCGTCAATGTTCTTAAACTCATAACTTCTTGAGGTTGTTAAGAATTGATTGGCAACAAATTTTAAAATATTAGGATTTGATGTAGGCTCAATTTTTATGTTAAAAATGGACATGGTAACTATTTTTTTGCAAATTTATAAAATAAAAAGAGAGCAATTCAATATATTTGGCAACTTAACACGTTAAGAAATTAATAAATTATTTATTCAGGTTTAAAAACACCTTCTTTACTGTGAATATCGTTATGAAATAAAGATCCCCCGTTTATGAAAAAATTATTACACTTAGTGGTGTTTATAATTCCGCTCACCATATTTTCCCAACCGTACATCACTGTTGATGTAACGACCTATACCCATGAAGAATTAATTACAGATGTGCTTATCAACAGCCCTTGTGCAACAGTTGGTAATATCACCAGTACTACAGGAACTGACTTTGGTGCGGGCAATGGAATAGCTTATTTTGAAAACACCAATCCAAACTTTCCTCTTACAGATGGTATAGTTTTGGCTACAGGAGACGTTAGTGGTGTTCCCGGTCCAAATACCGATAACACTTTCCCTGGGGGAGGATGGCCCGGAGATGCTCAACTGTTTGATTATATAGATGATTTGGGAATTGACCCAGATTTATCATCTTATAATGATGCAACCATTATGGAATTTGATTTTACACCGCTAAATGATTCCATAAGTTTTAATTTTGTATTTGCTTCTAATGAATATGGCACTTTCCAATGCTCTTACTCAGATGCTTTTGCTTTTTTTCTGGAAAATCAGGACACCGGGGAGATTATTAATATGGCATTAGTGCCTGATACTCCAGGAGAAACCCCTATTTCTGTTACAACAATAAGGGACCAGGCCCACAATGGGAGTTGTTCATCTGAAAATCCTGACTATTTTAGTACTTACTATGGGACCACAGGTTTGCCCAGCGCAACTGCGCCAATAAATCTTAACGGTCACACAGAATTGATGCAAGCATGGGCTTATGTGACTGCCAATACACAATACAGGATGAAGTTAGTCATAGCAGATAGAAATGACTCATCCTGGGACTCTGCTGTTTTTATACAAGGAGGCAGTTTCTTTTTAGGTGTGGAGTTAGGTGAAGACATTACTATAGAAAACGGTAATGCTGTCTGCTCTACTGAAGCCATTACCATAGGGTTGGGTTCAACAATAGATCCCACAATTACCTATCAATGGTATGTTTATGATGAAGTTTTAATGGACTTTGTCCTTATCCCCGGAGAAACAAGTGCTAATCTTGAAGTAGATGAATCAGGTACCTATCAGCTTGAAGTTACGTTTGCAAATGGCTGTTCAGCAACAGACGAAATAATTGTCGAATTTGCCCCACAGCCCACAGCGGGAATACCTGATGATCTGGAAGAATGTGATGATTTTCCAAATGACGGTTTTACCGAATTTATGCTTACCGATGCAGATGCCCAGATCATTGATGGTCAGACAGACGTATTTGTAATGTATTTTGAAACCCTTGCGCTTGCCGAAAACGGTGACCCTGCAGATCAATTGATTAGCCCTTACACAAATATCGTCCCTGATAACCAGACAGTATATGCACGTCTTGAAGAAACCAGTGCATTTCAATGCTATGAGGTGGTTGAGCTGGGCTTGGTTGTAATTCCTGCTCCTGACATAGCTGACCCCATCACGGATTATATCTTATGTGATGATGACCAGGATGGTGTTGAAACCTTTGATTTGACCAGTAAGGACA
>CAXBIQ010000015.1:0-66045 GCA_963975935.1 uncultured Flavobacteriaceae bacterium
TATCTCCAATCACTTTTGTAGGTGGTGATACCAACAACGACGGTAACCTTGATATCGATGAAGTATGGACATACACTGCCACTTATGCAGTGACCCAGGCCGACATCGATGCAGGCGAAGTAGTCAACCAGGCAACCGCCACGGCTGATGCTCCAAACGGAGACGAAGTAAGTGACTTGTCAGGAACCACAATAGAGAACGACGATCCAACAGTAGTTGAGCTATGTCAGGATGCACAGATAGCGATTGTAAAAGAAGGTGAGTTCACCGGTCAGGGTGACTGTTCGGTAGTAGGCGATGAGATTGCTTACACCTTTACAGTAACCAATGAAGGCAACGTGACCTTGAGCAATGTAGATGTGACCGATCCGTTGGCAGGCTTATCTCCAATCACTTTTGTAGGTGGCGATACCAACAACGACGGTAACTTAGATATCGATGAAGTATGGACATACACTGCCACTTATGCAGTGACCCAAGCCGACATCGATGCAGGTGAAGTAGTTAACCAGGCAACCGCCACGGCTGATGCTCCGAACGGAGATGAAGTAAGTGACTTGTCAGGAAGCACGGTTGATAATGACGATCCAACTGTTACCGATTTATGTCAGGATGCACAGATAGCGATTATAAAGGAAAGCGATATTGACAGTGGAGACTGTACTGCGTTAGGCGATGTAATCACCTATACATTTACAGTAACCAATGAAGGTAATGTAACCTTGAGCAATGTAGATGTAACCGATCCGTTGGCAGGCTTATCTCCAATCACTTTTGTAGGTGGTGATACCAACAACGACGGTAACCTTGATATCGATGAAGTATGGACCTATACTGCCACTTATGCAGTGACCCAGGCAGACATCGATGCAGGCGAAGTAGTTAACCAGGCAACCGCCACGGCTGATGCTCCGAACGGAGATGAAGTAAGTGACTTGTCAGGAAGCACGGTTGATAATGACGATCCAACTGTTACCGATTTATGTCAGGATGCTGGTATTGCACTGGTTAAGAGTGGGGTATTTAATGGAGATGGTGATTGTGCTGAAGTAAATGATACCATTACATATACATTTATGGTAACCAATCAAGGAAATGTGCCACTAAGTGATATAACTTTAAGCGATCCTTTATTTGAAGCCCCCAACCCGGTGGTAACAATTGAGTTTGTTGATGGAGATGCTAATAACGATGGCTTATTGGATATTGATGAAATTTGGACATATACAGCAACGTATGTTATAACACAAGAAGATATTGATGCAGGTGAGGTTGTCAATCAGGCATTTGTTGAAGGTCTTGATACAGAAGGTATACCGGTAAGTGATATTTCAGGTACTGCAGTTGATAATGATGATCCAACAGTAGTTGACTTATGTCAGAATCTAAGCATCGCACTGGAGAAAGTAGGTGTATTTGATGACAACAACAACGATGGGGCTGCACAAGTGGGTGAAACAATTACCTATGCATTCACAGTGTATAACACCGGTTCGGTAACATTATATAACATTACTATAAATGATCCCTTAGTTCCTGTTCAGGGAGGCCCTATTGCAAGTTTGGCTCCGGGTGAATCAGATAGTACTACGTTTACGGCTGTTTATGAAATCACACAGGCAGATTTAGATGCCGGTGAAGTGGTTAATCAGGCAACCGTAATTGGTGAAGACCTTGAAGGGAATACAATTGAAGACCTTTCAGATGATCCAAATGATCCAACGAACCAGGATATTAACGGTAACGGTAATCCCGATGATCCAACAGTAGTAATATTACCACAGGTTGCGGGTGCTGATGATTGGGAAATATATAATGGTGTGACACCTAACAATGATGGGCGAAATGATGTATTCTTCATCCGAGGTATTGAAAATTATCCGGATAACAATGTACAGATATTCAACCGTTGGGGAGTGCTTGTTTTTGAGAGAGATGGTTATAATAATAGCAGCAATGCTTTTAGAGGAATTTCTGAAGGTAGAGTTACTGTGAAAGAAGGTGATTTATTACCAACCGGAACTTATTTCTATATCATTAGAATCTTTGGAGATGAAACCCCCGAAGGAAAAAATAGTTACTCAGGATATATTTACTTAAACCAATAAAATTAAAAATCCTGCGATGTTATCGCATCGCAGGATTATTCATTAAATAGATAAGAAAATGAAAAAAAGTTACATAACATTAATTGTTTCTGTATTGCTTGGAACTGCTTTCACGAGTAATGCCCAGCAAGACCCACAGTATACACAGTATATGTACAACACCCAGGTAGTGAATCCTGCATATGCAGGTTCAAGAGAGGCCTTGAGTATTAGTGGTTTATATCGTACTCAGTGGGTTGGATTAGATGGGGCTCCAGATACAGGAACATTGACAGTACATTCACCAATAGGTGAGGGGAATGTTGGATTAGGGTTATCGATTGTAAGAGAAGAAATAGGTATTGTTGAAGAAACCTATGCCAACATTGATTTCTCATATACAATTCAAACATCAGATATCGGAAAATTGGCCTTTGGTATAAAAGCGGGAGGAAATCTATATAATTTAAATTTTACAGATTTAAATATTCCACCAGAGGGTCAAGGAGATATTTTTGAAAATGACGTAGATAATAAATTTAAGCCACAAATTGGAGCAGGAGCTTATTACTATACTGATAAGTTTTATGCAGGATTGTCTGTCCCTAATTTTATAGAGTCCAGCTATTTTGATATTGCTGATATTGAAAATTTTGAAGCAACAGGTGATGTAATAAGTAGAGAGCGTTTGCATTTCTTTTTTATATCAGGTTATGTGTTTGATCTATCAGAGAATGTTAAATTCAAACCAGCTGTTTTGACTAAGCTTGTAACAGGTTCCCCTTTACAAGTAGATGCTTCTGCAAACTTTATGTTTTATGATAAGTTTACTCTGGGTGCAGCTTACAGATGGAGTGCTTCACTAAGTGCCTTGGTAGGGTTTCAGATAACAGATGAATTAATGCTAGGCTTTGCATATGATAGGGAAACCACAGATTTGACCCAGTTTAATGATGGTTCATATGAGTTTTACCTTAGGTATGAAATATTTAAAAAGAAAGAACGTATTCTTTCTCCCAGATTCTTTTAACAACGAAAACATTGTATGATGAAAATAGTTTATAAAATTAGTTTACTTGTGTTTGTAATACTTTGTTCCGGTACCATTCTGGCTCAGAAAACACAATTAAAAAAAGCTGAAAAAGCATATGATGAGTATGCATATATAGATGCACAAGAAATTTACTTAAAAGTTGTTGCAGACGGATACCGTTCAGCAGAGATATTAAAAAAGCTTGGAAATACATACTATTTCAATGCAGACTATAAAAATGCAGCAAAATGGTATTCTGAGTTAATCAATGACTTTCCTGATGAAACAGAACCCGAATATTACTTCAGGGCTGCTCAAAGTTTAAAAAGTCAGGGTGATTATAAAACAGCTGATGAGTACATGGATAAGTTTACAGAGGTGGGAGGTCTTACTCAGGTAATCCAAAATTATCAGGATAACAAGGATTATTTAAGCAAAATACAAAGTAAAACAGATAAATACATAGTTGAGAGCGTTCAAATTAATACTGCAAATTCAGATTTTGGCCCATCTTTTTATATGGACGATAAAATCGTTTTTGCCTCTGCTATGGATACCGTTGTTGATGGAAAATTGCGTTTGCACGATTGGAACAATCAGCCATTTTTGAATCTCTATATTGCAGACAAAAATGAAGATGGAGAGCTTTCTAATATGGAGAAACTTTCAGGCGATATCAGTACTAAATTTCATGAATCATCACCCACTTTTACAGATGACGGTAATACCGTCTATTTTACCAGAAACAATTTTATTGACGGTAAAAAAGGAAAAGACAAAGATAAAAATATAAGATTAAAGGTTTACAAAGCAACCAAAGTAAGCGAAAACACCTGGATAAATGTTGAAGAATTACCCTTTAACAGTGATTCATATTCTGTTGCGCATCCTGCTTTAAGTCCTGACGGGAAAAGACTTTATTTTTCTTCAGATATGCCGGGAACCATCGGACAATCTGATATATGGTATGTTGACATTCTCGATGATACTAATTTTGGGGAACCTGTAAATTTGGGAGTCCAAATTAATACAGAAGCCAGGGAAAATTTCCCCTTTGTAAGTTCAAATAATGTGTTATACTTCGCAACAGATGGTAGAGCCGGCTTAGGAGGGCTTGATATTTTTTACACCCAACTTGACGACATGGGAATGCCTACAGAAATATTTTCTTTGGGAACCCCTATCAACAGTAGTAAAGACGACTTTGGTTTTATCATTGATGAAGAAACCAACATTGGCTTCCTGTCATCAAACCGTGATGGTGCTGCCGGAAGTGTGGGTGATGATATTTACCGTTTGCAAAGAATTTGTGAAATTGCAGTATCCGGCTTGGTAACAGATATTGATACCGGTGAACTACTTCCGGGAGCACTTGTTACAGTTTTAGATGAAGACAACAATGAAATAACCAATATGACAGTTGGGTCCAATGCAAAATACAGTTTCAATCTGGAATGTGATAAACAATATACAATCATAGGAACTAAAGAAGCATATGAACCCACAGAAAAAATTATAAACACACCAAAAGAATCCTCTATTATTGACCTTCCACTTGAATTAAAAGCCAGTGATGAATGTCCGCCAGATGATTTAGGGTGCAGGCTTTCGTTACAACCCATATATTTTGATTTTGACAGATATAACATCAGGCCTGATGCAGCCATTGAACTTGCAAAAATACTTGCAGCTATGAGGGAATATCCTGAACTGATCATTCACATAGAATCTCATACAGACAGCAGGGGAAGCCACGCATATAATGAGTTGCTTTCAGAGCGCAGGGCACAGTCAACTTTGGAATGGCTTGTAGAAAAAGGAATTAGCAGGGAAAGATTAAGTGCAAGAGGTTATGGTGAGTCCCGTTTGATTAATGAATGTAGCGACGGGGTAGATTGCACAGAAGAACAACATCAATTGAACAGAAGATCTATGTTCATTATTCAGAATTAAGGTAAGTTTAAGTTAGTTTTAAAGGCGTCTCTATCTATTAAAATTATGATAAGAGACGCTTTTTTTTATTGAAACTAATTCCGATTTCGTATTTTTGAGAAAAAGAAATTGCTATGCCCGAAGAACTGGTAATCCTCGTCAATCAAAATGACGAAAAAATAGGATTAATGCCAAAACAAGAAGCCCATGAAAAAGCATTACTACACAGGGCGTTTTCTGTTTTTGTTTTTAATGATAAAAATGAATTGATGCTGCAGCAACGAGCTCTTGATAAATATCATTCGCCGGGACTTTGGACAAATACCTGTTGCAGCCATCAACGGGATGGTGAAAGCAATATTGAAGCCGGAAAAAGACGCCTGCAGGAGGAAATGGGATTTGTTACAGATCTGGAGGAGTCAATTTCCTTTATTTATAAAGCACCGTTTGACAACGGATTGACAGAACATGAGTATGACCATATTTTAATAGGCTCTTACAATGGTCAACCCAACATAAACCCAAATGAAGTAGCAAATTGGAAATGGATGGCCATTGAAGATGTGAAAAAGGATATTGATTTAAATCCGTCAATCTACACAGAGTGGTTTAAAATAATTTTTGATAAATATTACCAGCACTTATAAAAATGCCCATAACAGTATACAGAAAAGCCCATTTTAATGCTGCGCACCGTCTATTCAGGAAAGACTGGAGTGAGGAAAAAAACAATGCTGTTTTTGGAAAATGTAATAACCCCAATTACCACGGGCACAATTATGACCTTATTGTGGGCTTGACCGGAGAGATTGATCAGGAAACGGGTTACCTTATTGATTTAAAGATTTTAAAAGATATTATCTATGAAGAAGTAGAGCAGCCCTTTGATCATAAAAACTTAAATCTTGATGTTCCGGAATTTGAAGATATGAATCCCACGGTTGAAAATATTGCTGTTGTGATATGGAATAAACTTCGAAAAAGACTTGAGAAAAAATATGAGATCACGGTTACGCTTTATGAAACCCCCAGAAATTTTGTAACCTATACAGGAAACTAATTATGAGCATAACCACCGGAGATACCATTCCTGATTTTAGCTTACCCGATCAGCATGGAAATGATTTTAATATCACATCTGTTAAAGGTGAGAAACATATTGTTATCTACTTTTATCCTAAAAATTTCACGCCGGGATGCACAAAAGAAGCCTGTAGTTTTCGCGACAGCTATGAGGATTTTGAATCGCTTGGGGCCGTTGTTATCGGAATAAGTTCTGATTCAAAAAAATCACATATGCGTTTTGCAAAAAAATACAACCTTCCGTTTATATTGCTATCTGATGAGAAGGGGAGTGTAAAGCGAAAATTTGGAGTTAAAAATAACTTGTTGGGGTTATTGCCTGGAAGGGAAACCTATGTGGTCAACAAGAAAGGAAAGGTGCTGTATGTTTTTAATTCAATGAATGCCGAAAGGCATATTCAAAAATCGTTGGATATTTTAAGAAAAAATGCTTAAGCCATGGATTTGCCACCATACCCCATAAAATTTAAACCCATTTTAAAAGAAAAGGTGTGGGGTGGTACCAAATTAAAAGACCTTTTAAATAAAGAAACCACATCAGATATCGTTGGTGAAAGTTGGGAAATTTCAGGGGTTGACGGGTCTGTTTCTATAGTAGAAAATGGGCCATTAAAAGGGAAGAGCCTTCAGGAAATTATTCAGATTCATAAAGAACGCCTTGTTGGCGAAAGTGTTTATAATAAATTTGGAAACCAATTTCCTTTGCTTTTCAAATTTATAGATGCCCGTGAAGATCTTTCGGTACAATTGCACCCTGATGATGCCCTGGCAAAAAAAAGGCATAATTCTTTCGGGAAAACCGAGATGTGGTATATCGTGCAGGCTGATGAGGGTGCTGAATTGATAATGGGGTTTAACACCTCTATAGATAAAGGAAAATACCAAAAGCATCTGGAAGAAAACACATTGGAAAAAATCCTCCATCGTGAAAAAATCAAAAAGGGTGACGCTTTTTATATCACTCCGGGTACAATTCACGCAATTGGGGCAGGAACCCTGCTTGCCGAAATACAGCAAACTTCAGATATCACATACCGTGTCTATGACTGGAACCGACCGGATACAGATGGAAAACCCAGAGAATTGCACACTGATCTGGCACTTGATGCAATTGACTTTGAATCAAAAAACCATAAGCTTGTTACCCATATCAACAACCCTGAATTTCTTATTCATTCGCCTTACTTTTCAACTTCAGTCATTACTGTTCAGGAGAATTCTTCAAGCAGGGACTTTTCCAAAATTGACTCTTTTGTGGTTTATATGTGTGTTGAAGGCAGTATACTTTTGAAAATAGCAAACAATAGTGTCAATCTCAGTATCGGTGAAACGGTATTGATACCCGCTTGCGCTAAAGAGGTTCATTTTCAGGATGGTTCAGCAAAACTTTTACAAGTATTTGTGCCTTAAAATCATTTAATGTAGTAATTTTGCACCCAAATTAAATAAGATATGGCAAGTGTAAAAAACTTAAAGAAGGACATTAATTACGTTTTGGGTGATATCATCGAAGCGGTTTACGTCTGGGAATTGACAAATTCTGATAAAGATACAAAAAAATCACAGGCAATTATTGAGGAGGCAATTGTGGTATTTGATGATTTGGTCGAAAAAACGAATCAAAAAGATGTTGAAAACAAGAAACAACATTTCAAGGCAATCAATGCAGAACTGGAAACCAAAGCTTCTAAGCTCATTGAAAAAGTAAATAAACTTTAAAAAAAAATCCCTTGAATTTTCAAGGGATTTTTTTATTGAACCATTTCACTTTCAAGCTCTTTTCTTTCTGCAATATATCTTTCTAGTTCGTTGCCATATGTTGAAGTTTTAACTTCAGGTGTCAGGGATTGATAGATCGTGTCCAGATATTTAATATTTGCATCAAATATTTCGCTTAAAGCTAAATATGGCGCCACTTCATAACTTTTGTTGTTTAAAGCATAGTTAACCGTTGCCATATATTTACTTCGCACCAATGTTTCATATTTTTTGTTGATTTCATTGATACGCTGTGTGTCATTGGCTTTTTCAGCATCAAAACTCTCTTGGAAATATTCGAGACTTTTGTCTGTATAACGTTGTTTTAATTTATTAAACTCTTCAAGTTTATAGTGGTTTTCAGAACCGGTCACTTTCGCATCAGCTTCAAAATCTTCGAGGGTTGTTTTTACTTCAATGGTTCCCGGGGCAGCAAATATTTCAATACCGTCAGCTATTTTATCACCTTCTGTTTTTCTAAGATAGAGATAGACCATTTCCGGGCTTTCCAGTTGCAAAGAAAATGAGAATTGTGAAGTGCCCTTTAAAACCAATGAATCAAGAATGACAAGTGTGGTGTCTTCAATTTTTTCAAGGTAAAGGGTTCCTTTTTTTAAACCTGTTATTTCTCCTTTGATAAGGGTGTTCTTTTCTTCCTTGGCGCAAGTAGAAATTAAAATTAAAATGGAAAATACGGCTAAAAGATATTTCATAAGTGTTTCGAATTTAAGTGCGCAAATATCTTTAAAATTCGTTTTACAGCGAAAGTATTTTCCATAATATTTTAATCTTTATTCCAATGTATAATAGGTTGGGGCTCCCGGTCCAACAGGCATTTCCAAGACAAAGACCCAAAGATAGAAAAGCAAAATCCATCCAAGATAAAATAAAATGCTATAAGGAAGCATCATACTTATGATGGTTCCAATCCCAATGTCTTTCTTATATTTAGCAGCAAAAGCGAGGATCAGTCCAAAGTAACTCATCATTGGGGTAATAATATTTGTTACCGAATCCCCTATGCGGTAAGCGGCTTGGATTACTTCAGGGCTGTATCCCACATACATTAACATAGGTACAAAAATGGGTGCTGTAACGGCCCATTGTGCAGAGGCAGATCCCAGCATCAGGTTAACCATTGCCGATACGGCAATAAACCCAATAAAGACTTCAGGACCGGTAAAACCGATATCATTCAGGAATTCGGCACCTTTAACGGCAAAAATTTGTCCCAGGTTACTCCATCCAAAAAATGCCACAAACTGGGCAGCAAAAAATACAATAACAATATAAAGCCCCAGTGTTGACATGGCATTTGCCATACCGTCAATTACTCCTTTTTCACCTTTCATGCTTCCGGTAATTTTACCATAAACAAATCCGGGAATAAGAAAAAACACAAATATAAATGTCACTATACCCCTGAAAAAAGGCGAATTTAAGATTTCTCCGGTTTCCGGATTACGCAACACACCATTTTCGGGGGCTATAGTGAGGGCAAGCAGTGCAATAATTCCTATAACAACAAGCCCTGTAATTTTTAGTCCTTTTATTTCCAATGGGGTTAGAGGATTCATCATAGATTGGTCTGATAAATCTTCGGAGGCCTCTTTAGGGTTGTATTTCCCTAGTTTTGGCTCTACTATATAAAGGGTTACAAAAGCACCAACAAAAGTGATTAAAAAAGTACTTACCATCATAAAATACCAGTTTACAGCGGCGTGTACTTCATAACCCGGATCAATAAGATTTGCAGCTTCTTGTGTAAGTCCCGCTAATAATGGGTCAATGGTGCCTATAAATAAATTTGCACTATAACCACCTGATACGCAAGCAAAGGCGCAGGCCAAACCTGCAAGAGGATGCCTTCCCATAGAATGAAAAATCACTGCAGCAAGAGGGACTAAAACCACATAACCCATCTCTGAGGCGGTATTTGAAATGATGGCCGCAAAACAGATAGCTATGGTGACTAAGTTTTTTGGATTAATAATAAAATTTACGGGTTTCATTAAGAATGCACTTATCCCTTTTCCGGCAGGGAGTGGTTTAAATGAAGCGGCTTTTAATACCAATCCCCTGATGCAGGCCGTGATCAAACCGGAGCGTTCGGCCACACCCACACCCAGCAATGCGACAAGCACAACACCCAGGGGCGCAAAACTGGTAAAGTTTGTCACCAGATTTGAAACAATTCGTCTTAAACCTTCACCGTTGAGCAAGCTCACGGGCTCTATAACACCACCGGGAGCCCTGCCCGGAGAGCCTTCGGGTCTTGGATCGAGGGCACTCCATCCCAGCCAGTCTGCAAGACCACTGATTAAAATGACACCAAGAGCAAAAAGTGCAAAAAGGGTGACAGGATGGGGAAGGAGGTTTCCCATCCATTCTACAAAATCTAAAAAGCGGGTAAAGAGGTTTTTCTTCTGTGGGGTATTATCTGGTTGTGGAGGAAGACTAGGTTCAGTTGCCATAAAAGTTATTTTAGCTGCAAAATATGAAAATTCAAAAAGAATTATGGATTGGAAATCAATCCAATCCATAGAATTCTTTCAGGTAGCTAAAATATAAAAAAATATCAATTAGTCTCTTTAGGTTTCTTAAACCTTCAAGTTTTATATCTCTTAGAAGAAACCGCCTCCTTCAGCCTCGTTGTCATCACGTTGTTTTCTTGAAAGTGCTTTATATTTTCCACCTCCAAAACGGTAATTGATGCCTACAAAAACTGTCTGGCTTTCCCAGTTCCAATTTCCTTCTTGCCTATAAGGTCTTTCTCCCGTAAATTGGGCTTTCATAGTGTCAAAAATATCATTTACATTCAAAGAGAAAGTTCCATTTTCAATAAAATTATAACGCATTCCCAAATTCACCATCCCCATTGCTTTTGAGTTGAACTGAATGCCATCTTGTGGCCCTCTGTAAAGTCCAAAAGCTGAAAATGCTAATTTCTCACTCACCTTAAAGTTGTTAAACAAACGGGCATTTAAGGCAACATTTTCGACGGTTACGTTTTCACTTACTATATCATTAAGGGTTGCTTCACTGGCAGGAACGGTAAGTCGCTCTGTGATGCTTTTTTGAGTTCTGGAAAAAATATCCATGCTGGCATTGATACTCCACCATTTAGTAGGTCTAATATTTGCTGAAGCTTCAACGCCATATGCTGTTGAATTATCAAAATTACCCGAACTCAATATCACTCTGTTTAAATCGGCTCTGTCAATAAACATAAATTGATTGATTTCGTCTTTAATTAATCTGTAAAAAACACCACCTGTGATACTACCTTTTTCAATTTGTCTTGTATAGTTTGCTTCAATTGAATTTGTAAATTGAGGTTGTAAGTTTGGATTCCCAAAACTTGAGGCCAATGGGGTAGTCCATTCAGGAAGCGGGTTGAGCTGACCGGGGTTTGGCCTGTCTACACGTCTGCTGTAACTTAATTGATAAGTTCCTTTTTCTGAAGGGGCATAGGTGATAAATGCAGATGGATAGAATTCAAAATAATCATTTCTAAAGCTAAGGGTGTTTTGAGTATTTGCAATCAAATCAGTTTCAAGCGCTACTCCTTCTTCTTCTACATTTTCTACTCTTACACCAATTTGATATGTCCATTTTTCAAGCTTGTTTCCAAAGGTGGCATAAGCAGAATAGATGTCTCTCAGAAAATCATAATTTGTTGAGGAGGGAATATAGTCTCCTTCACTATTCTGAGTGCGCGCATCAGAAAAATAATCTGTAACAGAATTAAATAGTCTTGCCTCTAAGCCCATTTCTAACTTTGCTGTTTCTGAAATTGGATTTACGTAATCTAAATTTATGATGGATTGTTCTCTATCTGAATTTGTCTCTTCTATAAAATTTGGACGAAATATATTTCCAAAAAAGGAATTTATGTTTTGAGAGTCTGACTCATATATATTATGGTCTGCCTCAAGCTCAAGCGTGTGGTCTTCTTTATCAAATTCAAGTTTGTACGAGAGGTTGTATTGTTGTGAATAATTATTTTCAACAGCATCAAAATTTTGTTTAATATCAAGTGATGGTGCATTTAAGTTTTTGATGAATGTATCACCAAAAATCTCACCATCATAAATATTTTGATTTGTAAAAATAGACAAGGTGTTTTTTTTGTTTATGTATACATCAAGACCAGCTTTATAGAGTTGTGATTTTCTACCAAATAATAAATCAAATTCTTGTTGTATAGCATCATCAGTTCTCAAAAAAGAGCCAAAATTGTAATTGTCAGAAATGTTGTTGCTCAGGTTACCATAAAAGTTAAACATTCCGGTTCTGTAATTCATATTGAGCGAACTGTTGAATTTGGGTTCTACCTCATAAGCAAGCCCTACGTCTATACTTCCGTTAAAGCCCATAGTTACGTTTTTGTGCAGAATAATGTTGATGATACCGCTCATACCTTCGGGGTTGTATTTTGCTGAAGGATTAGTGATGAGTTCAATTTGCTTGATGGCATTTGAAGGAATTTGCTTGAGTAACTGTGCTACAGGAACATTTGAAATTTTACCATCTACCATAACCGTTACATTTTCATTTCCGCGAAAACTCAATGCACCACTTTGTTCATCGACAGACACTGAGGGCAGATTGTTCATGATGTCTGACGCAGTAGGGCCTGCTGTTGTAAGATCTTTTCCAACATTAATTACTTTTCTGTCGACTTTTTGTTGAATGGTTGAAACCTCTGCAACAACTACCACCTCGTCAAGACTGGCGATGTCTTCCTCCAATGCAATAAGTCCAAGGTCAACAGTATTGTTATCTTTAGAAATTTCAATTTCTTTTACATAAGGCTTATACCCTATGTATTGGATTTTAACGGTATATTTTCCTTCGCTTAACGTATTGATGTTAAAAAAACCGGCATCATCTGTGATGCCACCAGTCAATATTTCACCCTGGTTGTTTTCTACCGCAACGGTTACATATGGAAGGGGTTCATTTAATTTTTTATCAATTACTTTTCCCTGAACAGTTCCTTTGTTTTCTGTACTTGAATAAACTTTTGAAGAGTTTGTCTGGTCGTTTTGTGCTGATGGTTGTGCATAGTTGCAGAGGGCTGCAAAAAGGATGCACAGCGTGAATAATTGTTTCATTTTTTGATTGATTTTTGATGATTAAATTGTTATATAAGATACCTTGTTATGCATAATTACTTGATGAGAGTAATCTTAATTTTACAACAAGTTCTTATATTAAGACTCCTGAAAGTTTCTTTTGTTACAAAAAAATGTATTTTTTTATAAAACCCGGAAGGATTTCCTTCCGGGTTCATTTCCTTACTACAAAAATTAACACTAACCATCAACGTAAATTGAATATAGCAAGGGGATAAAAAATACTTTTTGTATCTTAAGGACGAACCAAATTTAAAACTGTTACAGTCCCCATAATTTTTTAACTTTACCTTATGAATAAAAAAACATTAGTACTGGGAGCCAGTACAAATCCATCACGATATTCTTATCTGGCAATCAATAGATTGGTCAAAAACAAAATTGAAACCGTGGCCGTAGGATTGAGGGCCGGTGAAGTAGCCGGCGTGAAGATAGCAACCACAAATGAAGATTTTAAAAACATTCATACCGTGACACTCTATCTCAATCCACAGCGGCAGGTAGATTTTTATGATTACATTATTTCGCTAAAGCCCAACAGGGTTATTTTCAATCCGGGAACAGAAAATCCTGAGTTTTATGATTTGCTTAAAAAAAATAACATTGATGTTGAAGTTGCGTGTACGTTAGTTTTGCTTGGCACGAATCAGTACTAAGCCCATAAACGCCAGAAAACCGTTTAAAATCAGGATGAAAAATCCAAATTCAAAGCCAAACCATTTCAGGCTGTTGATACTAATGATATATGAAAGTATGGGTGATAGAATAGCAACAATGGGCACAAATTTATCTTTCACCTGAAGTTTGGTAAACAACCCAAAGGCATACAAAGCAAGCAACGGTCCGTATGTATATCCTGCAAAAACAAACAAGCGTTCAATCACACTTTCATCTTTGATGATATACTCGAAAATCAACATCGTGACTATAAAAACCAAAGCAACTGCTTTATGAACCTGTTTTCTTATTCTTTCTTGTCGTTCAAGCGTATATTTCTTTTCGATATCTAAAATATCAATGCAGAATGAGGTGGTTAAGGAAGTCAACGTACCATCTGCGCTGGAAAAAGCTGCAGAAATAAGCCCCAAACAGAAAAACACTGCCATAACCAATCCCAAGCCCGATTGTGTCGCAATAACAGGGAATAACAGGTCAGGTCTGTCTACTACAACATTGTTTTGCTGTGCAAATGAAATCAGTAATAGTCCTAATACTAGAAAAACAAGATTTACCAAAACCAGCACGATGGTAAACCAAAACATATTTTTTTGAGCATCTTTCAGGTTTCTGCATGTCAGGTTTTTTTGCATCATATCCTGATCTAAACCTGTCATCACGATGGTTATAAATGCCCCGCTCAAAAACTGTTTCCAGAAAAAGTTGGCGCTTTTATAATCGTCAAAAAAGAACATTTTTGAAAGTTCGCTTTCGCTTACATAGCCAATCAAATCAGAACCGGCAATTCCCAAACTGTTTGATAAATAATAAATAGCGACCCCTGCAGAAATAAGCATAAACAAGGTTTGCAGGGTATCTGTCCAGACTATGGTTTTGATACCACTTTTGAAGGTATAGAGCCAGATAAACAAAATGGTAATAGAAACTGTAGCCCAAAATGGAAATCCCGCTGCATCAAATATCAGGGTTTGAAAAACAATAGCGACCAGATACAGCCTGAAACTGGAACCAATCAATCTTGACAGTAAAAAAAACGAAGCCCCGGTTTTATAGGAAACATCGCCAAACCTGCCTTCCAGATAAGTATAGATAGAAGTGAGATTGAGCCTGTAATACAACGGGAGTAAAACCAATCCCACCACTGCATATCCCAAAATATATCCCAATACCACCTGGTAATAGCCAAACTGTGAAGCCTCCACCCAACCCGGAACCGAAATAAAAGTCACACCGCTTAAAGATGCCCCTATCATCCCAAAAGCCACAAGATACCATGGAGATTTTTTACCTGCTTTAAAGAAATCTGCATTGCTTCCGCCTTTATTGGTGAAGTGGGAAATTAAAAGTAGAACACCAAAATACCCGAGGATGAGGAAGATAATATGAGATGGCTGCATGTAGTGAAATATTTATTCAGCCGTTAAAAGTACAAATTATGTTCACATCTGATGCTTATTTTAGTATTTTTGAAAAAAAATAAAATGAAAAATTCTCTCCGATTCTTAACTTTTTTAATTGTTATATTTTTTATTTCAGGCAATACATTCTCTCAGGAGTATTTATTAATGATAGATGAAGGCACCCACAAAGTGGAAGACGTGCAGCAAAGTGCCGAGGCTTATTTTCATGACAGACCCAAAGGCAAAGGTTCCGGTTACAAACAATACAAACGCTGGGAGTATATGGCCCTCAGGATGATGAATGAGGAAGGGTATTTGAGATCTTCAGACTATTACATTCAGGAATTGGAGGAGTTCAATGCTGAACTTAATGCAAATGCCAATAACAGGGCTTTGCTCAATGATAATTGGGAAGAAATGGGACCGCTCAACTGGAATGCAACCTCAGGGTGGAATCCGGGTGTGGGAAGAATCACTGCATTTTCAATCGATGAGAATAATGAAGATCACATTATTGTGGGAGCACAAACAGGAGGTGTTTGGAAAACAATGGATGGAGGTCAAAACTGGCAACCCTTGTCAGATTATTTTTCAAATATGTCAGTTTATTCCACTGCAATACAACCCGGTAACCCAAACACTTATTTTTTTGGTTCATCAAACGGAAGGATTTATAAGTCTACAAATGCCGGGGCTACCTGGAGTCAAATTGGGACTGCCGGCTTTTCATTAATCAATAAAATATTGATACATCCTACTAACCCAAGTGTGATGTTTGCCAGTTCTGAAAATTCAGGAGTTTACAGATCAACCAACGGCGGCTCAACATGGACAAGTGTTATTGCAGACACTAGGGGATATGATATTGAATTCAAACCCGGCGATATAAATACGGTGTATGCCTCAGGCTTTTTATTTCATAAATCCACTGATGGAGGTACCACATTTTCAGTTGTTACAGGTTTTGATAATACAGGAGCTAAAATGATTGGAATTTCAGAAGATGACCCGGAAAGGGTTTATGTTGTGGAAGCATCGATTTCAAAATTTGGAGCATTTTATGCCTCCACAAATAGTGGTTCAACTTTTACAAAGTTAGATCACGGAACGAATAACTATTTTGGTTACAGTCTTACTGCCAGTGACAATAGTGGTCAGGCTCCCCGTGATATGGACATAGTTGTCAACCCAAACAATGTAAATGAGGTGCACATTGCCGGTATACACACGTGGTATTCAAATAATGGAGGTGTTTCTTTTGTACCCACATCGCACTGGATTCCCGGAACAGCGGAAGCAAACAATATTGGCTATAACCACGCAGATGTAGATATTATGGCTTTTTACGGAAATACACTTTATACCGGTACAGATGGCGGAATCTTTAAAGCTACTAATACCACCAATGTCAATTCCACTTATTACACAGACATCACAGAAGGTTTGGGAATACGCCAGTTTTATAAAATTGGTGTTTCACAAACTGACCCGGTTATAGTTTCAGGTGGATCTCAGGATAATGGCACATCCTTTTACACTGAAGCTGAAAGCTGGCGGGATTGGCTGGGTGCTGATGGCATGGAAACATTTATAGATAAAGACAATACTAATATCATGTATGGCACATCTCAATTTGGACAATTATACAAGACAACCAACGCTGGTTTGACCTATACTGGTCTGGATGAGCCCGGGCCTGGTCAAGGAAATTGGGTGACTCCTTTTGAGCAAGACCCACAGGTGTCAAATACAGTTTACCTGGGTTACGACAGGGTATATAAATCAATGAATGGCGGAAACAGCTGGACAGCAATTTCACAGAATTTTGGCGACAATATCAGTAACCTGAAAATTTCAGAAAGCAATCCGGATATTATGTTTGCCTCTCGTGCAAATCAACTTTATAAAACTTCACAGGGAGGAGGCACCTGGATCTTGGTCTCAAATTTTAGCGGAGGGGTAAATTCGATAGCTATTCACCCCACAAACCCTGATAAAATAGCTGTAGCCATAACGGGATCACAACAGAAGGTATTAGTCTCTGTCGATGGTGGTCAAAACTGGGAATCATATCTCAAAAATCTGCCTGATTTTGCGGCATTGGCTTTGGTCTGGCAAGACAATGCTGAAGACGGCCTCTATCTTGGGATGAATTATGGGGTGTATTATATTGATAATACCTTGACTGACTGGCAAGTATTTAATAACAATTTGCCCAATGTAATTATAAACGAACTTGAAATCAATTATGCTGAAAATAAACTTTATGCAGGAACTTACGGGCGGGGTTTATGGGCCTCTGATGTATATGACGGCGTTTTGGCAAGTGATGCATTTACCGTTTTCAGCGACCTGGCAGTATATCCTAATCCCGCCGATGACAAACTCTTTGTGAAATGGAATGAAGGATACTTTTCTGAAATCAGGATTTTTGATGCTGCCGGAAAACTACTTTATTTTGAAAATGAAGCTGCTTTGGAAAACACCCACGAGATTGATGTTTCAGATTTGTCAGCAGGTATTTATTACGTGAGAATCAACAATGAAAAAGGCGTGGCTACAAAAAAAGTAATCATTAAATAAGATTTATGGAATTTTCCTCCAAATTATTGGAAAAGGCAGTAAACGAAATTTCTCAACTACCCGGGATAGGTAAACGTACAGCACTTAGGCTGGCACTTCATTTGCTCAGGCAACCTGAGGAGCAAACTTCAGAACTTTCTGATGCACTGCGAAACTTGAGAAGCGAAATTAAATTTTGTAAAAACTGCCACAATATTTCAGACGTTGAACTCTGCGAAATCTGTGCACATCCAAACCGAAATCGTGAACTTGTTTGTGTGGTGGAAGACATCAGGGATGTGATGGCAATTGAAAACACCAGCCAGTTTAGGGGCTTATACCATGTTTTGGGTGGAAAAATTTCGCCTATGGATGGCATCGGGCCCAATGATTTAAAAATACAATCACTGGTTGATAAAGTAAAATCAGGGGTAGTGAAAGAATTGATTTTTGCACTCAGTTCAACGATGGAAGGTGACACCACCAACTTCTATATCTTCAAACAAATAGAAGGAATGGATGTCATAATGACCACCATCGCAAGAGGAATTGCTGTGGGTGATGAACTTGAATTTGCAGATGAGGTTACTTTAGGAAGGAGTATTTTAAACCGCATTCCGTTTGAGAGTTCACTTAAAATGTAAAAACGGGAGTCCATCATTCAAAAACTTTTATATTTGTTCAAAATCTTTCACCAACCTGCATGAAGCTGTCAGTAATTATTCTCAATTATAATGTGCGCTATTTTTTAGAGCAATGCATTTTAAGTGTAAGGGAGGCACTGGCTGATATAGAATCTGAAATCATTGTAGTGGACAACAACTCTCAGGATGGTAGTTGTGAGATGGTCAAAAAAAAGTTCCCTCAAATCAAACTCATTGAGAATACTGAAAACCTTGGTTTTAGTAAGGCCAACAATCAGGGCGTAAAAAGTGCTAATGGGGAATATATTTGTATTTTAAATCCAGATACAGCCGTTTCAAAAGACACCTTTTTAAGAACCCTTAAGTTTGCCGAAAGTAGCGAAAAATTTGGTGCCCTTGGGGTAAGACTTATTGATGGTACCGGCAACTTTTTACCTGAAAGCAAACGAAATATTCCCAAACCCAAAGTAGCTTTCTTTAAAATTTTGGGCCTGAACTCAAAAAAACACAGCTATTATGCAAACCACATTCGCGATAAAGAAGTAAGTGAAGTGTCTGTTTTGGTGGGTGCCTTTATGGTGATGAAAAGAAGTGTATACAATGACGTGGGCGGTTTTGATGAAGACTATTTTATGTATGGAGAAGATATTGACCTCTCATATAAACTTCTGAAAGCGGGATTTAAAAATTTTTATTTCGGGAAGACAACTGTGTTGCATTACAAGGGAGAAAGTACTACGAAAGACAAATCTTATTTAAAGCGTTTTTATGGGGCCATGCACATCTTCTACAAAAAACATTTCAAAGGGTCTGATATATTCAAGAATTTTGTTTTTGCAGGGGTTTCTGTTGCAAAATTCTTTAGTGCCTTTAAGGTTGGAAAAGAATCCCGCAGGTTTTATTCCCCTGAAAATTACTATTTATTGAGCGACAACATTGGGTTCTTAAAAAAACTAAGTGATGCTTCAGGTGTGGAGTTAAAGTCTATCTCAAAAAGTGCTGTTACAGACGAGTCGGTTTTCAATTCACAGTTTATTTTTGATGCAAATTACATTGCATATGAAAAAATATTTGAAACAATGGACTATCTCAAAAATAAAGGAAACACCTTCAGAATACGTCCCATCAATTGTGATTTTGTTTTGGGTAGCGACAGCAGCAATGAAAAAGGAGAAGTTTTTGACTTTGGTAAAAAAAGCAAATTATAGCCCTTTTCCCAACCTTCTCCAAGAATAAATCACAAAATGCCTTCAGAAGGATAAAAAAATATTTAATTTTGCAAACGCATAAACCAATGTACTTTCTAATACAGTTATGGCAAAATTTGAATTAAAGTTACCTAAAATGGGCGAGAGTGTCGCCGAAGCAACGATTACTAACTGGCTCAAAGAAGTGGGGGATACCATAGAAGCAGATGAAGCTGTTTTGGAAATCGCTACAGATAAGGTAGATTCTGAAGTGCCCAGTGAAGTTGATGGCGTTTTGGTTGAAAAACTCTATAATATAGATGATGTTGTTCAGGTGGGTCAAACCATTGCCATAATTGAGGTAGAAGGTACCGGTAGCCAAGCTACTGCTTCAGAACCAAAAGCAGAAGCACCTTCTCCTGAAGTTGTCGCAGCCGTTGAACAACCTGTCGCTGCATCACAAACTGCCTCGGCACCCGTTGAAAGTACCACAGAACGCTTTTACTCTCCATTGGTAAAAAGCATTGCATCCAAAGAAAATATTTCACAACAAGAACTTGATTCTATTTCCGGAACAGGAAAAGATGGTCGTGTTACCAAAAATGACATATTGGGCTACCTTGAAAACAGAGGGTCTCAACCTCAGCAGGCTGCCCGGACAGAAAAAAGCGCACCTTCAGCTGCTGCACCATCTCAGGCAACAAAAGCTGCGGTACCGGTAACCGTAAGTGGTGAAGATGAAATCATCGAAATGACCAGAATGGGTAAAATCATTGCCCACCATATGGTTGAAAGCACACAGACCTCTGCACACGTGCAATCTTTTATTGAGGTTGACGTGACCAATATATGGAAATGGAGAAATAAGGTAAAAGACGCTTTCGCGAAAAGAGAAGGAGAAAATCTCACCTTTACACCCATTTTTATGGAAGCTGTTGCCAAAGCGATTAAAGACTTCCCGATGATCAATATCTCGGTTGACGGCGATAAAATTATAAAACGAAAAAATATAAATCTGGGTATGGCAGCTGCCTTGGCTGACGGCAACCTGATTGTTCCGGTTATTAAAAATGCAGATCAGCTCAACCTGTTGGGGATGTCTAAAGCAGTTAATGATTTGGCAAACCGCGCACGTACAGGAAAACTAAGACCTGACGATACCCAAGGTGGCACCTATACTGTTACTAATGTTGGAACTTTCGGCAGCATTATGGGAACACCCATTATCAATCAGCCTCAGGTTGCAATACTTGCATTGGGAGCTATAAGAAAAGTGCCTGCTGTCATTGAAACTCCTGAAGGGGATTTTATAGGCATACGACACAAAATGTTCCTGTCACATTCTTATGATCACCGTGTGGTAAATGGAGCCTTGGGAGGACAATTTGTAAAAAGAGTAGCAGAATACCTGGAAGCTTTTGATGTAAACAGGGAAATCTAAATATGTAAATTATTTACAAAAGACTTTAATAAAATAATCCCGGGATGTTCACTTTCGGGATTTTTTCCTTTAAAAAGGTCTTCCTTTTTAAATTCTTTCACACCTGTAATTTTTTTAGCCTCAGAAGCAGTGATTTGTTTATATGCCATAGACCAGTCCTCAAATTCCCTTTGATTTGACTGACCTTCCATAAGGGTAACTATTTGTTGATGGCGTTTGTCTTTAAGAATTTTTTGATACAATGTCTCAACATTTGACTGAGGTCCTTCCAAAAACTGCACAAAAGTACCTTCAAAATAAAGAAGCATGCCAGATATATCGGCGCGGGAGTTGTTTGCCCTGCACGTAATTAACAGGTTGGTAATTTCCTCATCAGACAATATAAAAGATTGCCTGCTTACATATGCAAGATATTTCAGCAATTGGGTTAGGTTTTGATTCTAAAAATAAAAATAATTATTGGATATTTATAATTGAAGTATAAAATAGTGAAACTTGCTTAAAAGATATCTTTTCAAAATTTAGCCAAGGGCTTCTCGCTGAGAAGTAGTAAATTTGCTTTTTAAAAAATTCAATTCATGGAGTTAAAGCTCGATAAACCCATTTGTTTCTTTGATTTGGAAACAACCGGCACCAATATCGCATCAGATCGCATTGTAGAAATATCAATTTTAAAGGTTTTTCCAAACGGAAACAAACAAAGTCATACCTGGAAGGTCAATCCTGAAATGCCCATTCCACCGGTGGTATCTGCCATTCACGGTATCACTGATGAAATGGTAGCAAATGAACCCACCTTCAAAGAGCTTGCGCCAAAAGTCTATGCACTCATAAAAGATTCAGATCTGGGAGGTTTCAATTCAAATCGGTTTGATATTCCGTTACTTGCAGAGGAGCTGCTAAGAGCCGGTGTTGATTTTGAATTTAAAAATACCCTTTCCATAGATGTGCAAACCATTTTTCATAAAATGGAAAAACGCACCCTGGAAGCAGCATATAAATTCTATTGCGATAAAGACCTGACAGATGCACACAGCGCAGAAGCAGATACAAATGCCACTTATGAAGTGTTAAAAGCACAGTTGGCAAGATATGACGAACTTGAAAATGATATGAAATATCTGGCGCAATTCAGTTCGCACAAAAAGTTTGTTGATTTTGCCGGGTTTATTGGCTATAACAAACAAGGGGAAGAAGTGTTTGCCTTTGGAAAACACAAAGGAAGCAAAGTAGAAGATGTGCTGGAAAATGAACCCGGATATTTTGGATGGTTGCTCAATGCAGACTTTCCGCTTTATACAAAAAAAGTACTGACGGGTATAAAACTCAGGAAATTAAATAATAAATTAGATTAGGCTATAAAAATCATAGTTTTGATTATAATCTGTTACATATGAAATTAATCTGCATAGGGAGAAATTATACTGAGCATATAAAAGAGCTGGCAAATGAAAGGCCGGTAGATCCCGTAATTTTCATGAAGCCTGACACGGCAATTTTATTGAAAAAACAACCCTTTTTCATTCCTGATTTTTCAGATGATGTGCATCACGAAGTTGAAATTCTGGTTAAAATAAACAAGGTAGGAAAACATATTGAAGCCAAATTTGCCCATAAATATTATGACGAAATTGGTCTGGGAATTGACTTTACTGCCAGGGATCTGCAATCAAAACTAAAGCAAAAAGGCCTTCCGTGGGAAAAAGCCAAAGCTTTTGACGGTGCAGCAGTGGTGGGAAATTTCTTGCCTAAAGCAAATTTTGAGGATATTAACAATATAAATTTCCATCTTGAAAGTAATGGAAACATAGTGCAGAAAGGCAATACCTCACATATGTTATGGAAAATAGATGCGTTAATCGAATATATTTCGAAATATTTCACATTAAAGATTGGAGATATTATCTTTACAGGCACGCCTGCTGGTGTGGCTAAGGTGAACACCAATGATGAACTAAAGGGTTTTATTGAAGATAAACAACTATTTTCCATCAAAGTAAAATAATTAATATGAGTAAAACATATTCAACAGATAGCTTAAATGAAATTGCAGGTGGTGATGAAGAATTTATGGCAGTAATAGCCAAAACATTTCTGGAAGAAATTCCGCCCGATTTGAATGCGATGATGCAAGCCATTGAAAATAATAACCGTGCATTGGCATATCAGTTTGCTCATAAGATGAAACCAAACCTGGAGATGCTGGGGCTTAACCTTACGAAAGAAGTAACATCAATAGAATCGTGGTCTAATACTTCAAAAAATAAAGCTGCCATAGAATCACAGGCGCAAAAAATAAATACTACCCTTCAAAAAGTTTTTAAAGAGCTGAAAACAGATTTTAACCTGTAATGTTTGCTGAAATTATAACCATAGGTGATGAAATACTCATCGGTCAGATTGTTGATACTAACTCGGCTTATATTGCCTCAGAGCTCAGTAAAATAGGCATTCAGGTCGTTCAGATTACCTCAGTTCAGGACGAAAAAAACCATATCCTGGAAAGCTTTTCCAATGCAAAGAAACGTGCAGATATTGTTTTGATTACAGGAGGTTTGGGCCCCACAAAAGACGATATTACCAAAAAAACCTTCTGTGAGTTTTTTGAAGATACTTTGATTTTAAATCAGAACTCATTAGACCATATTCACGAACTTTTTGAAAAGCACTTGAATAAGATTCCCAATGAACTCAACAGACAACAGGCGCTGGTGCCCTCCCGAGCTATTGCTCTCCTCAACAAAAATGGGACCGCTCCGGGGATATGGATGGAAAAAGACAATACCGTCTTTGTGTCCATGCCGGGTGTTCCTTATGAGATGAAAGGCCTGATGCAAAATGAGGTCTTGCCAAGGCTTCAGAAAAGATTCCAACGTCCCGTTATTGTTCATAAAACCATACTGACGACTGGAATGGGTGAAAGTGCCATAGCAGAAATTATTGAGGACTGGGAAAATAACTTACCACATGAAATAAAATTAGCTTATTTGCCATCACTGGGCAGGGTGCGGCTGAGGTTGTCCACGAAAGGTACTAATGAAGCTGCTCTGCACGCAGCCATAGACAATCAGGTAAACTATTTGCATAAACTCATCGGTAATATTATGGTGGGTTTTGAGGATGAGACCTCTATTGAAGAAGTAGTTGCAAAACTATTGGTTAAAAATAGCAAAACACTTGCACTGGCAGAGAGTTGTACCGGTGGTCAAATGGCAAAAATGATCACTGCAATGGAAGGTGCATCAACATACTTTAAAGGGGGCTTTGTTACCTATGCCACTGAAACCAAAATAAAAATCCTGGGTGTTCCAAAAGAACTCATTGAAAAACATGGTGTTGTAAGTGCTGAAGTTGCAGAAGCGATGGCCCGGGGTGCAAAAAACAACTATGAATCAGATTATGCTCTTTCTACTACAGGAATTGCAGGCCCTGAAAAAGGAGATTCCGGTGATGAGGTAGGTACGGTTTTTATAGGTATAGCAACCCCTGATGGTGTTAAATCTGAGAAATTCAATTTTGGAAATCAACGCGGCAGGGTTATCAAAAGTGCATCAACCACAGCATTTGAACTCCTTAGAAAAGAAATTTTAAAAAACTAATATCTATTTGTTGTGCAGCAGATAAAAATGTATTAAATTTGCAGCCTGTTTTAAAATAACGAAATAAAGTTTATAGAAATGTCTAGAGTTTGTGAGCTAACAGGAAAAAGAGCAATGGTTGGAAACAACGTTTCTCATGCAATGAACAAGTCAAAACGCAAGTTTAACGTTAATTTGCTTAAGAAAAAGTTTTACATACCTGAAGAAGATAAATGGATAACACTGCGCATATCCACATCTGCTTTAAAAACAATTAATAAAAATGGTATCTCTGCTACAATCAAAAAAGCAAGGGAAAAAGGTTATTTAACTAAATAATCGACTAAAAATTTTTTACAGAAATGGCTAAGAAAAGCAAAGGAAATAGAATCCAGGTAATTTTAGAGTGCACTGAGCATAAAGAATCAGGTATGAACGGAACGTCTCGTTACATCACTACTAAAAACAAAAAGAACACTCCGGACAGATTGGAATTGAAAAAATTCAATCCTGTTCTGAAGAAAATGACCGTTCACAAAGAAATTAAATAAAACAGACGTTTTACATTTGTAAAACTGTCACATAAAATTCTAAAGTCATGGCAAAAAAATCAGTTGGTACCATACAAACCGGATCTAAGCGTTTAACAAAAGCGATCAAAATGGTGAAATCTCCCAAAACAGGAGCTTACACTTTTGTTGAAACCATCACAACCCCTGAACTCGTTAACGAGTGGATGAGCAAGCAAAAATAAACACATTATAAAATAAAGAAAAGCCGTCTGCCACTTGGTAAGACGGCTTTTCTTTTTGTGTATATTTGCAGTACACTACAACAAAAAAATCATGAGTTTTTTCAAAAAAATATTCTCTACAGAAAAAAAAGAAACCCTTGACAAGGGGCTTGAAAAATCTAAAACCAGTTTTCTGGGTAAACTGAGCAAAGCTGTTGCAGGAAAATCAAAAGTTGACGATGAAGTATTGGATAACCTTGAGGAAATTCTCGTCTCATCAGATGTGGGGGTAAACACTACCTTGAAAATTATCGATAGGATTGAAGCCCGTGTTGCTAAAGATAAATATCTGGGAACAGATGAACTCAACCTGATTTTAAGAGAAGAAATTGCAGGGTTACTTTCCGAAATTGAATCCGGTGATGCAACAGAATTCTCTGTACCTTCTGATAAAAAACCTTATGTAATTATGGTTGTGGGTGTTAATGGAGTGGGAAAAACCACAACAATAGGGAAACTGGCTTACCAATTCAAAAAAGCCGGAAAAAGTGTCGTGCTGGGTGCTGCAGATACCTTTAGAGCTGCCGCAATCGATCAACTCCAAATCTGGGCAGACCGTGCACAAGTACCAATTGTAAAACAAAGTATGGGCAGTGACCCAGCTTCTGTGGCATTTGATACACTGCAAAGCGCCGTTACCCAAAATGCAGATGTGGTTATTATCGATACTGCAGGAAGGCTTCACAATAAAGTCAACCTGATGAACGAACTCACCAAAGTAAAACGCGTGATGCAAAAGGTCGTGCTTGATGCCCCTCACGAAGTCCTTTTGGTTCTCGATGGTTCAACAGGTCAAAACGCTTTTGAACAGGCAAAACAATTCACCGCAGCTACAGAAGTCACCGCACTTGCCGTAACCAAACTTGACGGTACCGCAAAAGGAGGTGTCGTAATTGGAATCAGTGACCAGTTTCAGATACCCGTAAAATACATCGGAGTAGGAGAAGGTATGGAGCACCTTCAGGTATTTAATAAGTATGAGTTTGTGGATTCTTTCTTCACAAATTAAGTAAAGAAAGCCCCTGCTTGGTTTTTATCTCCTTTAAATTATCATCAATCTGTTTTGATTAACACGGTTGAATTCACAAAAGGTATAATTTAGTTGTACCTTTGCAGTCCTTTTTAAATTATTTTATGCGTACTAAAAGCTTAAAGAAAAATAAAATTAATGTAGTCACTCTGGGTTGTTCCAAAAATGTGTATGACTCTGAAGTGTTGATGGGTCAACTCAAGGCCAACAATAAAGAAGTGGTCCACGAGGAAGAAGGCAACATCGTTGTCATCAATACCTGTGGTTTTATCGCTAACGCGAAAGAAGAAAGCGTGAATACCATTCTGGAATATGTTCAGAAAAAAGAAGAGGGCCTTGTCGATAAAGTCTTTGTCACCGGATGCCTTTCAGAACGCTACAAACCCGATTTGCAAAAGGAAATACCATCTGTGGACCAGTATTTTGGCACTACTGAACTCCCCGGACTACTAAAAGCTTTAGGAGCCGATTATAAACACGAACTTATAGGCGAGCGTCTAACGACCACTCCAAAAAATTATGCTTATCTAAAAATAGCCGAAGGCTGTGACCGCCCGTGTTCCTTTTGTGCGATTCCTATTATGCGCGGCAAACACCGAAGCACCCCGATTGAAGATTTAGTAAAAGAAGCTGAAAATCTTGCGGCAAACGGGGTTAAAGAACTCATTCTTATTGCTCAGGATTTGACTTATTATGGTTTGGATCTTTATAAAAAAAGAAATCTGGCTGAGTTGCTGCAAAACTTAGTTAAAGTTGAAGGAATTGAATGGATTCGCCTGCACTATGCATTCCCCACCGGTTTCCCAATGGATGTTTTGGAGGTGATGCGCAACGAACCAAAGGTTTGTAACTATATCGACATTCCGCTGCAGCATATTTCAGATTCAATATTGAAATCCATGCGCCGTGGAACCACGCACGCAAAAACCACCAAATTATTACAAGATTTCCGGGCAGCCGTACCGGAAATGGCCATCAGGACCACTTTAATTGTTGGGTACCCGGGGGAAACCGAAGAAGATTTTCAAACCCTGAAAAAATGGGTGCAGGATATGCGCTTTGAGCGTTTGGGCTGTTTTACCTATTCACACGAGGAGAACACCCACGCTTACAATCTCGAAGACGATGTGCCGGAAGAAGTAAAGCAAGAGCGTGCCAATGAGATTATGGAAATCCAGTCTCAAATTTCCTGGGAACTCAATCAGGCAAAAATTGGTAATGAATTTAAAGTAGTTATCGACCGAAAAGAAGGAAATTACTTCGTGGGCCGCACCGAGTTTGACTCCCCTGATGTGGACAATGAGGTTCTCATTGATGCTTCTAAACACTACTTAAAAACCGGTGATTTCACCAAAGTTAAAATTACAGAAGCTGCCGATTTTGATTTATATGGAGAACCCATTTCAACAGGTCCCTGAGCGGAGCCGAAGAGTGACTTGTATGGGAGGAGCCTGTGTAAGAAGGTTTAGTAAGTAATATTTTTCCTGGCGGTTGTATTTATCATAACATTATCGATAATTCATTTCTACTTGTCTGATGAATACCTTCGCCTTGTACTATTGTTTCAAAAATTGAAATATATATTCTTCCGTTTTCTTTAAGTTGGTATATTGAGAACCTAACATTGTGATATTTAACATCTCCATCCTTATCCTCATTGTAATATGGCAAGGTAGGATCGGGGTGGTTTAATAAGCTCCATTCATAACCCTTATGATCTGTTTTTAAAGTGGTTTGTTTTTCTGGTATGAATTTCTCACTAGAGAATTTTAATTCTGAATCTGCGTAATAAATTTTTTTGTTATAAAAATCAATTACAATTTTTGTTAAGAGTTCTAATTTTTCATTTCCTTTAAATGTAATTAAACCCGTTGAATTAATATGAATTATATCTAATTTTTCTGACCCTGAAGATATTAGACGATATTGATCGTCTAGCTTCAAATATTCTTCAAACTCTTGTTTACTTAGACCAAATTTCGGGTCAAATCTAAAAGGACCGTAGTCATCAAGACTTTTAGAATACTCTTCGGCCCATTCTGGGTTGTTTATAAATGTACTATCAATAATACTCAATATTTCAAAAAGTCTAGGGTCATACGAATATGTGTCCATCATTTGAACCTCTTGACTTCCTTCGGGTAGCAATACAACTAAATCCTTGAATGTATCTCCTGTTATTTTTTCAAATTGTGTATAGATAAAATTTGAATAAAGCATTAATAAAAAAAAGAAAATTATTTTTCTATATCTCATTGTATTTGTTTGAATGCTCAATAACTTTTATTCAACTTGTCGTGTTGATTAAATATTTTTCTTGCTTTTTAAGTATCCCAGACAACCTTAATTTTCAAATATAACATTTTCCTAAATAGTATTATCCTAAAATAATCTAGCTCAAAACCAA
Source organism: uncultured Flavobacteriaceae bacterium (assembly GCA_963975935.1). GTDB lineage: Bacteria > Bacteroidota > Bacteroidia > Flavobacteriales > Flavobacteriaceae > Planktosalinus. The sequence continues at coordinate 28,755 of CAXBIQ010000015.1, forward strand.
TTGTACCTCAACATTCATAATTTCAAAGAATCAAAAAAATTATCTTAATTTTATTCCCATGAAAAAATTTATTTCCATTATAGCCATTTTGCTATTTGTATTATTCCTTTCTTGCAAACAAGCCCCTGAAAAATCAATTGAAAAAGAAGCACCAATTTTTACAGAAATTCAACTTCCCGATATGGAAAATAGTTCGTTACCCTATCTGTTTTCAGACGGTAAAGATTTGTTGCTTTCTTTTGTTTCAGAAAAAGACAGCTTAGCAACGTTATATTATTCAAAATTGAGCGAAGATAGCTGGTCAACACCAGAAGCAATCACTTCAGGTTCAGACTGGTTTGTCAATTGGGCAGATTACCCACAGATTGCAAAAAATGGAAAAAACTATATCGCACACATCCTTAAAAAATCTGATTCTGCAACCTATGCTTATGATGTGATGGTCACACAAAAGCAGGAGGGAGGTGAGTGGTCTACGCCTTTTAAAATACATACTGATACTACAAAGACCGAACATGGTTTTGTTTCTTATACACCTTTCGGCGAAAGCCATTTCCTGGTGAGCTGGCTGGACGGTAGAAACACTTCAGGCGGGCATCACGATCATCACGGTGGGGAAATGACCCTGAGGGCTGCAATTGTGAATCCTGACGGTAGTTTGAAAAACGAATTTTTACTTGACGAAAGTGTGTGTGATTGCTGCCAGACTTCATCAGCGATGACAGCAAACGGACCTGTAGTGGTATACAGGGACCGCTCAGAAAAAGAAATAAGGGATATTTCAATCGTGCGATATGAAAATGAAAAATGGACTGCTCCCAAAACAATTCACAATGACAATTGGGAAATTGCAGGATGTCCTGTCAACGGACCTCGTGTAGACGCTTTGGGAAATACTGTGGCAGTGGCGTGGTTTACAGCAGCCGACGGTGAAAGTAAAGTAAATCTCGCGTTTTCCAATAACAATGGGAAGCAATTTGATAATCCTGTTCAGGTTGATTCTGGAAATCCGTTGGGACGTGTTGATGTCATTATGATTGATGAGAATAATGCGTTGGTAAGTTGGGTAGAAGATATTGATGAAGAAATTTTTATAAAATTCAGAAGAGTTTCGGGTGATGGCAGTATAGGAGAAGTGCTGACCCTCACCACGACTGATGCAGCCCGGGCTTCCGGATTTCCTCAAATAGCGATCCATAACGGAAATGTTTATTTTGCACGGACAGATTTGAATGAAAATGTAAGGCAGGTAAAAACTTCTTCTTTCTCGGTGGAGGATTTATAATTAATACTTTAATGAAAAAACTGCTGATCATTGGCTATGTTTGGCCGGAGCCCAAAACCACGGGAGCCGGTGTGCGAATGATGCAATTAATCCATTTTTTTATAAAGAATGATTTTCAAATAACATTCACTTCAACAGCTGAAAAAACGGAATACTCTGAAGATTTAAATGCATTGGGTGTTACAGAAAAGCGAATCAAACTCAATGATTCAAGTTTCGACATTTTTATAAAAGAAGAAAACCCCGATGCGGTTTTGTTTGATCGTTTTTATACTGAAGAGCAATTTGGTTGGCGCGTTGCTGAGATTTGCTCTGATGCTATGCGCATCCTCGATACAGAAGATTTACATTTCCTGAGGAAATCAAGAGAAGAAACTGTCAAGAATGTTAACGAATCTCCCTTGATGCTTTCAGATATTGCCAAGCGAGAATTGGCAAGTGTCTACCGCTGTGACCTTTCCTTAATTATTTCTGAAGCCGAAATAAAAATTTTGCGAGAACACTTCAAGATTGATGAATCGCTGTTATTCTATCTGCCTTTTCTTCCGGAAAGCACACCATTGGAAAAAGAAACCTTGCCGGGTTTTGAAGAAAGAAATCATTTTATTTTTATCGGGAATTACAAACATCAGCCCAATGTTAATACCGTTTTGGAATTAAAAAACAAGATATGGCCGTTGATGTCTGAACAACTGCCGGAAGCAGAATTACATATTTATGGGGCTTATGCTTCAGATCAAATCAAGCAACTTCACAAGCCTCGTGAACGATTTTTTATCAAAGGCTGGGTTGAAGATGCTGAACTTAAAATAAAAAATGCAAGGGTCATGCTTTCACCTTTGCGTTTTGGAGCAGGACTTAAAGGCAAGCTTATCCAGTCAATGCAATGCGGAACTCCAAGCGTAACAACTTCAATTGGTGCCGAAGGAATTAACAGCGATTTACCCTGGAACGGTTTTGTTGAAGACAATACAGAAATATTTGTTGAAAAAGCTATAGCATTGTATTTAAACAAAGAACTTTGGAAAGAATCACAACATAAAGGTTTTCAAATACTTTACCGGCGGTTTAATTCTCAGAAATTTTCTTCAAGCTTTTTTGAAAAACTACAAGCAACTTTCAGTCAGCTTAAAATGCACAGGCAATTTAATTTTATTGGTTCATTGCTGATGCATCACACATTGCAAAGTTCTAAGTATTTGAGTAAGTGGATTGAGGAAAAAAATAAATAATCAAAACAGAACCCGAAAAATTATATTGGGTGTAAGCCCAAGGCCTGTTTGGTTTACATGTTCCAGATTTGACTCTCTGTTAATTCTGAAAAAAGAATTATATGTATTTTCTGTATTTAGTAAATTCCAAAGGGAAATACCTGCAAAGGCCTTAAAACTTTTGCTTAGTTTAAAATTATAAGTTCCGGATATATCTACTCTGAAATAATCAGGCAGCGAATTGTTGTTTGGGAAATTATAATTTATTTCAGAATCTACAATTTCTTCGCCTTCAACCGGAGTAGTATAGGGCTTTCCTGTATGCCAGTTTAACCCTGAGGATATTTTAAAATCACGAATTGCATAGGAGACTCCAAGGGAAATAACATGATTGATGTCAATATTGTTTCTGAAGGAACTTGGGGATAGTTCTTTAAAAGTATAGTCGTTATCTGCGTAGGAATAGCTGAGCCAACCTGAAATGTCATTAAATTCTTTATGGACAAGTAAATCCATACCTTTAACCAGATAACTTCCCGAGGTTCTTGTAAATTGAAATTGATTTTGAAAACCCTGGCTTTGGGAGGTAATACCATCAACTTTCTTCAGGTACCCTTCTGCATTTAGTAACCAGCCTCTTCGGTTGTAGTTAAGCCCCAGGGATATCTGTTTGCTTTTTACAAGGGGTATTTCATTGGGGTTTGACAAAACCCATCTTCGGTTTTCTATTCCCAGAAAATCTGTTTGCAAATCGATTACCTGAGATGTAGTCTGGCTTTTAAATTCCCCAAGCAAATCAATGGAAAAGTAAGGAAGCACTTTTTGATTTATACTTATCCTGGGCTCAAAGAGAATTACATTAAATTCACTAATGTGATTTACCCTGCCGCCGGCCGTCAAATTGGTTTTGTTAGAATTGGATTTAAATTGTATTTCAGAAAAAACACTATTGGTTATAAGAGCTTCTTTTATAGATCGCCTAAAAAATGGATTGTTTATTTCTTCAAAATTAGTGGTTCCGGTTTCATTAAGTTGGTAACCGCTTTGCAAAGTGAAATTTGGGTTTATGGAAAGATCTGAAATTAACTTGATACCATATTCCTTCACTTCGTTTTCCTGAATGAGCTCTTGTTGGTTGAGAGCATTAATGTTTGTTGCTTCAATGGTGTAATTAGATGCATACACCTGCACCGTGGTGGATAAATTTTTATTCCAGTCTCTTTCATAAAAAATTCCCCCACCCAGATTGGTTTGTTTTAAGGTGCTTATTCTGGATTCTGTATGGTTTGTCCTGAATTCATTTTGTTGAAAAAAGAGGTCATTGTTTGTCAATAGAAAATTTACCCTGATAAAGTCTTTTGGTGAGATTCTATTGAGCCATCGCATCGAGGTGTCATAAAATAAAAAGTCTTCGGTATTATTGGTTTCATGTGCTATGCCATTAGTGAGCACAGTATTTTGAAAAACCTTTTTAAAATATTCTTTATAAGTGGGAGTTTCAATAAAATCATTTATAGACCTTCTTGCACCTATTTGCAAGGACGAATTTTTAGATGTGGGGATATCTAAATAAGTATCAGCATTAATCATATTTATGCCGGCACTTGCAGTAAACTTTTTGTTGATATTGTCACTTGTGTTCATTGCGATGACACTGGAAACACCATCGCCATATACAGCACTTGTTCCGTTTTTTATCAAAGAAACATCTTCAGTTAAATAAGGATTAAAAGCAGAAATCATCCCAAAAAAATGTGCAGATTGATACATTTTTATACCATCCCAAAGAATCAGGTTTTGATCGTGTGTGCCTCCCCTCACGTTAAGATAAGATACTGTTTCATTTGCTGAGATTGTTCCCGGCAACGCCAGTATGGTTTGCAATACATCCGGCTCAACCAGACCGGGAAGAATTCCAAAATCTTCATAACTTATTTCTAAGGAACCAGTAGCATTTTTAGAAATTCCTTTGGCAATAAAATTATTGAATACTACCTCTGTTAATGGCTCTACTTTAGGGGTCAAGTATATCTTAAAACAGCTGTTTTCAGTAAAGTCTGCAGTAGAAATGTTTAATGAACGATATCCTAAATAGCGAATGGTAATTATTTCGTTTTTACCTGAAACCTTTAAAGAAAATTTACCTTCTTTATTGGAAATTACACTATGAGAACCGGTTTCTATAGAAGCAAAAGAAATGGGTTGTTCTGTGTCTAAGTCTAACAATTCTCCACATATAGAAATTTGATTTTGTTTGGGGGTTATGGTAACTGTATTCCCTGAAAGTATAGTATAAATAAAAGGGGTGTTTTTTTCTAAATAAGAGACGGCTTCCCGTAGTGAGTTTATATTTTCAGGAGGTGAAATATAGGTGTCTTCAACATCTTGATCAACAAAGGAAAACGTGCAATCAAATTTTTGTTCATATTCCTTTAAGACTTTAAGAAGTTTTAAACCCTCACTACCTTTTTGGCTCATTACCACTGTGGAAGAAAAGACTAGAAAAAAGAAAAAGAAAAATTGAAATTTGGTTTTAATCACTTTTTAAATAAAATTACTTTATTATCTTCCTTTGTATATCCTAATTGCAAAGGTAAAGTAATTGATTGTAAAGCAGTATCCAAATCATTCAAAGCAAAACTGCCCGTAAAAATTATGTTGGTATTTATCTTTTCAGAAATGACTTTAATATCATAATGCCTTTCCAACTCATTCAAAACGTGAGCAAATTTTACACTTTTAAAGGTTGCTTTCTTATTGAGCCAGGAAGGGTTTGTAAATGTCATTTCCTCAAAGCTAATTGCACCGTTATAAATTCTATAGGTATTTGAAGCAGGTAAGTTTATGGATGTAGCATTGTGCGAAACATTTACTAAACCTTCATAACAGCTTATTTCAAATATATCTTCCCTGCTTTTTACATTAAATGCGGTTCCTAATACGGTTACCTTGCCTTTTGTTGTTTCAACTTCAAACGTTTTTCCATTAGCTACTTTAAAATATGCCTCTCCTTCTAAAGTAACTTTCCGGGTAGCATCCCACTTTTTGTTATTGTAACTCAAAATTGATTTTGCATTTAAAACAACAGTGGAGTTGTCAGGAAGGGTGATGGTTTGATTCTGGGCAATTCCTGTTTCTATGGTAGTAACAGAGGAATTGAAAAAAGTAAAATAAAGGCCTATTCCTAAAATAAATATGGCAGCGATGCTAATTGCATATTTTACTGCAGGACGTAATCCTGATCTGTTTCTTTTAAAGGGGAATTTACTTTTTAAATCTTTATAAGAAGCTTCAGAATCAAAATCAGGTGCTTTAAAATGCTTTGCATTTTCTGATAGCTTCATAAAAGAACTGTAGGCGTCTAATTTCTTAAACGCCTCAAGTTCCTCGCGGTTAAGCTCATTGTTTAACCACTTATTAACTAAAACTTCCTTTTCCATAGCAATCTTTTCATGTATTAGACAACTTAAGATTAAAAATTCCTACCAAAAAAATCATTTAAGTTCTTCAATATCCATTCTTAATTGTTCCAGGGCACTGTAAATTCTTTTTTCCACAGCTTTTCTGGAGATGTTTAAAATTTCTGCAATTTCCTGATGTTTTTTTCCTTCTACACGATTTAAAAGAAATGCAACTCTTTTTTCTTCAGATAATTTTGATAGTGCCCGTTGGTATTTTTCAAGATATTCTGCTTCTTCTAAAATAAACTCTGGATTTTCATTGGTTTGCCGGGGTTGTGAAACTTTTGCATATTTAAGTTTCACTTTTTCGTGTTTGATGACATTCAGCGTTAAGTTATTAGCTACCGAAAAAAGGAAACTCTTCGCTTTGTCAGGAGCTATCTTGTCACAATTTTCCCAAAGTTTAATAAATGCTTCCTGCACTTTATCCTTCGGATTAAGATGTTCACCATATTTATAATAAATAAAGTTATGCAGATCTTTTGAAAATTTTTCATAAAGCCGCGAAAAAAGAGCCTCCTCACATATATTTTCATAAAGCTTTTTTTTCATAAAGGGATATTTGTAATTTTATATTTATATAACAACTAAAGGTAGGAAATTACCCTTTTAGATTGTTATATGTATACATCAAAAAAGTAAAAGTTGAAAACAGTTAAAAAAATAATTTTGGTTTTTCTTTTCGTTTCCTTTACTTCATGCTTTGAAAAAGAAGTCGAGATTATTGAAACTGAGGAAGAAAACATCCTTCATAAAAATTCACCTCTTTCTGCTTTAATGAGTGGCGTTACTTCTCATAATGCCTCTTTTGACGATCGCATTGACGACTCAGATTGCTTTAGCTTAATTTTTCCCTATGATATCTTGATTAACGAACAAATTACGACGATATTAAATATCGATGATATAAATCTTATTGACGATACTGATGAGGTTGAATTACTATTTCCAGTAAGCATTGCTTTTGGAGATTATGAAACCAGAGTGTTGGAGAATGAAGTTGAGTTCAATACTGTATCTGCTTTATGTCAAAATGGGGAATTATATAATTTTAATATTGAATGTGCTGAATTTGTTTATCCATTTTCCTATGCTATATATAATACCGTGAGCAGGAATTTTGATACTTCAATTATATACTCCAAGAAAGAGGCATTTCAATTTTTAGCGGGTCTTAAAGAGGACGATATTTATAAGATAAATTATCCTTTAGATATTATTTTATATGATACCGATCATTATATAGTTAATACCAATCAATTTCTTCATAATCACTTTGTTAATGCCTCACAAGTTTGTGATTAATAAAATTTCATTTTCATTTATATAAAAATCTTTAAACTTGTTTAAAGATTTTTTCTTTTTGTTAAACTTATACTAAAGTCTTTCTTTCCGGTAGTAATTTTTTGTGTGTAGTTGTCTTAATTATGATTACTAACTAAAAAAATTAAATATGAAAAATCTCGTAAAATTTACATTAATTACTTTATTAATGGTGGTATTTGCATCTTGTTCAAACGATGATGATGCCGGAACACCTTTGCCAAATGACGGCACAACAATAGCAGATTTTGTAGCATCAAATGAAGACTATTCTTCCTTAGCCGCTGCGCTTGATGCCGCAGGATTAACGGCCACCTTGGATGGTGAGACAGAATACACCGTTTTTGCCCCCAACAATGCAGCTTTTAGCGCTTTCTTGAGCGATAACGGTTTTGCAAATTTGAGTGATGTGCCTGTTGATGTACTCAATAAACTTTTGCTTAATCACGTGGTAGCAGGTGTTAACACATCCAGCAATCTAAGCACAGGATATATCACCTCACTGTCTGTGGGTGACAGTTCTCCTGAAAATTTAAGCTTATTTGTAAACACCTCTTCAGGAGTTGTGGTTAATGGAACTTCAACAGTTACACAGGCAGATATTTTAACAGATAATGGTGTGATACATGCGGTTAATTCTGTTATAGGAATTCCTGATGTTACCACACAGGCACTGGCGAATCCGGAGTTTTCAATTCTCGTTGATGCTTTGATTGCGGCAAGTGATTCCAACATAAATTATGTTGAGTTACTTTCAGGTTCCGCTAATGCGCCTTTTACCGTTTTTGCACCAACTAATAGTGCTTTTTCAGGTTTACTTGCAACACTTGGTTTATCATCTTTGGATGATATTCCGCAGGATTTACTGCAATTAGTATTGAATTACCATGTCATTGCAGGGGCAAATGTAAGAGCAGAAGACCTTGTTGATGGTTTAACAGCTACTACCTTTCAGGGAGAAGATCTAACGATAGACCTTACAAGTGGAGCTCAGATAATTGATGCAACCGGTGCTCCTTCAAATATTATTGTAACAAACGTTCAGACAAATAATGGAGTAGTGCATGCGATTGATAAAGTTTTATTACCACAAGAAGCTATTGACATTGTTGATCCAACAATTGCCGGTCTTGCGATGATGACACCCGATTTGTCAACCTTGGCCGAGGCTTTGCAAATCACAGGACTGGATTCAGTACTGAACGATCGGGATGAAGAATTTACAGTCTTTGCACCAACCAATGCTGCTTTCAGTACATTTCTGGGAGGCGCTTCAATTAATGATGTTCCGGTTGATCTCTTGACCCAGGTGATTTTAAACCATGCACTTACAGGAACGGTGCTTTCTACAGACTTAACCACAAGCTATACTACAACACTGGCTACCTTCGGAAACACTGATGATAATCTTAGTTTATATGTGAATGTCGATAGCGGTGTTACTTTAAACGGGATTTCTGATGTAACAGCTCCCGATATTCCTGCCGCCAATGGGGTAGTACATGTGGTTGATGCAGTTATTGACCTGCCCACAGTAGTGACTTTCGCTACAGCAGATCCTACTTTCAGTAATCTGGTTGCAGCCCTTACACGTCCTGATCAACCTGATTTTGTAGGCATACTTTCAACTCCTAATGGAAGCAGTCCCGCACCATTCACAGTTTTTGCCCCCACAAATGATGCTTTTGCAGATTTACTGGTTGAATTAGGCGCTGCAAGTCTTGATGATATAGACACAGCGACATTGACGGCAACACTCAATTTACACGTTATAGCCGAAGCAAATGTAAGGGCAGAAGACCTGGTTACCGGGCCAGTTACAACCCTTGGCGGAGACATAACGATTGATGCCGGTGCCGCAACAATTACAGATGATAACGGAAGGGTGAGCAATATAATTGTGGTAAATGTACAGGCTGCAAACGGAGTTGTTCACGCAATCGACAAAGTGATATTGCCGGAGCTTTAAAATCTTTATTCTCCCCATTTCTTTATTAAGCCACCCGAAAGGGTGGTTTTTTTATGCTAAAAATTATTCCACTTTTCTCACTTTGTAACTCACTAACATATGCTTATCTTTGCAACTCTTTAAAAAGAAGTTGAAAATATGTTTGATAGTTTAAGCGAAAAATTAGATAAGGCCTTACACGTTCTTAAAGGGCACGGAAGTATTACAGAAGTAAATGTAGCTGAAACCCTAAAAGAGGTACGTCGCGCATTGCTTGATGCCGATGTTAATTTTAAAATAGCCAAAGAATTTACAAATACTGTAAAAGAAAAGGCATTGGGGCAAGACGTGTTGACAACCTTACAGCCCAGCCAGTTAATGGTAAAGATTGTCAAGGATGAATTAACACAATTGATGGGTGGTGATGCCGCAGGTATAAACCTGAGCGGAAACCCCAGTATAATCTTAATGTCAGGTTTGCAGGGTAGTGGTAAAACCACATTTTCCGGCAAGTTGGCAAACTACCTGAAGACTAAAAAAACAAAAAAACCTTTGCTTGTTGCCTGTGATGTTTATCGTCCTGCGGCAATCAATCAGTTGCACGTTGTTGGTGACCAGATAGGTGTAGAGGTCTTTAGTGATGAAGGAAATAAAAACCCGGTTCAGATTGCTCAAAATGCAATCGCACATGCAAAACAAAACGGCCACAATGTCGTGATTATAGATACAGCCGGTCGATTGGCTGTTGACGAAGCCATGATGACCGAAATTGCAGAGATTCACAAGGCAATTCAACCCCATGAAACACTTTTTGTGGTAGACGCCATGACGGGTCAGGATGCTGTTAATACTGCAAAAGCGTTTAATGACAGATTGAATTTTGATGGAGTTATTTTAACCAAACTCGACGGTGATACACGTGGGGGTGCAGCTATTTCAATCAAAAGTGTTGTTGATAAGCCCATTAAATTCATTGGTACAGGCGAGAAAATGGACGCCATAGACGTATTCTACCCTAACCGTATGGCAGATAGAATACTCGGGATGGGAGATGTTGTTTCACTTGTAGAAAGAGCGCAGGAACAATATGATGAAGAGGAAGCAAGAAAACTTCAGAAGAAAATTGCTAAAAACCAATTTGGGTTTGATGATTTCTTAAACCAGATTCAGCAAATCAAAAAAATGGGAAGCATGAAAGATTTAATCGGTATGATTCCCGGTGCCGGAAAAGCATTAAAGGGTGTTGATGTTGATGATGATTCCTTCAAACATATTGAGGCTATAATCCACTCAATGACCCTGGAAGAACGTACAAATCCTTCAGTCATTAATGCCAGCAGGAAAAAGAGAATAGGAAAAGGTAGCGGTACATCTGTACAGGAAGTAAATCAACTCCTGAAGCAATTTAACCAGATGAGCAAGATGATGAAAATGATGCAAGGCGGTGGCGGCAAGAAAATGATGCAGATGATGGGCAATATGAAGTAAAACGATTTTTATTTTAACATAGAACACTAACTCCAACTAAATAGTCATGACAATTCTCGACGGTAAAAAAGTTTCAAATGATATCAAAAACGAAATCAAAGCTGAAGTGGATGAAATGCGCAGTCGAGGAGAAAAAGTGCCTCATTTGGCTGCTGTCATTGTAGGTAATGACGGTGCAAGCCTTACCTATGTTGCCAGCAAAGTAAAATCTTGTGAACGGGTGGGTTTTGAATCTACCATGGTGCGTTTACCACATACAACAAGTGAACACGAACTCCTTCAGAAAATAAAGGAACTGAATACAAATGATGATATTGACGGTTTTATTATTCAATTGCCCCTTCCGCCGCAGATCAATACCCAAAAAGTTTTAATGGCTGTTGACCCAAGCAAAGATGTGGACGGTTTTCATCCGGAAAACTTTGGAAAAATGGCACTCGATATGAGCACTTTTATTCCGGCGACACCTTTTGGTATATTGGAACTTCTGGAGCGATATGGTGTGGAAACAAAAGGAAAGCACACAGTTGTGATTGGCCGAAGTCATATTGTGGGCAGACCCATGAGTATTTTAATGGGAAGAAAAGGGTGGCCCGGAAATTCAACAGTAACGCTCACACACAGCCATACCAAGAATATTACTCAAATAACATCACAGGCAGATATCATTATTACAGCTTTGGGAGTACCAAATTTTTTAAAAGCCGAAATGGTAAAAGAAGATGCAGTTGTCATCGATGTAGGAATTACGAGAGTTGCAGATGATTCACATCCCAAAGGATATATTATTACCGGTGATGTTGATTTTGAAAACGTAAGTAAGAAAGCATCCTTTATAACTCCTGTTCCCGGTGGTGTTGGGCCTATGACTATTGCCATGCTCTTAAAAAATACGTTACTTGCCCGCGAGATGAAAAGACAGGCTTAACTATGTTTTTTCCTCTTTTTGTTTGCCATAGTCCTTTTTATAAATTTTCAAAATAAGTAAAAACAAACTAAGCAGAAGTGGCCCGAAAATCAGTCCCAAAAAACCAAATAGGGGGATTCCTATAATAACACCAATAAGGGTTATTAATGGATGAATATCTGCCAGTCTCTTTTGAACAACAACCCTGAAAACATTATCTGTTGACCCCACAATTAACAGGCCATACAAAAGCATTGCTGTTCCTTCCCAATTTTGACCTGTAGAATATAAGAGTATAACAACAGGAACAATTCCCAAGGCTGTTCCAATAAAGGGAATCATAGATCCAATAGTAGTTACAACAAACCAGAACCACGGGTTGGGAACCCCAAACATATAAAACCCAAGCACGGCAACCAACCCCTGTAGGATTGCTACCATGGGAATTCCTATAGCATTTGACTTTACAATACTTTCGATGTCTTTGCCAATGATACTAATATTTTCCGGGTGCATAGGCATATATGTGTACAGAGACTCAATAAACTTTTTACGGTCTACCAACATAAAATAGAGTAAAAAATACATTATACTTAATGCGATAATAATATTGAATGTGTCTCCTAAAAGACTTTGAAAGCTTTCAGACATCCATTCTGAGGTTTGTTCTGAATCAATAGATGAAGTCAGTTCTATTCCAATTCTATTTTCAATTAACACTACCTGTTCCTTCACTACCTGAATGGCAGAATTGGCACGTGCAAGTCCGGTTTTTACTTTAGATAAAAGCATCATGGAGACCAAACCAATAGGCACCAAGATTCCAACAAAAGAAAGAAGCATTAATAGGACTGCTGCAAAAGGGGCATTCCAGCCCTTGTGTACCATCTTACGCATTAAATTTCTAAATAAAATATAAAAAGTCACTGCTCCCAGTAGTCCGGTTAAATATGGAACTAACTCTATAAATATCAATAAACCCAAAGCAATTATAAGCAATAGGGTAAATATCTGACGGATTATCTGTTGATTAATTTTCTGCATTATTATTTACCTTTTATGTAATGTATGCTTACGGTAGCCAGATTTGATTCAGGATATTTGGAAAAATTCTTTTGAACACTCTTCAAGCCAATTTTTTGAAGCATTTCAAGGAAAACGTCAAGTTCTACGATATATTGGTCTGAAAAACCATGTGTCGCATCATATGCGGTAACAGCTGTTTTTCCCAAATGCTTCGCTGCTCTATCAGGTGGAAGAGTATGTAATTCAACCACCAGCAATCCGAAGTTTTGGATATAAGGTTTCCACTTTTGAAAGTGTTCTTTCAAATTTGCTTCAACATCATTATTTGAAAGCCTTTTACCATTATGGCTAAATGCACCAGTAGATGTACTCACTATATTTTTTTCAACTTTCTTTGGTTCTGACCACATCCTGTTATGATCAAGGAATGTCCTCACATTAAGCAGCTCTTTTAAGTGAATGGCATAATCATCATAAATATCTTTTTCCAATTGCTGAGGTTCTCCAATATCACCCCATATAACTTTTGCCCAGATATCTGCATTCACAAGATTTGACCTTGTGACTTTAAGGGCCTCTTTGTTATAATCAACACCTACTAAAAAAAGCGGATGGCTTTCTAACATTTTACCCCGCAGTGTGCGCTGCTCAATAACATCAAACAGGTGAATTAAAAATGCACCGTTACCGCAACCCATGTCCAGAATACCTTTGGGTTGCTCTTCAATGGGTTTGTTAAATATATCGATAACGATATCATCTATTTGTCTGAAATATGCGGTGTGGGCTCCACCACTTCCCCACACATTCATAACACGGTTTACGTGACTTTCTGTGTTGTTTTTTGAAGTATTACGTAAGGAAGAGAAATCTCCAAACAATAAACTTTCAATTTTATTAAATGTCGGGATGTAAGAAACGGTTACACCATAAGCACTGGCCCTTTTTGCAAAAAACAACCCTTTATCTGTAAAAGTATAGGTTTTCTCTTTTTTATGAAACCACCCCAGATGGGTGTAAAAATCCAGTATCTCACTAAAGTTCTCAGGATCTTCGTGATATTCATCAGCCCTGAATGAGGCTTCCATAAAGTATTTATGAAAAAAACCATTCATGGCTAATGCAACAGTAATGGGACCTGTCAAGACACCCTCAATATGTTTCTTTATTTGATATTCTATACTGTGATGGTGATGGGTCTTTGAATTATAGAAGTCTTGATCTTTAAATTTTTTCAGCAAGCTTTCTGTTTTTTTAAAATAAGCCGGATTGGATTTTTTAGGGTGGAAAGAGGGTGATATTTCTAAAAATTTAACAGCGGTTTGATACTTTTCAAATAATGAAAATGCAGTTTCACTAGTATCATTCAGACATATCGTAATATTTTCGGTTGTGTTGTTTACTTCATAATCAAGCCAGCCTTGGGAGGCCAGTAGACGTAAAGCTACATTTAAATAACCTTCATTGGCATCGTTTGTTTCAGTAAGCTCTGTGAGGGTATGTTTTTTTTTAGATAAAAGTTGTTGGGTGACCCCTCTTTCATGCAAACAAAAGGCTACAGGTGCTATGGCGATACCATCCAAATGCCTGAAAAGCTCACTTCTATATTGTATTTTATCTTCTTTTGAAATCATTTTAATAGTAATCAGTCTTGTAAAGATAGCATTAATACTAAATGAAATAAAAGTTTTGTTTCAGGAAAAAAAAATCCATTTGGAACTCAAATGGATTTCATAGTTTATTTCAGTAAACCAGTTTAGTTATTTTCATTTTCCCACCCCACCATCAGGAATTTAAAAGTGGCATTATCAGGTATATCTTTTGCTTCTACTTTAGCTCCAAACTGGTTTCTAATTTCCTCAGGTAATTTTTCTTTGTCAATGGTTATGTAAAGGTCAGTTTCAGCAAGTGAAATGACAACAGAATTCATAGTGTTTAAAATAGACGTAATGGTATAATTGTCTTTCAGGTCTTTAAATGTACTGTTTAAGTGAAGTCCCTTGTCAGTTTTATAGCGCTCATCAAATATTTGAACGTTTGAAATTGTTGCTTCAGGATTGTTGTTGCTCTTGGGAGAAAGCAATAAGAGTTTTGCTCCTCCTTTTTCATAAATTTCTATTTGATCGTCACCTGAGAGAAAGTTAGAATCAGCACCGGTTTTGACTATGGAATCTTGCTCAAAAATGGAATCCAGTTGCTTTATTCTGGTCTCTTTGGTCAAATGACCCACGTGGGTTGAAGTTATAAGAAATGGGTCTTTTTCTTCTGAGCAAGATGTAAATATAAAACTCGCGACTCCTAAAATTAAAATGAATTTTTTCATAAAATGGTTTGAATTATTATAGTGTTTAATGATTTTATTTTAGCATTCTACCTAAGATACCCAGCACACTTCTTATCACTGTTGGGCTGGTCAACACCTTTGTTATGGGGTTTTGTCTGGTTCTTCTCCGGGCAGTGGTTCGTGACGGCCGACCCCGGGTTGATCTTGTAATTTCTTCCCGTTCTTTTTTTGCTTTTTCAATGGCTTCTTGTTGTTCGGCCCTTTCAATTTTTTTGTTTAACAGTTCGTAAGCACTTTCACGGTCAATGGTTTCGTTATACTTTTTTACAAGTTTTGAATTAGATACCACTTCGTTGATTTCGTGAGGCTCAAGAATATCCATACGCCCCATAGGTGCCCTCAACATTGTTGCAGCGAGAGGAGTGGGGATTCCTTTTTCGTTTAACGCAGATATAAAAGCCTCGCCAATTCCAAGAGAGGTTAAAACCTCGTCTGTCTTATAATAATCTGAAATCGGATAGTTTTCAGCAGAGAGTTTGATGGCTTTTCTGTCTTTGGCAGTAAAGGCCCTGAGGGCATGCTGTACTTTTAGTCCAAGCTGGCTTAAAACTGCATCGGGCACATCTGTTGGGTTTTGAGTGACAAAGAAAATACCGACACCTTTTGAACGGATGAGTTTTATGATGCTTTCAATTTGATTTAAAAGAGCTTTGGTCGCTTGGTTGAAAATGAGGTGGGCTTCTTCTATAAAGATGACAAGTTTAGGCCTGTCACTGTCGCCTTCTTCCGGAAATGTTGTATAAATTTCAGCGAGTAAGCACAACATGAATGTTGAGAACAACTTGGGCCTGTCCTGTATATCAGTCAACCTTAAAATATTGATGTATCCCATGCCACGCTCATCAATTCGAAGCAAATCTTCGGGTTCAAAAGAGCGTTCCCCAAAGAAAAGGTCGCCGCCCTGATGTTCAATTTCCACAATTTTTCTGAGTATGGCCCCGGTTGAAGCTGTGGAGATACGACCATATTCTTTCTCAAGTTGGTCTTTTCCTTCATCAGTGCTGTACTGCAATATTTTCTTTAAATCTTTTAAATCCAAGAGTGGCAAGTGATTGTCATCACAGTATTTGAAAAGTATCGAAAGAATGCCCGATTGCACCTCAGACAAATCTAAAATGCGCGAAAGCAGAACCGGCCCAAACTCTGAAACGGTGGCTCTCATTCGCACTCCTTTTTCTTCTGAAAGAGTTAGTAATTCAACCGGGAATTTTTTAGTTTCATAAGGCAGGCCAATTTTCTGATGCCTGTCTGTGATAAAAGGCTTTTCTTCACCCGGTTGAGCAATACCGCTTAAATCGCCTTTGATGTCCATTAACAAAACGGGAACACCTTTTTCTGATAGATTTTCAGAAATCACCTGAAGTGTTTTTGTTTTTCCGGTTCCGGTGGCACCGGCAATCAAACCATGCCTGTTCATGGTCTTTAAAGGAATTTTTACAAAAGCATTGGTAAGCGTTTCACCTTCCAGCATAGCAGAGCCCATTGTGATAAAATCCCCTTTAGTAGTGTAGCCATCGGTAATGTGCTTAAAGAATTCATCTTTCTTTGACATGGTTTCAAATTTTGTATAAAAATAGGAATAGTATTCTTTGTTTTGAAAACTTTAGGGCATATAATTTTATTATTAAAACTGCTTGTAAATAAAATCGCCAAGTTTAACTTGGCGATTTTATGGTTTAAAAATTTTTCTTAAATTATTTGATGACCAGCTTTTTTACTTGGGTGACATCATTATGTTTTACTGAAACAAAATAAAGTCCACTGGAATATGCAGATATGTCAAAGGATGTAGTGTTATTTCTACCCAATGATATTGATTTTGAATGAGATACCTTTTGCCCTAAAGTGTTAGTAATGATTACTTCCAAATCACCTTCAGGAATGTTTTTAAAACTTAAAAACACATAATCTCCGGCAGGATTTGGATAGAGTGCAAAAGAATTTTGATTGAGATCCCTCACATCCAGTACACCTTCCATATTGATATTATCAACATAAGTACTGTTTCCATAACCGTTTATATTTACAAACTTCACGAGTACATTCTCACCTAAATAAGCAGCTAGATCCACCTCTTCTGTACGCCAGTTTGAGGCGGCGGTGGGAGTCCAGTTTGATGTGATGTATGAAGGCATGGTTGATAAATCCAATCCTGATTTTTCATAGATGGTTGTGAAGGTTTCTCCACAGTCAGTTGAAAGTTCCACACGCATTGCATCAGAAAATGTGGCAGAGTATTGTGCTTTTGCCAAATCAAATGACAACACAGCAGATGTGGCATTGGTCAGGTCAAAAATTTCAGTAAGAAAGGCATCTTCCTCTCCCTGAGCATTATAGCTAAAGTTGTTTAAAAAACCGGCTGTTGTTGAATTGCCATCACTACCAGTAATACCAGAACGTTCTTCCCAGGTGTCATCATTATCAGGATTTAATATAATCCAGCCGGGGGGAGGGAATCCGTTTGTTTCAAAGTCTTCCATGAAATCCAGTGAAATTGCCTCGGTGGCTGAATAAAAGTTTAAAACCTCCTCATCATTACTGGCATTCTGATCACCGGCTAGATCTACAGATGCAGTCAGGGTATACTCACCTGAAGTTGTTAAAACCAAGGGGACTGCAAATTCAAATTCAGTTTGCTGTCCGGAGTTTAGTGTTCCGGCATATACTTCTTCAACAGGGGGCTCGCCATCAACCTGATAGCGCATTGTAAAGCCGTTTTGAGGTTCAATCCCGCTATTTAAAATAGTGACATTGATAATTTTGGGATCTTCATCACATACAAAGTTGAAATCGATGGGCTCGTTGTTTATGGAAACCAAAGCAATATCATTTGCAAGTGAGCAATTGAGCAAGCCACCACTATAAAAAAGTGCGTTAGTCCTTCTGCCTTCCCAGCCCAAAGTGGTGTTTTTAGCTGAAACAGCATAATAAATTGGTGCTGAAGGATCTGTAATGGGAACGGTAACGGATGTAGTGTTGGATGTTCCTGCAACTTCCATATATGTTTCACCCAGCATATAAAGATCATATTCATTTGCATCTGCCATGGCGTTCCAAGTGAAAGTTGCTTCATCAGGGCATACTTGTGTTATTTGTAATCCGGAAACGAGGTTTGCAATCGAAAAATAATCATCGCTACTGTCTTGAAATGAACCACTGGTTACCCGTATCCTTGCCTCACCGGTGATCGTTGAAGGAACTGCCCAACTGTAAATTCTTAAATTACTGTTTACAGTGGCAATATTGTTCCAGGAGGTTCCTCCATTTGTTGAGTACTCCAAGATAAAGTTATCTGTTGTGTTTGTGGCATCCCAGTGAATGGCTTCAACCTCTGAGGGTACAAAATGCTCATCACCATTTGGATACGTCACCGTTAAATTATCTGTGATGATTTCATATACTACAAAATATTCCTGGGGTCCCATAGGGACATTGAACCCGGTAACTTCAATAGTATAATTACCACTAGCAGGATTGTTGAGAAGCACCTGCTCCATATTATTCAAACGATCAATACCAGTAGTAGCAGGGGTGTCAAGGTTGGTGGGGTTTGGTGTTGGATCCAGTATCCAGGGTAAAAATGAATCATCTGAAGGATCTTTTACCACCAGGTCCAGGTCATTTACCAATGCGGGATTTGCGCCTGCCGCAGCAGCAGGATCACTCCAGTATACCATAAAGCGCACTTGAGTGGTACCGGTGGGCACATTGATTGTGTGAGTGTTTGTGTTGCCTTGAGAGATATCATCAGAAAGGTATCTGCCATCTTCGATGAGTTTTCCGGCACGATTTCCGTTTACAATTCCCCAACCAAATTTAAAATCAGGCCCAACATTTCCATAATCATTGGCCGTGTTTAACAGTGTAGCTTTTATAAGGGCAGAAGGAGGTAAAATCCCGCCGTTTAAGCTTGCATATAGTTCATATAGTTGTGCGGAAACACCTGCAATTCCCGGAGCAGCCCCTGAGGTTCCTCCAAAAACTAGATAACCATTGTTTTCACTTGTTGAGTTTTGTCCCTGACCGTTTGCCGTGATATCAGGTTTGATTCTTCCGTCAGTTGCTGGACCCCGACTGCTTGAATTGACCAGGGAACCGTCAAAAAATACGTTTGCTGTCGCGATTACATTTTTTCCTTGTTTGTGGCCACCTGTAATATTACCCCATTGGGTGCCTGCGCCATAACCACAGTTGTTATTGTTTGAATTTCCTGCTGAAAAAACATGCATTACAGATGGGTGTGTTATTGTTTGCTGATCAACGGTATTGGTGATGGTTGTGTAACCGGCATTACAACCGTTACTATACGAAGAGTTTGTTATTTGAACATCACCGCTGTTAATTAGGTTTTGAGTACCTGTATCTAAAAAGTTTGCCACATAGTTGGAGACATATACATCTGCTCCTGCAGCCATTCCGCGCATGGTAGGGTTGAGGTTTCCGGCACCGGCCATAATTCCTGCCACACCATCACCGTGGGTTTGTCCTGTCCCGCTGGCATAAGTATTGTCAATTCTTCCCTGAAAATCTATGTGCGGACCCACGATACCATCATCACGCACAAGAACTCCCACACCAACTCCGGTATAGTTGTTTCCGGTACTGCTTTGTGTGTCGAGGCTGTTTGACCTGTGTAAACTCTTACCACGTGTGTCATCTTTTACATCAGGAGGAACAATCAATTCAATCCACTTTACAAAAGGGAGGTTTGCGAGTTCTTCCAGACAGTTGTCAGGAATGGAAAGGTCTATTAAGTTTGCATTTTTATATTCTTGTTTGACTACGATTTGAAGTTTTGCCAGTTCATCAATTACATACTGTGTGGTCACATTTTTGTGAAACTGGAGGGTCACCAATATATTTTCCCCGTCCATTGCCCAAGGCTCAAAGGGAGGGTAGTTTAGTTCTTTGGAGATTTTTAAAGCAGCATCTACCGGGATAATACCTCTTACACCACTGTTTCTTAGAAACTCAACTGAGGTGCTTGCCGGAAAATGAAATAAATAAGCTTTGTGTGGAATGTACTCAAGAAGCTCAAGATTTCTTGATTTAAATTCATTTTGAATAGATTGGCTGGGCGTTTCAAAGAATTGTATCCACCCGATATACCCGTTGTCAAACTCCGATTTTTCAGGCAATTGGTTCCAGGAAAAGGTTTCGATGTTTTCGGGAATTTCAACAATTTCATCTTGAAAATAAATAGTGTAATTATTTTGGGAGAAAGACATTGTAAATATCATTGTAAACGCGAGGATACAAATGTTTTTAATACCGGGTTTTGAGAATAGGGAGTTTTTCTTCATAGCAAAAGATTAAGAATAAGAGGGTTATAAATAAAAATTTAATCAAATATATATTAAATCTCTTTAAAAACATATTCTTTTTTGTTGCATCTTCTTTATAAATGTTTTTAATACACATTTAAATTATGGTCTATCCTAAAGGATTAGGGAATGGTTTTTATATCTTTACACCCGCATGAAAAAAGAAATTCAGGATATGGTAAACCGTGGTGAGATGCTTCCGTTAATGGAAGAATTTTACACCATTCAGGGAGAGGGTTTTCACAAAGGCACGGCTGCTTACTTTATAAGGGTGGGAGGCTGTGATGTGGGCTGTCACTGGTGTGACGTCAAAGAGAGCTGGAATGCAGGTTTGCATCCACCCACAGGTGTTGAACAGATTGTTAAAAATGCTTCAAAATATTCAAATACCATTGTTGTTACCGGGGGTGAACCGCTGACATGGAACATGACACCTTTGACTGAAAAACTAAAGGAGAAAAAACTTCAGATTCACATTGAAACTTCTGGGGCATATGATTTGACAGGAATTTGGGACTGGATTTGCCTTTCTCCAAAAAAAATAAAACTTCCAAAGGAGGAAATCTACCCCCTGGCAAATGAATTGAAAATGATTATCTTTAACCAAGATGACTTTCGCTTTGCTGAAGAGCAAGCCGCCAAGGTAAGTGAAAACTGCATGCTTTACCTGCAGCCCGAATGGAGCAAAAGGGATAAAATGGTTCCAAAAATTGTGGATTATGTAATGCAAAATCCAAAATGGAAAGTTTCATTACAAACCCACAAATATTTGAATATACCTTAAAGTTTAGTCTACCCTTTTAAAAGGGACCTCAACAAACCTGTCATCCCATCCAATCATAAGGCTTACACCGTCGTCTGTAGGTTTGAATGCCATTGATAGGGATTCAATGGTAGCTGCTGCATTTTTTGATGGAACTTCAATGCGCACAGCA
This sequence comes from uncultured Flavobacteriaceae bacterium, assembly GCA_963975935.1. Lineage (GTDB taxonomy): Bacteria > Bacteroidota > Bacteroidia > Flavobacteriales > Flavobacteriaceae > Planktosalinus. Next base: position 50,007 of record CAXBIQ010000015.1, read on the forward strand.
TCAAGTTCTTCTTTGTAGCTGTATGCTCCCCATGTATTAGTTTCTTTATTTATAATTACCGTCCACATATCCTCACCGGGCATGGTGTAGAGGGTATAAGTGCCGGCACTTAGCGTTTCATTCCCTACCTGAAACGTTTTATAAACTTCAAGCTCTGTAGCTTCATTAGCCCCTGTGCGCCACACTTTGTTAAAAGGCACAAGGTTACCAAAAACAACTCGATCCCTTTTTTGGGGCCTGCTGTAAATCACACGTAAAAGAGGTGATTTGTCAGCATCTCTGGCAACAACCATGTCCATAGGGCTTGTGTCGAGTTTGGGAAATTCCTGAGCAACAACCTCGTTTGAGGGAATAAATAACATTAGTGATAATAAGATAATCAACTTTGATAAATGTTTCATAGGTAATAATTTTTATTGTAAATATACAGCAGTTTCTATTTTAAAAGTTCAAATAAATATTAAATTTTGTTAATTTTTAGAGGACACATTCCTTATGACATCATAAACCCTGAAAAGTTTAAAAACAAGATTAATTTTCCACAGAAATTTGTTAATAACTTAGCCTTTTAGGAAGCTTCAAACCCTTTATTTTGCTACCAGTTTTGTTATATTTGCTCGTTACGCTTTTTTTATAAATAAAACCGAAAAAAGCATTGTATTTTTAAAATTACAACCCATAAATTTTATGAGCGAAGAATCAAAGAAACAGAATTATGGCGCTGACAGCATTCAGGCGTTAGAGGGAATGGAGCATGTGCGAATGCGCCCCTCAATGTATATTGGAGATACTGGTATACGCGGTTTACATCACTTGGTTTATGAAGTCGTTGATAACTCTATTGATGAAGCAATGGGGGGCTACTGTGATAAAATCGATATTTGGTTAAATGAAGACGGTTCTCTAACAGTTAAAGATAATGGACGGGGAATACCGGTAGACCTTCATAAGAAAGAAGGCGTTTCTGCACTGGAAGTCGTTATGACAAAAATTGGTGCCGGTGGTAAATTTGATAAAGATTCTTATAAAGTCTCCGGTGGTTTGCACGGGGTGGGTGTATCTGTTGTAAATGCACTTTCAGCCTCATTAAAAGCAACCGTTTACCGCGATGGTAAAATATGGGAACAAGAATATGAAAGAGGCAAAGCAATGTATCCGGTTAAGTCTGTTGGCGAATCAGATGACAGAGGTACCCTGGTCACCTTTAAACCAGATTCTGATATCTTCCAGCAGACTACAGAATTCAACTATGATACCCTTGCCGGAAGAATGCGTGAATTGTCTTTCCTAAATAAAGGAATCACGATTACCCTTACAGATAAAAGATATCCCAATGAAGACGGTTCCTTTGAAACAGAAACTTTTCACAGTGAGGAAGGATTAAAGGAATTTATACGCTTTTTAGACGGAAACAGGGAGCCCATTATTAAAAACATCATTTCCCTGGAATCTGAGAAAAACGATATACCGGTTGAAGTTGCGATGACGTACAACTCTTCCTTTAATGAAAACTTACACTCATATGTAAACAATATAAATACCCACGAGGGTGGAACCCATCTTTCAGGATTTCGCCGCGGGCTGACAACAACCCTCAAAAAATATGCAGATGCTTCAGGCTTGCTTGATAAATTAAAATTTGAAATATCAGGCGATGACTTTAGGGAAGGTTTAACAGCTATAGTTTCTGTTAAGGTTGCAGAACCCCAATTTGAAGGTCAAACCAAAACAAAGCTGGGCAACAGGGAGGTTACTGCTGCCGTAAGCCAGGCGGTATCAGAAATGCTTACAGATTATCTTGAAGAAAACCCTGATGACGCAAAAACAATTGTCCAGAAGGTAATACTTGCTGCACAGGCAAGACACGCTGCTACAAAAGCACGCGAAATGGTGCAAAGAAAAACTGTGATGAGCATTGGCGGACTTCCCGGAAAACTTTCGGATTGCTCTGAACAAGATCCTTCCTTATGTGAAGTATTCCTGGTGGAGGGTGACTCTGCAGGGGGTACGGCTAAACAAGGCAGGGACCGTAATTTTCAGGCAATTCTTCCGCTGCGCGGGAAAATCCTGAACGTTGAAAAAGCCATGCAGCATAAAGTTTTTGAAAATGAAGAAATCAGGAATATATATACTGCCCTGGGTGTAACCATTGGTACCGAGGAAGACAGCAAAGCCCTGAACCTCTCTAAATTGAGATATCACAAAATAGTCATTATGTGTGATGCCGATGTGGATGGAAGTCACATAGCGACATTAATCCTGACTTTTTTCTTTAGATATATGCGAGAACTTATTGAGGCCGGCCACGTTTACATTGCAACACCACCGTTGTACTTGATTAAAAAAGGAAATAAGAAGGCGTATGCGTGGAATGAGAAAGAACGCGAAACCATCAATATGGAATTTGGTGGAAGCGCCGGAATTCAGCGTTACAAAGGTCTTGGGGAAATGAATGCTGAGCAGTTGTGGGATACCACTATGAATCCTGAATTCAGAACCCTTCGCCAGGTGACCATCGATAACTTGAGTGAGGCAGACCATATCTTTTCCATGCTTATGGGTGATGAGGTGCCGCCACGACGTGAATTTATTGAGAAAAATGCTGTGTATGCAAATATCGACGTATAACGTTTTTTAACTGAAAAGCATAAAAGTTTGCCAAAAAAGCCTTAAAAGATTCATTCTTTTGAGGCTTTTTTCAATAAAAACGTCTTAATTAGGTTTATGAAATAGGGTATATGCGCATTGAGCTGTTAAGTTAAAAAGAACAACAACCTTAATAAATCAGTATGAAAAAAATAGTTTTTATAGTATTTGCAATATGCTTTACAGCCATTTCACATTCTCAAAACCAATTGGAGGATTTACTGGCTGCAGGTATTGAGGATGCACAACGATTTTCTGCCGGCTATATTTCACCGGCTGCAGAAGGTATGATATTTAACCTTTCCAATGGCTGGATGCAGTCTGCAGAGGTTAAAAAGCCACTTAAATTTGAACTATCTGTTATAGGAAATGTATCTTTTGTTAAAGATGAACACAAGTCTTTTACATTAAATACAAATGAGTATAACAACCTCTATTTCAGGGATGGAAGTATTTCAAAAGAGGTGGGGACAGCTTTTGGTGAAAACAATCCTGATGTGATTGTCTATGCCATCGTGAAAGATGATACAGGCCTCTTTGAAGAAGAAGTTGAATTTGAACTTCCACAGGGTCTTGGATCTGAAAATATCAATATGCTACCCACTGCTTTTTTACAGGCACGAGTGGGCCTTTTCAAAGCTACTGAATTAAAGGTGCGTTATTTTCCAAAAGTTGACTATGAAGATGTGAAAACAGGTTTGATTGGTGTGGGACTGCAACATGAATTCACACAATGGCTTCCGGCAGATAAAGTGTTTCCGGTTGCTATCGCCGGGTTTATAGGTTTTACGAACCTTAACGGAAGTTATGATTTTACAGACAGCCAGATCATAGAGGGGACAAGTCAGAAATTTGAAGTAAAACAAAACAGTTGGTTGTTTCAGCTGCAGGCTTCTACCAAATTAAAAGTAATAAACTTTTACGGTGGATTGGGTTATGTTACCGGGACATCAGATTTTGATGTAGTGGGTACTTATACCGTGCGTGCCGGTACCCCTTTGTTTGAATCGCAAAGCACTTTTGAAGACCCTTTTTCCGTAAGAAATAAAGTGTCAGGAATCAAAGCCAATATCGGCACACAATTGCAACTGGGCTTCTTTCGTATTTTTGCCGAATACAACCTTGCCGAATACAACACCGCTGTGGCGGGAATCGGTTTTGGAATTTAATGACTTGATATTTAATTTTTAAAGCAGATAATTGTATTTTTGCAACACTTTAAAAAAAGTATAAACAATAATCCTTTAAAAAATTAAAATATATGAAAGTTACAGTAGTAGGTGCCGGAGCCGTAGGGGCAAGTTGTGCAGAATACATTGGTATAAAAGATTTTGCTTCAGAAGTAGTCCTTCTTGATATTAAAGAGGGTTTTGCAGAAGGAAAAGCAATGGATTTGATGCAAACTGCATCGTTAATGGGGTTTGATACCAAAATCACGGGAACCACAAATGATTATTCAAAAACTGCCGGCAGTGACATTGCTGTAATTACAAGTGGTATTCCGCGCAAGCCGGGAATGACCCGGGAAGAACTTATTGATATCAATGCCGGAATCGTAAAAACGGTTTCTGAAAACCTGGTAAAGTATTCACCTGATGTCATTTTAATAGTCGTGAGCAACCCTATGGATACCATGGCGTATTTAGCTCACAAAGCCACCGGATTGCCTAAACACAGAATTATAGGAATGGGTGGGGCTTTAGACAGCGCCCGCTTTAAATACAGATTGGCAGAAGCCTTAGAATGTCCGCAATCTGATGTCGACGGTATGGTTTTAGGTATGCACAGCGATACCGGTATGATCCCGTTAACGCGTCTGGCAACAAGAAACAGTGTGCCGGTGTCAAATTTCCTTTCTAAAGACCGTTTGGAGCAAGTGTTGGAAGACACTAAAGTGGGAGGGGCAACCCTTACCAAGCTTCTGGGAACTTCAGCCTGGTATGCTCCCGGGGCTGCAGTATCTTCATTAGTTCAGGCAATTGCCTGTGACCAGAAAAAAATGTTCCCCTGTTCAGTGTTGCTGGAAGGAGAATATGGAATGTCTGATTTATGCATAGGAGTACCGGTAATATTAGGCAGAAAAGGAATTGAAAAAATTGTGGAAATTCCGCTTTCCGACAAGGAAAAAGAAATGATGGAAAAAAGCGCCACGGCAGTAAGGGATGTAAATGCGCTTTTAAATAAATAATTGCTGCCTTTTTCTTAAGCAATAAGAATATTTTACAAAATCCAAATCTCATTTGAATTTAATTCCATGGGAATTTGGATTTTGTTATTTTTTATGCTTTTTAAAACTTAAAAAATAATTGTCATTTCTTATTGGATATTCTATATTTGCACGTTTCAAAAAACATATATAACCAGTTACACACATAATATTTACAAAGAATGCAAAACAAGGGATTAATTAAAGTATTTGCGATATTGTTTGGTTTAGTAAGTATTTACCAACTTTCATTTACTTACATAGCAACCAAAGTAGAAGGTGAAGCAGAAGAATATGCCATTTCAAAAGTACCTGAAAATGTAGAGGAATACACGGTAAAAAGAGATCTGGTTGAGAAAAATTACTTAGACTCCATTGGGTCAAACCCTGTTCTTTTGGGCATTGATTATAATTCTGCAAAAGAAAAAGAACTAAACAAAGGTCTTGACTTAAAAGGAGGAATCAACGTGATTCTTCAAATCTCTGTGAGAGATATCCTTGTTGGTCTCTCAAACAATTCAAAGGATCCTGCTTTTAACCAGGCGCTCGACAGGGCAACTGAAATTCAAAAAGAAGGAACAGATACTTATCTTGAAGCTTTCTTTACTGCATTTGATGAAATTCCGGGAGAAAACACCCTGGCGTCACCTGATATTTTTGCCAATAAAAATTTGAGCGAAGATATAAATTTTGAAATGACCAATGCGGAAGTACAAACTGTACTTAGCAGAAAAGTTGATGAATCTGTAGATGCTGCTTTTGAAGTATTGCGCAAGCGTATTGATAAATTTGGGGTAACCCAGCCCAACCTGCAACGTTTAGGAAATTCTGCCCGCATTCTGGTAGAACTTCCAGGAGCAAGGGATATAGAACGTGTAAAAGACTTATTGCAAAGTACTGCACAGCTTGAATTTTGGCATGTTTATAAAATGGATGAAATACTTCCGTTTTTATCTTCTGCCAATGATGTTGTGAGAGACCTGAAACAAACTTCAACCACTGAAGGACAAGAGGAGGAAGCAGTTGATACTACAGCTGTAGATGAAGAAGATGATATTTCCAAACTTTTGGGTGGTGAAGATGTAGATGATTTGGATATCAGTGATGAATCAAACCCTATTTTCAGTAAAATTATAAATTTAGGTGGTCAGGGAGGACCTGCAATTGCATCTTTCAAGGTAAGGGATACTGCAGAAATAAGTAGTTACCTGAGAATGTCTCAAGTAAGATCACTATTACCCCAGGAACAACGATTTGCAAAATTTGCATGGGGAAAACCCATTGTGAATGCTGAAACCGGAGAAGAAGTTACAGAACTTTATGCTATTAAAGCAAACAGGGATAACATTCCACCTTTAAGCGGTAACGTTGTTACAGATGCTTCACAAACCTATGACCAGAGAGGGCAACCGGCTGTCTCCATGCAAATGGATGGAACCGGTGCCAGAATCTGGGAAGAAATGACCGGGCAGGCGTCTGCTCAACAAAGCCAGATTGCGATTGTTCTTGATGATATTGTCTATTCTGCACCCGGTGTTACCAGAGGGGCAATCAGTGGCGGTAGGTCTGAAATAACAGGAAACTTTTCTCTCAATGAAGCCATTGATCTTGCCAACGTGTTGCGCGCAGGAAAATTACCGGCTTCAGCAGATATCATTCAGAGTGAAATTGTGGGACCTTCATTGGGCCAGGAAGCCATTGACAGTGGTATTATGTCTTTTATGTTGGCACTTGCACTGGTATTGTTATGGATGATTGGTTACTATGGTAAAGCCGGTATTTTTGCAGATATTGCCTTACTCGTCAACTTACTCTTTATCTTTGGTATTCTGGCAGGACTTGGTGCTGTATTGACGCTTCCAGGTATTGCGGGTATTGTATTGACAATTGGTATGTCTGTAGATGCAAACGTACTGATTTTTGAACGTATCAGGGAAGAATTCTACAAAGGAAAAGCACAAAAAGATGCTATAAAGGATGGTTTCAGGAATGCACTTTCTTCCATTTTGGATGCTAATATTACAACAGGATTAACGGGTATTATCTTATTGGTATTTGGAACAGGACCTATTAAAGGTTTTGCCACTACCTTATTGATAGGTATTTTAACATCATTGTTCACGGCAATTTTCATTACAAGATTGTTTATTGAGCGTTACACAGTGAATGGAAAACCATTGACTTTCTCAACTTCAGCAACTAAAAACTTGTTCAGAAACCTAAGCATTAATTTCCTTGGAAAAAGAAAAATTGCTTATATCATTTCAGGTATTTTAATTGTACTTTCTTTACTCTCTTTATTTACACAAGGATTAAATCAGGGTGTTGATTTTGTGGGAGGAAGAACATACACGGTTCGTTTTGATAAAAGTGTGATTGCCTCAGAAATCCAGCAGGACCTTGTCGCTGTTTACGGAAGTGCGGAAGCAAAAACCTTTGGTGGAGGCAACCAGCTGAAGATTACAACAAAATACAAAGTTGATGAGCAGGGTTCTGAAATTGATGATGAAGTACAGGAGTTATTGTTCCAGGCTCTTCAGCCGCAATTCCCGCAAGGATATACGTATAATGATTTTATTATAGATGATGAATCCAAACAAATGGGCTTAATGCAGTCTATGAAAGTGGGTCCCACCATTGCGAGCGATATCAAAAGAGCTTCGGTATGGGCGGTACTGGGGTCGTTAATTGTTGTATTCTTATACATACTCTTACGTTTCAGAAGATGGCAGTTTAGTTTGGGTGCTGTCGCGGCGGTTATACATGATACCATTATTGTCTTAGGTTTGTTCTCTTTGCTGAGGAATGTAATGCCATTTTCAATGGAAATTGACCAGGCTTTTATAGCGGCTATCTTAACAGTAATTGGATACTCGTTAAACGATACCGTGGTTGTGTTTGACCGCATCCGGGAATACTTTAATGAAAACCCCAGTTGGAAATTATCCAGGGTCATTAATGCCGCTGTAAACAGTACCATCAGCAGGACTTTAAACACCTCGTTTACGACCTTGGTAGTACTTTTGGCCATCTTCATTTTTGGAGGTGAATCCATCAGAGGATTTATGTTTGCCTTGATCGTGGGTGTTGTTGTGGGTACATATTCATCTGTGTTTATTGCAACTCCTATTATGTTTGATACTGCAAAGAAAAAAGGAATTGACCTTAAGGACAAAGTGAAAGAACCAGAAACGATAGAAGCTTAGTCCTTTCAGTAAAGAGTGTAAAAAAAACGTCCCGTGAATATCGGGACGTTTTTTTTGTGTCTTGTCTTGTTGAGATTTAAAGAGGTTTCCGGTAGCAACCTGTAAAGTATTCAAAATATTTTTGGAGGAAGGGTAGGGTCTCTCTGTCTTTAATTTTTTAATGAATCTGTCTATAGTGTTATATATTTTTTATTCTGTAATGGTCCATTCAACCCGGTCGCCAATTTCCAGGTTCCACCTGTTTGACAAACCGGCTTTAATTTCTAGCACATATTGGGCCGGTTCAACAGAGGGCAAAGAAGTCGCGTCATAAGGACGTGCATTTTTGTGAAAGCTCACAATTCTTTTTTCTGAATTTATAAAAATGATATCAAGTCCAATTTGGGTGTTTTTCATATAAAAACTCCTTTCCCGGGCATCGGGGAAGATAAAAAGCATACCTTGATTATCTTCCATACCCGTGCGGTACATCATTCCTGTTTGTATTTTGTATTCGTCATCAGCAATTTCAATGTCAAGTATCTGGATGATGCTGTCAGTATTTTGTTTCAGAAGTTGTAATTCACCGTCTTTTGTAAAGTTGATTTCAACAGTTTGGATCTTCCGGTCTTTTTTGGTTTCCTTACACCCAACAGCTATAAACAATGTGAGGGCAGAAAATACAATAAGTCGTTTCATTATAAAATGGTATTAGGTTTTAAGCCAGATCAGGTATTTTTCGTGAGGGACGGAACATAAAATAAAGGCCCAGGAGTATAAACGGTATGCTGAGCCATTGCCCCATATTGAGTGCCATAGTATCTTCAAATTCCACCTGGTTTTCTTTAAGGAACTCCACAAAAAAGCGCACGGTCCAAAGCAGGACCAAAAATGCTCCAAAAATATAGCCAAGCTTCTCGCGTTTATTGGTTTTCCAGTAGAGGTACCAAAGGAAAATAAAAATAAGCAAGTAAAATCCGGCTTCATAGAGTTGTGTGGGATGCCTTGGAAAGTCTTCACCCAATTGTGTAAAAATAACCCCAAAGTCTGAGTTTGTGGGTTGACCCACAATTTCAGAATTGAAAAAATTTCCAATCCTTATAAATATGGCACCACAGGCAACAGGGATGACCACACGGTCAAGCGTCCACAAAATGGGCTTTTGAACTACTTTTTTGCTGTAGATATACATCGCAACAATAATTCCTATGGCAGCACCATGACTTGCCAGACCACGGAATCCTGTAAACTCAAACTCAGGCTCCAGTTTGAAGGGCAAAAAGATTTCAAGAAGATTGTGTTGAAAATAGTCCCAGTCATAAAAAATAACATGGCCCAGCCGTGCACCAATAAGTGTCGCCACCACTGCATATATAAAAATACTGTCAAGCTTTTCCAAAGGAATGCCCTCCCGGATGTAGATGCGTTTCATAAGAAACCACCCTAGGCCAAAGGCAATGACAAACATTAAACTGTAATAGTGGAGTGTGATAATACCCAAATTGATTCCGGTAGAAGGATCCCAGAGGATGCTTAGATAGTACATAGTCAGAAAATAATTTATGTGTTAAAGATAGTAATAAAAATTTCCATATTCCAAGCACCAAATTCCAAAATAGTTTTTAGTTAAAAGAGGTGATTGGTGAGTAGCGGAATGCTACAAAGAATAAACTGAAGAATATTAAGAAAACCCGAAACCTTGAACATTAAACCTTAAGCCCATCACGGAACCGGGTCGTATCCCTTGCCTCCCCAGGGATGACAACTGAAAATTCTTTTGATGGCCAGCTTACCGCCTTTTAGAAGTCCGTGTTTTTGTAAAGCTTCTTTGCTGTAGTGGGAGCAGGTGGGCTGATAGCGGCAGGTGTTTGGTGTCAATGGGGAAATAACGGTTTGATACACCTTGATCAAAAAAACAAAGGGCGCTATAAAAATTTTCTTAAGCAAACACGATTGATTTTAATTTTTAAAACTCACCACTCACCAACTCAAAGACTAAACGTCGTTCCGTCTTTACCATCCTTCAATTGAATCCCAATAGCCGCCAACTCGTCCCTGATTTGGTCACTGGTGGCAAAATCTTTGTTGGCACGGGCTTCGTTTCTCAATTTAATCAACAACTCAACGGTTTCAGTAAGTTTCGCCGAGCTTAAATCGGAAGAAGCCTCCTCTTTCAGCCCAAGCACGTCATACACAAAACTGTGGATGCTTTCTTTTAACAAGTCCATGTCTTGCTGGGTGATACTCGCTTTCCCGTCTTTGATTGAGTTGATAAACTTGGCTGCTTCAAACAATTGAGCAATGAGAATGGGACTGTTGAAGTCATCATTCATGGCGTCATAGCAGGATTGTTTCCAGGCAGCTATGTCCATTGTGGTTTCATTTCCTGTGGGAAGCTTGTCGAGTTGATTAATAGCTCCCATAAGCCTGTTGTATCCTTTTTCTGCAGCTTCCAGGGCATCGCTTGAAAAATCAAGAATGCTCCTGTAATGAGCCTGGTACATAAAGAATTTGGTCACCGTGGGAGAGAAGGGCTTTGCCAAAACAGTATTGTCTCCAGAGAAAATTTCGTTAGGCAAAATATTATTGCCGGTTGATTTGGCCATTTTTTGACCATTAAGGGTGAGCATATTGGCATGCATCCAGTAATTCACGGGATTTTGGTTACAAAATGCTTCAGATTGTGCAATTTCACACTCGTGGTGCGGGAATTTTAAATCCATTCCGCCACCGTGTATGTCAAAATGTTTGCCCAGATATTTGGTACTCATGGCGGTACACTCCAGGTGCCATCCGGGAAAACCATCACTCCATGGCGATGGCCAGCGCATTATATGCTGAGGTTCGGCCTTTTTCCATAGTGCAAAATCCTGGGGATTTTTCTTGTCGCTTTGACCTTCCAGTTCGCGCGAATTGGCAATCATATCTTCAAGGTTTCGGCCACTGAGTTTTCCATAATGGTGCGATTCATTGAATTTCATCACGTCAAAATAAACGGAACCGTTTCGCTCATAAGCAAAACCATTTTTTAATATTTCCTGTACAATCCCAATTTGTTCAACAATATGGCCGGTAGCGGTGGGTTCAATACTGGGAGGGAGGGCATTGAATTTTGCCATAGTGTTGTGAAAATCTATCGTGTAGCGTTGTACCACTTCCATCGGCTCGATTTCTTCAATACGGGCTTTTTTGGCAATGCGGTCTTCACCACTGTCAGCATCGTTTTCCAGATGACCCGCATCAGTAATGTTGCGCACATAGCGCACTTTGTATCCCAAATGTTTCAGGTACCGAAAAACCAGGTCAAACGATAGGAACGTGCGGCAATTTCCCAAATGGACATTGCTGTAAACCGTGGGCCCGCAAACATACATGCCCACGGCGCCTTCATTTATGGGTTTGAAAGTTTCTTTTTTCTTTGAAAAGGAGTTGTAAATCTGCAGTTGTTGGTTTTTATATAGTTCCATAGTTTTTTTCAGGACCGATGACCGAAGACCGATGACGGATGTTTTTAGTTTTTTATTTGATAGTATTTCTAAATTTAATTAACATATTCATTAAATGAAATCCTTCATCATATAAAGTTTTAAATTCATCTTGGTTGATGTATTTTCTTCTCAAAGCTTTATGAAGACAAGTAACAGTTTCGGCTAATGAACGAATGGCATATCCAATAAATTTTTTTTGTTCGGCATTTGATTGTCCAATGCTTCCTTCAGAAATATTCAATGCAATAGAGTCAGTAGCCCTACAAATTTGTGAACTTAAATTATAAAGTTCTTTTTTATGAAATTTCTCTGAAATTAAATTGATGTCTTCACCATAATCCATTGCTTTTTGCCAAATGAGCAATTTCTCAAATTTAAATTTAGATTCCATACAGTATTAAATTTAAAGAGTGATGATAAAAAATAAATGTTATTCCTTGTCATCGGTCATCAGTCACCCGTCATCCAACAACCCCTAAAACTCCGTTCCCATCTGTATATAATCCAAAAACTCCCTTCGCACGGCAGCTTCTTTAAACTTCCCGCCAAACTCTGAAGTCACGGTACTGCTGTCAATATCCCGGATGCCTCTGGAGTTGACACATAAATGCTTGGCATCGATGACGCAGGCAACATCTTCGGTATTCAGGGCGTGTTGCAGTTCTTTTACAATTTGAATGGTGAGACGTTCCTGCACCTGGGGTCTTTTGGCATAATAATCCACAATGCGGTTCATTTTGGAAAGGCCAATGACCTGCCCGGAAGAAATATAAGCCACGTGTGCTTTTCCTACGATGGGGAGCAGGTGGTGCTCACAGGTGGAATAAACCGTGATGTTTTTCTCCACCAGCATTTCGCCATATTTGTATTTGTTGTCAAAAGTAGAAGCTTTGGGCTTGCGGTCAGGGTGCAGACCGCCAAAAACCTCATTGACAAACATTTTAGCAACGCGGTTTGGGGTGCCTTTTAAACTGTCATCGGTCATATCGAGCCCCAGCGTTTCCATAATATGTTGCACGTCTTCCCTGATGAGGTTGATTTTTTCAATATCAGTCAGGTCAAAGGCGTCTTTACGAAGGGGGGTTTCACTGGAGGTTCCAATGTGGTTATCACCCAGTTCTTCTATTTTTTTTAAGTGTTTTTCTAAACCCATAGTGTTAAAATTCGATACTGCTTATCGCAAAATAGTGTGCAAAGATAGCTATTATTGAAATCATAAGGAAATGGGAGGGATGATATTTTAATCGTTCTGTAATTACATTTTCATAATAATTTCTTAATTTTCGGGCGAATAAAAGTATCCATTATGAAAATTAGTGTCCCCATCTCAATTTTAATCTTTTTTGCATTCAGTTTTAACCCCTTGTTGGCTCAAGGCCCCGGTTCTCTTTTTGTTGATGCCGGACCCGATGAAACCATAGAATGTGCCAGTGGTGGTTGTGTTGATTTAACCGCAGATTTTCTAGAGACTTTTGAAACAATAAGTGAAGATTATACCGTTGAATCTATTCCTTACAACCCACCGTTTGCTTTTAATGGTTTAGCAAATCCGTTAAATCCAAATATTGATGATGCCTGGTCTCCAGTTGATGAGTTACCTTTTGACTTTTGTTTTTTCGGAAGTTTAGAAACCCAGTTTCAAGTGGGGTCTAATGGTGTTTTACGATTTGACGTAGATCCCGGGGATACATATAATGCTTATTCTTTTGATAGTGATTTACCTAATAATACTGAAGAAGCATTATATGAAGCCAATGTTTTTACTCCTGTTCATGATATTGACCCCTCTGTTTCAACTACCGAAGAAATAGGGTATGAAGTTTTAGGAACCTACCCTAACAGGGTGTTGGTTGTTTCTTACTATCAGGTACCTTTATATTCAGCCGCATGTAATAATTTGTTGGCTACACATATGGCAGTTTTTTATGAATTCTCCAATGTGATTGAAATTTACATACAAGATAAGCCGGTTTGTGCTGGTTGGAATGACGGAAATGCAGCATTAGGTATCCAGAACAATGCCGGTACGGTAGCTTATGTTCCGCCGGGAAGAAATACTTCAGATTCACCTTGGACCGCAACTAATGAGGCCTGGCAATTTTCACCCATAGGGGTTCCTACCTATGAATTTGTTTGGTTGGATGAAGGCGGAAATATTATTGGTACGACCCCTACTATTTCAGTTTGTGCTGCCGGAACTTATACCGCACAAGTTACTTACACGAATACATGTAATGGTGATTTGGTTGTTTTAACTGATGACGTGGTGGTGACAAATTCTGCAGCCTTTACCGTTGATTTGGGTCCCGACATTACGACCTGCGATGATGATGATATTATATTAGACGCCAGTGCAGATGCTCCTGCAGATGCCACCTATGAATGGTTTTTTGAAGGCGCTTCCCAAGGTCCTCCTTCTGATGCCAACCCAACCTTTACCGTTACGGCACCAAACTCGGGCACTTATTCAGTGGAAGTGATAGACCCTCTTGATCCCACCTGTGTAGTTACCGATATCATAGAAATCACATTTTTGGCGCAACCTGTTATTACAAGTCCGCCAAACGATTTGTTTATTTGTGACGACGGCTCCGGCTCCGGTATTTTTGACTTAACGGTCAATACACCCGTGGTCTTAGGCGCACAGGATCCCGGTGAGTTTACCGTTACTTATCACAATTCACAGGCAGATGCAGATTCCGGAAACGCTCCCATCGCCACACCGGGTGCATATCCCATTACGGGCACTGTGGAAACCATTTATATTAGAATTGAGGACAGCACAGGGACATGTTTTGAAACTGCAGATTTCATCATTGAATTCTCAGTAGCCAGTGTGGGCCCTATTCCTGATACCTCTTTTTGTGATGACGATACAGACGGCCAACTGGAAGTAGACCTTACCCAGTTTGATGCCGACGCACTCGGAACCCTCGATCCTGATGACTACTCCGTTACCTATCATGATAATTTTGCAGATGCAGATGCCGGTACCGGTGCATTGCCTGACCTTTACACAGTGACAGGACCCACTCAGACCATTTATGTAAGGGTGACCAATGATGCCAACCCTGCCTGTTATGCAACAGACAGTTTTATCATTACCATATTGCCACGTCCGGCGGTGAATAACCCCACCCCCCTTGAAGTATGTGATGCATTTCCCAACGATGGTTTTGCGGAATTTACCTTAACAGACAAAGACAACGAAATCACCGGCGGAAACCCTGATTATACCATTATGTACTTCGAAACCCTGGCCCTTGCCGAGAATGGTGACCCGGGAGACGAGCTGATCAGCCCTTACATCAATATTACAGCTGATTCACAGATTGTGTATGCGCGTATTGATGATACCACAAATGGATGTTTTGAAATTGTGGAACTTACTCTAACGGTAAACCCTGCTCCTGACATAGCTGATCCCATCACAGATTTTATTTTATGTGATGATGACCAGGATGGTGTTGAAACCTTTGATTTGACCAGTAAGGACACAGAAATCATCAATGGCGTTCCCAATGTTACCATAGACTATTTTAACAATTTTGCAGATGCCGACGGCAATGTCAACCCTATACTTGACCCGGTCAATTATGTGAGCGCCGGTGGCGAAGCCATATTTGTTAGGGTTGAAAGCACCGTTACAGGATGTTATTCCGTAAGCAGTTTTCAATTGGAGCTTTATCCAAATCCCGGTTTTATTGTGCCCACCAACTATATTTTATGCGATGACGAAGTTGCCGACGGTTTCACCGAATTTGATTTAAGCATAAAAGTACCGGAAATCAGTGGCGGAAACCCTGATGTATCCATCAGTTTTCACATTGATCAGGCAGATGCCGAAGCCGGTGCCAATGCATTGCCGATACTCTATACAAATACTGCCAACCCGCAAACGATATGGGTACGCATCCGTGATATCAATACCGGCTGTTATTCCACAACCTTTTTTGATTTGATTGTAAACGAATCACCAACGGTCTTTCCCCCCGACCCATTGACCTATTGTGACCCTGACAATGATGGTTTTGGGACATTTAACCTGGAAGATGCAACAGACCAAATCACCGGTGGTGACCCTGATGTGGTGGTGACTTACCACGAAACTGAGGTCAATGCAACAAATAATAGCCTTCCACTGGTCTCTCCTTATGAAAACATCGTGGCCTACAACCAGACAGTCTATGCCCGTGTTGAAAACCCTAACGGTTGCTTTGTAGTGGTTCCCCTGGAATTGGAAGTTTTGGACAGTCCTCAGCTGGAGGACCCGAGTGCTTTGATATTGTGTGATATCAACAACAACGACACGGGTATTTTTGATTTGACCCAGTCAGAGCCCGAGATATTTGCCAATATCCCTGATCCGGCCCTTTATCCGATCAACTACTATGAGACCCAGGCCAATGCCAACTCTGGCACCAACCCGATTGACCCTGCGACCTCTTATGTGAACCTGAGCAACCCCCAGACGATATATATAGTTGTAGAGGACATAGGCAATGGTTGCCAGA
>CAXBIQ010000016.1:0-60202 GCA_963975935.1 uncultured Flavobacteriaceae bacterium
GATTTGAAAAGCAATTTTAATTTATTCTAAAAGTTAGTCTTAAATGCACCACAACTACTATATGTAAAAACCAACCGAAACCACTAATAAAATAAACACTTGAGATATGGATATTAGAAAATGGCAAGACAAATTTTCTGTAGATGTGGCTTTAAAGTATAGCTCGCGATCTACGGTAGAGAACTACAAGAGCTGCGTGTTTACGTTTTTAAAGCATTTTGAAAACGAGGTGCAGCCCAAAGCAATACCCACGGCAAAAATCAAAGAGTATATGCTGGGGTTTGAAACTTTGAACACCCGCAAAGCAAACCTTTGTGCGGTGAAGGCTTTTTATAGATTGACAGTTAAAATGCCCACCAAAATAGATGCGGTGCCTTATCCTAAAAAAGCAAGGAAACTGCCCCGGGTGATTGAAAAAAACTTCTTGCTGGAGCGTATTGGTAAAATCAAAAACCTAAAGCACAAGGCCATTTTGTCTTTAGGGTTTAGCGTGGGGTTGCGGGTGAGCGAGGTGATTAATTTAAAAATTGAAGACATTGACTCCGGCAGGATGTTGATACACGTTCGCAATGCTAAAGGGAATAAAGACCGCTTTGTGCCTTTAAGCCAGCCTATACTTAAACTTCTGAGAGATTATGTAAGGCAATACCGCCCCGTTGAGTTTCTTTTTAACGGACAAAACGACTCACCTCAATACTCAACTACCAGCTGCAACCAGATTGTAAAGAAGTACCTGGGCAATAAGTATCACTATCACCTGCTCAGGCACAGTTGTTTTACATCAATGATGGAAAGCGGGACCGATATAAGGATCATTCAAAAAATAGCCGGTCACCGCAGTACCAAGACCACAGAAATATACACCCACGTGTCCAACGACTTTTTAAGCCAGGTGGCCACGCCAATTTAATTGATATGAAAAAAAAACACTACACCCCCCTCTTCCTGGTGATCGGCACGGCCGTGATTACCTTTTTGATCGTTCACTTCCTCACCCCGGCAGTAATCAAGGAAAGCTTTGCCCGCTGGGGTTCTATGCGCCTGCACGACATGACCATAAGCGATGCCCTGGCATTGATACTGGTTGTGTTTATTATTCTACAACACTTTAAAATTTTAGACAATGAAAGCAGAAATTGAAAGCACAGAAGAAACCTTTATGGTTAACGGTGTTCGCACCAGGCTATGGAAAGGAACCACAGACAAGGGAACCGAGATTTCAATGTTTGTTTATTTTGTTGGAAGCCAAAATCAAGCACCTGAGTTTGATGAGTTACACCAGATGAACCCACCTGAAATTATTAAATTAAAACTTAATCTTTGAACCTTAAACCATAAACAACTATGTATTACATCACAGAAAAATCAAGCAAAACCGGTGAGAAAATCACCGCTATGTTAATCAAAGCCCGCGATGCCCAGGAGGCGGCGGGTAAATTTGTAAAGAGAGTGGGTGCTGAGAAATACTCAGCGTCACAGTTTTCTGCCTTTGGCGGTGTGAGCGCTGTTTATTTTAAAGAGAACCCCGCGCCCCGGTTATGGAAGCCGGTGAAAGACGAGGAGCACTTGTTTAGGCCAAAGAAAAACACCAAAGAAGGCAAAGCCATTGCTGAGCAAATGGCAGCCCTGCCGGTAGTGACCAAAGAAGAACTCAACGGCGTGGTGGGCTTTAAGTCAACTGCCTGGCAGAGCATTGGGCTCAACACAAACAATAAAACCCTCTATGGCATTACCCTCAAAGAGGAGTGGCGCCACCAGATGCCCATTGATTGCCGCGAGGTGACCGTGAGCAGGTATAGACTTTGGTTTGGGAAAAATTAATATTAATCTAAATTTTATAACTATGAGTACAATTAGACTGGGCGTAAGAGCCAAAGACAAGATTACAGGATTCACAGGTATTGTAATGGGTAAAGCTGAATGGCTCACCGGTTGCGATCAAGTTGCCCTCAAACCACCCGTTAGTTCAGACGGATCTATGCGAGATGCAAGCTGGTTTGATATAGGAGCTGTTGAATATATTGATGAAGGAATCAATGCAAAAGAGGTTGCTTCCAACAAACCGGGCGGTCCAAACAAGGATGTACCAATTTGCTAAATTAAATACAAAGCAATATGAAAAATCCAAATATTAAAACAAAAGTGGTTCATTCACAGAGTAAAGCAGCCTGGAATATTGTGGGTGAAAAGCTGGCAGGTAAATATAAGATTGCAAGAGTACCTTACTTATATGTAGAAGATCAGGATGTAACCCACCGGAATAGACAAGAAGCTTTTGAACACGCTCAATATATTTCTGTATGCTTTAATTTTTCAGACGTTATTTGTAAGGGTTTCAGTACTGAAGTAAAACCCATAAAAAAACAATAAAAAAAGCCTGTTTTTTACGGCAAACCCCTTGCACAATTCAATTATTTTTTGTAGTTACAATTGATACACTTTTAGCAATTCTATTGTAAACCCGCTTGTATAGCGGGTTTCTTTGTTTTTTGATTTCCCCGCACCCCGAATTTAAAAAACTGCGTAGAGCAAAAATGAGTTTGAGCTGGTGCCAAAAGTGTTCTAACTGTTCCAACTGCTCCAACAAACTCATGTAATATAATATATATATTTAATAATCAAAGAGTTACATATTTAAAAATAGTTTTCATTTTGTTGGAACGTGTTAGAACGTTTTTTTCTTGTTCTAACAAAAAAGGGGTTGTTCCAACAAGTTCCAACGCTTTTTAGGTGTGTTCCAACACTTAACTATTTAAAAAACAAATAGTTGTGATTTTGTTGGAACGTTGGAACAAAATTTCAGGAAATATGAAATATTTTGAGAATATTTTATTTTTTGTTGGGATGTATCTTTATAAGAAACCCCGTCAACACATGAATTATGAGACCTCTGTTGCCATACCGGTGCCTCTTTTTTTAAAAAACTATCTTGAAAAACGCTACGGAACCCGCCACAAGTTGAGTAAAAACAGTGCAATTGGTCTTTTGATCATCGAGATGGCCCAGCGGCGGTATATCAAGCCGGTAAAAATAAAGTGTGAACCACAAACGCAGTACCGGGTGTATTTGACAGAGTATTACTATAAGCGCAAAGCCTTCAACATTAATAGAAAAGCGCAGGCATTACTGGCAAATTTGCTGCTGCGGCTGTTTTATGAAGACCTGGTAAACACTGTATATAAAGAGGTTTGCATTAATAAGACCCCTGCCAAAGAGGTCCTTCTCAGGTTTTTACAGTTTTATGAAATCAATGAAGACCTACTAAAATTTGAGACTGCTTATATGCGGTACCGGCGGGATGTAAAAAAAATTAAAGAGCAAAAAGCAAATTGATTGTTTTTTGTTAAAAAATGTGTTAAGCCTTTTAAATAGGGGTTTTAACAAAGTACATAAACATACTAAATACCTTGATTATGACATTTTCATGTGAAGAACAAATAGGCGGGTTTGCAAATGTAGAACTATTTCTGGTTACAGGAGAGACTTCAGGATGGCCCAAACAACTCAATGACACCACGGCAGGAGAGGTGGTATTTACACCCCTTGACAATAGTGTTGACGGGGTTTTGATAGAAGAAAGCATTGATGTGAGCGAGCGCCCGGGCACCGGTGATGCCGGTGAGCTCTTTAATGTGCGCATCAGTTTTGATTTTGCCAGCCAGAGCGAGGCGATGGAGCAGCTGCTGGATCAGTACAAAGCCAATGATCTGGTGGCGAAGGTGTGCAAGCACTACCCACAGCAAAAAATATATGGAAGCAACCGCTATCCCTTGACTTTGAGTTATGAAACCGTGAACGGCACCCGCCCTGAGCAGGGCAGTTTGACCCGCGTAAGCTTGCGTGGAAGCGTGCCCCACCGCGCTCCATATTACAACCCCGAGTAAGGAGTTAAAAAACTGTACTTTACAGGGTGAATGCCCTGGTTTATCATTGTAGTATGAGAAATTTCATTTTACAACGATAGCCTTGGCACACAATGTTAATATACTTAATGGTTTATGGTATGTCCACAAGGGATATGCTTTGTCTTATGCGCCATTAGCTTACCAATTGCTTTCCGGTAAAACCGAAATCAAAACCGAAAAGGACCTTCCGGTTATTCTCACAAAATATACTACCGGTGTTACTTCTGCAGCTTCTGCAAAAAGTGATTCCGGCGAAAGCTATGCCGCTGTTGTTGACATCAAAACAATGATTTTGAAATTTGACGACTTCTGGGCGGGCATTCGCGGTACCAAATCAATAGGCAGGATACTACAAGCACTTGACAATGATCCCGCCTGTGTGGGAATTGTTTTAGACATCGACTCAGGTGGTGGTCAAGTTTATGGCACACCTTTATTATATGATGTAATCAACAATCTATCAAAACCGGTTGTTGCTTATACAGATGGTATGATGTGCAGTGCGGCCTACTATCTTGGCGCTGCCAGTGATCATATTGTGGCCAACCCGAGAGCCGAGGACCTTGGGTCTCTTGGTGCTTATGCCGGCGTGCTTGATTTCAACGGCATGTTTGAAAAGTGGGGAGCAAAATATCACGAGGTATATGCTACCGAAAGCACTGAAAAAAACCACGCTTACCGTGAACTTCTTGAAGGCAACTATGAGCCTTACATCACTCAGGAACTTGATCCTATTGTAACAAAATTTCATGAGGACATGAAAGCCTCGCGCCCCCAGCTTGACTCCAAAGTATTTAAAGGCGGCACCTGGAACGGTGAACAAGCTGTTGAACTGGGGCTTGCTGATGTCACAGGAACCCTGGCAGATGCTGTCAACAAGGTTTTTGAACTACACAATGCAAATAATTCTAATCTAAATACTACTACTATGAGTAAAAACCGCCCGCTTCTTCAGTCGGCATTGGGTTTAGATCATCCACTTGAAGAGATGGAAGGTCACAGCTCGCTGTCTGTTGAAATGATCGATTCGCTTGAGACTGTTCTCAGCGAAAAAGATACTGCCGTAACTGCTGCCGAGGCTGCACGTGATGCTGCTATTACCGAAAAAGATGCAGCCATCAGCACCACCGCCTCTACTGAGAGCGCGATGGATGCTTTGATAGCAAGCAAAGAAATTGAGGTGGCCGCAAACGCCACTCCTGCAGAAAAATTGACCGCCATTGAAAACCATATCAATGTACTGGGCAAACAAGACGGAGACTCTCACACCAATGTGGGTGCCGACGGCAAAGAAAACATAAACGGAAATGCCTTTGTAGATGCAGGTGCATCACACAACCGCATTGCCGACGAACTTTTTAACCAAAAATAACAGACGCTATGGCAACAGTAAATGTACAAGACGTCGCTAAAGAATTAGGTGAATACGTGAAGCACAACACGGATATTCTATCTGCCGGCGTCTACTCACCAGACATACAGGTGAACGCTTTGTGTAAAACCATTACTGCCGTGAAGGGAAAATTCCCGCAGTTTCATAAAATTTTGAGCCACGTGGTTCAAGGTTTTAAAGCTGAATGGCAAGAACTGGGCGAGGCTGAGTTCAAGCACAAGATGCTTCAGAACTACCGCCAGAAGGTGAACTTTCCCATCATTCCAGATGAGATTTTGAACACCTGGCTAGCAACGCTCTATACTGAAGGCAAGAGCAAACAAGAACACCCCATCTCCAAGGAGATCATGGATGACTTGATTGCAAAGATTGTTGATGACCTTCAGTTGTTATCCATAACCGGTGTGCAAGATGACGCAACCGCAGATGGTGAGTTTGGAAACTCGCTTAACGGCATCTCCACGCAAGTGGCTGCTGCTGTGGCAAACACTACGCACCCTGCTTTCAGGATTCCGTTGAACGCTATTACTGCCGTCAACATCCTTGACGAGATCAAGAGCTTTGAGAAGCAATTGCCCGCCAAGATGCGTCGCAAAATCAAAAACATCGTGATGAGCGACAACCTTGGGTTGACGTTTGCAGATGCTTATGAGCAGGAATATGGCACCAAGGTGACCTATACCGAGGACGGGAAAATGAAAACCCCGCTTACCAAGAAGAACATTGTCACGCTTGACAATCTTCCTGATAACGTGATTTTTGCCACCATTGAAGGCAACCTTTACAGGTTGATTGATGTGTTTGACAAACCCCAGATCACAGATATCCAGGTGCTGGACTACAAATTAAAAATATTTGCAGACTGGTGGTTGGGCTATGATTTTGCAATCAACGAGATTGTGTTTGTTGCTGTTTTTGACGGTAGCGAGCGCGGCCTTGAGAATGCAGTCTTGAATGAGCTGTATTATCCTGAAGAAGGTTTAGCGGTCACGCCGTAAGCCCTTTTTCTTAACCCTTTAAACTTATATAAGTTATGGCAAAGAAGTTAAATAAAGCCCAGCTGCAGGAGAAGGCAGCTGGGTATAATATAGAAGTACCGGAAGGGGCCACCAATGCTCAAATTGAAGCCCTGATTGCTGCTTATGAGGAAAAAAACCCTCATTCGGCCGCTACTGAAGACGATAATGATACCGCTGCAGACGCAAAAGCCTCTGCAAGTAAAGAAGAGAAGCCCGCCGCCCCGGCCAAAAAAGCAAAACAGCTTGTGGCCAAGGTAAACGGCGTGGAATACACCTTTAAACCCAACACACCCGCAAAATTGCGCGTGAATGGTGTTGTGAGAACCCAGGAAGAGATCATTAATGATGAGGACGTGTTCACGGCCCTTGTGGTGGGTGGCTCTTATTTTGTAACCAAAAAAAAGTAAGTCATGGTAGATTTAGTTGATGTAGGCGGTGAAAGCTGCGAGCCCATTGCGGGATTTACAAACAAGGTTTTACTTGGCGTTCACGGCGAGTTTGAACTTATAAACGACCCCAAGGATCTATGTGGAGGCACCGAAGCCACCACGCTGGAAGAATTGGTTACCATTGAAGCTACTGATTCTCACACGTTTCCTGTTGATAAAGGGTTTGTGACCCTGAGTGCTGTTGAAGAGACTGTGGGTATTACCACCAACATGATTGGTGAAGTGGGAAGAAGGCTGTTTCAAAATGAGGCAACCATTATTGTTTCAGGAAGCGGTGCTGCTTTAAAAGGCTTTTTGAGACGTGTGAAAAACGAGAAGTTTATTGCGCTCTTTGAGGAGTTTGACAGCGGCAACCTGATCCAGATAGGAAGCAAGCGTTTTCCTGCGAAGTTCACGGGCATTGAGGCTGCAACAGAGGCACTAGCTGAAGGCAACAACAGTGTGACGCTCACGTTGCAAGACAAGAGCAAGTGGCCGGCAGCCATTTACAAAGGAACGGTAACGATGGCTCCTTAAAAGTAATATTTTTCATAATTTAATTATTTAGTCAATAAAAACCCGGGAGTCTTCGCCCGGGTTTTTTTGTACTTTATCATGTGGCACACAGTTGTCATTTTTGCTGTATGACAGTAGAACAATGGAAAAACAACGGTTGTGACTATTTTGCAGGGGTGGCTGTTTATGCTGCTTATCCTTCACACAACAAGAACTTGCTGCGGTTGTTTACGCGCAAGCACACGCCACAAACTGAGGCCAAACTGAGGTATGAGTTGAGCAAAATACCTACAGAAAAGAGGAAGCCCGCTAAATCCACCGCCAAAAAGAAAACCGTGACCGCCGAGCTGGTTGCTAAAACGGCTGTAAAAAACAACGCGCCACCCCCACCAAAATCAAACGAAACAAACGCCCCTGTTTATATGGGCGACCTTCCCAAAGAGCTGCGCCCGGTGCTTGAAAAGGCACACGCTCATTTTAAACGCGCTTGCCGCTTAAAGATTGATTTAAACGAGCTACCGGCAGCGGCCACAAAAAAAGCTTTTGCAATCCAGATGCAGATTGACGACGCCATGAACCAAAACCGAGTGTGCTGGGAAATGATTGATTTCTATAATGACTATGGCTACCTGCCACAGCAGAAAAATGAGTTTAAAGACATGACGCCCGCACAATTGTATCAACGCCGCCGCAGCAAGATTGAAGCGGTGAGCAAATACAACCGTGAAATTGACACGCTGCAGGATCAAATTAAAGAAGAAGCAGATCTGCACAAAAAAAAGAAGCTCACCTGGAAGCTGGAGTCTTCAAAAAAATTAAAGCTAAAGCACGAGAGCGAACTTGTGCAGTTAAACGAGTTGATAAATGAGCATTAAAAACTATTTACCGGTTGCCCGAAAAGGCGATGGTGTTTTTGAAGCCATCTGGGCAAATTTGCTCAATCCTGAGAAGAACAAGCTTTCAGCCAAACATGAGGAAATCAAAGAGCGCTGGACGACTGTTTTTAAATTGCGATCAAACTATCTCACACGCCAGCAGGTGAGAAACTACCTAATTGAAAACTTTGAAATTAGCGAAAGCCAGGCTTATAAAGACGTGGCCAATAGTGAGCATTTTTACGGCAATGCTATGCGTGCTGATCAGGAAGGATATCGGGTGCTTTTAACCGAGTGGGCAGAGAAGTTCTTCCAACGCACCCTGAAGGAGGGTGATCTCAAAATGCAAGGGAAAGCCCTCGAGCTTATTGCGAAGTTTGCGGGAATTAATGACGACAATGAAGGGCAGTTTAACCCTGAGAAGTTTGAAAATGTACAGGTGGAAATCACCCTGTCTCCTGCAATTGAAGAAGCCCTTATAAAACAACTTAATAAAGGAGTAGTTGATTTTAACCAGGTAGAAGCCGAGGACGCAGATTTTGTAGAGGTATGAAAAAGATACAGCTTACAGGTCCGCAGTTAATGGTTGCTCTGGCCATCAGGCTGGGTAAAAACAAAATCTACCTTGAGTGGGGGCGTGGCTCCGGGAAGTCAACGATATTAGGTTACATCATCAAGGAGCTTTGTAAGCAAATGCCCCGAGCGTGTTTTACGCTCGTTGGCGAAACCTATATGCAGGTGCTTTCTGTCACGTTGAAGTCGGCTAAAGCAGGGATGGAGATGTTTGGGTTGTATGAAGACATTGATTATGTAGTGGGCAAAAGCGGTAAAAGCAAAGGCTTTGTAATGCCGTTTGAGCGACCTGATAAGTGGCATAACATTATACATTTCAGCAATGGCTGTATCATCCAGCTGGTGAGCCTTGAAAATAAAAACAGTGGGCGTGGTCTGAACAGTTATGCTGAGATAGGTGACGAGGCCGCGCTGTTTGACAAGGAGAAATTGTTTGTAAACGTAAGCATCACCAACAGAGCGGGCAGGAAGCAGTTTCCAAACGCCTCATTGCTCAACGCTGAAATCTATATGTCATCCACACCCTTGACATCAAAAGGGAAGTGGTTCACTAATATGGAAAAGGAAGCGGCCGCCAATCCAAAGGAGTACGCTTATATCAAGGCAAACGCCTACTCTAACAAGGAAAACCTCCCGGAAGATTACTTCATTAAGATGCGCAAGAACGCACCCACCGCTCTCTACTACCGCGCTGAGATACTCAACATAAGACCCTCTGAAATAAAAGACGGCTTCTATGCACAGCTGTCCCCACAAAAGCATTATTACAAGACCTACATTGAGGAGTCCCCTAACATCAAAGCCTCTACTGCGGTTGATTATCAATTCACCTGCGAGTATGACACAGACCTGGACAGGGATGCACCGCTTATTATCTCATTAGATTTTGGTGTATTTAATTCCTTATCTGTACACCAACGCAACGGTAGAGAGCACCGGGTATTGAAGTCCTTCTATGTGCTAAGTCCTAAGATACTTGCGGATCTATTAGAGGAGCAGTTCATTCCTTACTACAAAGCTCAACGCAACAGGCGCATTGAGTTCTACTTTGGTCACGACGGCAACAACCGCCAAGCCAACAGCAAGAAGACCCTCGCTCAAGAAGCTGCTGATATCTTGCGTAAGGCGAAGTTTAAAGTCAATCTGAGAAGCAAGGGCAAGGCACCCACCCACATGGAGAAGTACATTGTCATCAACACTCTACTTAAAGAGTCCAACGCTGAACTACCTGTGATAAGAATCAACGAGCGAAACAACCAGGACCTTATTGTCTCACTCGAGAACGCAACCGTTAAAGAGGGCGGCACCACTGCACTACATAAAGATAAGAGCTCAGAGAAGTCTAATGTGATCAAGCAGCAGCACGCGACCCACCTGAGCGACACCTTTGACATCCCTATCTATGAGCTGTACCAACAGATCACACTGAGATCAAGGAGCAACCGCGACTATATGCCCATCACGACCGGGTAAAGCCCCAATTCATATATCAGTCAATTACCTCAAAGTCACAACTGTGTTCTTAGGTGGGTGGCTGCGTGAGCCGCCGATGACAAAATAGTTTTTTTATTATTTTTTTTGGGCTTAAAAATTTGAGTGACAAAAACTTAGTTGAAAATTTTTTATAGTGGTTTTGGGGGTTGTTTTTGTTTAAATACCTGATTTTGGGATTTTTAGTTTGTGAGTTGTGGGAGTTAAAAATCTGTACTTTGGTAAAATTTGCCATTGTTGGATTTTTGATTTATGGCAAATGAAATTAGTTTAAAAGAGGCACTTTCTATTATGGGCCGTAAGGATGTGAACGGCGAACCTATTCCTTGTGATGTTGTTGTGCGAACTTTTAACCGCCAGAGTAAAAAGGGCGGCCGACTTGTTACTTATAAAACTGCCAAGGTCCTGCCGTTGAGTTCCAGCAAGGAACGCGTTGAAACCATTGAGAGCCTTGCCCGTGTTGACTTGCCAGCAAAAAACCCCAATCATTTTTTAAATAAAACCCGCAACATCAAGACCGCAGACGGCGAGTTGAAGAAAATCAACCTGCTTTTTGTGATTAAGGTGAATGGTCAATTTGTGAGATACTGATGAAAACAACTTTTATAAACGATAGTATTGCGGTTTCTGAGTTTACGAACGCTGCTTTTGTTTTTTCGAGTGCGAAAAACAAAGAGGCTTCTACGGCTGTGGTTTTTGAAACGAAAGAGAAAACCGGCAAAGTGGCCTCCTGGGGACCCAACAATGACGCTCCCCAAAAAATCATGGAGAGCATCAAAAAAAGTGGTGCGGCAAAGAGCGGTTTACGTTTCAACAAAAAAGCCCATTACGGTAACGGCCTGATCCTTACGCGTGAAAATTATGAAGGCGGTAAAAAGGAAAATATACCGGTACCGCTTACTGAGCTTAAGCGTGAGCAGGAATTTTTTAGACGCTCACAAATGAAAAAGTTTTGGAAGGAGACCATTAGCGACCTTGAGACCTTCTCCATTGCTTTTCCTGAATATATTTTGAGTGCAGATTTTTCACAGATCAACCGGGTGAAACGCCAGCGCGCTGCGTGGTTCCGGTTTGAGGCAATGAACGACAACGGGTATATTGATAATGTGTATATAAGTGAGCAGTGGGGGCGCTCGGCCGTTGACCTTGAGGGCAAGTATGCCGCAAAGGTGCCGGTGATTGACCCTTATTGGAGTGCTGAAGAAGTGAAGGAGTACTGTAAGAAAAAGCGCATCTACAAATTTATACGCCCGGTGTTTTACCCGCTCACAGATGAGCCTTATTACCCATTTGCCGACTGGCACGCCGTGAATGAAAGCGGGTGGCTGGAAGTGGCCAACTCAATACCGGAATACAAAAAAGCCCTTTTCAGCAATCAAATTTCCATCAAGTATTTGATTGAGATTGACGAGCGGTATTTTGAGCAGATCTATAAGCACGACTGGGAAGACTTCTCAACCGATGATAAAAAAGAAAAACGCCAGGAGGTTATTGACGCCATAAACGAGCACCTTGGTGGAAGCAGCAAAGCAGGGAAGAGCATACAGTCTATGCGCATTGATGTGGGCGACGGGCAAACCGTTTCTGCAATTGATATCAAGGCCATTGATGACAAGTTTAAAGAGGGCATGTATTTGCCAGAGGCCAGCGCCGCAAACAGTGAAATTTTATTTGCTATGGGTGTTGACCCTGTGTTGATCTCTGCCGGCATACCCGGCGGCAAACTGGGTGCCGGCTCAGGAAGTGACAAGCGTGAAGCTTTTTTAATTGTACAAGCTTTAATGAAAACCAACCGCGAGACCACCCTCGAGGTATTTGAATTTATACAGGAATACAACAACTGGGACCTTGACATTGTGCCGGTTTTTGAAAGCACCATATTAACCACGCTCGACAAGAACCCCACCGGGCAACAAAAAGTTGTAAACTAATGGCATTACTTGACAGCATAGAAGAAATACAAAAATATGTGCCCGTGCGCCACGACTTCCCGGTGGAGGACCTGGCTATTTATATACCTAAAGCGGCACGCAAATTTATAGAACCCTTTGCCGGCAATCTTGCCACAGAGCTTGAAGATATTGCAGGAGGCGAGAATACCGCAATAAAAAACAAAGCAAGAGACCTCTTGAGTGAAGCCCTGTGCTCCTTTTCTTTTTTTATTGGTATGCCGGTATTGAGCGTGCAGATCTCAGGGGGAGGGTTTCATGTGCAGAGCACGGCAGACCACAGCAATGCAGACACCTTTGCAAAAAATGAAATGTCACGCGCCTTTTTGCGCGAGGCCCACGAGGCCCTTGACAAGCTGTTGCTGTTGCTTGATGCCAATGCCTCACTGTTTACCTCATATACTGAGGATTTACAAAACCAGGGCAAAGAGCTGCTGGTGCAGAATGTGGCCACGTTTCAAAAATGGTACAACCTGCACCACAGCCGCCAGACATTTCTAGCCCTGCAACCCGCTATGCGGCAGGTGGAAGACCAGTTTTTATACAGCTGGCTATGTGCAGATTTTATTGAGCACATAAAAACCACCACACCTGCAGACAATGTGCTGGAGGTTAAAACCGCTTTACAGAAAGCCATGGTACACCTCACGGTTGCAAAGGCAGTGACTGAAGGCCAGTTTATTATCAATGAAAACGGTATTTACTTAAAGTTTGACCGCCTGCCCCACGAGGCCACGGCCACAAACGTAAACCTGAAAATTAACGATTTCCTGTTGCGCACGGCCAAGGCGCGTGAAGAAGCAGGCCTTGAATATTTAAAAGCCGCGAGGCGCATTATTGAAGCACACCCTGACGACTTCACGCAATGTGATGGCGTTGTGATCCTGCCAAAGCCAGAGGGCAATGGTGGCAGCACCATAGTTTTTAATGATAGAATTTTAGCCTTATGAGCATTATAGCAAACCCCAATGCAGCAGGATGTGGCGCCCCCGGTGGCGGCTCACAACCTTTAGTTTCTAATGCCTTCAGGTTGCGCAATGTCTTTTATGATCCCGCTCAAGACTATACCCTGCCTTACTGGCTGGTGGTTATACAATCAATCAATTACTCCATACAAACCTATTATGGCGGCACGGTGACCTGTGCTGCAGGACAGCAGATTGTTTTTGTACTTACGCGCTCTGAGTTTGTAAACGGCCAGTTTACCATGACCCGCGATTATTTTGCCTTGAACAGTGGTGCCCTCACGTTGAACAGTGTTGACACGATAGAAGATATAAGCCCTATGGGCCGTTTTACAGAAGGCATTGACCCCGTGGGCAACGCGCTGGTGATAGATTTGGGCGATATTGAAGACGCTACCATTGTAGACGGCTTTAACGCCCACGAAAACGCACCTTATGAAATTGACGGCGACCGCTTTATAAGGGTAATTATGGAAGGCGTGAACAAGCTTTTCTTTTGGAATGGCGGTACCGGCACTTTTGGTGCCGGAGAAACCCTTGCGGTTGCTGAAGACTTTATTGATTTGACCGAAGCGGAGGAACCCACCGGCGGTGGTTCTATGAATTATTTAATGCCCGAAGTTTTTACAGGCGCGGCACTCGACTTGAGCGTTGCGATGCTCAACCGCCTGGCACAACTGCCCAGCGATGAAGTGACCTTGACTTTAAATGAGACCACCACAGAACTCGCTTATGCCTCTGGGGTGATGAGTGTGAAAACCCGCGTGGAGTTTCTGGGCGCGGGGCCGCATACTGTTATTGATCCTGATGAGAATGAGTATGTTTTTGGGCAGGGTGACCTGGTGTGGATTGAGCGCAGGAAAGAGGCTGCAGATGGGTGGGTTGTGAAGCTGTGGGGAGGGGATATTGACGAATCTAAGTGGGAAATTGCAGACAATAACCCATACGGATTAAGAATACCCACTTCAACAGAATGGGACAATGAAAGATTGAGCTGGTCAACAAACAATGCAGCAGGTGGATTTGGTTCGCCTTTAAAGTTAACGCTGGGTGGCACAAGAAGACACTATGACGGAGATTTAATATCAGTAGGTGCTCTTGGAGGTTATTTTTCCAGTACTGCTGCTGCTTCTAGTAATTCAAGTTACTTATTAATTAGCGCTTCTTCTGCACAAATAGGCCCTAACTTTCGCGCTTTAGGTTACTCTCTCCGTTTGATAGTAGATGGAACCTTTACGCTCCAAGAATTTGAAGATAATTATGAAAATGAAATTTTTGAATTTCAAGGATTAAGTTATGGCTTTGTTTATAATCCCACAACAGATAGAATATGGCTGGATAGAAATTTAGGCGCATCTCAAGTCGCAACCTCAAGCACTGATGCAGATGCTTATGGTGATTTATACCAATGGGGTAGAAGTCCTGACGGGCATCAATTAAGATCATCAGGTTTACACAATGGAAATGTTGACGGAAAGCCCTCGTTTGCAAAAGAAAGTGGAAATTGGGATGGTAAATTCATACTAACAGCAGACGTTAACCCCAGAGATTGGCTAGACCCTGCAGAT
This sequence comes from uncultured Flavobacteriaceae bacterium, assembly GCA_963975935.1. Taxonomy (GTDB): domain Bacteria; phylum Bacteroidota; class Bacteroidia; order Flavobacteriales; family Flavobacteriaceae; genus Planktosalinus. Next base: position 14,683 of record CAXBIQ010000016.1, read on the forward strand.
GATAATCTCTGGCAGGGACTTGATGGTTTTAATGAATCATTTGGACTTTTAAAACTGATAGGAAAAGACGGTTTAAAAGCAGATTATGACGACTTGTTGAATAAGCCATTGAGACCCGACCCCACAGACAACAACCGCCCAGAGTGGGACAACGGCACAGAATGGAAAGGGTTGGCTTATAAGGATGAAATACCAGAGCAATATTTGTTAGAACAGGTTTACTCTGAAAGCTTACCAATATCAGGGCTTACGCCACCCGAAGAATTTAATGACCAATTAAAACTACAGCGGATTTATGATGGTGAAAAAGTCAGATACATTCAAGACCCTTATGATAAAATTGATTTCACCTTGACAGAAACAGCTACAAATTACTATGTGGATTATGTTAATGGAAACAATGCAAATGACGGGCTGACCGAGGGGACTGCTTGGAAAACACTTAAATATGCAACCGACCAATCTTTATCTCCTTGCGTTATTAATATTATGGATGAATGGGTTGGGTGGCTAAACAAAGATACTAATCCAATGCAATTGAGAGGTAAATGGAAATTTAAATCAATCCACCCAAGTGGGAAAACCCGCATAACTTCAATGAGGGAAAATTACACAAAAGCGACTTTTAATTGGTTTGATGAAGGCGGTGGCGTTTGGTCAACTTCAACTGCAACCACAAATTCAACAATATTTGCGGCATTGGGAAGAATAGTTTTTGATGCAAAATATAAAGATGAAAAGGGTGGAGCAATGCCTGTGCCTGACGTTGGAAGTGAAGCAAATTGCGCAGCTACCCCAGGAAGTCAATACCACGATGCCGCAAACAGCATTAAATACGTTCATTTATTGGATGGCAGAGAGCCTGACCCTTTTGATGGGTTTATTTATGCCACACAGGCTTATAATTGGGCTGTTACTCAAAATACAGATGATGGAGTTGTTTTACTTGAAGATTTGGAATTTTATCACAATTCAGGAACTTCACCTTTGGCAGGTTGCAGGTATAGACACGCCACAACAGCCACAAATAACAGTCTTTACGGGGTTAAGGATTGTCTTTCTTATGGAAGTAGCGGGAATGGATTTGAAACTTATGATGCTAAAATAACAGTTTATAAGAATTGTCATTCTCGCTACCAAAGGAAGGATGGATTTAACACTCATTCGTTTAAAACAGTTGGCACTAAAGGGGAGTATATGACTGTATATGAGCTGGACTGTTCTGCTATTTTTCAAGGGTATGACGGATTTACAAATCAACCCGCATTGGGTGATTCTGAAAACGCAACAAGTGTTCACGATAGTATTCATTGCGAGCGAATCAACGGAAATTACGGCGAAGGACGTGGAGCAACAGTAGCAGACGTGAATGGGTGTGTTTCCGTTCTTTGGAATTGCAATGCAGGGGCTTCAAATGGCGGAAATTTCAAAAGTTGCTATTGGTCTGACAACTACTTGAAAGCAGGTGCAAATTTCGGTATGTGGCTATGGGGTTGTAAGGCTCACGATAATGATGATGATACGGTAAGATTATTAAATAATGAAGCGCAGGCAGGAGGAACCGCTAATGATGGTCAACTGTATCTTAAATATTGGAGAGGCAAAATAAAAGGAACGGTTACGGGAACTTTAAAATACTGGGATGGAAACGATATAACTGTTTAAAATTATGAAAACAATCTACAGAAGCGCAAAAACAGGGAAAATAGTAACAAAGGAATTTGCAAAGGACAATCCCGATACAACGGTAAAGGAAACTTATACCAATGTTAAAAGCATAGTTTTTGGCGAGGGAACGCCAGAGGAAAAAATAGAAATCTTAAAAACCCTTTTGAAATGAAACAATTAACCTACATACTGCTACTGTTGCCCTTCCTCACCTTTGCCCAGGTGGGGATAGGGATAACAAACCCTGAAGCTACATTACATATAGCAGGAGATTTAAAGATAGATACTATTCCTGTAATGAATGAAGATTATGTACTTGTAGCAGATAGTGATGGGTTTGTGGGAAAAAAAATAGGTATAGTTACAGTTCCTTTTAGTGTACAAACAATTAAAGCTATTATGCCCTCCAGGGTTAACTATACCACCACTACTAATGAGGTACACATTAATAATGATATTGATTTAGGTTTAGGTACTTATACAATTACAATTAATCCTGGAAGAACTTCTTTAATAAGTGTGGAGTATAATGTTCCTGTAGGAGCTGTTAATTCAACACTAGACCAAATTGCTACTTATATCGGGATTAAATTTCTTATTGATGGTGTTGAAAATCAAGATGTAAGTAGAAAAATTCAAATGCCTGTATTTTCAACAGCCACTTCATTAGATGGTTTAAGTACATCAGGTCTTTTCAGAACAGATAAAATCATTAGTTCTTGGACTGATGTTGTTACTAATACAACTGCTTCACCTATGCTTATCTCATTTGAAATAAGGGGTGTGCTTCAACAAGCAAGAGTGAACAACAATAATTATGCTCAAGTGGGTAAAACTTACATTTTTGGAATGTGGAGTTCAACAGGTAATAACCTGGGCTGGGGTAAAGGAAGTTTAACGATACAACAAATCTCTTTTTAATATGAAACCAAAACAAACCTTCGCCATCATCATCGCTGTGATTTTCATTGTGGCAATGATCCTGTTTCACAACACGATGAGCTTTACTGAAATTGCAGCTGCTTTTATTGCTAATAGTGCTGTAATAGGCTGGCTATGGGAGTGGTTCAGTAAAGAGGAAGTGAAGCAGGATTTTGAAAAGAAAGTGGGCATTACCCACCGGGAGTTTAAGATGCTTAAAAAGAAGTACAACTTTTAATATTTATCCGCCACGTCGGGCAATGGTATGATTCCAAAAATAACAGATGCACCACTTATGATATTTGACCTAGTAAAGAAAGCTTTTAGTTATCAGTCTGGCGCACTAGCTTTAATTGCTGCCCCTATTGGAACCGGGGTTAAAAGGCTTCTTCAACTCATATTTGAAAATGTACCCGAAAAAGAATTCGTAATGCCCGCTTTGCTTTTTGGCGTTTGCTTTATTGCTTTTATCGCGGTAACGGCTTATGACTTTTTTACAGGTATTTCAGCATCAAAAAAGGAGCATATGATAAGCACCGGAAGCCCCAGAGGTTACATAAAGAGTGACAAACTGTGGAGCAGTATCTGGAAGCTTCAGGGAGTGATAATGATAGCCGGTTTAATAACCCTGTTTACTTACATATTTATGGCCGTGGGTTATGAAACTACAGCGGGCATCTTTCAGGCAGGAATCCCTATATTCTTTATCGTGGTAATCCTGTTTGACGTGCATAGTATTGGAGAAAATCACCTTAGAAGGTATGGCAAAAAACCTAAACATTATGAGTTTATTGATAATGTTGCAAAGGTTTTTAGGGAAGGTATTATTGATAAGATTAAGAAACTTATAAATTAAAGGCTATGCCACAAGCCTCAAACGTCAACAATATAGTCATCCATTGCTCCGCGGGTTTTGGGAACCGTGAAGCGATTGAAAGGTTTTGGTATGATGTTTTAAAATGGAGGTCTCCCGGTTATCACCGCCTTATAGAAGTAGATGGTACCATTCACAAGATCGCTGACTTTTCAGCTATTACAAACGGCGTGAGAGGGTATAATGACAGTACTATACACATCTGTTATGTGGGTGGGGTTGAGCCTGAAGATGTAAAGAAAGCCCGCGACACCCGCAATGGACTGCAAAAATATGGCATTGAAAAATGCATAACTGAAGCGGTGCATTGGTTAAAATCAAATGGTAAGGACATTACAGCAGATCTGGGTATTGTGGGCCATCGTGATTTCAGTAAAGACGGCAACGCAAACGGCGTGATTGAAAGCTGGGAGCGTATTAAAGAGTGCCCCTCTTTTGATGTTATCGGGACCTTACAGCATTATCTATATTCAAGCAATGACAGGTATAATAAACTGCCTTATAACTAAAAATTTAAGCTATGACCACAAAAAATGACAATCCGTTTAAGCCGTTGAGTTTGGCAATGTTTATTTTATTGCTCATCGTGCTGGCCTGCACCTTCACCGGTTGCAAAAGCAAGCAGAAAATAACCGAGCGTGAGCAAACAACCCGCATTGATACCGTTGAAGTGGTAAAGCGGGAAATCGATACCGTTATCATTGAAAAAATAAAAACCATCACCCTGCCCGCAAGTAGTGACAATGTGGTTGATAACCCTTGCGATGATCAGGGAAATTTAAAGCCCATTAACCAGACCATCACCAGCGGCAATGCCTCTGTTAGTGTTTACAGTAAAGACGGAAAGCTTTACATAAGCCAAAAAATTGATAGTGTGAGCTCCAGCTTTGAGCGTGAGTATCGCAGCCGGTTCAAACAGGACAGTATAAGAATTGCCCGCAACCTGGAGCAGGTCTATAGCCAGGTTGATAAAAAAACCGTGTATGTGTGGCCGTGGTGGGTGTATGCTTTGATTGTTTATGGGGTTGTGAGTACTGCTTTGAATTTGTATCAAAAATTTAGCCCCCTCCCATGGAAGAAGTTTTAAATATCACATTACCCACCTCGTGGAACGAGCTGAGCGATGCACAGCTGCGGGCATTGGCCATGGTGTTTTTTGGCGGGACCGTTAAAACCGCCATACAGGCAGATGCTGCTATATTGGGCATTTTGATGGAGACCGGCAAGCTCAATTTTGAAAACAACAAAGCCTTCAACACCTTGATTGACAATGTGCCTATGAGCGAAATCAAACGGCAAATGGGGTTTATTTATGAGAAGACTGATCGCACCACTTTCATTGAAAGCCTTGTGCTGGACTTGAAGCGTTACTATGCCCCCAAGCCCCGGTTGTTTAATTTGACCATTGAAGAATTCTCCTTTGCAGATGATTTTTACAACCGCTACCGCGAAAACCCTAATGTGGAGTTTTTGCATTACCTGGCTGCGGTGTTGTATGTGCCGGGGGATCCTGATGTGCGCCCGCAGTTTTATGCAGAGCGCCTGCACACCATGGCGGCAAAGTTTAAGGACGCGCCACTTGATTTTTTACTGGCTGCTTTCCTGACGTTTCAGGGGTGCCGGTTTGAGATTGAAACCCGCTATAAATGGGTGTTCAATAAAAAGCAAAAGCAAACCAAAGCAGACGCCAAAAAAGGCAACAAGCGCGATTATGGCTTTGGCAAGATTATTTTATCAATGGCCGGTGGGAAGTTTGGGACGCACGCTGAGACGAGGCAGACGCGGTTGCATACTTTTATGGAGACGTTGAACGAGGACTTGTCACCGAAGAACAGGAAAGGCAAGCGTTGACGGGATTGCTTCGCTGCGCTCGCAATGACGGGTAGTTAATTAAAATTTTGGAATATGAAAACAGTATCGCACAATCAGATTTTAAGTTATTTTGAGAGCCTTGCTATTGCGCACACCCTTATTGATGGGTTTTACCGGTATAACTGGGAGGAGATTAAAAGCGCGCTCAAATACAAAGTGAAGGCAGACAAGTTTGTGTGCTTGATGGAAAGCCACGCGGGTCGCATTGACCAGCCGGGCACGAGCCCGCTCAACAGGCGCACGGTTTCTTTACTGTTTTTAAAAACCTGCCAGCCGGGCGATTATGACGGGCAAAACAACACGCTCGACACCAGCGAACAGATTTTACTTGACTTTGTGGCCCGCATACAGGAAGACAGTAAAAACCTGAGGCATGACAGCCCGCTGCGGTGGTTGCGGGGTTTTGATATTAACAGCTGTGCTTATGACAACGGCGGGCCGTTGTTTATCAATATGTATGGCTATAACCTTATTATTGAGCTGCCGGGGACTGCTGATGTGTGTTATGATGATGATGTGAAGGCGCGGTTTGGGGTGTAGCCCGCTTTGCCCCAGCCCTAAAGGGTGGCGGGCGGCTAGTATTAAGTATTAAGACTGCTTCCCCGCCCGTTGCCCCAGCCCTAAAGGGTGGCGGGCGGCTAGTATTAAGTATTGAGTATTAAGTATTAAGACATATGATTTTATACCACGGCACAGACAACAGCAATTTGATTATTAAACCCCACGGGCGCAGCCGTTATGGGTTCCCGGCTTTTTTTGGCAGCCCCAATGCTGAGCTGGCGATGCGGTATGCACGGCACCGCTCACAGCACAACGGTGTGGCGGCGCTTTATAAATTTGAGGTTGACAAGCCGCGCAAGGTGGTTGACTGGACTTATAGAAACACTTATGCGGGCGGGCGGTTTAGGAACTTGATTTATGAACTATATGACAACGGCATTAAAAGTGCGCTGATTACCAACGCGCTGGACTACCCCACCGTGCAATACCGCGAGATTGAAACCAATGATATCGTGGTAATCTATGATATGAGTTTGATCAAGAATTTGGAAAGGATTAATTGATTGCCCGCTTTGCCCCGATTCTCCTGTTGCCCCGACCCTAAAGGGTGCAGGAGGAATATCACTCATAGAAAGCTATGATTGCACAAAAGCGGTTTTAAAACTACATTTGTAAAAGTTATTTGAAATTGTGTATATTTGTCGTGTCTAAACAAAGTAAGGGATTTTATCCTGATCTTTTTTATTAACGATAGATGCCCTTCTATGGTGATCCTTTGCGAAAGCGAGGTAAATCCAAGTCCCGTACTTGTTTAGACACACCTAAGGCTGGGCATCGCTTATACAACTTTTCGATATGTCTAAAGAAAAGAAACCAACCACCGCCACCGTGACCATCAATGTCACACCGGCACAAAAGGAGCTGCTTGACTTTTTTAGTCAAGATTGCCCGCTGCAAATCCTTAAACATTTAAAAGAGAGCTTTGAGCTAAGTACTTTTTGTGTGGAGCAGGATTTAATTGACCCTTATGCATCTTCAAACCTTTATCACTTGATAGAGAAAGTTGCAGCGACGATACAAAACACTAATAGTATTCACACATGAAAACAATTGAAGCAATTTTTCAAGACACCCAGATTCATTTCCTTTTACAGAATGAAGGAGATGTGATGGTAAACGCCACCGAGATGGCAAATGCCTTTGGCAAAAGAGTGGATCATTTTATGAGATCTGATCACGCAAAAGAGTTTATAAAAGTACTTTTATCCACCCCATTTGGGGGGGATAAAAATATTTTGCCTCTAGAAAAAATTCATTTTGCAAACAAAAAAGCAGGTACATTTATGCACCGAGTTTTGGCATTAAAATTTGCAGCCTGGCTAGACCCTGCATTTGAACTTTGGGTTTATTCCACCATCGACAACATTTTATTTGGTCAATACAAAAACCATTGGGACGCACATGCACGACAAGAGCAGGCCAAGGAAGAAATGGCTTACCTTAAACAAGTGCTGCTTGCCAATCCAGACAAGGACAGTGTGTTTAAGTATTTTGAAGCCGAAAAGGTTTATAAAGAAGCCAAAAACGCCAAGACACGGGCGATAACAAACCAGTTGAGAATGTTTGACAACCCAGACACGCTCACTTAAAACAGTGTTAGGGTCGCCCCGTTGCAGTGTTGTGGCTGTGGCGGGCACCCTTTTTTTTGTATATTTGAGAAACTAACTTTAAAAATTATAAAGATGAAAAAAGTATTATTTTTTTTATTGATTACATCTGTTTGTTTTTCACAGCAACAGGTAGAACGTTTTGAAGTCACGCCCGAAGGCATCAACCAGTTTGTGGTTGTTGAGACTACAGGAAGTGCAGAAGAATTATTTACCAAAACAAAACACTGGATCAATACCGCTTTTAAAAATCCAGAAAGAGTAATGCCACGGCAAATTGAAAATGAGATGATTGGCGGTGAAATGCTTTTTATTGAGGTAATTCCTGTCAAGGGGTTTGTTAATGGTATTTTTGATATGAAAGTAAACTATCAAATTAATTTTAAAGACGATAAGCTTAAATTTGATATATACTGGGTTGAGTTTCCAACCTCTGTACCAACTTCAGGAGTAAGAACTTTTGAGTTTTCAGCGGTGGGAGGAGGATATCCTTCTTTTTATAATCTTAAAGGAAAACCAAAACCAAAGTTTCAAGAATTTGTAAGTGTAGTAGAAGACAAGTTAAATGGACTTGTTTCTGATTTAGTAAATTATATAGAAAACAATCAACAAGACGACTGGTAATGTTCAATTTCGCTCAAAAAGTACAGGCCTTTCTCAAAGAAAACTATGCACCCGCCACGGTAAATGATGCCACGCTCACAACCACCACTACCGGATTGCTGGAACTTCTCACAGAGGTCTACCCGCGCCACAGTGTTGATTCCTTTGAATTGTATGACATTTTACACCGCCTGGGCTATCAAGAGCAACTGTACAGAAAAGAGCACAAACACGCCATTCTCGACGATGAAGGCAACAAAACCGGAAACTTCACCATAAAATATACAGAACACATCGGCTGGTTATTAAAATCGATTAAGACAGATAATGTGTTGGCTGTAAAAACATAAGCCGTCTGGCTTATAATCACCTTTTATAAGTAAACTACACCCGCCATCCCGCGGGTGTTTTTTTTGTACTTTACTACTCTTCACGCCCATTTTATCTTTCGGTAAAATTAAGTCCATGGTAGGAGATAGTTCTGCATTCAACAAGCGTGTTAAAGAAGAAAATGCGGCCGGCTTAAAAGCTGCCCGTGGTTTACGGTCTGAACTGCGCCGAGAGGTGCAAAAACAATTTGAAAACAGAAGCGGCGAGCTCAGGCTCATTACGGCAGAACCCAAATCAAGGCGCACAGGTGTGCTGCAGGGCATCACCATAAAAGCCCCGCATTATGCATACAAACAGCATTATGGTTTTACAGGAAGAAAATCAAACGGGGTCTTTATGCGCCTGCAACCAAAAGATTTTCTACAGAATGCTGCCCGCGGGAAGTCTATTGACACGCTGGTGGATGAGATTTCAGCAATACGTGCTGAAGAAGTGGTGGCAAACATAAATTTTTAAGGGATGGGGAATACAGTAAGAAATATCACCATCAACATCAACGGCAAGCAGGTTGAAAACTCTTTGCGGGGCGTGGCCCAGGAGATGACCGCGCTAAACAGGATTATTTTTGAACAAAAGAAAATAACGCTGGAACTGGAGCGTGAGCAGAAACGCCTGGAACAACAATTGCGCGACACCCCTAAAAATGCCCTTGCAGCACAGCGACAGCTCACACAAGAACTCAACCACGTTAAAGACGCGCTGGTTGATCAAAAACAATCGCTCAAGGAGTTGGGACTTGAAAAACAGAAAACGCAAGACAGGTACCGCACCTTAAGCAAAGAGATAAACACAAATTCAAAAGAGGTCAACAAAAACAAATCTTCTTTTCTTGCCCTGCTGGGCTCTATTACCGGCATCACATTAGGCGCAACAGCGCTTGTCTCCATATTTCAATCTGTAGTTTCAGGAACCAAAGAGTTCATAAAAGGTGCCATACAAATGGCCAAGGAGGCAAAAGGCGTGGAATTTGCCTTTAAGCGCCTGGGCGATGAAGGTGAAAGTGCTTTTTTAAGGATAAAGGAATCGACGCGGGGATTAATGACTGATCTCGATATCAAGAGGTCTATAAATGAGTTTTCAAACTTCAACATCTCTCTGAAAGAAACAGACACCCTTTTTGAGTTCCTCGCGGTTCGGGCAGCACAGACAGGAAAAAGTGTAAAAGAATTACAAAGCTCCTTAGTAGAAGGCCTTTCTAAAGAGAGCAAGCTGCGCATTGATAACTTGGGTATCTCAACCGCAGATCTTAATGCCGAGCTGGAAAAAACCCCGGATTTTGTACAGGCCGTGGCCAATATCGCCAAACGGGAAGTGGCCGCCGCCGGGAACATACTAGACGAAGCCACAAACAGCACGGACAAATGGAACGTATCACTTGAAAACGCACAGTTAAAACTAGGAAAGCTCATATCATCCAACGAAACAGGCTTGCTGGCTTCTTTTGCAGAAAGGGTTGACAAAATAGGCGATAGTTTTTCTGTTGTTGAAGCCGGGTTTGCTGCTTTTAAGAGGGGCCTTAATGAAATATTGACACCACTTGAAAAAATGGGCAATACCGTTTTTCCCGGTGTTAACTTTAGCATTGGTAAATTTTTTAATGCCCTCACCACACCCGGCTTGACCGTTTTTGGGCTTGCCCTAAACAAGATAGGCGAGGTGCTTGCGGGCACTAGTGCGGCATTTTCAACTGCAAAAAATGAAGCCGTTGATTTTGTGGGCGTGCTTGCCCGCTCAGGAACCATTTTATTAAACCCGCTTGCTGCTTTAAGGGAAGGAGGCGAGGGCTTAAAACAAATTTACAGCGATTTAAAATCGAGCTTTGTTGATGGTGGCAAAAACATTACTGACGCTTATAAAGATGCCGTTACCGAGTTTAGAAACTTTAAAAAAGAGGCAGACACCATTTTAAATGATGTTGACCCCACAAAACCACTTACCCCTGAACAAATAAAGGCCATTGAGGAGCGTAAAAGATTAGAGGAAGCGGCCGCGAAAGCACGTGAAAAAAGAGAGGCAGACCTTGCAAACTTTATTATTAGAACCCGTGAGCGTTTAAGGATAGATCAGTTGGAGGGCTTTCAAAAAGAAAAAGCCCAAATAGAGGCGAGATATGCAGACGAGCTTGAAAAAGCAAAGGAGTTTGCAGATAAATACAAAGAAATTGAAGCCCTTAAAGACCAGGAGATAAACAATCTTAGAATTGAAAAAAGGCTGGAGCTTCTTGAAATGATAAATGATGTTGAGGAAGAAAACAGGCTTATTCAGAAACAGCTTGCTTTTGACCGGATGCTTGAAGAAACTGAAAGTGAGTTTGAAAAAGAGCAAATTCGCTTAAAAGAAGAAGAGGAAAAGGCTTTACTGGAACTCGAAACCCTTGAAGAGCGGGAGCTTGAAAAAGCAGATAAACTAGAAAAAGCTGAAGAACTGAAGCTTGCAATTATTCAAAAATACAAGTCCTTACGTGAGCAACTCACCGCTGAATTTGACGATAAGGAAATCAAGCAACTTGAAGCTCAACAAAAATTAAAAGCAAAAGTAAAAGAAGAAGAATTAAAACTCCTTGCAGGAGTTTTGGGTGTAGCTGCTGATTTATTCAATCAAGGAAGCGGCGCTTGGAAAATGGCCAAGATTGCAGAAACAACAATTACCACATATCAGGCTGCTCAAGGGGCGTATGAGTCACAAATGGCACTTCCCACCCCCGACGCCCCTATAAGGGCTGCAATTGCTGCCGGCATTGCTGTTGCCCAAGGTTTAGCCCGCGTTAATCAAATTGCAAAAACTAAAATTCCAGACATACCCAAACCCAAGGCCACGCGGGTAAAAGGATATTTTGAAGGTGGTTATACCGGCACGGGTGCTGTTGGTTATGATCAAGATGGCCCGGTGACGGGTTATGTGCACCAAAATGAGTGGGTGGCCCCTGCGCACATGACACAAAGCCCCAAATATGCCAACACCATACAATGGCTGGAGCAGGAGCGCCAACGCACTTTAAAAGGTTATTTTACCGGTGGGCCGGTAACAAGCAATCCTGAAAATACAAACCCTGTGCAGCAGGATAACTCAAAACTTCAAGCGACGCTAGATCTGCTTATGGCACGATTAAATGAACCCATTAGAGCCAATATTTTATTTGGTTATGAAGAAGAACAGCGCCGCCAGGACATAGAAAAAGACATTCAAAACTCACGCAACAACGGAATTATAACGCCATAAGCTATGATAAACATAATTGAAACCCCGGTTGAAAACAGTGTGGTGCCAGATGGAAACACCACTATTATAAGGGTGAGCACTGCGTCATTAACCGGTGGCGGCTCTTTAGACCCCACATACCTCGAGGCCACCATTACCGTTGATGGACAGCTTTTTACCACACAACTGTGGAGCCAGGACGACAGCGGGCAGGCTGCTTTTGATTTAAAAGGTATGTTGCGAGCGGCGTTTACACACACCTTTGAAAGCATAGGCACCGCAGGCTTTGTAGAGGCCCCGGGGCTTGTGAAGAAGGTTGAGATTACTGTAAAACAATATAACCTGTTGACAGATGTGCTTATTTTTACTCGTGTTTTGCCTCCATTTTATGTAATAAAGGCCACCCACCCTACCATCCTGACGGGCAACGGTTTGAGCAACTTTGAGATTCTTGATTTTCCTCACGAGGAAGTGTGTGTTCCCAGAAATGCACGGGTGAGGATTTCTATGCTTGTAAAAGCGGGTGCCGCCGTGACGGCAGCATTAAAGAATGCCACCGGCGAGGTGATTGCCGGCACTACACATAATTGTGCTGTTGATGCAAACCGCCCGCGTGTGGTAGAAATAGCTTATTTTCTCGCTCCTTTAAACCTCGCGCTGCTCACGCCCCATGTGCGTATGGAACTTAGTGTGGGCGGGTCTTCTGTTAAAAGGGTTGATTTCCTGCTTGAATGGAATAAAACTTTTTCCAGCAAGCTGGTGTTTTTTGAAAACAACTATGGCACATATTGTGCAGCTTATCTTTTTGGAAAACTTGAAACCGGGATGAAGCTTTCGCCTCAAGGCTATAAACAGGAAGATGGCAGTGAGAAAATTTATTTTGTGGATGAAGAGGAAGAGCTGCGCGTGAACAGTGGTTATGGTTTTGCAAAACTCAACCAGTTGTTGCGGCAGATTGCCAAGTCGCTGGATGTTCTTTTTTTACTTGACAATCAATATGTTCATTTTAATGTTGATACAAAAACCGTCACCATTAGTGAAGAAGGTGAGCATGCTTTTGCCCAGCGTCTTGTTTTTACAAGAAAATCAACGCCGCGACAGTTTAATATTTATACGTCCCGCTCGCCTGTTGTTGAAAGCGTTACTGTTGACGATGCCCCCGGCAATACTCCTGTTGTGGTCCCCACGGCAACTTTTACAGCTTCTTATGACAGCGCTCATCCTTATGAGCCCACATCGATTGCTTTTATATCTACCCCGGTGAATGGGTCGCTGGCTTATGAGAATGCCGCTGCTGAAACTGTACAACTTTTTGAAAATGGTGTTGACACGGCTGTTGACAGCACGCCCATCGCGCTGGATGATTTTGTCTCACTGATTTACACCCCCAATGCAAATGAATGGGGCGAGCCCATTGATGAAATTGAGTTTAAAATGGGCAATGTCTATTTTTGGAGTGAAGCTTCAAAAGTGACCGTTAATATTCCTGAATTTCCCGCAGAAAATCAACCCCCTGTAATATTGACCAAATCAAGCGTTATTGTTTCAATTGATGGAAATGGCGATGGTACACTGGATATTTCTGCCACCATCACAGACCCAGAAGATGATGCCGTGAGCATTTTATGGGAAGCCCTTGAAAGCGCGCCCATTACTTTTGACAACACCGGTATTGCAAGCCCTCAAATAACACTTGACAATGCAACAGCAGGCACCACTTATAAAATAAAAGTGACCGCCACAGATACAGATAACAGTTTGAGTTCTGAAAAAGAGGTGAGTGTGCTCGCATCACTTTATATGCTTGTGCAGGCGGTGAGTTTGAATTCAAGCACGGCAACAGAACAGATATTTGATTATACAATAACAGGCGGCTCTCCTGAAGGCACCCTTGATTTAAGGGCATTCATAAAACAAAGCTTTGACGGGACGCAATATGCCTTGCTGCGTTATGGAGATGCTGATGAAATTTTGATTGCCAAAGGCGGGCTGGAGCAACAAATATTTGAGGTTGAACTTGATGTAAATGGAGAAGCTTCCTTTCAAATTGCCCTTTTTGACCCTCAAGAGAGTGGCGCTTTTATCATAAGTGTAGAAATGCAAAACCCCGATCCTGTCACACCCATAGATGAAGAGACAAGTCTGATTGATATAGCTTTTAATACTTCAGAATAATGAGTTTAAAAATAACCCGCAACGGCATTTCTATTGATTTTGTGAAGGAGGACTTTAACATCACAGACGTGAACAATAGTTTTTCCCGATCCTTTTACAGTCCGCATTCAGACTTCCCGATGCGAATTTTGGAAAACCAGAACACCATTGCCGCCCTGGGTGAGTTTAGCCTTGTGAGCAAGACCAAAAAGAAGTTTTTTGAGGTGAAGCTTCACGTGGGTATGGAAATTTATAATGCTGAGCTTGAGCAGCAGCAGTTGCTGGGTAATTTCAGGAAGTGCAATATCAGGGTGGTGGATGAAATAAAAGCTATTATGCATTTGCCCATATGGTTTTTTATGCAAAACATAAATGTGCAGGGGAATGATCCTGAAGATTATCCATATTCAGAGACCACAGAAACCCCTTTAAATACATGGCCGTTTTTTGCTGCAGACGTGCTGGCAAGGCGCTTAAAGATTTTTCCACAAACGCAGTATCAATATGCCGTGTTGCGAAATGAGGTTAAAGAATGGGAAGACCCTGAATATGAAGGAGACTGGAAATCTTATCAAAAATATTTGAACAAGCGGGACAATGATCTTTCTTTACTAGAGAATGACTTTGAAATAAACGATACTGTAATCACGGTTTATAACCGGAATGTTGTTCAGCCACAGGTTTTTGTTTTGGCTCCCATTTTTAATGCGCTGGCGAGCATAGGCTGGAAGATGAAAGGCAGTTTTGTGAATGATATTTTCACCAAGTCTCTTGTTTTTGACAGTAGGAATGACCAGATGAGTGGTAGGACGTTGTCTTTGAGCGGTGATTTTTTAACTTTAGACGGGTTGCCCTGGGTTGCTGTTCTATATGATATTTCTCCTCCTAATTTTTTTACCTGGCACAAAGAACTTGAAATCACGCCGATGCCCGGTCTGGGAAATTACAAGGTAAAGTGGAGGCTAAATATGGCTGGGAGTAATAATCCTGACATTCAGTTTGGTTTATACTTGAAGTGGCAAGGTGCTGTTTTGAGTTATTTTCTTGACTTTCAACCAGGAGAATATCAAGGTGAATTTACCTTTGTTGTTGAAGAAGGTCAAATAAATGACACGCTTGAGTTTGGGTATCATCATAAAAATAAGTTGATGCCTTTGAGTTATGAATTTGAATTGCTTCCGGACACTGAAGAACGGGTTTTGTATGAGCCGCATCCCACCATTGAGTGGCAGCGTTATTTGCCCGGATGGAACTTTGGGGAGCTTGTAAACAACCTGAAAAATGCATTTAACCTCAAGATTGATATTGACCCCATTAAAAAGGAACTCGTCTTTCAAAAAAACGAGACTGATTATCTAGTTGACGGCAAAACCGTGCGTCTTGACGAGAGTTTTGAACTTCGCCCGGTTGAAAATATACCTTATGAAAGTTATGTTATCAAAAATGAGAATGATTTTGACGGCAGCCTCTTTATTGATAGTGAAGGCGTGGTTGAAAATAAGCCGCCAAATGATAAAACCCAGGAATTGCCCAGAAAGTTTAAACACATCCTGTTTTTAAACGGAAATTCGCAGCTTTTTGAGGACTACAAAGAGCGGGACGGCGTGGGCTTGTTTTTATACTCTCCAAACATTTATGGCCGCACCACGGGGACTGTTGACGGCAGGCATTTAAGGATATCTGGAGCGGGAGGTATTCACGATGTTTATTTCAAGACCTGGATCAAGTTTTTACTCAATGGATCTCCCGGAAAAATAGTGGGGGTTTTATCGCCTGCACAACTTAACGTGCTTATAAGGCACAAGAAGGTTTATCTGAACCGGCAGGTGTTTTGTATTTCTAATTTAAAGTGGAAGATACTCGACAATGAAAGCTATGAATGCTCTATGGATGTTGTGTCGCGGTTTTTCTAAACACCAGCAGTTCTTTGTTTGCTGCGCGGCCCTTTAGTGTATATTTTTGAGTTACCGAAATATCATGGTGCCTGGCGTGATCTCTCACCACAATAGCGGGAACGCCTGCGTTTAATAAATCTGTGATGCCGGCATCTTTGAGACTGTATAGTTGGTGGTGATTTTCAAGTTTTAAAATCTTTTTCATTTTTTCCCAGGGATAGCTGAGCCTTTTTGGGTTTATTTGTGTTCTTCCCGGTACAAACCCTTCAGAAAACACATAAAGTGAGGGGTGTGCATTTTTAATGTGCTGCTTGAGCTCCGGAATAACATCGTCAAGGAGTGTGATGTATTGCTTTTTGTTGTTTTTGGAAACTTCGGGCCTGATGAGCAGCACGCCTTCTTGAAACTGAAAGTCTGAAACCTTTATTTTTGCCATTTCTGTGCGGCGCAACAATAAATAATACATCAGTTTACAAATCAAAAGGTACTGTTTGTTGTGTTTTTCAAAGTAATCAAAAACCCTCAATCTCACATCTTCAGGGATTGCGGTTCTTGTTTTTTCAGTTTGTTTCTTCTTGTTAATGCCCGATGTGGGGTTTTTTATGATTATTTTTCTATTCAACAAATAAGTGCTGAATGCTGAAAAGAACGTGAGATAGTTGTTGTGGGTTGTTGCCGAGTTCTTTTTATCATAATGGATATAGTCAAGAAATTTCATAAGGATCTCCTGGTCCAGCTCTATTGTCATTATGTTTTCATTTTCTGTTTTTTTGAGCCACTCAATGAACTGGTTTATATAGCTTTCATAAGAGACGAGCGTGGCTTTCCTTTTTTCTCCATCAATGACAGACTTTCTTAATCGTGAGAGGTATGTATCAAATACAGAGGTGAGTGGGCTGAAAGCCCCTGAAGTTGTGTTTTCATATTCGGGCGACCATCCATTTTCTATTTTGGTGTTGATCTCGTCAATCATTTTGCGGGCATACTCTTCCCGTTTTTTTATTCCGGTGATGGGAGGGACCCTGCGGGTATAGCGTTTATATTTTTTGGTTCCGGGCTTGATGCAGTAGAAAACAATGCGCCACTCGCCATTTTGCCATTTTGCGAGTTCTGCAGGTTTGAACGGAAGTACAGGATTTGAATTCTTGAGTGCTTTTTGAGTTGAGTCCATTTTTTTTTTACGTCACAAATTGTTGTGTCGCAAAAAAGCTGTCCCATATTTGCCCCATCGGGTTTTTAATAATTCCCGAAACCTTTGTATTAAAAGGCTTCGGGATTTTCTTGGGTGGAAGACCGGTCTCGAACCGGCGACCTCTAGAACCACAATCTAGCGCTCTAACCAACTGAGCTACAACCACCATTTTAAAAATTTCTTTTCATAAAGAGGAATCTTTGCTGAAAAGCGAGTGCAAATTTAATCGAAAAAGGTTTCACTTTCAAAAGAAAATGGGATTATTTTAAATCAAAAACAGAATTTACGGTCACACAGCGTTCTACGGTAAACCCTTCAGCAAATTCTATACCTGAAAGTCGGCCTAAATCGCGGGCCCTGTAGACAATGCTATCTTTAAAATTAGGACTGCTTATGGGTGTATCGGGTTCCTTGATATCAGGATCAAAAAACTGGCTTTTATATGCCATAACTGCATCCATTTTTGTATCCATAAAACCAGTCACATCAACCACAAAATCTGGAGTCAGATTTTTCCATTGGATGTAGTGATATACATAAGCAGGCCTCCAGGCTTCTTGTTTGTTACCTTCATAAATAGTTTCAATCTTTCGCAAACCGCTCAAAAAACACGCATCGCTCACCAGTCGGCTGCCTTTAGCGTGATCTATATGCCGGTCCTCAATGGCATTGCACAAAATAACTTCAGGTTTGTATTTTCTAATAATTTTGATGATCTCAAGTTGTGATGCTGTATTGTTGACAAAAAAACCGTCTGCAAACTCCAGGTTATGCCTGAAAGCAACACCCAGAATCTCAGCAGCATTTGCAGCTTCTTTATCCCTTATTTCAGCAGTGCCACGGGTACCGAGTTCACCGCGAGTGAGGTCCAGAATACCCACTTTTTTTCCGGCAGCAACTTCTTTGGCAATGGTGGCACCACAACCCAACTCAACATCATCAGGATGTGCTCCTATAGCTAATATATCCAGTTTCATATCCATTACCCGCGAAGGCGGGTATCTCGTTAATTAAACATTCTTGTTATTTACAAGCCTCCAAAGCTTGTTCAATATCTGCAATTAAATCCTTTTTCTCCTCAATTCCAACAGAAAAACGCAATAAATTATCTGAAATACCTTGTACAGATCGTTCTTCTTCAGAGAGCAATGCATGGGATGTTTCAGCGGGTAAGAGAATGGTTGATTCCACTCCGGCAAGGCTCATGGATGGTTTGATAAGTTCGAGGGAATCCATGAATTTTTTGACATCTATGCCTTCACGCAGTTCAAAAGAGAGCATCCCACCAAAACCTCTCATTTGCCTTTTTGCAATTTCATAGTCCGGATGCGATTTCAGGCCGGGATAATAAACCGATACAACATCCGGGTGGTTTTCGAGGTGTTTTGCTAGTTTTTTTGCATTGCGGTTTTGTGCCTTTACACGAATGCCCATCGTTTTGATGCTGCGTTCCAGTAACCACACGGTATAGTCACTCAGGTTGCCGCCCAGGTTTTTGCCTGTTTGAAAAATCTTTTCGATATATTCCTCAGAAGCCGCAACTGCACCGGCGAGTATATCGCTGTGCCCGCCCATATATTTTGTGGCACTGTGAATGACAATATCAATCCCAAAATCAACGGGGCTTTGATTGACGGGAGATGCAAAGGTGTTGTCAATCATGGTGACGATGCCGTGTTTTTTTGCCAGCCGGGCAACCATTTCAATGTCTGTGATTGTCATCAGCGGGTTTGACGGTGTCTCTATGTAAATGACCTTTGTGTTTTTCTTTATTTTTTCGGCGAAAGCCTTTTCTGATAAATCTTCTGTAAAACTGTATTCTATCCCGAATTTATCAAATTCTTCGGTTACCAGATTAAACGTGCCGCCATATAGTGTTTTTTGCAGGACAATATGGTCTCCTTTGTGCAAAAAGGCAAGCAATGCAGTACTCACCGCCGCCATACCGCTTCCGAAAACCAAGGCACTTTCAGTGTGTTCCAATGCAGCAATTTTCCGGGATAATGCCTGCTGGTTTGGGGTGTTAAAATACCGCGGATACCGCTTCACATCCACATCGGTAAAAGCATAAGAAGTGGCCATATATAGGGGTGAAACGGCTCCTTTAAACTGTGTATCTTCCAGTTCGCCAAAATGGGTGCAAAGGGTGTTGATACCGTGTTTTTTACTTACGTTCATGGGTTTTGAATTTAAGGTCACCAAGTTAAGAAAACCAGAACTTATTTTTGGGGATTAACAAAAATATAATCGAAAGGAAACCATTTAAAAATTTTATCTTTACGGAAGAATTTTAAACTTATGGCACATCTTTTTACAAACATAAAGGAACTTATAGGCATTACAGAAAAACCAATCTTGAGAGGTAACGAAATGCGAAACCTCAAAACCATTAAAAATGCTTTTTTGGTTGTTGAGGACGGACTCATTGAAGACTTTGGTGAAATGAAAGACCTTTCGATAAGCGATTACAATCAGGTGACTGATGTTTCACAATCCATGATTTTGCCTGCCTGGTGTGACTCACATACCCACATTGTCTATGCCGGCAACCGCGAGCAGGAATTTGTTGACCGTATAAACGGTCTTACCTATGAAGAAATCGCCAATCGTGGCGGCGGAATTTTAAACTCAGCAAAAAAACTACAGGAAACTGATGAGGAGGAGCTCTACCTTCAAAGTGCTCAACGTCTGGAGGAAGTGATGCGGCTGGGCACCGGGGCCATTGAAATTAAAACCGGTTATGGGCTTACCACAGCTGCAGAAATGAAAATGCTGCGCGTCATCAAGCAATTGAAACAAAATTATCCCATTGCCATTAAAGCTACTTTTCTAGGTGCACATGCCATTCCTTCAAACTACAAAACCAATCGGGATGGGTATATGGACCTGCTTGTAAACGAAATGCTTCCGCAAATTGCGGAAGAAGGTCTTGCAGATTATATTGATGTTTTCTGTGAAACCGGTTACTATACTGTTGTGGAGACCATACGCATTATGGAAGCCGGAAATGAGTATGGATTGAAATCCAAAATCCATGTCAATCAATTTACGGCTATTGGTGGTATCAAAGCTGCAGTTGACCACGGCGCACTGAGTGTAGATCATCTTGAAGTCCTTTTGTCTGAAGACATTGAAGCTCTGAAAACCGGAAATACCATACCGGTGGCATTGCCGTCCTGCTCTTATTTTTTAAGCATCCCCTATACACCGGCCAGGGAGTTGCTCAATGCAGGTTTGCCTGTCGCCCTTGCTACTGATTTTAACCCAGGGTCCACACCCAGCGGGAATATGAATTTTGTGGTTGCAACTGCCTGTATCAAAATGAAAATGACACCTGAAGAAGCCATCAATGCAGCAACAATAAACGGTGCCGCAGCTATGGAACTTTCAGAAACCCACGGGAGCATAGCCAAAGGAAAAGCAGCCAATTTGATTTTTACAAAACAAATCCCTTCCTATGGGTATTTGCCTTATTCTTTTGGTAGCAACCATATTGATAAGGTTATGCTAAAAGGGGAGTTTATCCAATAAACCTACAAATCCCTTTTCTTCACAATCAAGTATGAGAAATAGATAAAGAGGAACGTCCAGATAGATACAATAAGCAGTGTGTGCCAATGCACCTCATAGCTTTTTGTAAAACCCTCTCCCAACTGTGATGCGGCTGTTTTAATGGCTCCCAGTCTTGACAAAGGCTCCACAATAAGGTTTGACATCGATTCCAGAGGAAAAAACTGTGCTATGTTGTTTGCAATATCGGATCCTTTAAAAAACTGCCACTTCATCAGGCCATAGGCAATACTTTCAAAAATCGTCCATATTAATAAAAAGCCCAGCGCAAACGCAGAGCGTTTTACAAGGATGCCCAAAAACAAACAGAAGGAGAAAAAACCAACGAGCTTGATAAAATAAGCAAACAGGTATTCCATATCACTGAAAATAATGCCTATTTCTGTAAAGTCTGAAAAGCTTAGCCCCAGAATCATAGAAACAATAAAGACAAACAATGTAGAAATCAAAGCAAAACCAATTACGGTAAGGAACTTTGACAACACAAATTCTTTTTTGCTCAAACCGTCTATGAGGTTCTGTTTCAGGGTGCGGTGACTGTATTCATTTGACATCATGGAAACAATGACAATGGCCAGGAATAACTTTAACAAAGCAGCAACCCAGGTATTGAAATGCCAGATAAACGGAAAATTGAAAATACCCTGATCTGCTACCCTGAAATTAATGTTACCGAAATTAAATTCAATGGAAGCAATCAACGCGATGAAGGTTATCAGGATAAAATAAACAATGGAAATAACCTTGGCTGATCTGTTATAACGCAGTTTATGGAGTTCTATGGATAAAAGACGTAGCATAGGTTTTTAGTTTAAAGATTTTGTAAGTTGTAAAAATTGTTCTTCAAGGCTTTCTTTTCTGTGAACAAGATGCGATAAGGCAATTCCTTTTTCAAAAAGATATTTATTGAGCTCAGATGCTTCCATAGGGTGTTTTAGAAAAGCAACCAGTTGGCCATTTTCTTCTTTAACCGAAGCAAAATCAGGATGTTGTTCCAACGCTTGTTTCAGGGTGTTTAAGTTTTCGCTTTTTATCGTAAAGAAACCGTGACTGGCATTCATCCCATCAACAGTACCTGAATATAATTTTTTCCCCTGTCGTAAAATAACCACGTGAGTGCATACTTTCTCCACTTCGTCAAGCAGGTGGGAAGCCAGAAGGATAGTGGTGCCATCTGCGGCAATTTTTTTTATAATTTCCCTGATTTGGTGTATCCCTTGCGGGTCAAGCCCATTGGTGGGTTCATCAAGAATCAGGATTTCCGGGTCATTGAGTAGGGCAGAGGCGATGGCCAGACGCTGCTTCATTCCCAATGAAAACGTACTGAACTTACTTTTTTTACGATCCAGAAGCCCTACCAGTTCAAGCTTCTCATCAATTTTGTCTCGCTTCACTTCCTTGATTTTACAAACCAGTTCCAGGTTTTGTTCGGCAGTCATAAAAGGATAGAAGTTGGGGCGCTCAATTATAGCTCCCACTTTCTTTAAAGCATTGTGGGTGGAATCACTTCCGTCAAACCAATGGAAGCTTCCGGAGGTTTTATTGACAACATTGAGCACCATGCCCAGTGTAGTAGACTTTCCGCTACCGTTGGGACCCAGAATACCATAGACATTTCCTTTTTCAATGGAAAAAGTCAGGTCCTGAACTGCTTTTATGGGGCCAAAATGTTTGGTGAGATTTTGTAAAGTTAGAATCGTTTCCAAGGGATAATATTTTTGGTTGTTGTTTGTATCTGACGAAATTAATGGTATATTGTTACAATCACTAAATATAATAAATCGCTACCGGAATAAATTATGGAAGAAAAATTAATGTCAAGAAAAAAACCATCCTTTCCTGTAAAGGATTTTCTTTTTCAGTATTTAAAAAAGTACAATCGTGATATGACCATACCGGTCTATTATGATGATTTGTTGCGCTTTACAGGCTCAGTGGCGGTCTATGATAAATATGACAATGATACCTTGTGGGTGAGTGTTTATTATTCAGATTCTGAAAGAAGTGAACTTGATCATAATTTGAAGCAGGTATATACCATTCTCTTTTCTGATGGAGGTGACGATATCACAGAATTTTTGAATGTGGATGCCATTGATTATTGCACTTTTGGTAACTCAAAGCCATTCCGCATAAAAATCAGGAACATCCTCAATGACAATTACACTTATTTTTATATCAAAAGGGCTGATGCTTCCCGTATTTACGGCCTTGAGCTCGAACATATACTATCACCCAATCGCATCAACTTTGTGGTTCATGGCGATACTTTGATTGAAGAACATATTTCAGGAATACCCGGTGATGTGTTTATTGAAAGTGAACTGGAAACCCTTGACGGAAACGCTAAAACTCAAATTGCCAAAGAATTTGTGAAGTTCAACGAGCGTTGCATGATGTTACTTTTGGGGGACATGCGTTCTTATAATTATGTAATTGTGCCCACCCACGACTTTGATCAGGTAAAATACAAGATCAGGGCCATTGATTTTGACCAGCAGTGTTATGAAGGAAATCTGAAGGTGTACCGTCCACAGTTTTTTAAGGAAAACTTTAAAATGGTTGCTCTTGTTTCTGAAAAACTTCAGGAGACCTCTATTGAGCAGTACCGAAAGGAAGAACGCTCACTGCTGGCCAAACGTATTATTTCATCTCAAAGCAGGTTGCGTATGTTGATTAAATGCATGATACAGGACCAGATTTCTTCCACTTCCAATTTAAGGGAATTGCGTTCCCAGCTTTATGATCTTACGTATGATATGAAATTCAAACGTTGCAAATCCATGGGACAAATAGTAAAAACTGCCCTGGACTTTATAAAAAGAAACTATGAAAGTGTCAGTACCCGAAAAATAGCAGAAATAAAAAGTATGAGGTAATCTAGCTTTTTTGCTCTTTGTTGAAATATACCAGATAATAATACATCTGTTTTTCCTCATCCCAGCCCTTTTCAATAAACCGCTCAGCAGAGTCGGTATTGATAAAATCCATTTTAATCTGGATATTGGTGTCGAGGTTGATTACGTTTTTAATTTTCTTTCGTGCAGCAGTAACCGCATTGTTGGCAATGGGAAAGTTGGAAACATCCTCTATATGGTATTTGGGAGCTTTTTCTTCTTTATAGTGCCTGAATTCAGGGTGTAAATCAGGGTTTTCAATCACTTCATTCATAAAATTTGTTTCCTCAAACTCATCATTTTTAGCAAAGTAATTCACACTTCGGTTCATAAAAAGCACTTCCTGCTGTTTGTCTTCTGACGGCAACACGACATCCCGTGCAAAATCCTGACAAAACTTAAGGTACTTTTTAGTATAGAAATTTTCATCCTCAAACAGTGAGACGCCCAAGAAACTTTCCAGCCAGTAGCGGGTATCATATTTATTTGAATCAATCGAAAGTATTTTATATCCTTCTTCTTTTTTGGTGTTGAAAATAAGACAGCCCTTATCCAGCTTGTTGAGGTTGATACCTTGTTGCAACACAAGGTCCAGCTGATTTTCTTTTTCCTTAAACAATAAAAAGTCCTGTTTTACTTCAGACTTGAAAATCCCGATGCCGTCTACTTTTTCATTATCAATTTGTATGTTTTCGAGATAGGCGACATACAATTCACCACTTTTAATATGAGGATGCTGTGATTGTTCAAACAAATGTTTCGCAATGTTGATGCTTTGCTCATGGGCCGCGCTGGGGTTTTCAAAAATAGCATTGGCTATCTTAAACAATTCGTGAAAATCCAGGTCTGCTTCGTGTGAAAACTGATAATAACTTTCTTCCTTGTCCCTGAAGGGTTTAAAAAAATACTCTTTCAAAAGAGGCGTGAGCTCGTCTTCAAGCTTATAAACATCTTTAGAAAGTATTATAGGTTCATTTCTACTTTTGTTACCTACTTTATGAATGGAGAGTGAAGCAATATGCGTATTGTATAAATTAATCATGGAGCTTAAAGTGTTGAAATATAAATATTTATATAAATTTGTACAGATCTGAAGCCAGGACTGTCATTTTGGATAAAATTAGAATATTTAAATGGCTGTAAAGAATATTCCGGATTAAATTGTTTCAAAATTTATTAACAATACAGATTTCCTTTCAATGAATCAAAATGATATTTTGTTTAGAAAAAACTTTTTTTTAATAAACCAAATTGTATATTTGTCTTTCATTATGAGAAATTCAAATCAACATAACACTTGGTGGTGGCAGTCTAAATCCCAAATAGGATTCAGATAGTTGTGCCATGTTGTTTTGTAACCAAAATAAACCAAGCCCGCTGAATCCAGCGGGCTTTTTTTATGCAAAAAAATGAGATTTAAAAAACAAACTAATGACATTTACGTTTCAAACAAACATTAAGAAAACACTCAGCGATACCCATACACCGGTGGAAGTGTACCTGAAGTTCAGGGATAAATATCCCGGTTGTTTTTTGCTGGAAAGTTCAGATTACAAAAGCAAGGAAAACAGCTTTTCATACATCTGCCTGCAATCCATCGCCTCGTTTTCGGTTGACAGGACGCACACCAAAATGGTTTTTCCCAACGGTCAAAAACAGGAGTTAAATACCGGTGAAACTCCGATTGCTGAATCATTGAACACCTTTGCAAAATCATTTAAATCAGAAGGGAAGGACTATGACTTTGTGACCAGCGGTCTTTTTGGTTACACCTCTTATGACGCCATCCCTTTGTTTGAGGAGATTGACTTTAAAAATCAGGACTTTGATCTCCCGCTCATAGAGTACCACCTTTTTAAATATTTCATTGTATTCAATCATTTTAACAACGAACTCTTCCTTGTTGAGCAACTGGCTAAAGGTGAACACTCCCAATTATCTGAAATCGAAGATGTTTTAAATCATCGCACCATTTCGCAGTTTAAATTTTCAACGGTAGCGAACGAAACATCTAATTTCAACGATGCAGATTTTGTAACTAAAATCAAAAAAGGCATTGACCATTGCTATAAGGGCGATGTCTTTCAGGTCGTGCTTTCGCGAAAGTATTTCCAGAAATTTAAAGGCGATGAGTTCAATGTGTACAGGGCGTTGCGGTCCATTAATCCGTCGCCCTATTTGTTTTATTTTGATTTTGGTAACTTTAAAATATTTGGGTCTTCCCCTGAAGCGCAGCTCACCATTTCCAATCAAAAAGCCATCATCAACCCCATTGCAGGCACCTTCAAACGCACCGGAAACGCCCAAGAAGATGCCGAACTTGCCAAAGCCTTAAGCGAAGACCCCAAAGAAAATGCAGAGCACATTATGCTGGTGGATCTGGCACGGAACGATTTAAGTAAAAACAGCAATGCAGTGACTATTGATAGTTTTAAGCAGGTGGAATATTACTCACACGTGATCCATTTGGTTTCAAAAGTGAGCGCACAACTGCCCGAAGATTACAACCCAATTAAAATTTTAGGAGACACCTATCCGGCGGGTACTTTATCCGGCGCACCCAAACACAGAGCGATGCAAATCATTGATGAAAATGAACCCCAAAGTCGGGGTTTCTACGGAGGAACCATCGGGATTATTGGTTTGAACGGTTCCTTTAATCACGCTATCTTTATCCGTTCTTTTTTGAGCAGGAAAAATACCCTGACGTATCAGGCGGGATGTGGTATTGTGGCGAAATCGGTTCCCGAAAGTGAACTTACTGAAGTCGAAAACAAGCTATCTGCTTTACGTCAATCTATAGAACTTGCAAAAACACTTTAAAATGAAAATACTGGTTATTGATAATTATGACTCCTTTGTGTACAACATTGTGCATTATCTGGAAAATCTGGATGTGGAACAAGTGCATGTTGTTAAAAATGACAAGTTTAACCTCGAAATCATCGAAAGCTATGACAAAATTGTTCTATCACCCGGCCCGGGAATTCCTAAAGACGCCGGTTTGATGCCCCAAGTGATTAGCGAATTTGGAGCTTCAAAACCCATTCTTGGTGTTTGCCTGGGCCATCAGGCCATTGCCGAAAGTTTTGGAGGGCTACTCCACAACCTGAAAAGCCCTTTGCACGGTATCGCCTCACAAATCGAAGTTACGACCGACGATTATTTGTTTAAAAACATTCCAAAACAGTTCAAAATCGGGCATTATCATTCCTGGGTGGTAAAATTGTTAATACCCGCAGATTTGGAAGTGTTGGCGCAGGATGCCTTCGGAAACATTATGGCGTTAAAACACACACGTTTTGATTTGCGTGGTGTGCAATTTCATCCGGAATCGGTATTGACAGAACACGGCAGTCAATTGCTTGAAAACTGGGTAAAACAATAAAAGAGAATACACATGAAAGAGATTTTAGAATACCTCTATCAGCATAAAACACTGAGCAAAAAAGAAGCCAGGCAAATCCTCATGGACATTGCTTCCGAAAAATATAATCATTATGAAATCACCTCATTTTTAACGGCCTTCATCATGCGGAACATCACCATAGAAGAATTAAGAGGCTTTAGGGAAGCCTTGCTGGAGCTTGCTGTAAAAGTGGATTTGTCAGACTTTAATCCGATGGATGTGTGCGGTACTGGTGGTGATGGTAAGAATACTTTTAATGTTTCCACGCTTACTTCCCTTGTGGTTGCTGGAGCGGGCATTCCGGTTGCCAAACACGGGAATTATGGGGTTTCCTCCATTTCAGGCTCCTCAAATGTGCTGGAAGCCATAGGTGTGGTTTTTCAAACCGATGAATCCAAACTCAAACAACAACTCGACCAGGCAAACATCTGCTTTATGCATGCCCCCTTGTTTCATCCGGCAATGCGGTTTGTGGCTCCGGTGAGACGTGAGCTCGGTGTAAAAACTTTTTTCAATATGTTGGGGCCGTTGGTAAATCCCGCACAGCCAAAAATACAGATGACCGGTGTATTCAATATGGAACTTGCCCGGATGTATCATTACCTTTTTCAGGAAGATGATAAGCAGTATGCCATTGTGTATGGCCTTGATGGTTATGATGAAATCACACTAACTTCAGACACCAAAATAATGACCGATGAAGAAGAATATATTACAAATGCTGCGGCTTTTGGTTTTGAAACAACAACCCAAAGTGATATTCACGGAGGAGACACTATAGAAGAATCAGCCACTATTTTCAACAATATCCTTGACGGAAAAGGAACACGGGCACAGAACCAGGTCGTGCTTGCCAATGCTGCGGTCGCCATTAAAAGCTATCAGAGCAAATACAACACAGAAACAGCTTTACAAATGGCTGAAGAATCCCTACTCGGAGGCAAAGCCAAACAAACACTCACAAAATTAATCGCACTGCAATGAACATACTCGAAACCATAAAACAACATAAAATCAAGGAGGTAGCAAAGCAAAAGGGCATCTACCCGGTGAAATTGCTGGAGCAAAGTATTTTCTTTGAAAGCCCTTGTATTTCCTTTTCAGAATATGTTAGAGATCCCACCCGCAGCGGAATCATAGCCGAGTTTAAACGAAAATCCCCCTCAAAAGGCGACATCAACAAATATGCAGACCCTGAAGATGTGACTATTGGCTATATGCAGGCGGGTTCAGCGGCACTTTCTGTTTTGACCGACGAACATTTTTTTGGTGCCAAGAAAGGAGATTTGCCCACAGCACGCCGGTTCAATTACTGTTCCATCCTCAGAAAGGATTTTATTGTTGATGAATACCAAATACTGGAGGCTAAATCCCTGGGCGCTGATGCGATTTTGTTGATTGCAAAAATGATTTCGGTTAGTGAGATTGAAACCTTTACGGCCCTGGCACACCAACTGGGAATGGAAGTGTTACTGGAAACCCATACCGAAGCTGAAGTTTTAAACCATAGCGAAAGCAAAGCAGATGCCTTTGGAATCAACAATAGAAACCTTTCCACATTTGAAGTTTCAGTGGAAAACAGTATTCGCTTAGCAGAAATGCTTCCGAAGTCAAAACTAAAAATTGCCGAAAGCGGTATCGATTCCATGGTGACCATCAATCAGCTAAAAGCAAATGGATTTGACGGATTTTTAATTGGTGAATATTTTATGAAACACAGCAATCCGGCAGTGAAATGTAAAGAATTGATAAATCAGTTACGAATCGTTTAGTTATTGATTTTTTAGTATAGATATTCTTTGTGTAACTCTGTGTCTTTCTCTGTGTAACTCTGCGGTACAACTTTGAAAGACTGTAATAATAAAATTATAGCACAGAGTACCACAAAGTAGCGTAAAGTTTCACAGAGAAATTATATATGTGAGTTTTTAAAGTCCCTAAAATTAAACTTGAGATTGTTATTATGAAAATTAAAATTTGTGGACTCAAAGACCCGGAAAACATAAGGCAGGTTTCGGAAGCAAATCCTGACTATATGGGATTTATCTTTTACCCGAAATCACCCCGTTTTGTAGGCGAAAAGTTTTCAAAAAACACCTTGGGAATTATACCTGAAAGCATTGTACAAACGGCTGTATTTGTCGATGAATCAGTAGGGAATATAATGAACATCGTGAATAACTATGGTTTTGAGGCGATTCAGTTGCACGGAAATGAATCACCGGAAATATGCAAGCAGCTAAAAGAACTAAAACTGACAGTTATCAAAGCGTTCGCCATGGATAAAGCTTTTGATTTTAAGACATTGGCTCCTTATGAAACCTATTGCGATTACTTTTTATTTGATACCAAAACACAGGCTTTCGGTGGAAGCGGAAAAACCTTTGACTGGACCTTGTTGTCGCAATACCAGTTGGAAACCCCGTTCTTTTTGAGTGGCGGATTGGGAGTTGAAAATCTGGATGCCATTTTAAAATTAAGACATGACATACTACACGGTTTGGATTTCAACAGCAAACTGGAAGATGCCCCGGGTTTAAAAAATATTCAAATGATAAATAAGGTGCTGGACACCATTAGAAATTATGAACACATTTAGTCCGAATAAAGAAGGGTTTTACGGCGAATTTGGAGGTGCTTTTGTGCCCGAAATGCTATATCCCAACGTGCAGGAACTTCAAAATCGCTATCGGGAAATTATTGAAACAGATGAGTTTCAAAAAGAATTCAGGGACTTGCTGCGGGATTATGTGGGGCGTCCTACACCGCTGTTTTATTCCAAAAACCTTTCAGAAGAACACAATGCACAGATATATTTAAAACGGGAAGATTTGAACCATACGGGGGCACATAAAATTAATAACACGATTGGACAAATTCTCGTTGCAAAAAAGCTAAACAAAAAGCGCATCATTGCTGAAACCGGTGCCGGTCAGCACGGTGTTGCCACAGCTACAGCCTGTGCCCTGATGGGAATGAAGTGTTTGATTTATATGGGAGCTGTTGATATCGAAAGACAAAAATCCAATGTTGACAGAATGAAACTTATGGGAGCAGAGGTGGTTTCCGCTACCAGTGGAAGCAAGACATTGAAAGACGCCACCAATGAAGCCATCAGAGCGTGGATCAACAACCCTGTGGATACTCACTACATTATTGGCTCCGTTGTGGGCCCGCATCCTTATCCTGATATGGTGGCGATGTTCCAAAGTGTGATCAGTGAAGAGATAAAAGTTCAGCTTCAGGAAAAAACCGGGAATGAACATCCTGACTATGTGATTGCGTGTTTGGGTGGCGGCAGCAATGCCATCGGGGCTTTTTATCATTTTATTGATAACAACAAGACAAAACTGATTGCAGTGGAGGCCGGTGGGGAAGGTGTCTATTCCGGAAAAACAGCAGCAACCATTGCCCTTGGTAAAAAAGGTATCATTCACGGAAGCAAAACCTATCTTATTCAAACAGAAGACGGCCAGATTGTGGAACCGCATTCTATTTCCGCAGGCTTGGATTATCCGGGAATTGGCCCGGTGCACGCTTATTTGCACGATACCCAAAAAGCAACAGTTGTTTCTGTAACGGATCAGGAAGCACTCGTGGCAGCTAAAGAACTATCACAAAAAGACGGAATCATACCTGCATTGGAATCGGCACATGCGCTGGCCTATTTAAAGAAGATGACCTTTGAAAAAGATGATGTTGTGGTGATTAACCTTTCCGGAAGGGGTGATAAGGATATGGCGACTTATCAAAAACATTTTAAGCTATGAGCACTAGGATACAATTACTTTTCAAAAGGAAAAACAATATTCTCTCGGTGTATTTTACGGCAGGATATCCCGCACTTGAAGACACACTGGAGATTGTTAAAAACCTGGATGCAGCCGGTGTTGATTTAATCGAAATCGGGATGCCTTTTTCAGATCCGCTGGCAGATGGTCAGGTAATACAGGAAAGCAGTCAGCAGGCCATCAAAAATGGTATGACCATCAAACTGCTTTTTGAACAATTGAAAGAACTGCGAAATGTAACTGAGATTCCGATTGTATTGATGGGTTATTTAAATCCCGTGATGCAATATGGTGAGGAAACTTTTTTATCAATATGTTCAGAAGTTGGCGTCGACGGAATTATTTTACCCGACTTGCCCATGGACATCTACACAAAACACTGGAAAACGATATGTGAGAAGGAAGGTGTTTCAAACATTTTTTTAATCACACCTCAATCCTCAGAAGAGCGCATCAAAGCCATCGATGATGCCTCAAATACATTTGTGTATGTGGTTGCATCAAACAGCATTACGGGTTCCAACAAGAAATTTGACCGTCAAACAGCGTATTACAAAAGCATCCAACAACTGGATTTAAAGAATCCCACACTGATTGGTTTTGGGATACACGACAAAGAAACATTTGAAAGCGCCTGTGAATACAGTAAGGGTGTGATCATTGGCAGTGCATTCATCAGGCATATCACCGCAGAAGGAATCAGCAAACAATCCATTCAAAAATTTGTAAAAAATATTAGGTCATGATTATACAACTAGATAAAAATATTACGCTTCATCAAATGGAAGCTATTGAAGAAGTTTTGGAACAATTCAAAATAAAAGCAGTAGATATAAAAACCCAGACCCATTTTTACAAAGTGGCCGTGTTGAAAAATGAATTTGACCTGAGGCGGCTGGGAAGATTGTCGGGGGTCAAAGATATTCACCGCGTTACA
This sequence comes from uncultured Flavobacteriaceae bacterium, assembly GCA_963975935.1. Lineage (GTDB taxonomy): Bacteria > Bacteroidota > Bacteroidia > Flavobacteriales > Flavobacteriaceae > Planktosalinus. The sequence continues at coordinate 46,222 of CAXBIQ010000016.1, forward strand.
GATGCATACAAGCTGGTTTCCCGAAAATGGAAAGTGAATCCCATAACCATCGATTTAGGTGACGGCATCACCATTAGCGAAAACAATTTCACCCTTATGGCAGGACCCTGTTCCATCGAAAGTGAGGCGCAAATTGAAACTGTTGTAGAGCAATTGGTCAAGAACAATATCAGCATCATGCGTGGTGGCGTATACAAACCACGCAGTTCGCCCTATGCTTTCCGGGGGTTAGGTATTGAGGGATTGAAAACTTTTCACCGTATTTGCCGTGCCAATGGTATAAAAATCATCACTGAAGTGATGCAGGTTTCCCAGATAGAAGAAATGATGGATTATGTAGATATCTTTCAGGTGGGGGCGCGTAATACCCAGAATTTCAATTTATTGGATGCACTGGGGGAGATTGACAAACCGGTGATGATCAAACGGGGTATTTCAGGGAGTATAGACGAACTCCTTCAATCTGCTGAATATGTTTTTTCTGCAGGAAATGAAAAGCTATTGCTCTGTGAGCGCGGCATCAGGACTTTTGAGGGGGCTTACCGAAATACGTTCGATATCAATGCCATCCCAATTTTAAAAGAAAAAAGCCATTTGCCGGTCATTGCAGATCCTTCGCACGGCATTGGTATCAGAAAACATGTGGAACGCATTACTTTAGCGGCACTTGTGGCAGGTGCAGACGGTGCAATTGTGGAAATGCATCACGAGCCCGAAAAAGCGTTTTCAGACGGTCAGCAAACTCTCGACTTTAATGAATTTGCTGCACTGGTGTCCAAAATTAAAAAGCTCGGGGAAGTAGCAGTTTAATCTTCCTCCACAAAATCATCCAGGTCCCGGCGGTCTTTTTTGGTAGGGCGGCCGGTGCCTTTTTTGCGGTAGTAGTCTTTGGAATATTTAAGAAGTTCCAGCTTTTCAAGGTTTTCTTTGGGGGTAATATCCTTTCGGTAGATGTCAACAAGCTTGGCTCCCAGTCTGGAGTCAGGGATATCGAGCACTTCGAGTATATAATCCACCTGATTTTTACGCACTTGAACCTGATCACCGGGATACACTTCCCTTGAGGGTTTTACATTGTCTCCCTGTATCTTTACTTTTCCGGTCCTACAGGCATTGGTAGCAATGCTTCGGGTCTTAAAATAGCGCACACACCACAAATATTTATCCACTCGCATACTAAGGAAATTTAAAAAAAGTTAATCTTTAGACAAAAATAAGAGAATATTGTATCTTGCACCACCAAAAAAAAGAATAATGAAAGGCATGCATAAATTTTTAGTTTTCAGTTTCGTTTCACTTATAATCTTATCTTCCTGTAAAAAAGATGATGATGGCGATGATGTACAGGTAATTCCCGAAAGGGACAGGGCAGAAGAAGCTCTGGTAGCAAAAGAGGAAATCGAAACATTCCTAGAAACCCACTTTTATAACTATGAAGATTTTCAAAACCCTCCCGCAGGTTTTGATTATAAAATCGTATTTGATACCATCGCAGGTGATAACGCAGATAAAATACCTTTGATGGACCAAGTACAGTCAAAACAGGTTTTTGACAGAACAAAACCCGAAGTTATTTACACTCTTTATTACCTAAATGCAGTTCAGGGAGAGGGTGATTCACCTATTTTTGCAGATCAAACCCTGGTTTCCTTTAAAGGCCAGTTTATGGACCGCACGCCTTTTGACGCTTCAGATGCGCCCATTACTTTTGACTTAACGCAAGTAGTAACAGGTTTTCAGGAAGCCTTGGTTGAGTTCAATGCAGCTACATCCTTTGATGAAAATCCTGATGGGACCTTATCCTTTAACGGTTTCGGTGTAGGAGCTGTTTTTGTTCCATCCGGGCTGGGGTACTGGTTTTCATCACCTCCGGGAATACCTGTGTATTCTCAATTGATCTTTACCTTTAAGCTTTATGACGTGACTACTGATATTGACCACGACGAAGACGGAATACCTTCTTTCATGGAAGACCTCAACGGCAATGGTTTTCTGTTTGACGATGATACTGATGAAGACGGTGTGCCAAACTTTCTGGATACTGATGATGACGGTGACGGTGTACCTACCATTGAGGAAATCGAGATTGATGATGAAGGCAACGTGACCTTTCCCGATTCAAACGGAAACGGAATACCCGATTATCTGGACGATACCTATCCCAACAACTAAGCAGTAATTTGAAAGAATAAATAAAAAAATCCCCTGCCAAACGGCAGGGGATTTTCTATTTAAGCATCGCAGGTTAACGTTCCGTTATTTGCGCTTCAATACTTTTTTTACAGCTTTTACTATGGCATCTGCATTGAGACCGTATTTTTCCATAAGCTGTGCGGGTGTGCCCGATTCGCCAAAGGTATCCTGGGTGGCAACAAATTCCTGTGGGGTAGGATGGTTTTCAGCAAGTACACGGGCTACGCTTTCGCCCAAACCTCCCAGATAGTTATGTTCTTCCGCAGTGACGATACAGCCTGTCTTTTTAATACTGTTTAAGATGGCTTCGTTATCAAGGGGCTTGATGGTGTGTATGTTGATGATTTCGGCGTTTATGCCTTCCTTCTCAAGCGTTTCAGCAGCCTGAATAGCTTCCCATACCAAATGGCCGGTAGCTACTATTGTTACATCGTTTCCTTCGGTGAGGTGCACGGCTTTACCAATTTCAAATGTCTGGTCTTCCGGGGTGAAGTTTGCTACTGAGGGCCTTCCAAACCTTAAATAAACAGGCCCATCGTGCTCAGCAATGGCAAGGGTGGCAGCTTTGGTCTGGTTATAATCACACGGATTGATCACCGTCATCCCCGGCAACATCTTCATCAACCCGATGTCTTCCAGGATCTGGTGGGTGGCACCGTCTTCACCAAGCGTTACCCCGGCGTGTGAGGCACATATTTTTACATTCTTACCACTGTATGCAATGCTTTGTCTTATCTGGTCATAGACCCTTCCGGTAGAGAAGTTGGCAAAGGTTCCGGTAAAGGGAATTTTACCGCCTATGGTCAGTCCGGCAGCAATGCCCATCATATTGGCTTCAGCAATGCCCACCTGAAAGAAGCGCTCGGGGTGGTTTTTCTGAAACTCATCCATTTTTAATGAACCGGTAAGGTCTGCACAAAGGGCGACCACATTGGGGTTTGTCTTTCCTAATTCGGTCATGCCTGCTCCAAATCCGCTTCGGGTGTCCTTATTGCCTGTGTTTGTGAATTTTTTCATATTATGTCCGCCTTCGGCGGAAAGCTTTTAATTATACTTTTTTAATAGTCTCCCAGAGTCTCCGGGTTTTGAGCCAATGCTTTTTCCAGTTGCTCATCATTGGGTGCCTTTCCGTGCCAGGCGTGGGTGTGCATCATAAAGTCCACGCCGTGGCCCATAACCGTATGCATCAACACACAAATGGGCTTTCCGTTGCCGGTTCTTGACTTGGCCTCTTTCATGGTTTTGATGACTGCTTCGAGATTGTTTCCTTCCTTTAGTATAAGGACATCCCAGCCAAAGGCTTCCATCTTTGCTGTCAGGTTGCCCAGCGGCAATACCGTATCAGTAGCACCGTCAATTTGCTGACCGTTGTAATCTACTGTTACGATGAGGTTGTCCACCTTGTTTCCGGCAGCATACATAATAGCCTCCCAGTTTTGACCTTCCTGCAACTCACCATCCCCACACAGGGTATAGACGAGTTTATCATCGTTGTTTAGTTTTTTGGAAAGGGCGGCACCAATGGATACTGAAATTCCTTGTCCCAATGATCCGGATGCAATGCGCACACCGGGCAATCCCTCGTGGGTGGTGGGGTGGCCTTGTAACCTGGAGTCCAGATGGCGAAAGGTGCGCAACTCCTCAACGGGAAAATACCCGCTGCGTGCTAACACACTGTAAAAAACAGGGGAGATGTGACCGTTTGAAAGAAAGAAAAGGTCTTCACCCTTCCCATCCATATTAAAATTGGTATCGTGCTCCATCAGGACGTTGTAGAGGGCCACAAAGAACTCTGCGCAACCCAAAGATCCTCCCGGGTGGCCTGAATTAACTTTGTGTACTTGTCTCAGAATATCCCGTCTTACCTGGGTTACCAGATTTTCCAGTTGATTGATGTCTGTCATAACAGTGAAGTAAATTTTATCCGTCAAAAATAAGACTTTATATGCCCCCGTCAAAGGAAATAAAAATGAGTTTTTAACGAACGGTTGTTAATTGTTTTTTGTTTCACACTTCCACCTCTTGTCCTGTTTTGTTTAATTCTCTACTTTAGCATAAACTTCCACACAGGAACTTTAATGCACACAACGATGAACAAAACCATCTATCAGGTTGATTCTTTTACCGATGTACCTTTCAAGGGAAACCCCGCCGGCGTGATGCTGCTGGATACAGCGATGACTGAAGAGCAGATGCAGCACATCGCCATGGAAATGAACCTTTCAGAAACCGCCTTTGTCCTTGCAGCCGGTGACCATTTCAACATACGGTTCTTTACGCCCACGAGCGAAATAGCCCTCTGCGGCCACGCCACCCTGGCGAGTGCCCACATACTCTATGAAAGCGGACGCGTAAGCCCTCAGGACACCATTCGTTTTAAAACCACCGAAACTGTTTTGAACATACTAAAAGCAGGTGACCGCATCCAAATGGCCTTACCGGAGTACCCTCTTGAAAAAACAACACTTGACTGTGACTTTCATAGCATGCTTGGCTGGGAGCCTCTCGAAACCTGGTATAGCAAAGGCTGGTCCATCGCCGTGGCCGAAACCGAAGCCCTCATCCAAAACACCCAACCGGATTTCGCCCTCTTGAAGAAACACAACCTGGAAAGCCTTATCATCACTGCCAAAAGCAATAGGGAGGATGTGGATATCGTGGCGCGTTGTTTTGTGCCTGAAGTAGGCATTAATGAAGACCCGGTGACCGGCTCTGCCCATTGTGCCCTGATACCGCTTTGGGCCGGAAAGCTCAACAAAAAGGAACTCACCTCAAGACAACTCTCCACCCGCGGCGGACAGCTGGACCTGAAACTTAATAACGGTAAGGTCGAGATTACTGGTAAAGCAGTAACTATTTTTAAAGCAACACTGGTTATTTAGTCCTCCCAGCCGAGGCCCTATGCAAGGTCCCTGCTTGATTCCAAATAAAAGAATGTGCTGAGGGGGTATTAGCAAAAAGGAAGGCGAGGGGGTTGATAGGGCATTTGTTGGGCAACAAGCAGTTTACTTTTCTATTTTATACCAGTTGTATTCCTTCCCGTCGCCATCATACGCATCTGTTTTGTATAGGGTCAATCCTGATTTTTCCAGCACTTTGCACGAACCCACATTGGCTGCAGAAGCAATGGCAATTATTTTTTGAAGGTCCAGGGTTTCAAAACCATAGGTTATAATCTCTTTGGAAGCCTCTGTAGCGAGGCCTTTTCCCCAATATTCCGGTAAGAACCTGAAGCCTATATCTGTTTCATCAAACTCCGGTAAATACTTTAATCCTGCAAAGCCAATAAGTTTATTGTCAGGTTTGTAAATGGTGGCCCATCTGCCATAACCATGTTTTTTATAGTCTTTAAACCACACATTTTGGATGAGCGCTTGTGCACTTTCCAAAGAGGGGAGAAGCGCATCACCGGTATAGCGTTGCACCTCGGGGTGAGACCCAAACGCATACACCGCCGCGTGGTCTTCCATGGTAAACTCCCTCAGGAGCAATCGCTCGGTTTCTATTATGGCAGTCATTCTTGAATATCCTTACACGGTGTATACAACAGGTCTCGCATTATTCAACAACCAAGATACTTAAAAAACACAACCGCAGCATCACCTGTCAATCATATTAGTATATCCCGATATAAGCACAGGGTGTTTTATAAGTAAAAGTAGGGGCGTCAAATACGTTTGAGTTTCACAAGCTCTTGCTAATATAGTTTGGAGCCATCTGTTTAATCAATGCCTGTATTTCTTATTCATTAATCTTTCAGCTGCTATTCTCGCTTCATCGACATATGCATTCTTTTTATCTAAAATCGACTCCAGTTCATAAGCTGATTTGTTTTCAAACTTTCTTTCAAAGTTTTGAATCAACATCTCCTTTTTTTCTTCTTCTTTTAAAATGTCCTTTTCGGTAGTTTCTTTTTTGTCTGGAAATAGGGTGTCCAGGATTTGCTGATTAAAGGATATAAACAAAAATAGCAAGCATACTATAACAGGGTTAAAGCCAACCGGCCCAATGCTGAATAAAACATTTATAAAGAAAAAGTCAATTAAGTTAATTGCCCCGGCAACTAGGGTGATTCCAAAAAGATATTGATAAGCTCTTTTGTTTTTGAAATAAAGTGCAGCAGATAGAAACACCAATAAAATCCCAATATAATGTTTGTAGTTTAGTTCATAGTTTGTTAGAAATCCAAAGCCAATTGATATCACTGCCAACAGCAAAGAAATCATTAACGCAAGGATGTCTTTTTTGATTTTCATTCATTTTCAATAAAATGTTGATATTCACTTATCAGCATTACGTTAGAACGATAAGGAACAATAACATCCTCCTTTTCAAATGCATAGTTTTCAAACATTTTGTCTACAGTTTCTACGCTTACGGAATAAGGGTTTTGATGTGGATAATAATAGAGGCCTGTATCTTTTTTAATAATCAGATTGCTCTTTAGTTCTTTAGAGAAGTAATTGACATATTCAGGCGATTCTTCCACACGTTCGAACACCCCGTTGATGGATATTTCTTCCTCCACACAACCATATTCAGATAAACTAAAATTAATTGTTTCAGGAAACGCAACAGGCTCACGCGCCGGGATGTCAAAAGATATGAAAGTGGTATAGCAATCCGGGGCAAGGCAATCTAAGCCGTGAAGGTTGAAAGGCAGCTCGAAGCTGATTTTATCATCTACTTGGTTGACAAGCCCCCTTATATATAATTCCTGAAGAATGCTTCCTTTCAGGTTTTCGTTCGGTTTTGATTTTAACAGCAGTGTTCGCAAAGAATCCTGTGTTTCCGTAAAAGTCAACTCATTATTAACAGCGTGTTTATTCTCACGATTCTTCAACGCAGTTTTTCCTCTATCCTGGGCAATGCAGTTGAAGGTTATAAAGAATAACGGTATCAGGATATAGATTTTGTTCATACTACTAATGTATTACAAAGTTTTGAAACACTCTAACCAGCGAACATTTTATAGTTTTATTTATTTAGTATAGTAGGCCTTTCTTTACCATTGCTTTGTGATGCTATACAGTTTTTCGTTTTTAAAAATCAATGATATACGGTTTAATGAAACGGTGTCTTTTTGAAATTCCATAAATTTATAATAATTATGGTCCTTTAATACGGTTTCAATTTGGCTTTTTGATAAGTCTGTTTTATTGATAATTTCAATCAAATTCTCAAAATCACCTTCTGTGTCAGCATAGCCAACTTTATGATAAGTTATGGTATAGGCCTGGTCAATTATTGAATATGTAGAAAAAAGAGTAACCATAATCAAAAGTGACAAACAACAACAAAAAGCTATTTTCCATTTATTCATTTCTTGACTTTTTTAAGTTTATCAACATACACTATTTGAACAACACCTGTTCAACTTGATTAAACCTCTCAACATCCCCGGCCCACCCCCAAACATACCCCATTTCCACAAACTATCAAAGCAAAAGTTTTCCATTCATTATCAACTGCCAACCCGCAAGCTCCTGCATCCCATCAGGGCATACCGTGCGTATGCAGAGGGCAAAACCCGGCGCCATCGCGCTTAAAACAGGGCATACAACCCGGCGTTTTCCTTTGGGATAGCGCATAGATAACGCATAGATAGCGCGTTAAAAGCGCGTTAAACCCCTGTATTTACGGGTAAACTATGAGCTATCAACGCGCTATCTATGCGCTAAGGTGGGAGATGAATGCACCGTGTTTGTCAAAAAAGACCGCTAATGGCCCGTGAAACAAAGGGGTGTTGTTGGGGTTGTATGCCCTGTATGCCCTGCAAAAAAAGCGGGATGCCCCGGGGTATAAAGAGAGGTATGCTCAGGGTTGCCGGCGAGGGTGGGTTGGTGGATGGCGGGATGGTGCGCTGTTGGCCTCAGCACCCAGCCACCGGTTGCGGGGGTTTTATAAATAAGGGATGGGGTGGTTTATAAGAACTATAAGGTTTTTATTCTTTTCTAAACTTATCAATTTTTTCAATTAATTCCTGAAGTTCAGTGGGTATATCAGTTCGTTTAATTGCGCTAATTATATTAGCCTGGCTTAAAGATATTTTATATTTTTTTTGAAGTAATGCATTCAGGGCAGATAAAAAGTCTTTTCCAGGAACCATCATTAGTCTATTGTCTATGGTTTCCCATTTTTTCTCAAAATCAATTAGAATTGATTTAATGATTGTAGATTCATCTAATTTTGGATTTTTACTTTTCTTGAATTTATATTGATGCGATTGTAGTTGAGACTGTGTATCTATTTTAAATTGATTAGTTAACTCAGATAATATTTCATTAATGTCATCGTCGAAAGTCAACGATTTACCTGTACGTTTATTAACTTCTTTTATACGTGTGTTGATGGCTTTATTGATGGAGTCAGGAATCAGTAGAAAGTTCTCAATTTCCTTTCTTGAGTGTATATGAACAAATTTATTTCCCTTTTCTAAATTTTTCATTTCTGAATTTATTTCATCATCGGATTTATAATCTCTGTCAAAGATAACAGCTGACGAAATTTGTGACCCAATCGTCTTTTCTATACCATCTTTAAATGCTCTTAGTCTTGTGGGGTTAAATCCTTCTGCTGAAACTACAGCAAAATCACTTCTATTAGCTACTTGATTATAACCTAATAATCTACTCACTTTTGAGAACACTAAAAAGTCTTTGCCTTCAACAAACAAAACTCTTTTCGATTTAGCAATTTGAGTAAGTACTGGATTTAAATTAGAGCCTAATACTTGAAATATATCTCTTAATTGACTAGGGTCTTTTATTCTCTTACCTGATTGATTAGATTTATTGATTAGTAAAATATCATTTATGTCAGCTTCACTTATTAACTCTGTTGAGTGTGTTGCAATTATGATATCTGGTCCTAAATTTTTTAAAATACCAAGTAGTTGTCTTTGTAAATCTGAGTGTAAGTAGATATCTGGTTCATCAATTAAAAAAATGGAGGCGTTCTTGTTCTTAATAATATAAGTCAACATCTGACACCAAACTTGAAACCCAAAACCAGCCCAATAAATTTCTCTCGGAATTCTTTCTTCTGGACAAAACATATTGAGAGTAAAATCTTTTGTTGAAGTATTTACTTCAGGTGGTGAGATATCTAAACCTGGCCAAGTTGTTTGTACTAGTTCCCTAAATTCATCAAAATCTTCGGGATAATGGTACCATATGTTTCGAAAATTTCTTGATGCTGTATGGGTCAAAAGCGCAAGTCTAGCAGCCTCCTTTTGATATCGTTTTTCAGTATGTTCAACAGGACCTAGAATTGGGACATAACCTATTTCTAATTTTACATATTCAATAAATTCTTTAGGACTTCTTATAATTCTATTAGTTGACTCATAATTAAAATAGCAAATCCCTGGTGAAGGAAAAAAAATTTGAAGATAGGAGTTGTCTGATAACCTAAACCTAATTATGGCAGGAGCACTCACATCATAATCATGGAATACGTTTTCTGTTGCAACTGGTACCTGGCTAAGGTCAATTTCATAACCAAGAATATTGTTTCCTTGAGGATCATCAATTAGAATTGGTTTTCTAGATCGAGCTTTACGTAATCCTTCAGCAAGAATTTTCAATGATCCAATTACAGTTGATTTTCCAGCATTATTGGGTCCTACTAGTATATTAAATTCATTTAGTGAAACGGAAAAAAGTTTAAAGCTTTTGTAGTTTGAAAATTTTATTGAAGTAATATGGTGTTGCATTTTCTATAATAAATTATAAATCAGTCTATAAACACAAATATACTTTTTTCTGGGGTTGAATTAACAGCTGTAGCATTTCATTTTAATTACATATAATAAATAATAAATAAAAACAAAAAATCAAAGCCTGACGAAACGTTATCCCTCTTTCCTGCAAAACCCACCATAAAAAAAGGCTGCAATCAAGCAGCCTCTTTTGTGGGGGTGAAATAAAAGTATATCTCTATTCTTCGGGCACGGGGAAGCCGCGATCGCGCATCAAAGCATCGATGGTGGCATCACGCCCCCTGAACAAACGGTAAGCCTCGGCAGGGTCCATAGCATTACGGGGGGCGAAGAGGTAGCGCACCAGCTTGTCTGCAAGTTCTTTGTCATAAAAACCACCGGGGGCTTCTTCAAAGGCTTCGGCGGCATCGCTGGTGAGCACGTCTGCCCACAAATAGCCGTAATAGGCTGTGGCATAACCCTCGCTTGAGAACACATGACCAAAGTGCGGGCTGCGGTGACGCATCACAATCTCCTCGGGCATGCCCAGTTCCTTAAGGGTTTCTCTCTCAAATTCCCGTGGGTTGATATTGGCAGGGTCGGTGGTATGGTATTTCATATCCATCAGGGCCGAAGCCAAAAACTCGGTGGTGGCAAAGCCCTGGTTGAAGGTGGAGGCCTTCTTGATTTTGGCAACCAGTTCTTCAGGGATGACCTCATCGGTTTCATGGTGCCTTAAAAAGCGGTTGATCACTTCGTCTGTGTACAACCAGCGCTCCAAAAGCTGCGACTGAAACTCGGTATAATCGCGCACCCCGCTGTTGAGGGTGGGGTACTTTACTTCAGAAGAAAGGAAGTGCAGGGCGTGGCCAAACTCGTGCAAATAGGTCTCGGCATCGTCCCAGGAGATGAGTACAGGTTCGCCTTCGGGGGCTTTAACAAAGTTGGAATTGTTTGAAGCCAGCACAGTGCGCTTCCCGTCATAGTTTGCATGGCTGCGGTATTGGGTGGCCCAGGCACCGGAACGCTTGCCCTGACGGGCAAAAGGGTCCAGGTAAAAGAGGCCAATATGGTTGTTGGTCCTGTGGTGGGTGACTTCCCATACTTTCACGTCTTCGTGAAAGACGGGCACACTGCCGTCTGTAATGGGGCTGAAATTGTACTTAAATAGCTCTCCGGCCACATAAAACAGGGCATCGGTAAGGTTGCCCAGCTCGAGGTATTGCTTGACTTCGTCTGAGTCGAGGTCGTAGGTCGACTGCCTAACTTTTTCGGCATAATAGCGGTAGTCCCAGGGGGCAATGGTGATGTCGTCTCCTGCGGCTATGGCAATGGCCTGCATTTCGGCCACTTCTTCTTCCACACGTTCCAGGGCTGCCGGCCAGACGGTTTCCATCAGGGTCATGGCATTCTTAGGGGTTTTGGCCATACGGTCCTGCAGGCGCCATTCGGCATAATTGTCAAAACCCAGCAATAATACACGCTCATGACGCAGTTTCAGGATTTGGGTAATGACCTCGTTGTTGTCATATTCATCCTGATTGTCGCCACGCGAATAATAGGTGCGCCATACTTTTTCGCGCAAATCGCGCTCGTCAGAATAGGTGAGGAAGGGGTCCATGGACGAGCGGGTGTTGGTAATGGCATATTTGCCTTCCTCGCCACGCTCTGCTGCAGCTTTGGCGGCAGCCTTGACAAACGATTCGGGCAGGCCGCTGAGCTGGTCTTCGGTAATATAGGTCACATAGCTTTCCTCATCGTGCAGCACGTTGTTTGAGAAGGTGGTGTAGAGGGAAGAGAGCTCCTTGTTGATGGCGGCATAGCGCTTTTTGTCTTCTTCGTTGAGGTTGGCACCACTCATTTCAAACTCCTGATGGGTGAGTTCGGTGAGGCGTTGCGCTTCCGGCGGGAGGGGGTTCTCCAGGCTGTTTTCATACACGGCTTTGATGCGCTCAAAAAGAGCCTTGTTTTGTGATATTTTGGAATTGTATTCAGATATCTTTGGTGACAGTTCTTGCTGGATTTCACGGAACTCGGGCGTTGACATATTGCTGCTCCAGATGCCGTAATAAGTAAACACACGGTTGATGGCGCTGCCGGCTTTTTCCATGGCGAGCAGGGTGTTTTCAAAGGTGGGGGCTTCGGGATTGTTTGCAATGCTGTCTATTTCGGCAAGGTGACGTTCCATGGCGGTTTCCATGGCGGGCTTGAGGTCTGCCAGTTGCATGGTGTCAAACGCGGGAACGCCCTGGTAAGAGCCGCCCCATTCTTTGAGCAGGGTGTTGTCTTGTGTCATATCTTTTTCATTGTTTTTTGTGTCTGCACAAGCGGTAATGACCAGCAGTGCAGCAACCCCCACCGAACGGGAGAGGGTTTTAAAAGGTACTTTTTTCATGGGTATATGATTTTGAAATGGCATGTATTTAAGCACCCCAAGATACGGCTTTTTTATGGAACCGTCTGCCGGAAAACAGGGTGAGTGCTTTAGGAAATGGTAAAGACTTCGTTCAGATGGGGGATGGTTGCTTTGTACCCATAGGTGTCATGGATCTTCACCCGAAGGCTGTCCAGGGCCGTGGGCTCACCATGTACCAGAAAGATGTGTTCGGGCACGTTTTTGATGGGCTTCATCCAGGCGAGGAGTTCGCCCTGGTCTGCATGGGCAGAGAGGCTTTGCAGGGTTTTGACCTGCGCTTTTACGGGAATGTACTTGCCCTGAAGTTTGATTTCATGGGCTCCCTCCTGAAGTTGCCGACCCCGGGTGCCTTCTGCCTGATAGCCTGCGAGCAGTACGGTGGTTTCAGGCCTGTCGAGATAGTAGCGCAAATACGTGAGCACCCTGCCACCTGTCACCATGCCACTTCCTGCGATGATCACTTTGGGACGGGGGTCATCAATGGTTTTCCAGGTGTCTTTGTAATGGGTGATGATGTTGAAGTGGTTCTTCATAGCGGTGAACTCGCTGTGCGAAAGGGTATGCCAGGCGGCAAACCGTGTAAAGATATTCAGCACTTCGTTGCCCATCGGGCTGTCGATAAAGATGGGGATATCGGGTATTTTGTTGTGATTGTAAAGGTCCCAGAGTTTGTACATCAGGCTTTGCAGGCGCTCCACGGCAAAGCTGGGAATGATGAGCGTGCCCCGGTTTGTGATGCAGTTTTGTATGGACTCGATAAGCAGGCTGTCGCTGTCATCTGCGGGGTGCAGCCGGTTGCCATAAGTGCTTTCCATCACGAGCACGTCTGCCCATTCCGGACTGTTGGGTTTTTCCAGCAACAGGTCATGCTCCCGGCCTATATCGCCCGAAAAGACAAAGCGCTTCCCGTCTATCTCCAGTTCTATAAACACCGAACCAAGGATGTGGCCGTTTTTTTGGAGACGGTACTGTATGTTTTCAGTAACCGCTATCCATTCCCCCACGGGACGGGCGTTGAAACGTTTGATGGTTCTTTCGGCATCTTCAAGCGTGTAGAGGGGCAATGCAGGTTTGTGAGAGGAGTAGCCTTCTTCATTGGCCTGTTTGGCTTCTTCCTCTTGTATGACAGCGCTGTCGCGTAAGATGACGGCTGCAATGGCAAGTGAGGGGTCGGTGCCGTAAATATCTCCTTTAAAGCCTTGTTGCACCAGCTTGGGCAGGTAGCCGCAATGGTCGAGGTGGCCGTGGGTGAGCAGCACGCAATCAATATCCTTAGCGGAAAAGGGCAGGGGTTGGCGGTTGAGCAGGCGCAGTTCTTTAACGCCCTGAAAGAGGCCGCAGTCGATGAGGATGTTTTGTTCAGCAGTCTCCAGCAGGAATTTTGAGCCGGTAACGGTACCCGAAGCCCCTAAGAAATGTATTTTAACAGGTGTTTTCAATGTATATAGAAGTTTAGAAAGGGTTGTAATGGTTTCTTAAAGGTACGAAATAGATTGGTGTGGATGGGGGTTTCTTGGGGAAAGTTAGTATATGGTTTTCTTTGGGGATCCTCTTTAACTTTACGTGAATATCAGTGCGCAGTTCACGCAAAGGCCGCAAAGGTACACCGCAAAGGGCCTTTAGATTTGAATATCAAAAATAATGATAATTATTATAATTATGATGATGTT
>CAXBIQ010000017.1:0-59043 GCA_963975935.1 uncultured Flavobacteriaceae bacterium
TTTTGTTTGCTAAATTAGTTGCTCAATCCACGCCACAGCTCATAGCCTAACCGTTACCCACAATAAAAAATGGCTACTGTTCTACTTCTAATAAAGTTATTTTCTTTCCAGCGTTTCCGTCTTTACAATCGCCCAAGCAATCAGCAATTCCATCATTAAGCCAGTAGTGTATTTCAGTCATTTCTTTGCCATTATGGTAGCTAGTTCTTACGCTTGGTCTTAATGTTGGTTTATCCAAAGAACCGTTCCAAGTCCAAGCATTTAATTTATCCCTACTTCCTTTAGTTATTACAGGTAATTGTGTCAACCCAACTTCTTCACTTACTTTAAAAGTCAAGTAATCAATTCCGTTATGTGTTTCTAATTTAGCTTTCATTTTCCGCCATTTTTAAAAGTGGGTAACACTGTATAAAAAACAGCTTTTAGTCCGTGCTTACCCAAAGGTTATTAATATTTATTTTGTTCGTTTTTAATCTTAAAATCAGTGCTTATTTACAAGCCGTTTCTTATACTAAACGTTGTGCAACATTAAAACGATTGCACAACAGCAAGTATAAGTAATGCTTACTGTCGTGCTTAAAATCGAGTTTAGTGTTCTAAATGCCATAATTAAACCTTTTCTGCCAACGCTCTAAATAAACGTATCAATTCACGGTCATTCACTTCAATTGCTCCGCGTTCCAACGCTTTTTGCTTATTCTGTTTGCAAACATCGTAATGCGGCTTTCCTTCTTTATTTTGAAAGTGTCTTTTTGATAATCCGATATTTTCAGCCATCAAATGAAGTTCTTCAAGTGTGTCAGCCGCCATATGGCTCATTATCATTCTACCATATTTATATTCGTTTTTGCCTATATATACCATCGCTCAAAAGGTTTAATTATTAATTCTGTGCTTATTCAAAGTTCCGTATTCCAAAGTCGCACTACTCATACTTGCGTTACGTTAGCTGCAAGTGCTACTTTTCGTTTACCGAAATTGAATTGCACTCAATAACCTCGTCTTTTATCTCGTCATAAGTTCCCAATACCTCCCTGATTTCCTTCATTTCAGGAGAGTTGTTGTAATAAATTTTGAACATCATCGTATCTGGATTTTGTTCTGGTATATCGTGCCATTGCTTTATGATTAATACCGACCTTAATAAAAGACTTCTTGATACTTGATTTGACATTTTAGTTCAATTTATCCGCACCAGACAGCTAACAACCGTATAAAGTGAAAAGCCAAGTCAAGCGCATTGTTAATAAGCCAAAATTCAGGTGTTGGCTTCTCACCTTATACTATCTCGTTATGCAGCAGTCGGTCAAGATTGTGTTAGGGTTTGCAGTCTATCTATTTCAGCCGCAATTAAAGCTCCTGCAATTTTTAAACGCTCTTGATGCTTGCGTTGGCATAAATCATAAAACCAATACATATCCCAATTTAGAGGATACCAGGTATTAGGTGAAACGTGGGGATTAGATAAATATCTGGCAGCTTCAATTAATTGAAATTGATTATACCATTCAGGGTGGTTAGCGTGATGTTCACCTGAAAATCCGTGCTTATCAATTTGTTTTCGTCGTTCTTCAGCGATTAATTCAGTTCCTGTTTTCATAATTCTTATCGTTTATTTGTTAATTTTTAGTTGTGACCGACTGCATAACATCATATAAAAGCCATAGAAAAAACGGCTTTTATACACGTTCGTTAGCTGCAAGTGCTACTTTTCGTTTACCGAAATTGAATTGCACTCAATAACCTCGTCTTTTATCTCGTCATAAGTTCCCAATACCTCCCTGATTTCCTTCATTTCAGGAGAGTTGTTGTAATAAATTTTGAACATCATCGTATCTGGATTTTGTTCTGGTATATCGTGCCATTGCTTTATGATTAATACCGACCTTAATAAAAGACTTCTTGATACTTGATTTGACATTTTAGTTCAATTTATCCGCACCAGACAGCTAACAACCGTATAAAGTGAAAAGCCAAGTCAAGCGCATTGTTAATAAGCCAAAATTCAGGTGTTGGCTTCTCACCTTATACTATCTCGTTGTAAAACATTAAAACGATTTCACAACACGGTATATAGTTTATGCCTAATTCCGTGCTGTATCAAAGTTTAGTGCTTCTAATATTTTTCTTTTATTTTTTTTCCACCCCTCTCAAGATTGCGCTTAACAATCCTGTAAGTATCGTTTTCAAATTCTTCTTTTTTCAATCTGCTAAAATGGTACTCTAAACTTTGCTTATCAAGTTCAGTAATTTCTTCACACATAACAGGTAAAGAGCCGAATATTCTCGGCTCTTTTGTTTGCTTATTTAAAAACCAGTAAGCCATTATTCAACTATAAAAGATTCAGATTCTAAAACAGTTTCAATATCTTCTACATATCCATCTTCATCAAAAGTAATTAAGTCAACTCTTGTTCGGCATTGTTCAGATTCTTTTACTTGATCAATAGGATAATCAACATCTTTTTGATTTGTGTAAGTTTCTTGTAAACATTCTACCTCTTTATTGAAAGCTTTTTCTGCATCTTCTAAATTTGTAAATTCTAAATTATCAGTAAAAGTAGAATGTATTTTCATTTCGTTTACTCCGTTTCCTGTTGTTAATTTGTAAGTCGTTTTCATAATTTTGTGTTTTAAATTGTTATTGATTAATTATTACACTACAAATATATAACTTATTTTGTAATTACCAAAGAAAAAAGCAAAATATTTTAATTATTTTGTAAATACTTGCCTTATCAGGCATTTGCCAACGCTCTAAAAAATAAAAGAAAAAGCGATAGTGCTTAATTTCAAAGTTCGTACATATAAAAGGCACAAACCATATACCTATCCGTTGTAAAACATTTAAATAGAATGCCACTTTAACCCTTTTTGCTCCATAAATTTTGCAAACACAGTCTTACAATGTTTTATTGTGTGTACTCTAGTATCACAATGTAAATTACCGTTAGGCAAAAAGATGCGTAGTTGATAACTAACGTCTTTTTCTCCTGTTCTGTATTCAATTATTACACCTGTCCATTTTTCAAACTCTGTTTTTAATATTGGTTTTGTTTTTAAGGTCAGCTCTCCCATTTTTAAACGTTTTACAACAATGGTTATAATCCATTGCTTTGTTAGTGTTTTATTTAAAGTTTCTGTGTGCTTACACGGTTCTAATTCCTACTCCGAAATTCTGCCGAATTTCTACGCAACGGAATTATAACCTAGTCCGTTGTGCAACATTAAAACGATTGCACAACAGCAAGTATAAGTAATGCTTACTGTCGTGCTTAAAATCGAGTTTAGTGTTCTAAATGCCATAATTAAACCTTTTCTGCCAACGCTCTAAATAAACGTATCAATTCACGGTCATTCACTTCAATTGCTCCGCGTTCCAACGCTTTTTGCTTATTCTGTTTGCAAACATCGTAATGCGGCTTTCCTTCTTTATTTTGAAAGTGTCTTTTTGATAATCCGATATTTTCAGCCATCAAATGAAGTTCTTCAAGTGTGTCAGCCGCCATATGGCTCATTATCATTCTACCATATTTATATTCGTTTTTGCCTATATATACCATCGCTCAAAAGGTTTAATTATTAATTCTGTGCTTATTCAAAGTTCCGTATTCCAAAGTCGCACTACTCATACTTGCGTTACGTTATGTGCAAGCTATAACGTCTTTTAAATATTGTCCTGTGCTTAATTCAATCTTTTTACAACCATTCTGATTTTGCAGTTGTGTTATCCATTCATTCCAGTTCTCACTTACCAGTTTAATAAAGCTTTCTGGGCTTCCTCGTTGTTTGTACCTTTCTATAAACTCTTGCTTCAAGTCAATATTTGGGTAAACCAAAGTAAAGTGCAAACCCTCTTTAACAAGTGCATCTCTTACAACTTCGTGGCTACTTATAAGTATAATGTCTACTTTACCCAAATTTGCCTTAATATGGTCTATGTAATTTTTAGGAAAAAAATCTTTATCAAACTTACTACTATCACTATCTAAAACTTTTAGCTTAGAATGGTTGTAAAGGTAACTTTTGCCAACTGCTGGAAAGCCTGCACATAACAACGTGTATAATTCATTGCTATTTTCTGCATTTTTGGAATCTAATTGTTTACTCATAATTTATTTTTTATTAATTAATATTTATTCTTAATTTACGCCCGAAATCATACACGAGCCGTTAACTACAAGCACTACTTATAGGTTAAAATGTAAATTTTGTACATAACACCATCTTTTAAAGTGTTAGATGGTTTTATCCACCAATCACATTCGCTATACAATTGAAGTAGTCTTTGAATCTTGTTTATTTGTTGGAGATAAAATTCGTTTCTATCTATATAAATGATGTCGTTTTCAACTCGTAAGAGCATTTCACCTTCATCAACTATTTTTCCTAATCCATCTATTAAATCTGAATAAGTAAACGTTTTTTTTGCCATAATTTTTTAATTAAAGTTTCTGCTTAATTCACCGTGCCAGTAGTTAACATCGGCTATAATTCAGCGTTTAGTTTGTGTTTAATTCAATATTCTGTTTTTGTTTACTGGCTTGATTTCTATGTGGAAATCCTGCGGATTTACCACGCCGAAATCATAGCCACGGGCGTTACAATGCATAACCTCACCGCCTAAACGTCAGCGCGGCATAGATCATAATGATAATCAGGATGATGACGATGATTTTCATTTCATTGCTTTTTTTAAGGTTTTAACACACGCAAAGACAGGGATGCCCACTTCACCACAAAGCTTCAACTCAAGCTGGGCGCCCTTGCTGGTTTCCACACAGGGCAATGCAAACACGGCATCTGCTGTCATTAAGAACCTGATGCATATTTTCATAGCATCCTGCCAGGGCATATTACTGTTGCCCACCAATAAAATGGGGTTAACCGTGTTATATCCCAACTCTTTTAAAGCTTTTTCCTGAGTGCAAAACTTTGTCAAACACTCAGCTTCCGTTACCCCGGTCACTTTGCCTGCGATGTAGATGGTTTTTTTCATCGATTTGTTTTTGTTTATGCCAGATCACTGCAGAAAAGCAAAACCCGGCGGTTAAAAAACATAAGTAGGCAAGGCACATCTTATTCAGCTTGGGATTCTTCTTCCTGAGGGGCATCAGCAAGGTCACCGGCAAGTGTGGCCGTGGTCAAACGGTAGTTCTTTGCTTGCTTCTTGTAAGTGAGGGTTTTGCCTTCACCATACAGCAATACTTCAAAGTGTGGGGTTTCTTTTTGCTGTTGCTTACCAATGGCAGCATCAAGCTCCTCACGGGTTTCATAAGTGCCTGAGCTGCGGCGCTTCTCTACCCGGCGGGCGGTTTTGTCTTTTACTTTGGTGCTGGTGGTGATCACAACCAGCTCATACTTCTTTTTTGTTTTTGACATGATTTAATATTTAAGGGTTAATAATTACTTCTACTTTATTAGTGAGCGGGCTCTCGGCCACATAGATCATCCCGTTTTGATACCACGTTCTAAACTCATCGCGGTTCAAACTGTCTGTGATAAAATAAGGACCGTCAAAAGCTCCGGTATTGATGCTCTTTAAAAAATACATCAAGCCTTCACGCGGCGCGTTCATATGCCCCACCAGCTCGTGCGCACGCGCCGGGCGTATGGGTATGACAACCTTTACTTTTTCTTCTGTTTGTGTTAGTGTTTCCATAGCGTTAATTTTTTCCGGTTAACCAGCTCATATCTTCATTGTCACCGGCTAAAGCACCGGCAGGCGTCACTTCATCCCTATCGGGCAATTGCTCAAGGGTCAATATGCCCTGCTCATTCAGCATCGTGTAATCAAAGGCATAACAACTGCTCATCGCATGCTTAAACCTGCGGTTGCTCACCGGCCCAATGAAATAGCGCTTGCTCTTAAAGTAATTGCGCATCGTGTTTTCACCAATCACCTCACTGCCATCACGGCGAGAAACCTCATTGTGATATTCCTGGTGCACCATAGGCAGGCGCAGGTAGAGTATTTTGTGATGGGTGGTGTTTTCAAACACTTGCTTCACACCGCGCTTGGGCGATACCGTGACCGTGGTGTCTGCGGTAATTTCAAACTCGTGGCCGTCTCTTATGCGGCCTTCTTTAGCCAGCTTGGGCAACACGCGCCAAAACTCTGCAAGGCCTTCACTTTCAGTAATCAGGTCGCTGGTGTCAATAATGGCTTCTTTAAATTGCTTGTAGAGCTCTTCCCAGGTAAAGGGAAACTCAAAGTAAGGCAGCAACACCTTGATCACGCTCAGCAGGGCGTTGTAGTTGCCCAGCATACGCTCCTCATAGTCCATATTTTTAAGGTCGTTTTTTAGCTTTACGCTCAGGTCTGCAAAGGTTTTGTGAAAATTTGCCTCCATTATCTTTCGGTACTTGAGCACATCGAGTATCAAACTGCTCAAGCCTTGCTCTTCCCAGCTTTTTAGCGCATTATAGTTGGCAATTCTTTCATCACTAAAGGCCTCTTGCGGCTTGATAAAATGTTCAATAACACTTCTTATGGTAAGTGAGTTGTCATCACGCGAACTCAAATACTGCCCGGCAATGATGCAGCTGGTGTTGACCTTGCTGATCACCGTGCGGTTGTCTGTAGTGGCCTGCCCTTTTTCGCGACCGCGTCCATCAAAAGAACCTTTGATTGACTGAAACATCCTGTCATCTATCTTGTCGTGGTATTCTTCTAAAAAAGTAGGTATATTTTTTATCCGTGCTAAACGGCGGTAGAAACCAACCAAAGTTCCCGCGTTCAGGTCAAAAGGTTCCAGTTTATAGGTAAAAAAGCTGGCGATACTATCTCCATATTTGGATTTACCGCTTCCCTTTTCTCCAGTAAGAAACAAATGTGGAAAAAAATGATACCTACTCATTATAAAATCCCTGAAGATGGATGCAAAAGCAAAAGCAATGGCGGTGTTGCCTTTTTTGCCATAGACCAGGCACATTTGCTTCATCCATTTTTCAATACTAACCGGTGATTGCTTATAAACAAATGCGCGGTCATTCTCATAAGGGTCATCATCATCGCGCGAGTGTTTGTAAATTTCAGAAAAGGCGGGCGAGTAGAAGTGTTTTACCTTGTCGAGATACTCACTTTCATCGCCGTCAACGTCAACCTGAATGATGCCATATTTATTAACCTCTTTAAATTGCCCATCCACATAAACGCCATCTGCAAAAGCAAAAAACTTCTCCTGCTGCCAGCCCAGTGTTTTTAATTCATAAGCCATTATAAACTCCTTCAGCACACGCTGTGTCATGAGTTTAAAATGGTGTGTCTGCACTTCCGGCAGGAAAATAAACATCCCTTCATCAATGCATTTTTCCTGAAAGCTGGTGAAATTCACAAAATCCTTGCTTTCAAAATCAATGATGCGTTGCTGGCCGTCTGTATTGATCAGCTCACACAAGCGCTTGTTGTCACTCTTTCCATAAATGTGAAATAAAGCCGTGCACAAAAAGTTGGTGCCTCGAAAAAAACCGTTTTTCCCTTGAAAATAAAAAGCATTGCCACTGGCCACAAACCGGAAGTTTTTAAAGTCCTCCCAACTCGCGCCTTCAGGCAGGTTCAGTATCTCTGCATCCTTGATTTGGCCGTTGCCGGCTGTAAGCTTTTGTTTTGCCTTCTCATATATGATATCAATGGCTTGCTTGATCTCAAGTTGCTTCACCTTTGCAGACTTGGCCACCTGCTTTAAATATTCATTGCGCGATATATCATTGGTCAACTGTGCCAGCATTTCAGCAATTTGCTCAATCGCGCTTGCCTTTGCCATGGGGTCGTTTGCAGACGCCACCAGCAACTCTTCTGCTTTCCACAGCACACCGTCCTTGGCATTTTCGTTTAAGAAATCGTTGATGTTTTGCTTACGCGAAAGCGAGTCTGGGTCCTCTCCATTGGGGCACAATACCACCAAGGTGCGCAGTCCCGAAGCCAGGCAAATATCAATGTCGCGCAGGGCAGCTTTTTTGCCTGCAGCATCACCATCACGAAAGATGACTACCGTGTCTGTATAGCGGCTCAAAAGCTTGGTTTGCTCTTTGGTCAAGGCCGTCCCGCTTGTAGAAACAGCAATCTCACACCCAGCTTTGTGAAGCGATATCACATCAGTATAGCCCTCAACAAGCACGGCTTTTCGCTCTTTGGAGATGGTTTGCTTCGCTTGAAACAAACCATAAAGCACCGTGCTTTTGTTGAAGAGCTCACTTTCAGGGGAGTTAATATATTTTGGAAATTTTTCAGCTTCTTCAGTATTATTTCTGCGGCCGCCATAGCCCACCACGCGCCCGCGCTCATCCTGCACCGGGAAGATGATGCGGTCATAAAAGAAATCATAGGTGCGGTTGTCCTTTACCTTGATGATGCCGGCACTTTTGGCTTGTGAGACCAGGGCTTTTTCGATAAGGGGCTTGCTCAAATAGTTGTGATCTGCAGGCGCATACCCCACTTGAAAGTCAAGCAAAATATCTTCATTATACCCGCGCTCGTGCAGCATCTTTTTTGCCCAGTGGGTGGGTTCCTGCTTGCGCAGCTCATTAACATAGCGGCTGGCAACTTTATCAGTGAGTTCATAAAGAGATTGCCGGCGGTTTTTGTGTTTTACCTGATCTTCAGTAAGGGCTTCTTCCTCCAGGGTGATGTGGCATATTTCTGCAATAATTTTCACCGCCTCAATAAACTCCACGTTTTTAAGAAGCATCACAAACTTAATAGCATCACCCCCGTTCCCGGAAGAAAAACACTTAAAAATCCCTTTTGCGGGAGACACCATAAAACTGGGGGTCTTTTCATTGGCAAAAGGGCTTAAGCCTTTGTAGTTGGCTCCCGCTTTGCGAAGCTCCACAAAATGCGATATCACTTGAAATATGTCGGCGTTGCGAATCTGGTCAATGGAGTTTTCGGTAATCATTTATTATGGTTGGTTTTATTTTAATGAATCTATTTTTTTTAATAAAGCTGCTTTTCTCTCACCCATAACCCTGATGAGTTCATCCATCACCTTCATTGAAGCACGGTCGTCAAGGTTAAGCTCAATATTGAGTTCATTTTTTTTGGCTTCGCGTATTTCGTTTACATACTGCATTTCATTGCCTAGAAGTTCAAAAAAATTATCGCATTCAATTTTTTTCTTCTTTTCAGGAAGAATTTTTACCTGAGTTTCAACAGTAATTTTTATGCCGTGATCTAATTCAAG
Organism: uncultured Flavobacteriaceae bacterium; assembly: GCA_963975935.1. Lineage (GTDB taxonomy): Bacteria > Bacteroidota > Bacteroidia > Flavobacteriales > Flavobacteriaceae > Planktosalinus. The sequence continues at coordinate 9,186 of CAXBIQ010000017.1, forward strand.
AGCAGCTTGAGCGGCCTTGTTTAAGTCTTCTATAATATTTTCAATTACTTCCGCCTGTTTAAAGGTGTCAATAAGTTTTTTCAGGTGCTCTTTTTCCATGTCTGTAGCGTTTTTTGATTTCACCGGCAACGGTGGCGTTGAGTTGCTGTTCCAGCTTTTTAACTTCCCTAGCAGCAGCTTTAATTTGATTGATATGATCTTGAAATTGTTTTTCACTTTTCCTGATTTTGCATTTTTGAAGGGTTCTCAAATATTGGGTCATGAACTTCAATTGAGTTGATAAGCTCGGTTCGTTGTCGTTCATATTTTTCAATTTGTCTATCATAAAAGGGAATTAAAATTTCGCGGTCGTCGTCTGTAAAAACGTGGTGGGTCATTACCTGCTCCCGGCTGGCGTTGATCAGGTTTATTTTGCTGTCAAGGGCTTTAATGGCTTCCATTAGTTAATAAGTTTTGAGCGCATAGCTTTGTAGAGCACGCCGGTTTTGGTTTGACAATCAAGCTTGATAAAGAGGTTCTTTTTATGAAAACCCAGTGTTGAAGTGGTAACGCCCAGGCGGTGGGCTATCTCGGTGTCAAGGGCATCAAGGGCAATCATATCGATGATGGTGATGTCGCGCTGGTTGAGCTTCTTGCTTCCCACTTTAAATTTTTTGCGTGAAAAAAGGCGTGAAATGCATTTCTTACTGTGCCTGAAGTTTTCATTTTGTTGCAAATAGCCATTTTGAAGATCTGCTTTATGATCAAGGTCACCATACATATAGTATGCATATAATTCTACCTGCCTGATTAAATTGGGGCTTTCACGGTTGAGCAGTTCTTTTGCTTTTTCGTCCTTTTGGTAAGCGTTAAAAAGCAATGCAAAAGCCTCTTTGGGCAGTGAGCGCCATTGATATGTTTTGCCATTCATTAAATAACGCACTTCGCGGGTGGCCTTAATGCCATAAAACTCGATGTTGTCGTTTTCCTGAAGTCCCGCCACGATATGATTGTCTTTTTCTGAAAATGTTGTAATTTTGCGATGCATAGTAATTATAGATTTAAAGGTTAATTATTATGTTTTTTGCCGGAGTTGCCGCTCCGGCATTTTTTATACTGCCTGTTTGATGGTTTCCAACGCGGCTTCTTTTTTCTTTTGATCTTTTTTTAATTTTAAGGCAAAATGAGCTGCACACGTCACAATATGCCCCTCGAGAAGAATATTTTCCCTGATGCCGTTTAGCACATGTGAAATATTTGTCTTGGTATAAAGTTGCCCATCCGGACGCTGAATATCCTTTTCCTTAAGCCACTCAAAAATCTTGGTGGTATATGGCTTTCCAACAGCTTTGACAATCGTCTTTTTTTCGGTTTTGCTAATCATACATTTATATTATTGCAGGCTTGGTGCTTATGTATTATTTTTGTACTGTTTCTGTAATTGTTTTGTATCGCAATATTACATACTATTTTCCGCACTACAAAATAATTGACAAACTATTTTCCCTATGCCTAATAAAATCATACATAGAATCGAGCAGTTAATTAAGCACTACGACCTGTCTTTAAGCGGTTTTGACCAGCGTTTGGGATTAGGAAAAAATTATATAGGAAAAATGATAAGGGCAAATGGAAATGTGGGGTCAGACATATTACCGAAAATAGTATGCGAGTTCCCGGATGTAAATTTAAACTGGCTCATCACCGGAGAAGGTGAAATGCTGACAACCGAAGCGTTAAATTTTGTTAATGAACCAGGTAAAGATTATTACAAAGAAAATATTGACCGCTTTCAAGAGCTCATGTTGATCTACCTGGAGCGTCCCGCCATCAAAGAAAAAATAAAAAAAATTGTCGATGAGAAAGGCTAATTACATCATAGTAAAATTGACAGATGATCAACAAAGCGAGCTGTTCAATGATTTACAGCGGCTTCTCGATAAAAAAAAGAAGTCCGGCACCGGGGCAGATTTGGGGCAAAACAAACCCAAAACTCCAAATCAACAACACATAAAAGACTGATAATCAATATATATATATTAAAAACGTCGCAAAATAGAAACCGGTCTTCCACCCAAAATACAAGTCTCTGTGAAAGCAGGGACTTTTTTTGTGGGATAAACTTTCCGGCTAAAGATTTTTGTATCTTTAAATTTTCACAAAATCATTTCAATGAGAGTATCTTTACTTATTGTTTCTGCTTTGCTATTCTTTCCTGCTTGTATTTTTTCAATCCAGGCTCAGGATATTGAATTGTATGAACAGTTTAACGGGAGGTATGACTATATTGCAATCGGCAACACTATGAACCTTCAGGAAAACGGAAGCGGGGTTCCTTGTGAAATTTTAACAGCATCAGCTGCCACGCTTCAGTTTGATACTTCTCAAACCATTGTTGCCGCATATCTTTACTGGGCGGGTTCAGGAAATGGTGATTTTGAAGTTGAACTTAACAGCACTCCCATTGTTGCAGAACGCATGTTTAGTGATGCCATTGACACAGAACGTGTTTTTTTTGCCGCTTTTGCCAATGTGACTTCGCTGCTACAGAACACAGGAAATGGTGTTTATACCTTGTCTGATCTTGATTTAACTAATGTAATCCCTCCTTATTGTCCCTCTGGAACTAACTTTGCAGGATGGTCTATTGTTATTGTATATGAAGACCCTGATTTACCGCTTAACCAACTCAATGTGTATGACGGACTTGAAAGTGTTTCCGTAAATAATACATCGCTTTCCATTGAACTTGAAAACCTGAATGTTATTGACAATCAGGGTGCAAAAATAGGCTTTCTGGCCTGGGAAGGTGATTCTTCTATCGCAGTTAATGAAACCTTGCAGGTCAATGGAAACATCATTAGTAACCCCCCTTTAAATCCTTCAAACAACGCTTTTAACAGCACCAACAGTTTTACAAACAGCAGTGAACTCTGGAATATGGATATTGACTTTTACAACATCCAGAACAACATCCAGATTGGTGATACAAGCGCTACCATAAGCCTGACTTCCGGACAGGATTTTGTAATGATCAACAATATCGTGACCGTTCTAAACAGTCAGTTGCCTGACGCCACTGTTGAAATTGATCAGATAACCGCCGGTGAAGAATGCGGTAACCGTGAGATTTTCCTTGAATATACAGTTTACAATGTTAACAGTACTGATGTACTTCCCGCAAATACCCCCATTGCTTTTTATGCAAACACTACTCTGCTGGATACTGCTTTCACACAAAATGAAATTTCTATAGGCGGGTCTGAATCACAAACCATAACCTTGACAGTACCTCTTTCTATCACACCGGAATTTGAATTGAGAATTGCAGTTGATGACACCGGAAATGGAACCGGTATCGTAACTGAAATTGATGAAACAAACAATGAAGACAGTGTTGATATTATTTTGCTTCTCTTTCCTGAAATACCCGGACTCACAGACCAGGAAAAATGTGAAGCATTAGGTAATGAATCATTTGATTTAACGCTCTCAACACAACAAATTGATCCGTCAAACACCATCACATTTCACCTTTCTGAAGAAGATGCTGAAAACAACCAAAACCCAATTTCAACACCTGAAGACTATATTAATATTTCTAATCCTCAAACCATTTATGTAAGGGTGGACAACGGTGATTGCTTTGTGACAGGTAGTTTTACTATAGAAGTGGTTATCTGCCCGCTACCTGATGCCACTATTGAAATCACAAACAACCTGAATGCCTGCAGACAACGGAACCTGTTGATTGAATTTAATGTTTACAATACTAACGGAACCGGGCCGCTTCCCTCGCAGACCCCCATTGCTTTATATATAGATAACGCTTTGATTGCTACAGACATAACCCCGGTTACAATACCAGTGGGGGGACAGATTTCAATGACCAAAGAAATCGAAATCACAGATAATATAGCAGATGTTTTTGAACTTACATTAATTGTGGACGATCTTGGAGACGGCACCGGAGTTGTTGAAGAACTTGATGAAACAAATAACACATTTATTACAACAGTAACTATTTTTAGCATTCCCGAAATTGGCAATCTTGATAATCTTGAGGTTTGCAATGAAGGGTTTGGTTATGCCCTTTTTGATTTAACTGAACAAAATGAGAATATAAGCACGGCACCCGGAGACGAAATAACCTTTTATATTTCTTATGATGATGCACTCAGCTTGAATAATCCCATTTCCTTTCCTGATGTCTATGAAAGTGTTGCTAATCCCCAAATTATTTATGTGAGGCTTGAAAATGAAACCTGTTTCAGAATTGCGAGTTTTTACATCTCCACTAAAGACTGCCCGCCCAACATCCCCGAAGGCTTTTCACCCAACAACGACAACATCAATGATTATTTTGAAATAAAAGGTTTATTAGACATCTTTCCTGACCATGAAATTTTAATTTATACACGAAACGGAAACCTTATTTTCAGGGGAAACAACAACACCGGTTTTTGGGATGGAAATGCAAATGAAGGTTTACTCTATGAGGGTCCCGTTCCTGCAGGAGTGTATTATTATGTTTTAAACCTCAACCATCCTGACTATGAACTCTTTATTGATTGGTTGTATTTAAACAAGTAAAATTGTACTTCCTGAGATTTTATATTTTGAAATAATAGTGTTAACATTACGTGACTTAAAAAACAAATATTCAAGAAAGCTTCAAACTGATTTATGGACTTCTACATTCCTTATAAAGAAGAAACACTCAAAAAATTCATTAATAAAAGACCCGGTGAAACAAAATTTGGTGAATCTGTCGTTACAATCAATAACCTTCAGGATCTCAATACTTCTTCGGCGCAATATGTATTACTGGGGATTCCGGAAGATGTGGGCGTGAGAGCAAATCGCGGTATAGCCGGAACCTCAAATGCCTGGAATGCATGTCTCAAAGCCTTGTTGAACATGCAGGCAAACATTTATACAAACCCGGAAAACCTCGTTGTTTTAGGTGAAATTAACTGCAAAACAGAAATGAAAGCAGCTGAAACCCTGGATAAAGAGGAAGAACATTATTATGAAGAGCTTAGTAAAATAGTAAATCAGATTGATATAAAGGTTGCAACTGTTATTGAGCACATCGTTCAGGCCGGTAAAACACCAGTTATCATAGGTGGCGGTCATAACAACAGTTATGGAAATATTAAAGGCACCTCCCTGGCATTAAAAAAACCGGTTAGTGTCGTCAATTTTGATGCGCATTCAGATTTCAGGAATACAAAAAACCGCCATAGCGGCAACGGTTTTTCGTGTGCTTATGAGCAAGGGTTTTTAAAGCATTATTTTATTTTTGGTTTGCATAAAAATTATTCTTCACAATCACTGTTTGACCGTTTACACGAAAGCAAAGAAAACATACATTATATTCTTTTTGAGCAAATCAAATTAACACTCACAAAACCTTTTGAACAGGCACTGGCCGATGCAGAAGATTTTATGGGCAATAACAAATTTGGCCTTGAACTGGATCTTGATGCCGTTCAAAGTATTCCCAGCAGCGCAAAAACGCCCAGTGGATTTTCGGTCAATGATACCCGAAGGTTTGTCTCCTTTTTTTCAAATAACAGCAATGTTGCTTACCTCCATCTTTGTGAGGCAGCTCCTCATCCCGGAACCGATGCAGAAAAACAAACGGGAAAGCTCTTAGCTTACCTTGTTATTGATTTTATGGGATAGTTAACATTTGTTTTGGATAACTTATTGTACTTTAACGTTTCAAACCAAAATGCTAAGATCATGAAACTAAAAGTACTATTTCTCATTTCCTTTGTACCCATTTTATTTGCCTGTAAAAACAATACTGAAAAGAAGCAAGAGGTTCAGGTAGACACTGAAATTTCCTTAAATAATACAGAAGCTCAAGGACCGGAGATACTTCCCATTTCTCACGGTAGTATGGTTTTAGATTGGGATGACACCGTTGTTTATGCAGATCCCGTTGGAGGAAAAGAAGGTTTTGAGGGAAAGAAAGCTCCAAACCTTATTTTAATCACCCATCAGCATGGTGATCACTTTCACCCTGAAACGCTCAAAGCCGTTAAAACAGACAATACAAAAATAATCCTGCCGCAATCGGTAGCAGATTTACTTCCCGAAGATTTTAGCAAGGAAAATCTTATTGTTATGGCAAACGATGAAACGAAAAATATTATGGGTATGAGCATCACTGCCATCCCGATGTATAATTTACGAGAAGAAGCACTTAACTTTCACCCTAAGGGACGCGGCAATGGCTATGTTCTTGAAAAAAACTCCTATCGGGTTTACATTTCTGGAGATACAGAAGATATTCCGGAAATGCGAAACCTTCAAAACATTGACCTCGCTTTTGTGTGTATGAACCTTCCTTACACGATGACCGTAGATAAAGCTGCATCAGCAGTTTCAGACTTCAAACCAAAAACAGTAGTCCCCTATCACTTTAGAGGCTCTGAGGGTTTCAGTGATGTAGATTCTTTTGAAAAACAGGTGCGTGAAAAGACACCTGAAGTAGAAGTATTACGCCTGGAATGGTATCCTGACAGGAGTGAGTAAATTCAGAGAATATCTTCCAAAAACCATTCATAAAACAACACAATGAGATTTCACACCAGAAAATGGATTAAACCTCAAGATCTTAATCCAAACGGAACTTTGTTTGGCGGCAGGCTTCTTGAGTGGATTGATGAAGAAGCAGCATTATATGCCATCATCCAACTTGAAAACCCAAAGACAGTCACCAAGTTTATGAGTGAGATTGATTTTAAAAGTTCTGCTAAAGAGGGCGACATTATTGAAATTGGTCTTGATGTCGTCAAGTTTGGTGCTGCGTCACTCACCCTTTGTTGTGAGGTGCGCAATATTATGACCCGTGAAAGCATTATAACAATAGAGCGCATTGTTATGGTAGGCCTGGACGAAAATGGCAAGGCAAAACCTCATGGAAAAACAAAAATTGAGTTCATAAGAAACAGGCTTGCGAATGACACATAAACATATAATCTGAAAAGGAGGAGTCCTTATTCTTATAGTCGTTAAACTTCTATTAAAGACCCTGCAAGGTTTGCAAAATGTTAAAATTGGATGTAATTTTATGAAATAACTAAAAAACTGAAAAAACAATGAATTACCTGAATTTAGACAAGAAAAAAACAAATAATACCGTAAATGAACTCAATATTCTTTTGGCAGATTTTCATTTATACTATCAAAAATTACGAAACTTCCATTGGAACATAGTCGGTAAAAGTTTTTTTGACCTTCATATAAAGTTTGAAGAAATGTATGACGACACCAAACTCAAGGTTGATGAAATTGCAGAACGCATTCTCACATTAAGATACCAGCCCACAAGCAACTTGAGTGAATATCTGAAAATGTCTAACATTAAAGAATCAAAAGCAAACCTGGATGATGTCACAATGATTGACACACTTATCGAAGACCACGCTACCCTTTTGAAACAAATGCGAAAAGTTGTAGATGTAGCTGATGAAGCAAAAGATGAAGGTACCATTGACATGATAGGTGCATACATACGAGAGCTTGAAAAAACCACATGGATGTTAGATGCCTGGAGGATGAAATCTTCAGACAATCATCCTAAAGTATAGTTTATTAGCAGAATAAAAACTAAGTTACTCAATCACTATACATCCTTTAAATAAACATGTTCAACAATTTTGATATAACAAAAGCAGCAGAAAAACTATTAGAGAAACTTTCAGGCTGGGGAGAGGCCATCATCCTCAAAGTTCCTAATTTTTTAATTGCGATTATTGTATTTATCATATTCTGGTATATCGGTAAATATACAGGTAAGCTAATCAGTAAGTATTTATTGAATCGCACCGGGCAAGAATCCATTAAAAGGATTATAGCCAGAACCTCTTTTATCATAATTGTTATTATAGGTTTTTTTATCTCGCTAGGCATTCTAGACTTGGATAAAGTATTGACTTCTGTTCTTGCAGGTGCCGGTTTAATTGGTCTGGCAATTGGTCTGGCACTGCAGGGTACTTTAAATAATACTTTTTCAGGTGTCATTTTATCCTTTTTACCAAATATCCAAATTGGGGACTGGATTGAATCAAACGATTATTCAGGAAGGGTAATTGACATTAACTTAAGAAACGTTACTATTCTTCAGCCAGAGAATAACCTGGTATTGATTCCAAACTCAAAAATAGTCGAAGCCCCTTTTAAAAATTACTCCAGAACTACCCGTGCACGTATAATTCTGCCGGTGGGTCTTGGTTATGAAAGTGATCTCGAGTTTGTAAAAGAACTTACAATGAAAGTTATTGCTGAACATTTTGAACAAAAAAACAATGAAGAAATTGAGCTTTTCTTTACTGAATTTGGCGACAGTTCCATAAACTTTGTAGTAAGATTTTGGGTAGATGCAACAGACCAAAGAGAAATGTCAGCTAAAAAAAGTATTGCTATTTTAGCCATTAAGAAAGCATACAATGAACATGATATCAATATTCCATTCCCCATTCGCACACTAGATTTTGGAAAAAACAAATTCAGGTCAGAAACCCTGACGGTCAAAAACCAAGATGACTAAAAACAGGCCGAGCTTTTTCTTCATTCCAAACAAATTTTTATATTTTTTTAATAGAATATCCTCTAGTAATCAATAAATTTGCTGAAAATAAATAATTATGAGATTACTAATATCAGCCATCCTTCTCTTCAGCCTTTTGGGATGTCAAGACAATGGTAAAGATACTATACAGTTCACCGGCAAAATACCCGGTGCTGCAAACGGTTCAAAGATCTATTTTCAAAAAGTTGATGGGAACAATCAGCCCTTTGATGTAGATACAATTGCTGTTCAGGACGAAGCCTTTTCATTTGAACTTGAAAAACTGAAATATCCTGAAGTAGGGTTGCTCAATTTTAGAAACCTTAACACCACGCTCATATTTTTTCAGCAAGATGAAGACATCAATGCTGAATTTGATATGGCCAATTTATATGAATCTACTTTTGAAGGTGGTAAAGAAAATGCATTGTTCCTTTCATTCAAAAATGACATACTTGAATATGACCGAAGGAAAAAGGATAATATGGAAGCTTTAAACGAAGCCAGAAAAAATATGGCCAATGCTGAGGTTGTACAATTACAGACTGAAGCTGCTGTTATCTCCAATGAAGAGAAAGTCTACAAAAAAGAATTTATTGAAAAAAACATCAACTCTGTGATTGCGATGATGATGTTAAATGAAATGATTTCCAAAAGGGAACTTAAAAAAGATGAAGTGGAAGCACTTATGAGCAAACGCAATGCAAATATTCCTGAAAACGTATTTACACGTCTGGTAGAGACAAATCTGGAAATGCTCAGCACGGCAGAAGTTGGCAATACCGCCCCTGATTTCTCGGGTCCAACCCCTGAGGGTGATCAATTATCATTGAATGAGGCTATGGGCAAAGTTACTTTAATTGATTTCTGGGCGTCATGGTGCAGACCGTGCCGAATTGAAAACCCTAATGTGGTAAGAGTTCACAATCAATACAAAGATCAAGGCTTTAACATCATAAGTGTATCTTTAGATCGTCCCGGTGAACGTGAAAAATGGCTCAACGCCATCAAAGATGACAAAATGGACTGGTATCATGTGTCAAACCTTCAGTTCTGGAACGACCCTATTGCAAGAAAATATGGTGTAAGGTCTATTCCTGCTACATACATTCTCGATGAAAATGGTGTTATTGTAGCTAAAAACGTAAGAGGTCAGGCACTTGGACAAAAAGTGGGTGAGCTCATACAAAAGCAAAGCAACCCACCTCTATAAAAACTTAAACCATAATGTTGCTCTATTAGAAAAGTTCAAAGCTCACATTGATTTCGGCTTTGACTGACATTTCGCCTAAAGCCAGTGTTTCGCCTGAGGCATCACCTGCTTCCATATTCACTAAAGCTCCCCTGTAACCGGGTGAAGGCATTTGCGCTTGTGATGCTTCGCTAATTTGAACAGCTTTTCCAATTTTCTGATTCAGTACTCCGGCATATTCCTCTGCCTTTTGTTTTGCATTTTCAACTGCTTTTATTCGTGCCTGTGACTTTAATGCTTCCATGTTTTTAGCCCCAAAAGAAATTCCGTCAATCCTGTTGATACCCTGATTTAAAAGTCCTGTGACCAGGGTATCATATTTTTTGAGATCACGCACCAGGACCGTAATGGTTTGTGTGGCCTTATAATTGTATGTTTTTTTACTGTAATCATAATTCTTGCTCAAATTGACATACTGTGTCTGGATGTCTTTTGAGTCAAGGCCCTGCCCTTTCAGATACTTTAAGACTCCGTCAACTGTTGTGTCATTTGAAAGTTTGACCTGCCGTGCATCATCACCTTCAGTTTCAACGCTCATCCTGATACTTACCTGATCAGGAACCACTTTTACGATTCCTTCCCCCTGGACACTTACCAGTGATTGTAACTTTTCCTGTGCTGAAGTTTGGGAAATCGCAAGTGCAAAAAGCACTACTATAATTGATTTTTTCATAATTGATTGTATTAGGTTTCATCTTAATAAAAGGCAATTTATGTGCCATTATCTAAATTTCCAGAACGTTGCATTAGAAAAAGTATCACAATGGGAATGGCCAGCAAAATAATAATCCACATTTGTTCCTGAAAAAGAAAAGGCGCAAAAGCCAGCGTGAGAATATAGCCTGCAACAGCTCCACCAAAGTGTGCATCGTGGCCAATATTACCCAATTGCTTTTTCATTCCATAAATAGAATAAAATAAGTATAATATCCCAAAAATCCACGCCGGTATTGCTATGGGGATAAAGAATAAATACAAGCCCATATCAGGATAAAACAATATTGCCGAATAAAGAATACCCGTAACAGCACCACTTGCTCCTACCGCGCTGTAGTAATATTCATTTTTATGAAAATTATATGAAAGCGCGTTTCCGGCAAGAAAGCTTACGATATAAATAATAAGGAATGCCGTAGTACCCACTGAATGCAACACCACTTCAGCAAAGAAAAAAAGCGTAAACATATTAAAGAACAAGTGGGTCCAGTTTACATGTAAAAAAGCTGATGAAAACAGCCGGAAATATTCACCTTTACGAATAGCAGCTATGTTGAATTTATATTTTTCAAAAAAGGCATAATCATTAAATCCTTTCATAGATATAATCACATTTGCCGCAATAATCATAATGGTGATAATACTTATACTACCCATAAAGAATTCTGGTTTTTAAGTTTACACGAAAATAAACAATTCTAATGAAGCCTTGGGTTTCTCAGTAAAAATTTAGGAAAATACTAAGAACATCAAGCTTAAAATAAAACTTATATTTGCACAAAAGACGCTGCATGAAATTAGTGCTTTACCTTATTACCTATCCTATCCTCTGGTTGATTTCCATTTTGCCGTTCCGCTTATTGTATCTGCTGTCTGACGGAGTCTATGTTTTGATGTACTACATTATAGGGTACAGAAAAAAAACAGTCCGGGAAAACCTTGCGTTGGCTCTTCCACACCTTTCCAATGAAGAACGGCTCAAAATTGAAAAAAAATCATTTCAACACTTGTGTGATATGTTTTTGGAAATGATCAAAACGATGACCATTTCACAAAAGGAAATGGACAAGCACTTTCAATATACCAATCTGGAAGTGTATCAAAACCTCGAGAAAAAAGGAAAAAGCATTGCCCTTTTATGCGCCCATTATGCAAGTTATGAATGGGTGATCTCGATGAATAAATATATCACTTTTGATGGTTTTGCCATTTATAAAAAAATTACAAATCCTTATTTTGATAAACTTGTGAAAGACATTCGTTCAAAATTTAAAGCTTATCTCATCACTACCAAAGAAACCATTAACGTTATTGAAAAGAATCACAAAGAAAACAGGCTTTGTGTCTATGGATTTGCAGGAGACCAGTCACCCAAAGCAGGCAAAGCGCATCATTGGGGGACATTTATGGGTGTTACGGTACCTATTCATACGGGTGCTGAAATGCTCGCCAAGCGATTTGATATGAACGTTATCTTCCTTAAAGTTAAACGAGTCAAAAGAGGCTACTATGAAGCGACCTTTGAAGTTATGTCTGAGGATGTGAAATCCATACCTGATTATGAAATATCTGATGCTTTTATTCGTAAAGTCGAAAAGCAAATCCTGGAAGCACCCGAGTTTTACTTCTGGACCCATAAACGATATAAGCACAGAGTCAAGCCATAATCTATAAACCGGCAATATCCTTTATTTCGGCAATGAACCGGTTCGCCAATTCATCTGCTTTTTCCTGAGATTTTGCTTCGGTATAAATTCTTATAATGGGCTCTGTATTTGACTTTCGCAGGTGTACCCAATTTTCAGGAAAATCGATTTTCACGCCATCAACTGTGGTGATATTTTCAGAAGTATATTTTTTTTCCATTTTTTCAAGCAAAGCATCAACGTCGAGTTGGGGTGTTAATTCAATTTTTTTCTTGCTCATAAAGTAAGAAGGGTATGATGCACGCAACTCACTCACCTCCATCTTCTTTTCAGCCAGTAAACTCAAGAATAATGCAACTCCTACGAGGGCATCCCTTCCATAATGTGAGTCAGGATATATAATGCCACCGTTGCCTTCACCACCTATTACAGCATGAGTATCTTTCATCATTTTAACCACATTCACTTCACCCACTGCACTTGCACGGTAAGTCCCGCCGTGTTTTTCGGTAATATCACGTAAAGCACGCGATGATGACATATTTGAAACAGTGTTACCGGGTTTCTTGCTTAAAACATAATCAGCACAAGCTACCAGCGTATATTCTTCTCCAAACATCTCCCCGTTTTCAGATATAAAAGCCAGGCGATCTACATCAGGGTCAACGACTATACCGAGATCAGCTTTTTCCTCTACCACCAATTTTGAAATTTCACCAAGGTGTTCCTTTAAAGGCTCCGGGTTATGCGGAAAGTTACCATTGGGTGTACAATAGAGTTTGACAACGTGAACACCCAGACGTTCCAGCAATAAAGGAATGGCAATCCCCCCTGTTGAATTTACAGCATCCACGACCACTTTAAAGTTTGCATCTTTAATCGCTTCTTCATTTACGAGTTCCAAATCCAGCACTTCGTCAATGTGTATATCAATATAAGCATCATTTTTATTCACTTCCCCCAGGTCATCCACTTCGGCAAATATGAAGTCTTCACTTTCTGCAAAAGCCAGTATTTTTTTTCCTTGGGTATCGTCTAAAAATTCGCCTTTGTGGTTTAATAATTTTAGTGCATTCCACTGTTTGGGATTGTGGCTTGCTGTGAGGATAATACCACCGTCAGCATGCTCAGCTGTCACAGCAATTTCAACTGTGGGCGTAGTTGACAACCCCAAATCCACAACGTGAATACCCATTCCTACAAGGGTCTGCATAACCAATTCCTGAACCATCTCACCTGAAATGCGGGCATCTCTCCCCACAACTACCCTGTAATTTTCTTTGCTGCGTTGTTGTTTGATCCAGCTGCCATAAGCGGCGGCATATTTAACGACATCAATGGGTGTTAAGTTTTCTCCCACGGCCCCTCCAATGGTGCCCCTTATTCCGGAAATTGATTTTATTAAAGTCATATTTATTGCTAAATTTAAATGGGTATTAATGAAACTTTTATACAAATATACGATTCCATAACGGGAATACTTCATTGCTATTTTGTAAATTGGCTACATGAATTTTTTGGCCCATATCTATCTTTCAGGAACCGATGAAGAAATCATTATCGGCAATTTTATTGCAGATGGGATTAAGGGAAAACAATACCTGAAATTTCCGCCGGGCATTCAAAAAGGGATTTTGCTTCATCGCGAAATTGACACCTTTACTGATGCCCACCCCATTGTGAGACAGAGCACTAAAAGACTTCACAAAAATTATGGGCATTACAGCGGTATCATTGTGGACATCCTCTATGATCATTTTCTGGCAAAAAACTGGAACCAATACTCTAAAGTTCCTTTAACAACATTTGTAGAAAACTTTTATAACCTTTTGCACAATCACTATCACATATTACCACTCCGTATCCAAAAAATGATGCCCCATATGATTTCAGACAATTGGCTTTTGAGTTATGCCACTATTCCGGGAATTGGTAAAATTTTATTCCAAATGAATTACCGAACACAAAACAAATCAAAAATGAACTTTGCCGTCGAAGAACTGGAGTTGCACTATGATGACTTTGAAAACGAATTCACGCTGTTTTTCGCAGAGTTAATCCCTTTTTGCAATAAAAAAAGAAAGGAAATAGACAATCTCCTTTTCACTTAAAATACCTCTCAGTATCTTTATTGTTCAAACAATAACTTAAGACCATTTAATAAGGAAAAAGTATAAGAAAATACCATATTTTGTTATTTTGTAGGTATTTTACTACTTTCTGTAAGAATTTTATGTAAATTAGCAGGCTTGTTAACTAGTAACTAAATTGAAAAACTAACGCAGAAAGACTATTGGGGACCGTCTTTTACTGAGTTTGCATAAGATAATTTAAAGTTTTTTAAGCTGCTAACTTTCAATATAATGCGTCTTAACAAACTGCTCGTGTGCACTCTTTATAAAAGAAAAGAAAGCAAAATAATATACATTCTATAAAAGACTGTTATTATTCCTCCTCAAGATTTACTGCATTTAAAAATGCATGGGTAATAAATCTTTTTTCAAAGATATATATGGTTTACTTCCGCTTTTTGTGAGCGGCTTGTTCTCTATAGCCCTGTTTTATTTTTTGTGGAACAAGACCACTTCTGATCCCAATTTCATAACAGTACTCGAAGGTATTTTAAATATCATCATCACCATTAGTGGTCTTGTTGCTGTTGCAATAATGTTCTATCTGGCTACCATCGTCATTAATTTGAGAAATACCAGAAACAGTATTGTTTCAGACCTTGATAAATACACTCAAAAAATGCATAATTTCAGGTCTATCATCGACTTGCTTTACCGCTCTAAAATGTGGCTCCCCGGACTAAAACCCTATCTGGATGAAGAATATGCAAACCTTAACTTTTTTGAAGTAAAAGAATTTTACAGGGGTTACTCAAAACTTGCCATTGAATTTTTACAGGAGAACCACCCTTATCAGGACACAGAAAATTTATACCTTGAGTTTAAAGCATTGTTAATAACGTCCCCAAAAGAAAAAGTTGTCACAGAAAACATAAGGTACCCCAGGCATTATGACAATGCAATTGTTGAAAAATGGTTGGAACATAAGTGTGGTTCTGGATTATGGTATTACTTTGGTTACAAGTATGCAACATATAAAAGCGCTCTTGACCTCGATGCCGTTTATGAACGCCATCAGGATAAAATTATGACTTTGGCCCAGTCAATAGATAGTGAAGCCTTTGAAGATTCCTCTTTTAATGAAGTTTTTTTGTCGAAACTGGGTGAGTATATGAACAAGGAAGTTATTCCGAAATTACATCAGTTCCAGACATTTGCCGCACAGAAATTGCCAAAAATGGTCAATTATATTTATGCTCTTTTTATATGTTTTGTGGGAGCCGGGGTTTTACTTCCCATTATGTACATACTACTTGAATTGGAAAGCATCATAGCTGTATTTTCCATTTCGTTTATTCTGGGGGTAATTATCTTCTTAACAACTTCATTTTATAATTTTCTCACCCGCGAGATCGAAGTTTAACCTTAGCTCTATTCCTAACAATAAATTAACAGAGTCAAAAGTATTGTCATGCTGAAATTTGAAGCGAAATAAGTATCTTTGCGGTTATGACAAAAAATGACGATTTTATTGAGGTTTTAGGGGCTCGCGTCCACAACCTCAAGAATATTGATGTTAAAATTCCGAGAGAAAAATTAGTTGTAATTACAGGACTTTCCGGCAGCGGAAAGTCCTCGCTTGCTTTTGATACCATTTATGCCGAAGGGCAAAGGCGCTATATAGAAACCTTTTCAGCATATGCTCGTCAGTTTCTGGGAGGATTGGAACGCCCCGATGTAGATAAAATTGACGGGCTCTCCCCTGTTATAGCCATTGAACAAAAAACCACCAGTAAAAGCCCGCGATCTACTGTGGGAACCATTACTGAAATTTATGATTTCCTGAGGTTGCTTTACGCAAGAGCATCTGATGCTTACAGTTATAACACCGGTGAAAAAATGGTAAGCTATACAGATGAGCAAATACAATCACTGATCAAAGAAGATTTCAGGGATAAAAAAATAACGGTACTTGCGCCGGTGGTTCGCTCCCGGAAAGGTCATTACCGTGAGCTCTTTGAGCAAATCGCAAAACAAGGATTTCTCAAAGTGCGTGTTGATGGTGAGTTGCTGGACATCACCAAAGGCATGAAAGCAGACCGCTATAAAACACACGATATAGAAATTGTGATAGACAGGCTTCAGCTTTCGGGCACTCAGGATAATGACAACCGGCTTACTGAGGCCATTAAAACAGCAATGTACCACGGTGATGATGTGATGATGGTGATTGAACAGAATGAGGACGAAGCCCGATATTTCAGCAGAACACTGATGTGTCCCAAAACCGGTATTTCATACCCCAATCCCGAACCCAATAATTTTTCATTCAATTCACCCAAGGGGATGTGCCCAAACTGTAAAGGTCTTGGTCATTTATACGAAGTGAACGTCGATAAAATAATTCCAAATAAAAAACTGGCGATAAAGCAAGGAGCTATTGCTCCCCACGGCCCTTATAAAAACAACTGGGTTTTCAAACAACTCGAACTCATTGCAGAACGCTTTCAGTTCAAATTAAGTGACCCTTTTGAAAACATTCCCGAAGCTGCTGTCGAAATGATTTTGTATGGCGGCAAAGAAAAGTTTGATGTAGAAAGTAAAACGCTGGGCATCACCCGAAGCTACAAAATTGACTTTGAAGGGGTAGCCACCTTCATTCAAAATACTTATAATAATAACGATACCACTTCACTGAAACGCTGGGCCAAAGAATATATGAATCATATTGCCTGCCCGGAATGTGGCGGAAGCCGGCTAACAAAAGAATCCCTTTATTTCAAAATCAATGAAAAAAACATTGCTGAACTCGCAGCAATGGATATTGACGAATTACAAAAATGGTTTTTGAACTTACCTGAAAAACTCTCTGAAAAACAGTTACAAATTGCCGAAGAGGTTTTAAAAGAAGTCAATGCCCGCATACAATTTTTAGCAGATGTAGGTTTAAATTATTTGTCTTTAAACCGAAGTTCCAAATCCTTATCAGGTGGAGAAGCACAGCGCATAAGGCTTGCCACACAGATAGGCTCACAACTGGTAGGGGTTTTGTATATTCTGGATGAACCCAGTATAGGCTTACACCAGCGTGACAATGAGCGTTTGATTAACGCTCTAATACAGTTGCGGGATATCGGTAACTCTGTTATCGTTGTCGAACACGACAGGGATATGATTGAGAAAGCAGATCACGTTATCGATATTGGCCCTGCTGCAGGAAAGTTTGGAGGTGAAATTATTTCTGAAGGAAAACCTTCAGATATATTAGAACAGGACACTCTTACCGCCCAGTACTTAAACAATACAAAAAAAATAGAAATCCCCGTAAAAAGAAGAACCGGTAACGGTAAATCCTTGAAAATTACCGGGGCTACAGGCAATAACCTTAAAAATGTAACCCTCAATCTCCCATTGGGAATGATGGTTGGGGTAACCGGTGTTTCGGGTAGCGGAAAGTCTACCCTGATTAACGAGACCCTCTACCCTATTTTAAATGCTCATTTTTTCAACGGTGTTAAAAAACCTTTGGAGTATAAAAAAATTGACGGTTTAAAAAACATCGACAAAGTTATTGATGTCAATCAGTCACCCATTGGCAGAACCCCAAGGTCCAACCCGGCTACATATACCGGCGTGTTTTCAGAAATAAGAAACCTCTTTGCAAAAATGCCCGAAGCGATGATCCGTGGTTACAAACCTGGACGTTTCAGCTTTAATGTCAAAGGTGGAAGGTGTGAAACATGCCAAGGTGGTGGTTTACGAGTCATCGAAATGAATTTCCTGCCCGATGTGTATGTGGAATGTGAAACCTGTCAGGGAAAACGTTTTAACCGTGAAACATTAGAAATACGATATAAAGGAAAGTCTATTTTTGACGTTCTTGATATGACTATTAACGAGGCTGTACCCTTTTTTGAACACATTCCTAAAATTTACAGGAAGGTAAAAACCATTCAGGATGTTGGCTTGGGTTATATCACTTTGGGCCAGCAATCCACAACACTTTCAGGAGGAGAAGCACAACGCATTAAACTGGCTACTGAACTTTCCAAAAGAGACACAGGAAACACCTTGTACATCCTCGATGAACCCACAACAGGACTTCACTTTGAAGATATAAGAGTTTTATTGCTGGTATTAAACAAACTGGTTGATAAAGGCAACACCGTTTTAATCATAGAACACAACCTAGATGTTATTAAAACGGTAGATTATATTATCGATATCGGGCTGGAAGGCGGGAAAAAAGGCGGGAAAATTATTACGGAAGGAGTTCCTGAAAAAGTTGTCCAACACAAAACCAGCTATACAGCAAAATTCTTAAAAAAAGAGTTATTTTAGCAAAAATTAAAAGAAAGATACCAACTAAATAGTCATACATAAACACCAATATTACTAGATGAGAAGAGACAAACATTCACGCGAATGGAATGAAGTAAAAACAAATGACTCCTGGGCAATTTTTAAAATCATGGGAGAATTTGTAAATGGATATGAAAAAATGAGCCGCATAGGTCCATGTGTTTCCATATTTGGCTCTGCCAGAACAAAGCCCGACCACAAGTATTATAAACTGGCTGAAGCTATCGCCCAGAAAATAACTGAAAGTGGTTATGGAGTTATCACCGGCGGTGGTCCGGGAATTATGGAAGCCGGGAACAAAGGTGCACATCTCGCAGGAGGGACCTCAGTAGGGTTGAACATAGATTTACCTTTTGAACAGCATGACAATCCCTATATTGACAGTGATAAAAGCCTTGATTTTGATTATTTCTTTGTAAGAAAAGTTATGTTTGTTAAATACTCACAAGGTTTTGTGGTGATGCCCGGGGGATTTGGTACACTGGATGAGCTTTTTGAGGCCATCACACTGATTCAAACAAAAAAAATTGATAAATTTCCCATTATTCTCGTAGGTTCTGATTTTTGGAGCGGCTTGATTGAATGGGTAAGGACAACTTTGCTGGATTCTTTCCAGAACATAAGCCCACCGGACATAGATTTAATTCACGTGGTCGACACTCCCGAAGAAGTTTTGGACATTCTGGATAGTTTCTACGGAGAATATAATTTAAGCCCGAATTTCTAATTCGTTAAAAACAATTGCTATGCTTTTAAGAAAAATCATCCTGCTTTTTTCATTTCTGTTTATCTTTCATGGCGTCTTTTCACAAGGAACGATAAAGACGATGTTTTACAACGTTTTTGAATTTCCAGAAGCCCCACCATCAAACAGGACAGAACTTTTAAGGGATATCATACAGTTTTATGACCCTGATATTTTTATGATTTGTGAGTTGCAAAATGACCTTGGCGCAGACTTGATACTCAATAACTCACTCAATATTGACAATGTTCTATATGAAAGGGCTCCGTTTATAGCAAATCAATCAGGACCGGCTGAGTTGCATCAAATGGTATTTTTTAAATCTGATAAATTTTCTCTTGAAACTGTTGATGTTATTGTCACTAATGTAAGGGATATAAACAGATACCAGTTAAAAGTGAATACAGATGACCAGGCCACAAACCCTTTGTTTATAGACTTGTATGTTGCCCATTTAAAATCCAGTACTGGTACAGCAAACCAACAGGAGCGCTTACAAATGGTTACACAATTCACAGATTATATTTCCAATTTAGATGCAAGCTCTTACTTTATATTTGCAGGCGACTTAAACGTTTACACAGCGTCAGAACCTGCTTACCAACATTTGCTGAATCCCGGAAACCCTGTAACCTTTCAAGACCCTCTTGATGCGCCGGGTTCCTGGCAAGACAATGCTAATTTTGCATACCTCCATACACAAAGCACCCGTTTGAGCAGTGGTGGCTTTGGTGGTGGTGCGGGAGCCGGACTTGATGACCGTTTTGATTTTATTTTATTATCAGAAAATATGTTTGATAATCCTGAGTTAATGTATGTTGAGGACACCTATAAAGCTTTTGGAAACAATGGTAATTGTCTCAACAACCGGATTGACTCTCCGGACTGTGATGGTTTTTACGATCAAAACCTGAGAGACAGGTTGTACCTTATGAGTGATCACTTGCCCGTTGTTATGGATTTGCAGACAGACAGAAATATATTATCCAATACAAGTGTGGCACAATCTGAACTTATAAAATTTCCCAGAGGGAATATGGCCGCTGATTATCTTTATATTCAGGTTGACCCCAGTATCCAGCAAAACATAGCCTTTGAAATATTCAATGTTTTGGGACAAAGAATTAAAAGTGTTAAAAACAATAACTCCACAGAATATCAGGTGAATGTTTCCGGGTTTGCTAAAGGGATTTATTATATTACCTCGACCCATTTAGGAAATACCACTTATAAGTTTATAAAGAAATAATTGAAAAGAATAGTTTCCCATTTTTTAATCTTCTTTGCATTTGCCTGCAGTGGTGTTCTGGTCGCTCAGCACGATATTCATATTGTTGCAGAATTGGACATCAAAGAACACATATTACAAATTCAGCAAAAAGTTGTTTTTAAAAATACTTTTGACACAACCCTTGATACTGTATATTTTTTAGACTGGTCAAATAGTTTTTCATCCAAAACCACACCTCTGGCCAAACGCTTTTCTGAAAATTTTCAGAGTAATTTTCACTTTGAAAAAGATGAGAACCGCGGAAAAACCTTATTGCATTCAGTTTCTAATGAAAAGTATACGGTCCTGACATGGCAGCGGGGTAATGAAGACGATATTCTTAAAGCTATTCCCACACAGCCCATTGCTCCCGGTGAAAGCTACACTTTCAATTTTGTGTATGAAGTGAAACTCCCGGACGCAAAATTTACCCGCTACGGTCATCTAGATAACGGAAACTATAATCTTAAAAATTGGTTTATATCACCTGCGGTTTTTGATGGTGAATGGCAAGTGTACAGCAATAAAAATCTCGATGATTTTTATATGAACCCCTCCCATTTTAAGATACGGCTCAAAACCCCGTCTCAATACCATTTGATTTCAGACCTCAATGTCTTGAATACAGAGGAAGAATATGGTTTTAAAACACATATACTCGATGGAATCTTCAGAAATAGTGCCACCATCTACCTGCAACAGGACAATCAATTTGAAACAATAATAACAGACGACCTTGAAGTATATACAAGCATAGACGACAAAGGGCTGTATCCCCCTTTAAAAGCAATACAAGTTGACAGGATTGTAAAGTTTCTAGAAAAAGAACTTGGTCCCTACCCGTTTGAGAAAATGGTTATTTCTCACGAAGATTACAAACAAAACCCTGCCTGGGGCCTCAATCAACTGCCAAGTTTTATCAGACCGTTTCCAGACGGTTTTCAATTTGATATAGAACAATTAAAAACCATTACCGGAAACTATATCAAAAACACCGTAAATGTAAACCCAAGAGATGATCACTGGTTTCAAAACGGCTTGCAAATCTATCTGATGACGAAATATACAGACTTAAATTATCCTCAAATGAAAATTGTGGGTAATCTGAGTAAGGTTTTTGGCGTAAGATGGTTTCACGCATCCCAACTTGATTTTAACGATCAGTACTCATTACTATATATGAATTCTGCCAGATTGAATCTTGATCAGCCACCTTCCGCTCCCAAGGATTCCCTAATCAAATTTAATGCACAGATTGCTTCGGGCTACAAAACCGGTGTGGGCTTTCATTATTTAAATAATTACCTCAATGACGATGTGGTTTCTGAAAGTATTAAAGAGTTCTATCTTACAACACTCTTAAAACCTGCAGATGTTGATACATTTAAAAACATTGTCAATACAAAAGCCAAGAAAAATACGGATTGGTTTTTTGAAGAATATATTGACACCAATAAAAAAATAGACTACAAAATAAAGAAGATAAAAGAGGAAGGTGATTCCCTTAAGGTTACTATAAAAAACAAAAGGAAAAACACAATGCCTTTCACTTTGTATGGGATGTACAAAAAAAATGTGATATCCAAACAATGGGAAGAAGGTTTTGAAAGTACAAAGACAATTACAATTCCAGCAAAAGGTATTGACAGGATAGCCATTGACTATGAACAAAACATTCCTGAATTTAACAAAAGAAACAATTACAGAAAAGTAAAAGGCCTTTTCAAAAAGCCTGTTCAGGTAAGATTATTTCTTGACGTTGAGGACCCTGAATACCACCAGCTTTTTGTGATGCCCATTTTTGAATACAACCTTTATGACGGACTCACAATGGGCCCCAGGATGTATAACAAGACAGTCCTTGCAAAAAACTTTATTTTTAAAATCGACCCTTTATATGGATTCACTTCCAAAACAGTTGTGGGCGGTGGAAACTTAAGCTATTTGCATCACTTCGAAAATACAAAGTTGAATTTTATACGCTTTGGAACCTCTTACAACAGGTTTTCTTATAATGAAGATTTGTTTTACAACAGGTTTAATGTAAACAGTACCCTTGCTTTCAGGGAAAAAAACCTGAGAAGTAATAAACGAAATTTTATCAATTTTAGAAATGTATATGTAAAAAGGGATATTAATATAGATGTTGTCAACCCTGAAGAACCCAATTACAATGTTTTTAATGCGCAATTTGTACATTCCAATGTAAACCTCATAGATCATTTCAGGGCAACATTTGATTATGAAATTTCAGATAAATTTCAAAAAGTACACACCACTATTGAGTACAGAAAACTCTTCTTAAACAACCGTCAAATTGATTTACGCCTGTTTGCAGGAGCTTTCCTGAGCAATTCAGAACCTGCAAATTCCAACTATTTCAGCTTTGCATTAGATCGCCCCACAGATTACCTCTTTGACTATAATTACTATGGCCGTTCTGAGGATTCAGGTCTGTTCAGCCAACAAATTATACTGGCCGAAGGTGGATTCAAGTCAAAACTGGAGCCGGCATTTGCCAACCAATGGATGGTTACCCTGAATACCAGTACCAATATCTGGAAATGGATTCACGCATATGGTGATGTAGGGATGCTACACAACAATCCCGGTGGGACCAAGGCTGTTTTTGATACCGGAATAAGGGCAAATTTAGTTACTGACTATTTTGAGCTTTACTTTCCATTGTATTCCAGTAATGGTTGGGAACCCGGTCAAGACCGATATGACCAAAAAATAAGGTTTATCGTTACCTTAAGCCCTGAAACGTTGCTGAGGCTTTTTACCAGAAGGTGGTATTAAACTCGAAAAGACTTTGCTTTACAGCAGCTCAATTCCATCTTCTTGTATGGAAATCATCTTATCTTTATAGAGCGCCCCTATGGCTTTTTTGAAAAGTTTTTTACTAAGGCCTAATTGATTTTTGATATCATCTGGTGATGATTTATCGTGTAGCGGCAAGAATCCACCAGCGGCTTTAAGTTCATCGAGAATAAATTCAGCATTGGGTTCTATACTTTTATATCCTTCCGGTTGAATGACTACGTCAATTTTACCATCATCACGCACTTTTTTAATATAAGCTTCCATCTGGTCGCCCGTGCGAATGTCTTCAAAAATGTTTTCGATATAAATCAACCCTTCATGTTTTTGATTGATAATCACATTGGCTCCTTTTTCAGTTAAATGAGTAACCAGTATGTTTACCTTGTTAAATTTCTGAAGTGTAATATTTTCATTTGAAAGGTATTTTTTTGTTTTACTGGAACCCACGAGTCTATTTGTCTTCTCATCCAGATACATATAGACAATATACCAGTTGCCTTCTTTCATAGGCCTGGCCTGTTCTTTAAAGGGCACAAACAATTGTTTTTCCAGTCCCATGTCCATAAAAGCCCCTATCTCGTTTACCTCCATACAACGCAGGTAGGCAAACTTGCCTAGAGTTATATAAGGTTCAAGTGTCGTAGCAACAGGACGCTCTTCATGGTCCAGATAGACAAATACTCTTAAAGTGTCCCAGATTTGAAAGTTTTCCGGGATATATTTTGTTGGCAATAATACTTCATTTGCTTCTTTATCGGCAAGGTAAAGACCCTGTGGTGTTTCCCTGATAATATCAAGCTCATTGTATTGACCTAATTGAATCATTTAAGATGTTTTTTTGCAAAGGTAACTTAAGTTCATAAAAAAAGCGCCTGATTTGCAGACGCTTTTCTTAATATACTTATTATATTTTATTTGTATACTGATTCTTTTTTGAAATGTTTTGTCAATAGATAATAGACCACGGCCCTGTATTTATTCCTGTTTGATTTACCATACAATTCCATAACAGAGTCTATGGCTTTTTCCAATTCAGGACTGTCTTTTAAGCCTAATTTCTTGATTAAAAAATTATTTTTAACAGTTGCTATCTCACTGGGGTCAGTACCTGAAACCGTGGAAGCATCTGCATTGTAGATTGAAGGTCCACAACCAATGGTTACTTTTGTCAGTAGATTCATGTCAGGTGTTACTTTACACTTTTCCTTAAGATCTGCTGCATACTTGGCGATTAGTTCATCTCTTTTACTCATAATTTTAGTTTTAAATTAATAGTACTATAATTTACAAAAAATCATGAAATCTGCCTAAAGTAATCCATTAAAACTTTGTCATTTACTTGTCGGGGAGTAAAAATTTCAAGCAGTCTAGGTTTATTACTTTCTGAAAAGAAATTTTCCAATAGCTCTCTCAGGTTTTTTTCCTCGCGTGTCGAAATATAATCAAAGTGGTGCATCTCACAGAGCTGCCTCGCAGAAAGATCATGCACTGTTTCAAAAAATTTATCAAAATTCTGAGAATCTTTCTCGCCGGGGAGAATCCTAAAAATACCTCCCCCACTATTATTTACCAGGATTACCCTGAATGAATCCGGAATATAATTATTCCACAAACCATTTGTGTCATAAAAGAAACTCAAGTCTCCTGTTATTAATGTAACAGGTGTTTCTGAAACCACAGCATTCCCAATTGAAGTTGATGTGCTTCCATCTATACCACTTGTCCCCCGGTTACAAAATACAGCAATGCTTTTATCTATTGTGAACAACTGGGCATATCTCACAGTTGCACTGTTGCTTAATTGAAGTATACAGTTTCCGGGTAAATTTCTGAATAAATATTCAAATACTTTTAAGTCAGAAAAAGAAGCATTTTTCAAAAACGCATCGTGTTTTTGCTCCCTGAATTGTTTTTTTTGAATCCAGATGTCTTGGTAAGTAGATTTTACCGGATTTGTTTTTGCTAAAAACATTTTGAAAAACGCATTGGGACTTAGCTTAAAATGTTTGTTTAAAATAAAATAAGTATCATATGCTTTTTTCTCATCAATATGCCAGTGATATTTAGGAGGATACCTGCGAAGAAGGGCTTTAATTTTCTTCGAAATTACCATACCCCCAAAAGTGATGAGGAGTTCCGGTTGAAATGCTTTAAAGTCCTCATCAGTGAAAGAGGCTATCAATTTATCAATGGAACAGACAAAACGCTTATGATGCAGGTTTGAAGTGGTTTCTGTTAAAACCAATATACTTTCATCTTCCGCAAGTTGATTAATAACTTTTGTTTCAATAGATCCCGGAGCTAACACACCTACCAAAACCAGTTTACGTTTTGACTGGTTCCAGATGTCCGCATAATCAGAAATGTCTTCAGTAATTTCATTTTTGTCAAGCTTCAACGGAACATGTTGCGGTTTTACAGTCAAACTCTCAACCTTTTGATATAAAGGCTCTTCAAAGGGTGCATTTATATGAACAGGTCCTTTGAGTTCAATACAACTATTAATAGCTACATTAACCTGCGTTTCATTATAAATCTGATGTTCTTCTTCAACCTTAAGGTTTGCTGAATAAATAATATGGTTTTGAAAAACATTTTCCTGCCTGATGGTCTGGCCGTCACCAATATCAATAAAATGAGGGGGTCTGTCTGCAGAGATCACCAAAAGCGGAATATCACTGTAGAAAGCTTCTGCGACTGCCGGATAAAAATTCAATACAGCCGAACCCGAAGTACATACAACAGCTGCCGGATGACCCGTTTGCTGTGCAATACCCATAGCAAAAAAAGCAGCACTTCTTTCATCTACTATACTGTAAACTTTAAAGTATGGGTTTTCTGTAAAACTAATGGTGAGCGGAGCATTTCTGGAGCCCGGGCAAATAACGATATGCTTGATGTCTTTTGCAAAGCAAAGTTGTGTAATGGTCTGGGCTAAGGGAATTTTTGAAAACTTCATCGTTCCCGCAAAGGTATTGAAGAAATTCTGTTTGGTGAAACAGAATCAGGATAATATTTGCATCATGGTACTTGCTTTTTGGACTGTCTCATTCCACTCATCTTCAGGTTTGGAATCCCTGGTAATCCCTCCGCCCACAAAAAGTGTCGCAATATCTTTTTGGATTTTCATGCATCGCAGGTTTACATACAAATCTGCATAAGAATTACTGACTTTTGTTTTATCATTGAAAGCTTCATCATTGAAGTTTATTTCACCTAAAAACCCGGTGTAAAACTCCCTGTCATAGTTTTCATTTTCCATAATAAAGGTTTTTGCAACTTCTTTTGGAAGTCCACAAACAGCAGGTGTAGGATGTAATTTTTTTATCAAACAGGGAATATCACAAAGGCGTGTGTTTATGGTTCCCCCAACTTCTGTTTTGAGGTGCAGTACATTGCCGGCTTTTACTGTTGCCGGCTTGGAAATCATGAGTATGGGAACCACTTTTTCCAGTGTATTTTCCAGAAAATCTGTCACCATGCTCTGCTCTTCTTTTTCCTTCTCACTCCATACAACTTTAGCGTCTTCCTGATATTTTTGTGTGCCAGCAAGTGCCATAGTTCGAAACGTCTTTTTCTCCAGAGAGAATAAAGACTCAGGTGTTGCTCCCAGCCATAACCCTACCATGGGATGATACCAGCAGTAAACAAATGCAGAGGGGTATTTTTCCAAAAGATTTTTAAAAAGTTCTATCACTGCAGCAGGTGAAGAAAGGTCACTTACCTTCACTTCTTCTTTTCTCGAAAGTACAACTTTTTTAAAATCGTTTTCTTTAATTGAGGCTATACCTTTATTAATCAGTTCAATATGAGTGGACTTTAAAAATTCATTTTCAGGAGTCAGTTTAGATAATTTTGGGTTTTCCGTGAAGTCATTTTTTTGCACATAAAAGCCTGAATGCAAGTCACATTTTTCCAGAGGAAAAAGAATCCCATTTAAATCTGTATCAAAAGGAGCAAACACAAAACCGCTTTCTGTATATTTTGAAGAGACATAAAGCTTATCGTCTTTTTGAACAACTCCCCTTATGATTTCCTTATTTGGTTTTCTGTAAATAACAAACGGTAAATCAGAAGCATACTGCTTTTGAATTCTAGCAAATAAATTGTCTAAATCCATACATATCAGGTTTTTTGGGTGGGGATAGTTATGGTTGTTAGTTTTACTAAAGATACTAATTCTTTGTTAGAATTTAAAATTTTAATTTGCCAAAGCTGGGTAGTTCTTCCTTTATGTATGATGGTCGCTACAGCATCTACAAAACCATCTTTTACAGACTTTACATGATTTGCAGAAATCTCAATGCCTCTCACTGCGATATTTTCAGTATTTAAAAACAGAAATGCTCCGGCACTGCCCACGCTTTCAGCTAAAGCAACAGAAGCACCACCGTGCAAAACACCATCGGGTTGGTGTACTTTTGAATTTACCGGCATTCTGGCAGTAAGGGAGTTATCATCAAAGTCAATAAAGGTAATGTCCAGTGTTTCCATCAGGGTGTTTTTGCTCATAGCATTGCACTGACTTAATATGTCTTCTTTTCTATTTTCCATAGCTTTAGGTTACCTTTGTAAAATTACAAAAAAACAAAGTATCATGCAGCACAACGAAAAAGAAGTTTCTTATAAAACCATCAACACATATACCGTTAAAAACCAACTTAACAATAAAACTAAAAATGTATGGGTGGCGTGTCATGGTTTGGGATATCTGAGCCGTTTTTTTGCTGACTATTTCAAATCTCTTGATCCCCAAGAAAATTATGTCATTGTTCCACAGGCGCCTTCAAAATATTATCAGGGCAAGGATTTCAAACACGTGGGGGCATCATGGCTTACTCGTGAAAACACGCTGCTTGAAACCGGCAATGTACTCTCCTATATGAACGCCGTGTCTGATGTGGAAAACCTCCTTCAAAATACAGAAAAACTTGTTGTTTTAGGGTTTTCTCAAGGTGTTTCAGTAGCACTGCGGTGGGTCGCCCATAGTAAGATCAATTGCAAAGCCATTGTGATTCATTCCGGTGGCATTCCCAAAGAATTGGGTCCTGAAAACTTCTCTTTTTTAGATGTCAACACAAAAGTCTATTTACTCTATGGAACGAAAGACGAATACATTACCGAGCAGCGTATCAAAGAAGAGCGGGCAAAAGCTGAATCACTTTTTGGTAAAAGGTTAAAAGTTATATCCTTTGACGGCCCACATATCGTAAACACTGACCTCCTGTTGGAAATTTCCAAAATGTTAGGCCATTGATATGAATAAATTAATAGGCATATAGTCTTATCTGTTTTAAAATAAAGTGCACTTCATCGAAAATATTTGCATATTAACTTTGAATAGTGGTATATTCGTTAATATATTTAAGATTTACCCCAAATTAATCTACTTATGAAACTACTTATAGCCTCAATTGCACTTTGTTTTGCAGTAACAACTACCGCACAAATTTCATCAACTGAAAAGCAAGCCCTTCTTGATTTATACCACAGTACAAACGGCCCCGAATGGAGCACCGGCTGGGATCTTGAAACATCTGAAGACAGCTGGTTTGGTGTGGAAATAAAAAACAACACTGTTGTAAGTATAGATTTGGGCTTTAACAACCTAAAAGGTGAAATACCTCAATCAATCGGTAATTTAGAAAACCTGCAATCTCTTAAATTATTTTTCAATCAAATAAACGGTTCCCTACCTGCTGAAATTGGAAACTTAAAAAACCTGAAAGTCCTTGACTTAAACAGCAATGCAATCACAGGAAATATCCCTTCTGAAATTGGCAACCTTGTTCATTTAAAAGAACTTTTATTAAGCAGTAATAACTTTACCGGTACACTACCTTCAGCAATAGGCAGTCTTGACAAGCTTGAAACACTTGTACTTTTTGACAACCATTTATATGGAGACTTTCCGGTAGCTATTGCTTCAATGGAAAACCTTAAAGAACTCATTATAGCAAGTAATAATTTTAATTCTGAAAGTTTACAAACCTCTCTTGCTACCCTATCCCTGAACGGGACGGTTGTAGATTTTGATGAAAACAAATCCATCCATTCAAACAATTCAGAATTTGCGATTCTGGTAATGGACGAAGATAACTAACCTTGCTTTTCTCATAATAGAAAAAGAGCGCTTCAAATTTGAGACGCTCTTTTTTTTGAATCATAGTTTTTTTCCTATTGAGAGAGTGTTTTTAGATCGAACATTTATAGGCTCATATCACCCACTTTATTGGAAGGGGTTGCCATAAAGCAACGGTTGTTTATAAGCGAAGCGTATTTCTTCTTTTAGATGAGTATCAGCAATAAACTGACACACACAAGTAGCGCTTTGTTATGCTCAAGGAATTTATTGGTTTACTGTATATAAAAAAAGATGCTGCTTATTAAGCAGCATCTTTGAATATTCCTAGTCTAACTTTACGTTATTTTACTTCTTCAAAATCTACGTCTTCAACATCGCTGTTTTCCTTTTCAGATCCGTTGCTGGATGCTTTTCCTGAAGTATCTCCTCCGGGAGCGGCTCCACCACCTTGCTGTTCAGCTTGTGCTTTGTACATTTCTTCAGAGGCTGTTTTCCATGCTTCGTTAATTTTGTCCAAAGCGGGTTGAATAACATCCACATCTTTTGTTTCAAAAGCTTTTTTCAGTTCTTCCAAAGCGTCTTCAATCGGCTTTTTCTTATCATCAGATAATTTATCGCCAAACTCTTTCAATTGACTTTCTGTCTGGAAAATCATTGCGTCAGCTTCATTCAACTTGTCTGCTTTTTCTTTTACAGCCTTATCTGCTTCTGCATTGGCTTCAGCATCAGCCTTCATCTTTTGGATTTCCTCTTCGGTTAAACCGGAAGAAGCTTCAATTCTGATATCCTGAGATTTGTTTGTAGCTTTATCTGTAGCACTCACCTTGATGATACCATTGGCATCAATATCAAAGGTCACTTCAATCTGAGGGGTTCCTCTTCTTGCCGGTGGAATTCCGTCAAGGTGAAAACGACCGATGGTTTTGTTATCTGTTGCCATAGGACGCTCTCCTTGCAGCACGTGAATTTCAACACTTGGCTGATTGTCTGCTGCCGTTGAGAAAACCTGCGACTTCTTTGTTGGGATGGTTGTGTTTGCTTCAATCAATTTTGTCATCACACCGCCCATCGTTTCAATTCCTAAAGATAATGGTGTTACGTCAAGAAGCAATACATCTTTTACATCTCCTGTCAAAACACCACCCTGAATCGCTGCACCAATAGCTACAACCTCATCCGGATTTACTCCTTTACTGGGAGCTTTGCCAAAGAATTTTTCCACAGCTTCCTGCACAGCAGGAATACGTGTAGATCCACCCACAAGGATAATCTCATCAATATCACTTTTTGATATCCCCGCAGCTTTCAATGCTTTTTCACACGGTGCAATCGTTCTTTTGACAAGGTCAGCAATCAATTGCTCAAACTTAGACCTGCTCAATGTGCGCACCAAGTGTTTCGGGCCGCTGGCAGTTGCCGTTACATAAGGCAGGTTGATTTCGGTTTGTGTTGAGGAAGACAATTCTATTTTAGCTTTCTCAGCGGCTTCTTTTAAACGCTGAAGTGCCATTGGATCCTTTTTAAGGTCCATATCTTCTTCTGCTTTAAACTCGTCAGCAAGCCAGTTGATAATTTTTTGATCCACATCATCACCTCCCAGGTGGGTATCACCGTCTGTTGAAAGTACTTCAAACACGCCGTCACCCAATTCAAGGATCGAAACGTCATGAGTACCACCACCGAAGTCAAATACTACGATTTTCTGGTCTTTTCCTTTTTTATCCAATCCATATGCCAATGCCGCAGCTGTTGGCTCATTGATAATACGTCTCACTTTAAGGCCTGCAATCTCACCGGCTTCTTTGGTTGCCTGACGTTGTGAGTCATTAAAATATGCAGGAACGGTAATTACCGCTTCAGTCACGCTTTGTCCTAAATAGTCTTCAGCAGTTTTCTTCATTTTCTGAAGAATCATTGCTGAAAGTTCCTGTGGCGTATACATTCTGCCGTCAACGTCTACACGTGCGGTATCATTATCACCTTTTACTACTTTATAAGCTGCATTTTCTGCTTCCTTTACAGATTCAGAATATTTATTCCCCATGAAACGCTTGATAGAAGCAATGGTTTTTGTGGGGTTTGTAACGGCCTGACGTTTTGCAGGGTCCCCTACTTTAATTTCACCACCTTCTACAAATGCGATCACAGAGGGTGTTGTTCTCTTTCCTTCCGCATTAGGAATAACCGTTGGCTCGCTACCTTCCATTACGGCTACGCAGGAGTTGGTTGTTCCTAAGTCGATTCCAATTATTTTACTCATAATTATAAATTGATTTTAATTGTTTATTCAAATTTTCATTACCAAATAGTCAATGATTGTGCCAGCGGAAAGATTATGACAGGATGTCACCCATAGGTCTATAAATATGACGATTGCTGCTTTTCCCTTATTAAAAAGACAGCGATTTGGCTTTGGAAGCATTGATGGTCAAAATTTCATCCCATTGCGTGGTGTATCGCGGGCTGCGTTCTTCCTGTATG
This sequence comes from uncultured Flavobacteriaceae bacterium, assembly GCA_963975935.1. Taxonomy (GTDB): domain Bacteria; phylum Bacteroidota; class Bacteroidia; order Flavobacteriales; family Flavobacteriaceae; genus Planktosalinus. Next base: position 41,208 of record CAXBIQ010000017.1, read on the forward strand.
AGCTGCCACTCCTTTTTACGATTGCCGCACTGGGCCGAATAAACAGTTGCTTTACCATACTTCATATTGAGCCTGTCAAAAACGTCTAAAAGTGGTTTTGCCTTTTTCTCCGGCGGATGAAACAAATTACCCTGCACATAACTTTCAGGTAAGATACCTGATAAAGAGACACCCACTTTTTTATATTTAAAGCCGGGTCGGTATATTTTGCGCAATCCTTCATTGGCTGCTTCAATAAGCCTGAAGGTATCATTGGTTGCCACCGGAAGGGTCACGGTAATGCTGTTTGCATATTGCTTGTCAATGTCACTAAAATTATTGGTATGCATAAACACCTGTATATAGCTGGCACAGGATTGCTGGGCACGCAACACCTCTGCAACTTCTGAAATATAATAAGCACAAACCTCTTCAATCAGGCTGGGATCTTCCAGTTTTTTCCCAAAAGACTTGGCAGTGCCTATTCCCTTTTTGGGTTTGGGCATTTCCACAATATCCAGACAGGGTTTACTATTGAGTTCATTCCAGATACGTAAGCCCACAATGGTCATATGTTTTTGGACCCAGGCCGGTGAAAGCTTGCTGAAATCATAGGCAGTATGCACGTTTATCGCTTCGAGCTTTTTGGTATGTTTTCTGCCAACTCCCCATACATCTTTGGCTTTTGTCCATTTTAAAGCTTTAATACGTTTTTCTTCAGAATCAATCACATACACTTGTTGCAATTGTTCCGGAAACTTTTTGGCAATCCTGTTTGCAAGCTTTGCCAGTACTTTGGTTTTTGCAACCCCCACACCAACGGGAAGTCCGGTATATTGAAAAACCCTTTCTTTTATTTTTCTTCCGTAAGTAGTTAAATCAGATTCAACAATCCCGGTGAGCTCCAAAAAGGACTCATCGATACTGTAAATTTCAACATAAGGTGTAAACTCGTGTAAAATATTCATCACACGCTGTGACATTTCACCGTAAAAAGCATAATTGGAAGAAAAGAAATGTACCTTGTTTTTAATCAACTCCTCTTTTATTTTAAAAACCGGTTCAAACATTTCAATATCAGCAAGGGCTTTAGCTTCTTTATTGGCCGCTATGACACAGCCGTCATTGTTGCTCAGTACAACTACAGGTTTCCCCCAAAGGTCCGGCCGGAAAACCTGTTCGCACGAAGCATAAAAACTATTGCAGTCTACCAGCGCAATCATATTACTTTGTGGATTATATGTGTAATCACACCCCAGAGTGTATAAGAACTTCCGGGCTCTTCTTTTGTGATTTTGATGACCGAAAAATCACTTTCAATGACAACCAGAGCAAGGTCTCCGTTTTTGGGGATAAGGGAACGGTCTACAAGCAGCACGTCATTGTTATAAATACGGAAATATTCCATTTCATTTCCTTCTACACGGATAAAGAAAGTAGCATCCTGATGAATAACAAGCTCTTTGTTCAAGTCAATGGACAACTCAGCATAATGCGTTGCTGCACTAGGAAATCCCGTTTGTTTTGAAACTTCAGCCTTATGTTTTGATTTTGATTTTGAGAGTTTTCCTGCTGTCTTTACTTCCATAACACAAAGGTATAAAATTTGGATTTATTCCAAGTGTTAAATCTTTATCTCAGGAAATTTATTATAAAAGGTTTCGGTAAAAAGAAAATATTACTCTCTGATAAGCTGGTAGAGGATCTCACTTTTAAAACTGCCGTTGTGATAGTTCCAGTCCCTCTTTATGCCCACCCTTTGAAAACCGATCTTTTCAAACAGCAAAATGCTTTTTGCATTGTCTTCATTAATGTTTGCATAGAGTTGATGCAGTTCTAAGTGAGAAAATGCGTATTCACAAAGGAGTTCCAAGGCTTCAGTGGCATAGCCTGAATTTCGGTGTTTTTCTTCAGCAATAACAATCCCTATGCCTGCCCGTTTGTTTTTAGGGTCAAAATCAAACAAATCGATGAGACCCACAGCTTCCCCTGAAAGGGTTGTAATCACCAAGCGTAATTGTTTGACCTCATAAATATCACGAAAAGCATTGTCAAGATATTGCTTTAAGACAAAACGCGAATAAGGAGTTTGGGTAGCACTGTATTCCCAAAAATTTGGATTGTTTTCAAGTGCGTATAAAAAATCAAGGTCTTCGGGCTCCAGGGCTCTCAGTGATATTTTTTTTCCGTTTATCATGACCATGTACCTTTAAATACCTGCACCGCGGGGCCGGTTAAAAAAATATCGTTATAGCCTGCATCCGTTTTCCGAAAAGAAACTTTTAATTGACCTCCCGGCGTGTGTAACACAACTTCTTCTGCTTGGGTTTTACCACTGTGGTACATTGCCAGCGCAACGGCAGTAACTCCCGTTCCACATGAAAGTGTCTCTGCCTCAACACCACGCTCATAGGTACGCACGGCAAAATTGTTATCTTTCAAAGGTTTTACAAAATTAATGTTAGCGCCTTCTTTTCCGTAAAGGTTGTAACGCAATTTTGAACCCTCAGTTTGAACATCAAGGGTATCGAGGGAGTCGCAAAGCGATATGTGATGGGGTGAACCCGTATTTAGAAAAATATAGCCATCATTGCTTTGAATATCAGATACATTATTCATTTTTAGAGAAACAATTCCATCTTCATGTATAGTGGTATGGTGCGTTCCGTCAATAGCTTCAAAGAAAGCCTCTGAAGTAATAATACCCAGAAATTTTGCAAAATGTACCAGGCACCTGCCGCCGTTGCCACACATCGAGCTTTGATTTCCGTCTGCATTGTAGTAAACCATCTTAAAATCAAGCGTTTCATGATTTTCCAAAAGGATTAAACCATCTGCACCTATGCCAAATTTTCGGTCACACAAATGTGCAATGAGTTTGGTATCATTTTTGGAAAATATATCCTGACGATTATCAATGATAACAAAATCGTTACCTGTACCCTGGTATTTATAGAATGTAAAATGCATCGTACAAAGGTAGCATTATTTCTTGGTAATTTCGGTTGTTAAATGCCCGTTAAAGGCATTTTAAGAACATAACAAATCTTTTATTTTTACTGAATTAAAAACACATTTTAAAAATTTGAACTATGAAAAAATATGCAAGCTTATTTATCATCGCGCTTTTTTCGGGTGTTCTCACTTTGGGCGGATACAAGTATTTTGTTGAAGACAATCCACGCAACGATTTCAGTTCGCAGGATTCCATTTCGCTAACACCCACTTCTTACACCTCTCCTACTTTTGTTGAAGGCACCAATATTGATTTTACCTTTTCTGCCGAAAAAACAGTAAATGCAGTGGTGCACATAAAAAACAGGACCACCACTACCCGACCCACAAATATTTTTGAATACCTCTATGGAGGCGGCCAGCAGCGTGAAGTGATTGGCTCGGGAAGCGGTGTAGTCATCACACCTGATGGTTATATCGTTACAAACAACCATGTTATTGACAATGCCTCACAAATTGAAGTTGTATTGAACAACAATAAATCATATCATGCAGAACTCGTGGGCACAGACCCAAAAACAGATATTGCGCTTCTGAAAATTGATACCGATGAAGAATTGCCTTATGTACCCTTTGCAGATTCAAACAGTATTAAGGTTGGTGAATGGGTGCTTGCAGTGGGAAATCCGTTTAATTTAACATCAACGGTAACAGCCGGAATTGTAAGTGCCAAGGCCCGAAACCTGAGTGAGTTTGACGGCAACCCTCAATCATTCATACAAACTGATGCCGCCGTAAACCGTGGTAACAGCGGAGGTGCGCTTGTAAATGTAAATGGTGAACTCGTGGGTATTAATACTGCTATTTCATCGCAAACAGGGTCTTACATAGGATACTCTTTTGCGGTCCCATCAAACATTACCCGAAAAGTGGTTGAAGACATTCTTGAATTTGGAAATGTACAACGTGCCATTTTGGGAATACAAGTTCTCAATACCCACTCAAATGAAGCCAAAGAACTGGGCATTGATGCCATTCAGGGCGTGTATGTAGCAGATATCGAAAAAGGAAGCGGTGCTGATCTGGGAGGAATCAAAAAAGGCGATATCATTAAAAAACTTGATCATATAAAGGTTACAAAATTTTCTGATCTTTCAGGATATCTAAGCGCCAAAAGACCTCGTGATGTTGTCAATGTGACCCTTGAGCGAAAGGGAAAAGAAATGATTATTCCCATCACTCTGGTGAAACTTGAGATCTATGAAATTGGACCTTTGGGCCTTGAAGTCAAAAATATGAACCCAAAAGAACTGCGGGATTCAGGTGTTAAAAACGGGGTTATGGTAACACGTCCCACCACACGTGAAATGGCTCAATATAACCTTTCAGGTATTATCATCACCAAAATTAATGACCAGGAGATTAAGGATATTGATGATGTAAAAAACATTGTTGAAAGGAATAACAACACCTCCTATAAGATAACGTTTATAGACCAGCAGGGTGAAATAAACACCTTTATTTTCAGGTAAAACAACAAAGCCATTCCGGAATTTATACCCCTTTGAAAATCAATCTTCAAAGGGGTTTATATTTTTAGTTTTATTCTTTACTAAAACGTTTGAAATAACTATTTTTGCAAAACATTTAGTACACCATAAACCATTAAATAAATTACGCTATGAGTTATCAAGAAGTTTATGAAAAAGAACTTTCTTTTCAGGCCGACAGAAGACGTGCTTCGGTAGAGTTTATTAAAATTATCAGTGACCTTTGGTATGACAAATCTATTGAATTGGTCTTATTCAGAAATCAACTCATTGACAGAAATGTAAGTGAAATCTTAAACTTACATGAGTATGCCGGTGAATTTGTGCAGAAACCCATTTCCATTTTCGATTCTGTTGAAATTGCGCAAGCTATCAAAATGCTGGACCTCCCGCCTGCAAAATTAGACATTGGAAAGCTTACCTATGAGTTTCACCTCGAGGATGACAAATACAGTGATGCCCTTGCATTTGTTTCCGACAAACTGAAAGATGCAAGCAATTATGAAAACAAACAACCCAAAGATGTAGTCTTATATGGTTTTGGACGTATTGGCAGATTGCTCGCAAGGGAGTTGATGGCCAGAACAGGAAAAGGAAACCAACTTCGCTTAAGAGCTATTGTTACACGTGGCACCATAGACCAGACAGTTCTTGAAAAAAGGGCTTCTCTATTAAAGTATGATTCCGTTCACGGTGATTTTCCGGGTACCGTTCAGACAGACCTTGAAAACAGTGCTCTAATCATCAACGGAACTACCGTTCATATTATTTCTGCAAATGCGCCTGAAGATATAGATTATACACAATATGGTATTAAGGACGCCTTGGTTATCGACAACACAGGAGCGTTCAGGGATGAGGCTGCATTAAGTCGTCACCTGAAATCTAACGGTGCCGCAAAGGTTTTACTCACAGCTCCCGGGAAAGGTGTACCAAACATTGTTCACGGTGTTAACCAAAACAATTATAAACCTGACGAAGTACATATTTACTCTGCTGCTTCATGTACAACAAATGCCATTACGCCTGTTTTAAAAGTTATTGAAGACACCTTTGGTATTGTACAAGGACACCTTGAAACCATTCACGCGTATACCAACGACCAAAACCTGGTTGACAACATGCACAGCAAGTACCGCAGGGGCCGTGCTGCAGCATTGAACATGGTTATCACAGAAACCGGTGCCGGTAGCGCTGTCGCGAAAGCCTTACCGGAATTGGCCGGAAAACTTACTTCAAACGCCATCAGGGTTCCTGTTCCAAACGGTTCTCTTGTTGTTTTGAATTTAGAGCTAAAAACAAAAACATCTGTTGAAGGCGTTAATGCCGCGCTTAAAAAATATGCGTTGGAGGGAGACCTTGTTGAGCAAATCAAATATTCTTTAAACAATGAATTAGTTTCCAGCGACATAGTTGGCACTTCAGCACCTGCAATTTTTGACAGCAACGCCACCATTGTAAACGATGCAGGAACCAATGTGGTTCTGTATGTTTGGTATGATAACGAGTATGGATACAGCCATCAGGTGATTCGCCTGGCAAAATACATTTCCAAAGTAAGAAGGTATACATACTATTAGTAGATAGAGTACTTATATAAAACCACTTTGGAGCAATCTGAAGTGGTTTTTTTTATACACTTAAATGTTATCAATGTATTATTTATAATCCTAAATTTGCATTTCAATCTCTAAATAGTATAGTATGGATCATCTTACCAGAATGGAAGAATTGCTCAACCAGGCAAATCTGGATATCAGAGATGGGCTTTATGAAGAGGCATCTAACAAATTAGAAACCATTATAAACCAGGATCCGGGTTTTGGAAAAGCCTATAATCATTTAGGTTATTTATATGAAGCCAAGTTCAGGGATTTTGAAAAAGGAGAAACCCTTTACAAACTGGCTCTTGAAAAAAGTCCGCTTTATACTGCCACTTATTGTAATTATGCAATCCTTCTTTCTACTCTCGGGAAGTTTGAAGAACTGAAAGAACTTTTGGAGACAGCCCTCACTGTTCCGGGAATGGTAAAGTCTACCATATACAATGAGTATGGGATTATGTATGAACAAACGGGTAATTTTGATAAGGCCATTGAATATTACAAAAAATGTGCATTGGAATCACTCGACGGAAGCGTAATGGAACGTGCCAAGCAATCCATTGAGCGCTGCAAAGCAAAAAAAGAAATACAACAACTATAATCCCAACTGCTATGCGCATTGATATCATAACCGTATTACCTGAATTGCTCACCAGCCCGTTTGAAGCCTCTATTTTAAAGAGGGCGATAGAAAAAGGACTGGTAGAAATCCATTTTCATAATTTAAGGGATTATGTTACTGATAATTATAAGCAGGTGGACGATTACCAGTATGGCGGTGGCGCCGGAATGGTCATGATGATTGAACCCATTGACAAATGCATCACCAAATTAAAAAATGAGCGGGACTATGACGAAATTATCTATATGACTCCTGATGGTGAAACCTTACAACAACGTATGGCAAACCAGCTGTCAATGAAAGAAAATCTTATTATTCTCTGCGGCCATTATAAAGGTGTGGACCAAAGGGTAAGGGACCATTTTATTACAAAAGAAGTTTCTATTGGCGATTATGTTTTGAGCGGCGGCGAACTGGGAGCTGCAGTTTTATGTGACACCATAATCAGGTTGATACCCGGAGTTTTGGGAAACGAGGCAAGTGCTTTGACAGACTCCTTTCAGGATGATTTGCTGGCACCTCCCATTTACACCCGCCCGGCAGAATATAAAGGCTGGAAGGTTCCTGAAATATTATTGAGCGGCAATACCCCTAAAATTGAAGAGTGGCGGGAAGATGAGGCATACAAAAGAACAAAGGATCGACGTCCTGATTTACTGAATGAATAAATTTGTTTTAATACTTAAAATTAAATATAAATAATTATATTTGCACCCGCATTTTAGACGATGCACCATCGTTTCAACCTCTGGCGAAAATCGTGAATGTTGTTCTGATGTAATTCCAATTAACAATACAATGGAAGATTTAGTAAAATTTGTACAGGACGAATTCATTACAAAAAAAGAATTCCCAACTTTTAGTGCCGGTGACACCATCACTGTGTATTACGAAATTAGAGAAGGTGAAAAAACAAGAACCCAGTTCTTTAGAGGCGTGGTAATCCAATTAAGAGGAACCGGAGCATCTCAAACCTTCACCATCAGAAAAATGTCTGGAACAGTGGGCGTAGAGCGTATCTTCCCTATCAACCTTCCTACATTGCAAAAAATTGAAGTAAATAAAAAAGGTAATGTTCGAAGAAAACGTATTTTTTACTTTAGAGAACTTACCGGTAAAAAGGCAAAAATTAAAGAAAGAAGAAACTAATTTTTGTTTTAACCACAACAAAACAAAGGCCTCGTTTAACGAGGCTTTTTTTATGAACGATTGTTAATAAGTCCCGTGAATAAATTGTTGATTTCTAAACAGGTAAAAAATTTGCATATTAAAAATCAGAAACTATATTTGAATATCAAAAATTACAAATCAAAGCAGTTAACACTAAATTGAATTGTATTTTGATATAAAGCAACGTTCTTTACCATAACTTTTATTATTTGCCTGAAGTGTTACCTACGTTCTTCGGAACAAGAAAGTAGCATTAGAATATAAAAGCGTCGATGAGGGTTGTACAGAGTTCGTTTTAGGACGTGCCTCACTAAGTTGCAATCTGACTCAAATAAAACTTTTCACGATATGGGATATGTAATAATCCCATCTTGGCAATCGCAAGATTGATCGGTAACGAATGTTTTATTTTTAAACTACAAATCGAAGCAGTTAACACTAAATTGAATTGTATTTTAAGGTAAAGAAATGTACTTTATTAACTTTTGTCATTTGTTTGAAATACTGTTTATGTTTTCATAGACATACAACAGTACCAGAATGCAAAAGTTTGGACGATGACTTGTTTTAAACAGTGTCAAAACTGTCTAAAACCTCAGTCTGAGATCCGGTGAGGTAATTCACGACACAGGACCCATAATAATCCTGTCTTAGTAATCGAGAGATTAGTCGGCAAAGAATTATTTTCAAGAAAGCCATCCACCTCTTGAGGCGGATGGCTTTTGTCATTTAACACATCCTCGCCCCTTGAGCATATCAAATAATAGCCTCCGGTTACTTTTAAAAAGAAGTTCAAATATGTATATTTGCAACTCCTGAAATTTTCAACCGTCATTTCCTGCTGAAATGCGTATAACAGCTCAAAATAAAATATATCCTTATGACAAAAAAATCAACGATTATCTATACCAAAACTGATGAAGCACCCGCTTTAGCAACCTATTCTTTTTTACCCATTGTTCAGGCATTTACGGCACCTGCAGGAATCCAACTCGAAACCAGGGACATCTCCCTTGCCGGAAGGATTCTGGCCAAATTTCCTGACGATCTCACTGATGACCAAAAAGTAAATGATGATCTTGAAGAATTAGGAAAACTCGCAAAAACACCAGAAGCAAACATTATTAAACTTCCCAACATCAGTGCTTCAGTACCACAGCTTATAGAAGCCATCAAAGAACTGCAGGAAAAGGGATATGCAATTCCTGATTATAATGAAGAGCCCAAAACCGAAAAGGAAAAAGAAGCACAATCCCGATATGACAAAATAAAAGGAAGTGCTGTAAATCCGGTTCTCAGAGAAGGGAATTCAGACAGAAGAGCTCCCAAAGCTGTAAAAAATTATGCAAAAAAACACCCACACTCAATGGGTGCCTGGTCCAGCGACTCTAAATCCCATGTTGCAACGATGCAGGAAGGCGACTTTTTTCATAATGAAAAATCAATGACACTCCCGCAAGATGACTCACTTCAAATAAAACATATTGATAAAAACGGAAATATCACAGTATTAAAAAATGAAGTAAAAGTGCTTTCGGGTGAAATTATTGACGCCAGCGCAATGAACAAAAAAGCCCTCTTGACTTTCTTAAAAGAGCAAATTCAGGATGCAAATGACAAAGGGATTTTATTTTCCCTGCATATGAAAGCAACTATGATGAAGGTTTCAGACCCGATTATTTTCGGTCTTGCAGTAAAAACATATTTTGCAGACGTATTTGAAAAACACGGCTCTCTACTTGATGAAATTGGCGTCGATACCAATAATGGTTTTGGTGATCTGGTTTCCAAAGTTTCAAAATTACCACAAAACCAACAACAGGAAATTTTAAATACCATTGAAGCGTGTTTTAAAAAAGGTCCATCATTGGCTATGGTCAATTCTGACAAAGGCATCACAAATTTACATGTGCCCAGTGATGTGATTATCGACGCATCTATGCCGGCCATGATTCGCACTTCCGGCAAAATGTGGAACGCTGAAGGAAAACCTCAGGATACAAAAGCAGTAATTCCAGACAGCAGTTATGCTTCAGTTTATCAGGCTACCATAGATTTCTGTAAAGAAAATGGCGCTTTTGATCCCACCACAATGGGAAGTGTCTCCAATGTTGGTCTTATGGCACAAAAAGCAGAAGAATATGGATCACACGATAAAACTTTTCAAATAAAAGAGAATGGAAAAGTCCAGGTTATCAACTCAAATGGAGTGGTTTTAATAGAACATAACGTAGAAAAAGGTGATATCTGGAGGATGTGCAGCGTTAAAGATGAACCTGTACAGGACTGGGTAAAGTTAGCAGTAAACAGAGCTAAAGCTACAGGTAATCCGGCTATCTTTTGGTTAGATAAAAACAGGGCACACGATGCAGAGTTGATTGAAAAAGTAAACACATATTTAAAAGGTCATAACACTACCGGACTTGACATTCAAATCATGTCACCTGAAAAAGCAACCCATTATTCTCTAAAGAGAATCAAAGAAGGAAAGGACACCATTTCGGTTACAGGAAATGTCCTTCGGGATTATTTAACAGATTTATTCCCCATACTTGAAGTGGGAACCAGTGCTAAAATGCTCTCCATTGTTCCTTTGATGAATGGCGGCGGCTTGTTTGAAACCGGTGCCGGAGGCTCGGCTCCAAAACACGTGCAACAGCTCCTGGAAGAAAACCACCTTCGATGGGATTCATTGGGTGAATTTCTTGCGCTGGCGGTTTCACTGGAACACTTAGGACAGGTGGATCATAACCAGAAAGCCTTGCTTCTGGCAGAAGCCCTTGATGAAGCTACAGAAAGTTATCTTGAATATGACAAATCGCCTTCGCGTAAAGCCGGCGAACTCGATAACCGCGGAAGCCATTTTTATCTGGCCATGTACTGGGCTGAGGCTTTATCAAAACAGTCCAGGGACAAAGACTTACAAACACTCTTTGATAAAATTGTTGGCGAAATGAAGAAAAATGAAATGAAAATTGTTGATGAATTGAACTCAATCCAGGGGGATTCTGTAAATATAGGTGGTTATTACAAACCTGATTCAGCACTTACAGATACAGTCATGAGACCAAGTAAAACCCTGAATGATATTATTAAAAGTATCACTGTATAAAAACAAAAAAAGCTGTCTTAAACGACAGCTTTTTTTTATAAGAATTAATTAATTTTCGGATAAAGAGTTTATATAATCTGTTAATTCAGATTTGCTGCTGCTGTAACTAAGCGCTTCCCGTACCAAAAAATAATTTTCAGGGTCTACCACACGAGTGTATGCCGCTTTGGCAAATTCTAACCTCCCGGAATCAAATGTGAGCAACGTCATTAATTCCTTTATTTGGTAAGAATTAAAATTGTGATGTTTTATAGTAGTTTCAAGCAATTCAATTTTCCCTGAATCAAAAGATTCATTTTTAACCGAACTCTTTAATTGAAAAAACAATTCTTCCGGGATTATGGGAATGATTACTTCTTCCTCTTCAAAAATGTAGGGCTCAATAAAAGTAACTTCAAAATTTCCGTTTTCAAAATAGGAAAATGTTGTTGCATTGCGTGCTAAATTTATTCCGCCATTATAAACCAAATATTTTCTATTCCTTCTGTGCTCATAAATCTGAACAGGGTGAAAACCACTTCTGAGTTCTTGAACAATTAAGTTGCGGTTTGCCTGAAAGGATTCATTACCAATTTGAAAGGTATAAAGCATTCTTGTTTCAGAAAAATCAACCTCGAGGCTTGCACTTCTTTGCTGACTGTATCCAAACTGAAATAACAATAAAAATAATACTGAAAATAGTAGTTTTGCTTTCATAACATTTGGCTTTTTGGTTATTATCTTAGGAAGTTTTCAATTCCCGTGCCAAAAATAATAATATTCTGGCTTATAAAAGGATAGGATTTTATTAACATAAGAAAAAAATTAAAAAACATATTTTTACAAAAAAAAAAAAAAAAGAATTGAAAAAGAAATACCTGATTGTTTTACTGGTATCTGTCTGCTCGTTTGTTTTTTCTCAAGAAAGAAAAGAACGATATACCCTCAGCGGTACAATCACTGAAACTTCCTCAAAAGAAACCCTGATTGGTGTTAATATTCTCGTTCCTGAAATTCAAGCCGGAACGATTTCAAATGAATATGGGTTTTACTCCATCACCTTACCTGAAGGTACTTATGAAGTTGTCTTCAGTAATTTAGGTTTTCAAAACCAAACAAAAACAATTAGTCTAAACCAAAACATTAAGCTTGACATATCTCTTTCTGAGTCGGTTGAATCACTGGACGAAATAGTAATTACTAATGATGTTGAACGCCTCAACATAAAAAAGCCCCAGATGAGTGTAAACGCTCTTACTACAAATACCATCAAAAAAATACCTGTGGTGCTTGGTGAAACAGATATCATTAAAGCAATAACCTTATTACCGGGAGTTACCAGTTCCGGAGAAGGTTCTTCAGGCTTTAATGTACGGGGTGGTGCTGCCGATCAAAACTTGATCCTGCTTGATGAAGCAACTCTTTATAGTGACTCACATTTATTTGGATTCTTTTCTGTGTTCAATCCGGATGCTATTAAAGACTTAAAACTTTACAAAGGTGGAATTCCGGCCCGCTTTGGCGGAAGAATCTCGTCTGTACTGGATATTTATCAAAAAGATGGAAATAAAAATGAGTTTAAAGCCACAGGTGGTATCGGGCTTGTATCAAGCAGGGCTCTGCTGGAAGGACCTATTGTCAAAGAAAAAGCCTCTTTTCTCATCGCCGGAAGAAGCAGTTATGCCCATTTATTCTTACCCCTATTAGACAATGATAATATCGCTTATTTCTATGATCTGAACACCAAGCTGAGCTATGATATAAACGACAAAAACAAGCTATACCTTTCAGGATACTTTGGAAGGGATGTTTTTGAAATATCTGACAGCTTCAGCAATATATATGGCAATTCAACTTTCAACCTAAGGTGGAACCACCTTTTTTCTGATAAACTTTTTTCAAACCTCTCACTCATTTATTCAGATTACTACTATGGTCTTACTCTGGATTTCGTGGGGTTTGATTTTGACAGCGGCATTCAAAACACAAACCTTAAATATGACTTTAAACATTATGTGACTGATAAAGTTCAGCTTAATTATGGCTTGCAGTCCAATTATTATAAATTCAATCCGGGAGAGATAAAACCCAATTCAGAAACTTCAGGAATCAATCCTGATAAACTCACTGATAAGTTTGCACTTGAAAATGCACTGTATCTTTACACAGAATGGGACATCACAAATAATCTATCCATGCAGGCCGGTTTACGACTCTCAAATTTTGTGAGATTGGGTCAGGATGCTTTGTTCATCTATGAAAACGACAACCCGTTGCTCTTTAATAGTGATCTTAATATTTACGAGAAAGCGAATCCCATTGACACCATCAGTATAAACAGGAGTAAATCAATTAAAACATTTAATAATTTAGAACCCAGGCTCGCCTTTTCTTATCAACTTAATGAATTCTCATCTATAAAAGCCAGCTACAATCGGATGGCCCAATACATCCACCTTGTTTCAAACACCACCTCTCCTACCCCATTTGATGTTTATGCGCCAAGCGGAAAGTATATAGAACCCCAAATCGCAGATCAGGTAGCTGTGGGTTATTACCGGAATTTTACAAACTATGCCCTGGAAGCCGAAGCCTTCTATAAAAAGGTTGATAACAGGCTGGATTATATTGACGGTGCAGATTTAATTGCAAACAATGCAATTGAGCAAGTGCTGCTAAACGGTCAGGCAAGAGCATACGGACTTGAATTCCTCTTGAGAAAGACCCGGGGTAAGCTGCAGGGTTGGATTGCCTATACTCTTTCAAAAAGCGAACAACAAACCACCGGAAGAACTCCTGAGGAAACCGGCATCAACAATGGAGACTGGTACAGTTCTCCCTGGGATAAAACCCATGATATTTCCATAACGGGAAGTTATGAATTGAATGAAAAATGGACCTTTGGTGCTAATTTTATTTTTCAGACAGGGCAGCCCTATACCTTTCCAAATGGGCAGTATATTTATAATAATATCGTTATACCCACTTTTGAAAGCAGAAACAGTAGTCGTCTGGCGCCATTTCATCATTTGGACCTTTCAGCAACTTTGACCCCAAAAAACAATAACGACAGAAAATGGAAAAGTGAATGGGTCTTTAGTATCTATAATGTTTACGACAGGATGAATACAGCATCCCTTTCTTTCAGGGAAAATACAGATATTGGCAGAAATGAGGTAGTTCGTCTTTCCATTTTCGGAATCATACCTTCTGTGACTTATAATTTTAAATTTTAAAAATGAATTTTAGATATATCATATTATTTTTTGCATTTTTGCTTTTCTCCTGCGAGGAGGTCATTGATTTAGACCTTGATACAGCTGAACCTAAGTTGGTCATTGAAGCCTCTTTGAATAAAAATGATAATGGATCAACTGCAGCCTTCGTAAAAATCACTCAAACAACGGGCTTTACAGATACCATTATACCTGTCGTTCCTAATGCATCTGTCCGGGTGATCGATGAGACCGGAACAATATATCCCTTTTTGCATATTGAAAATGGGGTTTATACAACAGAAAACCTTTCGGTTGAACCGGAAACCACCTATACCCTTGAAGTAAACTATGAAAATGAACTTTTTACAGCTACAGCCCGGCTCGTGCCTGTTGTTCCCTTTGATGGCTTTGTAGAACAGATTAATGACGGAGGCTTTGATGGGGAAGAAATTGAACTCAAAGCTTTTTTTACCGACCCGGGAGGAGTAGAAAACTTTTACTTTTTTGTAGGGCTTTCTGCAAAAGGAAATGTATATGATGCCCTTAAAGATGATTTTTTTGATGGTAATCAGATTTTTGGTTTTTATACTGTGGAAGACCTTGAACCGGGCGATGAAATCTCTTTTAACCTTTACGGAATAGACAGTCAGGCCTATGATTATTTATTCAATCTTTTACTTCAAACCGAAGCTCCCGCAGGCCCTTTTGAAACACAACCGGCAACAGTAAGGGGAAACATAGTAAACACCACAAACCCGGATAATTTTCCATTGGGATACTTTAGGATTTCTGAAGTATCACGCCTTTCGTATACTGTAGAATAAAATTTCCTGACATAAAAACATTCCAATAGTTCAAAACATATTGTATTTTTGGGAAATGAACTTCAACAAAACAACAGAAGCAGATTCAAACTACAATCACCTCGAAAAAATGAGCGTGAATGAGATTTTACAACACATAAACACAGAAGATAAAACCGTGCCTTTTGCTGTTGAAGAGGCAATACCTCAAATAGAAACCCTTATCAATCAAGTTGTTGAAAAACTAAAAAAAGGCGGTCGGTTGTTTTATATGGGTGCAGGTACGAGCGGGAGATTGGGAATCGTAGATGCCAGTGAGTGTCCGCCTACCTTTGGTGTTCCTTATGAAATGGTAATCGGCCTTATTGCCGGTGGGGACCAGGCCATAAGAAAAGCGGTTGAATTTGCAGAAGACTCTACCGCTCAAGGCTGGAAAGACCTGGAAGCTCATCAAGTCAACAAAAATGACATAGTAATTGGCATTGCTGCATCGGGGACAACCCCTTATGTAATTGGTGCCCTCGAAATGTGCAATGCTAAAGGAATCACTACTGGCTGTATTACCTGCAATTCGGGAAGTCCTCTTGCAAAAACTGCTGTTTATCCCGTTGAAGTTATTGTCGGCCCTGAGTTTATAACCGGCAGCTCCCGAATGAAAGCCGGTACTGCACAAAAACTTGTACTTAATATGATAACTACTGCCACTATGATTCAATTGGGTAAAGTGGAAGGCAACAAAATGGTTGATATGCAACTAAGCAACAACAAACTTTTCGACAGGGGCATCAGTATGATTATGAAACAATTGAAGGTTTCACTAGAACAGGCAGAACTATTACTAAAAAAACATCAAAACGTAAGAAAAGCCATTCAAGCTTATAAAAATGAAAGAATCTAACAAAAAAGTACTCTTCACCGGCATTAAATATATGGCGATTGCTTTGCCACTTTTATTCATTGGGCCATACCTGATTACGTTGGGTTTTTTAAATAAAACAAATGCCAGCTTCTATATTTTTTTCCCGGTAGGATTAATCATTGCTGCTACAGCGGTATTTTTTGGCTTCAAGGGCATTCAGACTATTATCAAATCAATTTTTGATTAATCAAAAGCAATTTCATTCATTTTTAAACATATAAAAAGGACCGCCCTTTAAGGCGGCCCTTTAAAAAAGCAAGTACGTTTTGAAGAGATTTTATCTCTTTAAAACCTTGATTGTTTTTGTATCCCCATCAGATATGATGTTCATAAAATAGCTAGCCGAAGGCAATGTTGACAAGTCAACTTGAATCTCTTGGCCATCTCCCTTCTGAAACAAAACTTTTTGACCTAACATATTGATCACGGTTATTTCAGATATTGGTTTTTCATATTTTAACGTAATAATCCCATCTGTTGGATTCGGGTAATAACTAAAGTTTGATGAGTTAAAATCATTTGCACTTAAGGTAATGATTACAGTTACAGCAAATGGTTCACTCAAACAACCGTCAACTATATTTACAGCATAATAAGTTTCATCATCAACTAAGACTGTACTTAATGGTAAAGGGTTTGTTCCCGCTAACGCATCTGCTTCCGTTGCATACCAGATTACATCAACAGGGTCAACAACAATATCTGCAAGGGTCGCTCCTTCTTCAAATGTTTGTTCAGAGTCACCGGTGGGTGTGGGTGGAGGTGTACAACCGTCCAGGTTTAATCTTCCAAAAAATTGGGCAGAATCAGATGAAAGTTGGGTACTGACTCCTGTGTCTGGATCCAATCTGAAAAAACCTGCCGAGCTTGACCATAAGTATTCACCATTCCCTAAACTCGCCACACCTCTTAAATTACCTTCATTCCAAAAGTCAAGGATAGAGCCATCAGTTTCAGAGAAAACATATAACCCGTTAGCACCGGCTCCACTAAATACAGCTGCTAAAATTTGATTTCCATCCAATAACTCAATTTGTTGAATAAAATCAACTACACCGGGTTCAACGATATTTCCTAAAAAGTTCCCGTCATAATCCCTTCTCTCGATATTATCACTGGAACTGTAAGAAATATAAACTTCACCATTACCATTGTCAACGATAGAAAAAGGTGATACAGACTGTGGCTCTGTTGAGAAAAAGCCTAAGTTGGTACCATCAAAATCAAATCGCACGATAGCATCTCCGGGTGCGTCGTTATTATTTCCTGCATTGGTAACCCATACCTCACTTCCATTGACAATAGCCAGACCTCTTATATTATCCAAGCCCCCACCAGGAACCATTCCTCCAATTTCACCCAAGTGGTTTCCTTGCAAATCAAAACGATCTATACGGTCTCTGATCTGGTCTGTTATCCAGATTTCTTCACCCACCTGAAGAATTGCCTTTGGCGTTCCTTGATCTAATGGTGTTAAGTCAATAAAAGACGGATCTAATATGTCTCCGTTGTCAGGATCAAGAAGGACAACGTTTGGTTCTTGAAGTATAGCTATTCGTTCTTGTGCATTCATTGGGTAAAAGCCCAATAATAAAAGTACAAAAGCAAAAGCATAAAGTCGTGTAATTGTTTGTCTCATAAGTATTATTTTTTAGTTTCCCTAAATTTAAAAGAAATTTTTAAAAAAATAGTAATTATAAACACTTTTAATTTGTTTACGCTACAGAATCACCTTGGGCTTTGAGAATCTTCTAAACAAAAAACCCCTCACATTACTGTGAAGGGTTTTAAAGAAGGCGGCGGCACGAGCTTTGCGACTGCGGCGCACCTATAAAAAAAAAGAGGCTGTCCAAAATTGGATAGCCTCTCATAAAAGAAGGCGGCGACATACTCTCCCACCGGGATGGCAGTACCATCTGCGCTAA
>CAXBIQ010000018.1:0-58962 GCA_963975935.1 uncultured Flavobacteriaceae bacterium
TTTTAACAATGAAATTAATGTTTAAAAACGGTCAACTCTAATCAGGGAAGTTCATGAGTATCCCTAAAGTGCCTAGAATGTACCCTGCAATTTTGAGTGTCTTTTTCATTGGAATTGGCTATTACGATTATACAAAGATGCAGGTATAAGCACTGCTTTTCCATACAAAAAAGGGAGTATCCCATGTAAAAAAAGAAAAAGAGGGGCTTTTATTTATGCAAGTCGGAAATCGCTTGGGGCTATTCCCGTACTTTTTTTAAAAAAAGTACTGAAGTGGAAAGGTTCATTGAACCCTAAGTAAAGTGCTATTTCCTTAATACTTCTGTCTGTAAATTTTAAATCGCGGCGGGCGTGAATCAGTAATTGTTCTTTAATAAGGTGTTTTGCGGTAACACCCATTACAGTTTTGACATGTTGATTGAGTTGTTTTGAAGAGATATGCATTACATCTGCATAGTCACTTACCTTATGCCATTTGTGGTAATATTTTGAAACCAGGTTTTTATAGGTCAAAACAGTATTGAGTTCATGTGAGTTTTGATCTTTATTTGGATTGATATTGCATTTGCTGTCACAATAAATCAAAATTGTTCTTAAGAGTGAGAACATTCCATTTTCCTTGTTAGGTATATTTGAGCCTGACATTTCATCAATCATTTCAAACATAGCCTGAACTCGTAAGCCAATTTTTGGGCTTAAAACAATTTTTGGTATTTGACCCGTTGCATAATAAATCATTGCATCTTTGATTATAAGGGGTTCAAAACCTAATAAATCAAAGTAATCTTTGCTAAATTCTAACACCCATCCACATACATTTTTTTGGCAATGGACTTCAATGTTTTTTTTAGGAATTGTAAAAAAGATAAGGTTTGGGTAGCCTGAGATGTCTTCACCGTCAACTTTCACTTTATCCAAACCTTCAGAAAACCAAAACACCCTGTAAAACTCACTGGAAGTTTTAAAATCAATGTTTTTCGATAGTCTTTTAATGTTTAAAACTCCTTTCATCTCAGCAATTACAGCTTGGTTTTAGTAAAGCATTAGAGATTTAAAGATATAATAATTATTTTAAATAATAAGATTACGGCCTGAAAGACAGAAGATTAATTATTCCTAACAGCATATACCAAATAATATCTGGGTGTAAAAAGCCTGAACAATGGCCGAATACCAACTTTATTAACGGGATTTGTAAATGTGGTGGTTTGTTTGATTTCCCAACCCGATTTTTCCAAAAGCCAATCAAATTGCCAGGGTTCAAACTCGTGGTAGTGCCTGTCCCATTTGTCAGTTTTGCTGCGGTATGCCGGTGCAAACCATAATCGTAGAGGGACTGAAGCCACCAGCTTTTCAGCTTTTATTTCTTTTAAAATATTGTAAGGCGCGATGAGGTGTTCAAAAATTTCAAAAGCTGTTACCACCTCGGCAGTTGATTGTTTAACTGCAGAAAAATCCTCATCGAGATCCTCTCCTTTTGTATTTTCAACTTGATAGCCGTTTCGGTTTAAGATTTCAGAAAAAGGATTTTTTACTCCCAAATCGAGAATTTTGGAGTTTGGAGGTATGACTTCCTGGAGAAAATCGAGTGTAACTTTATAACGCTTCTTGGGGTATTTTCCTTCGTACATAGGTTAAAATTGATACACCACGGCATTGATGTTCATACCTGCACCCACACTTGCAAATATAACATGATCTCCCGGCTGCACATCGTGTCCTTTCATTTGCTTTTTCTTGACCATATCCAATAAAGTAGGTATGGTTGCCACACTGCTGTTGCCAAGCTCTCCGATACTCATAGGCATAACATCCTGAGGCATATCAAGGTCATATAATTTATAAAAACGCTGACAAATGGCCTCATCCATCTTTTCATTGGCCTGATGGATAAATATTTTTTTGATGTCTTTAATGTCTACACCGCTTTTGTCCAAACAGCTTTTCATGGCCAAAGGAACATGGGTCAAAGCAAAATTATAGACCTTTCTTCCATACATCTTTATGTATCTTATTTTGTCTTTATCCTGCTTTTGATTGCTGGTATCAAAATAGATAAAGTGTGCTTCATCCTTTGTATGGGTAACGGTTTCATGTGCGATGATACCGCCGGAACCTTTTTGCACCTGCAAAACCACGGCACCAGCACCATCACTGTAAATCATGGAATCCCTGTCGTGTTTGTCAATAACCCTTGAAAGTGCTTCTGCGCCAATAACCAGACAAGTTTTGGCCATTCCTGCTTTAATAAATGCATTTGACTGAATAACACCTTCAAGCCAACCCGGGCAACCAAAAAGCACATCATAGGCAACACATCGCGGGTTTTCAATCTGAAGCAAATGCTTGACACGTGATGCCAAACTGGGCACAGTATCACTTTGGATATAACCATCTTTGATGTCTCCATAGTTATGTGCTACAATTATATAATCAATGTCTTCAGGGTTGATACCGGCTTCGGTAATGGCTTTCTCGGCAGCAAAAAAAGCAATGTCTGAAGTTACCAGATTTTTCTCTATATATCTTCTTGCGTTGATTCCCGTGATTGCTTTAAACTTTTCAATAATCACAGGGTTGGGGTCTTTTATCTCGGATCCGTCCTCATTTAAAAATCGGTTGGAAATAAAGGACTCATTTGTTGCTATTTGATCGGGTATAAAACTGCCTATTCCGGTAATTTTAACAGATGTTTCCATGAGATGTATTTTAGCACAAAGTTACTAATTAATCGATAAAATGAAGAGTGGTTAAAAATTTTTTAGCAAAATGTCCTTTATTAAGAATAGATAAGCGCTTTTTGATATAACCAACAAGCGCTTATCTATTAAGATTGCTCTAGGGTTTTAAGCCTCCATATACTCCTCAATGGGCAAACACGTGCACACCAGATTTCTGTCACCATAAGCCTCATCAACACGTCTGCAGCTGGGCCAGAATTTATTCTCTGAAACATATTCCAAAGGAAAAGCTGCTTCTTGTCGCGTATAAGGAAAATCCCAATCATCTGTCGTAACCATCCTTAATGTATGTGGAGCATTTTTCAAAACATTGTTCAAATTGTCTGGTGTGACTTCATTGATTTCCTTTCTGATGGAAATCATCGCATCACAAAAACGGTCGAGCTCTGCTTTGCTTTCACTTTCGGTAGGCTCCACCATCAAGGTTCCTGCAACCGGAAACGAAACCGTGGGAGCATGAAAACCATAATCCATCAAACGCTTGGCAATATCAACCACTTCAATCCCGTGTTGTTTAAACGGACGGCAATCTAAAATCATTTCATGAGCTGCCCTGCCGCGTTCTCCGGTATATAAAGTTTCATAATGCCCTTTCAAACGCTCTTTCATATAATTGGCATTTAAAATGGCATACTCCGTCGCTTTTTTAAGACCTCTTACGCCCAGCATCCTGATGTAAGCATAGGAAATCAAACACACCAGTGATGAACCATAAGGTGCAGCCGAAATCGCAGTAATGGCGTGCTCGCCACCTGTTTTAATGATGGGGTTTCCGGGGAGGAAAGGGGCAAGCTGTGGGGCTACACAGATAGGCCCAACACCCGGTCCGCCACCGCCGTGAGGGATGGCAAAGGTTTTGTGTAAATTCAGGTGACAAACGTCTGCACCAATCGCCCCGGGATTGGTCAACCCCACCTGAGCATTCATATTGGCACCGTCCATATACACCTGACCGCCGTTGTCGTGAATGATTTCGGTTATTTCCTTTATAGCCGCCTCATATACACCGTGCGTAGAGGGGTATGTTACCATCAGACAGGATAGGTTATCTTTGTATGTCTCTGCTTTTTCGCGTAAATCATCTACGTCAATGTTGCCTTCCTCAGTTGATTTTGTAACCACCACTTTCATACCCGCCATAACTGCCGATGCCGGATTGGTACCGTGTGCCGAAGAGGGAATCAAACAAACATTCCTGTGGTAATCACCACGGGATTCATGATAAGCCCTGATGACCATCAAGCCTGCAAATTCGCCTTGCGCACCTGAATTGGGTTGCAACGATGTCGCTGCAAAACCGGTGATTTCGGTTAAGTAATTTTCCAGATTTTTTAAGACAGTTTGATAACCTTCAGCCTGTTGAACAGGAACAAACGGATGCATTGCACCCCACTGCGGGTCGCTTAACGGAAGCATTTCTGCTGCAGCATTCAATTTCATGGTACAACTTCCCAAAGCAATCATCGAGTGGTTTAACGACAAATCTTTGCGCTCCAGTTTTTTGATGTAGCGCATCATATCTGTTTCAGATTGGTACGTATTGAAAACTTCGTGTGTCAGGAAATCGGTTTTTCTGATGACGCTTTCAGGGATGGCCTTGCCTTCGGTTAAAGCATCAATTTCAAAAGCATCTTGTGAAGTCGCTTGCGCGAAAATGGCAATGATTTGATTGATGTCTTCTATGGTTGTGGTTTCGTTTACTGAAATAACAACGGTTTCAGAATCCGGAAAGTAAAAGTTGACTTCGTTTTGCTCTGCAATCGTTCTAACTTTTTCGGCATCAGCTTTTAACTGAATGGTGTCAAAATAAGTGGAATTGGTTTGTTTGATGCCCAATTTTTCCAAAGCGTTTGCAGTGATTGAAGCGGTATTGTGAACTTTATTGGCGATGTATTCCAGTCCTTTTGGTCCGTGGTAAACGGCATACATACCTGCCATCACGGCCAGCAAAACCTGAGCGGTACAGATGTTTGAGGTAGCACGGTCACGCTTGATATGTTGCTCACGGGTTTGCAACGCCATACGCAAAGCACGATTGCCGTCAGTATCTTTGGTGACTCCGATAATTCTTCCGGGGATGTCACGTTTGTAAGCTTCTTTGGTGGCAAAAAAGGCAGCGTGCGGTCCGCCATAACCCATCGGGATTCCAAAGCGTTGAGTGGTGCCTACCACGACATCAACTCCCATTTCGCCGGGAGCTTTTAGTTTTACCAAACTCAAAATATCAGCCGCAACCGCAATTTTGATAAAAGCAGATTTTGCTTTTTCGATAAAATCGGCATAGTCATAAACCATTCCGCTTTTTCCGGGGTATTGCAACAAACAGCCAAAATAATCTGTGGAGAAATCAAATTCTTCATGGTTGCCAATCACCAACTCGATACCGATAGGTATGGCTCTGGTTTTTAGTGTGGAGATGGTTTGCGGCAACACTTCTTCCGAAACAAAAAACTTGACCACTCCGTCTTTTTGCTGTTGACGATCACGTACAGCAAACAACAACGCCATGGCTTCAGCAGCAGCTGTGGCTTCATCAAGTAGAGAGGCATTGGCCAGTTCCATTTTGGTGAGGTCAGTGACCATCGTCTGGAAATTCAACAAAGCTTCCAGACGGCCCTGAGCAATTTCTGCCTGATAGGGGGTGTAAGCCGTGTACCAACCCGGATTTTCAAGTATGTTACGCTGGATAACCGGAGGCAAAATAGTATTGTGGTAGCCCAAACCAATATAGGTTTTGAACACTTTATTTTTATTTGCCAATTCGCCAATGTGAGCCAGGTATTCCTGCTCAGAAAGGGCACGCGGCAAATTCATTTCTTTTTTTAGGATAATATCGTCGGGGACGGTTTCATAGATGAGTTGGTCTATAGAATCAACATCTATGGTTTGAAGCATGCCGGCCACATCATGTTCTCTTGGACCAATGTGCCTTAATGCGAAAGAATCTGTGTTCATCAACGGGGGTTTTTAAGAGTACAAAATTACAATATTAAAGTCGATTTTTTAAAGGGATAACCCATAGAAATAAGTTAATTTTTCAACCAAATGGGTGGGTTATGAACAAGATACCTACTTTTGTTTTATGAGGGTTTTGAGAATTGTATTCAACTTCTATATCCAGGGCAGCATTCACGTAGCTTTGGCTATTGTGTGTTTGACTTTGTTAACAGGAATCTATTTAAACATTTCGCTTGACATCTACTTGACCGGATTTGTTTTTACAGCGGCTATAAGCGGATACAGTTTTGTAAAGTATGCAGGGATAGCCAAATGGTACCACCGCCGTTTGGCATCAAGTTTAAAGAGTATTCAGGTATTTTCCTTGTTTACTTTTTTTACCATGGTTTTTTTCTTTTGGCACCTGCCGGTTTCTGTTCAGGTTATCGCTGTAATTTCAGGGCTTTTGACATTGTTGTATGCAGTTCCGCTGAAGCGAAAATGGAAAAATTTCCGCTCCATTCCAGGAATGAAACTGGTTATAATCGCCCTTGTTTTGGTTTTAACCACAGTATTAATGCCCACTTTTTACAGGGAAACCCATATAGATAGTACTGTCTTGCTTTTGTGTTTGCTGCGGTTTCTTTGGGTGATTGTTTTGATTCTTCCTTTTGAAATAAGGGATATGCGTGTGGATGCTATTTCACTGGGAACAATACCGCAACAATTGGGGGTTTTTAAAACCAAAATTGTTGGAAGTATCCTCTTGGGTAGTTTGGCTTACGCTGAAATGTATTTCAACATCTTATTCCACAACTCCCTTTGGGTTCTTTTGACGATGGTTTTGGTAACAAGCCTTGCTTTGTGGTACAGCAACGAAAAGCGGTCATTTTACTTTACAGCTTTCTGGGTGGAAGCCATTCCCATTGCCTGGTTGATTTTGGAGTTGATATTTTAAGAATTTGATGTAAGATCTGCCAGTTTTTCTTTCATTTTTGTTTTTTGATCTTTAGTGAGGCAGTGCATTTCATCAGACTTAAGAAGATTGGTGAGCCTTTTGTTTTTAACAGCATAAAAGTGACAAAGCCTGCAATATAAATTGTGGATTTTAAAGGTGAGTTTTTCCCAAAAAGTAGCTTCACCATATTGTGCTTTGTCAATGCGGTGTGCAGCCTCTTCACAGCTTATGAATAATTTATTCTTCATTGTTTAATTTTTGAACCAGTCGTCTTGTAAACATTGCATCAATTGCACTCTGGCGCGGTGTATAATCACCCAAAGATTTGACGCAGTAATATCGTGTTCCTTACAAATGCTTTCGGTTTCCTGCTCTAAAATGGTCTTCTGCTTGAAAATTTCTGCTTGTTTTACCGGAAGCTTTTCCAGGCAAATTTCAATGGCAAGACCAAGCTCCTTGTTTTCAAGATGGGATTCCGCATTCATTGTTGTATTATCTTCTACCTGCTCTTCCAGCCAGTCGCCTTCCTGATCTGCAGCATTAATGTAGTCCATTCTCACTTCAGCCTGCCCTTTTTTGGAATTGTTTTTTCGGTATTGATCAATAATCTTTCTTTTTAAAATGGAAGTCAGCCAGGTGCGCTCCGTGGCTTCTCCCTTGAAGTTTTTCATCGACTTCAAGCCGGCAACAAAGGTTTCCTGCACCAGCTCTTCTGCGGTATAGGAATCATTAACACGGGTAATGGCATAGTTGAACAGGTAATCTGCATAGCGATCCACCCATTGAGCAGCATCTATTTTGTGTTTTGGCGATTCCACAGCTTTTTTTGTAAATGTAGAGATTTTAGTCTTAACTAAATATTAAAAGTTTAAGCCTAAAATTTAAGAATCTTGAATAAGTAAGCCCGCCCGCTTCAATAAATGCTCCGGATTGGGTTCTTTTCCGCGGAAGCGTTTGTACAATACCATGGGGTGCTCTGTACCACCTTTAGAAAGGACATGTTCCTTAAACTTTGCAGCCACCTCAATATTAAAAATTCCTTTTTCGAGAAAGTATGCAAAGGCATCGGCATCCAGCACTTCGGCCCATTTGTAGGAGTAATAGCCTGAGGAATAGCCACCTTGAAAAATATGTGAAAACGATGTGCTCATACAATTTCCAGCAACGTCAGGGAAAAATTGTGTGTCTTCAAAAGCCTTTAATTCTATTTCTTTTACAGATTTTTTTGTCAGTGGCGACCCGCCGTCGGCGCCATGCCACGCCATATCAAGTAAACCAAAGCTTAGTTGGCGCAGGGTTTGCATACCTTCCATAAAGGTTGCAGAAGCTTTTATTTTTTCAATGAGCTCCATCGGGATGGTCTCCCCGGTTTCATAGTGTTTTGCAAAAAGCTCCAAAGCTTCTTTTTCATAACACCAGTTTTCCATCACCTGACTGGGCAGTTCCACAAAATCCCAGTAAACTCCAGTTCCCGAAAGACTTGGATACCTTGTATTTGCCAACATCCCGTGAAGCGCATGTCCAAACTCGTGAAATAAGGTGGTTACTTCGTTAAAAGTTAACAAGGAAGGTTTTGTTTTCCCGGGCTTTGTAAAATTGCATACAATCGATATATGCGGACGTTCGTTTTTACCACCTTTTACATATTGCTGCTTGTATGAAGTCATCCAGGCCCCGTTGCGTTTGCCCGGTCTTGGATGAAAATCGGCATAAAATAGAGCAACATCAAGTACTTTGGTATCGCTTACGCGGAAGGTTTTCACATCATCATGATATTTGTCAATATCAAAAACTTCTGTAAACCTTAAATCAAACAAGCGCTCTGCAATGGTAAAAGCACCGTCAATGACATTTTCAAGTTTGAAATAGGGTTTTAATTTTTCATCATCGAGGTCAAAGCGTTCTTGCTTTAATTTTTCGGTGTAATAGGCACTGTCCCATTTTTGGAGTTGGTCAATGCCGTCGGTTTTTTTCGCGAAAGCGGAAAGTTCATCAAATTCCCGTTTTGCGGCAGGTTTTGCTTTTTCAAG
This sequence comes from uncultured Flavobacteriaceae bacterium, assembly GCA_963975935.1. GTDB lineage: Bacteria > Bacteroidota > Bacteroidia > Flavobacteriales > Flavobacteriaceae > Planktosalinus. Next base: position 8,667 of record CAXBIQ010000018.1, read on the forward strand.
TAACTCTTTAAGAAAACCTTCCACCTTTTGAGGACTCTGAGCCATGCGCTCCTCCAAAACAAAATGAGCGTGGGTGTCATAACCAAGCAATTGGGCTCTTTGGTGACGTAATTTCACAATCTCCAGAACATTTTTTTGATTGTCGAGTTCGTCATTTTGAAAGCCTTTGGCACCAAAAGCAAGAGCCAGTTTTTTGCGCAGTTCCCGGTTGTCGGCATAGGTCATAAACGGGACGTAACTTGGGTATTGCAGAGTAATGATCCAGCCTTCTTTACCCATTTCTTCAGCGGTTTGTGCCGCCGCTTCAATGGCGTGATCGGGGAGGCCGCTCAGGTCTTTTTCATCTGTGATGTGGAGAGTGTATTTGTTGGTTTCGGCCAGCACATTTTCACCAAAAGTGAGTTTTAGCTTGGCGAGTTGCTTGTCGATATCACGCAGTTGCTGTTTTTTGTCTTCGGGCAGGTTGGCGCCGTTGCGCGCAAAACTTTTGTATTTTTTGTCTAAAAGCGTTTGTTGTTCTGGTGTGAGGTCAAGTTGATTTTTGTTTTCATAAACCGTTTTGACGCGTTTGAACAAAGCTTCGTTCAAAGTAATGTCATTACTGAATTCTGATAATAGTGGCGAAACTTCCTGTGCAATCGCCTGAATCTCATCATTGGTTTCTGCCGAATTCAGATTGAAAAAAATACTGGAAATGCGGTCCAGTTGCTGCCCCGTAAACTCCAAGGCTTCGATGGTGTTCTCAAAAGTAGGAGCTTGTGCATTTGCTGTGATCGCCTCAATTTCGGCTTTGGCATCTGCAATGGCTTGCTCAAAAGCGGGTTTGAAATGGGTGTTTTTTATTTTGGAAAATGGGGCGGTATCAAAAGGATGTAATAGTGGGTTTTGCATGGTTCAATTTTTTGAAAAACAAATTTACAAAACCTCTTTTCGAAAAGCCTTAATGATATGACAAATTTAACCCTCTCATGGTTTTGAACCCTGAGAGGGTTGAGGCACTTAGAGTTCAAACCCCTTAATCGCCTCATTGGGCGCAATAATATTGTAGTTCTCCCAAAGAGTGGGGTCGTATTTTTGAATGACTTCCACAGTTGCTTTTTGACTTTTTGGAGCTGCGTTGTATTCCTCAGCAGTGATGGGGTGGCTGTCCACAATCAGTAATTCCTGACGCGAACCCACATTGGTTTCGATAGTGAAATCAAGCTTGATATCCATTCGGTCTCTCCGTGGGGCGTTTTCTTTAAAACTAAACGAACGCCCAAAATAGATGTAATTGTTGGTATGGTTTTGAATGTATTTGGGAAAGTATTTATCCCCCGTTTTCTGATAAATAATAATTCCGGAATTCAAATCCTGAACATACTTAATCCCCAGTAAAAACTTATAATTTGCCTTTTCAGCAACCCTTTTTTCGGCCAGTTCATATTCCATTTTTAAAACGGCATAGCTATCTGCTGAAACATAGAGCGTACCTTGGTAATTGGCTTTCCGCTTTTTAGGCTTGAAATTCAATACATATACCATTTCATCCTGATAACCGCTTACATCCTCCAGGGTGTAAGTGTAATTGTCAAGATCAGAAAGGAATTCAAACTCTTTGTTTTTACTCAGGTCAGCAGAAGAAAGCAAATTCTTGATGTTATTTCTGATGTTGGTATCAATAGTGTCCTTTTCTGAAAACAGATTCTCGGCTTTTCCAAATTTGAATTCATCATCAATGGGCAGTATACCGCTTTTTACTTTAAAAGTGCTTTCAGATTTAATTTTATCACCTAGTAGCTTGAAAACCTTTTCCTGAAGGTTTTCAAGCGAAGTGTTTTCTTCACGATTAATGAGTTGGGTGGTTTTTTGTTCGTTCACTTTGAGTTTGCCACTGTTAATATTGACTTCTGAATAGTTATCAAAATACATCGAAGTGGTTTTATTGCGAATCTGTCGTGAAAAATTTTGAATTTCCCTGTTGAATGCTTTAATAGCTTCTTTGTCTGTAAAATCTGCCTTCTTGAGTTTGAGCTCAAAATCCTTTGGTGTATTGCTAATGCCTGTTCGGCTAAAGGTGTTGAACTGCATCAGGTCATTGCCGTAGTTTTTCGACTTGTTTTCAAACATCCGCTGCATAATCACAAGCGGGTCAACGTTTTTGCTTACCAAATACACACTTGCTAACTCGTCAATTTTTTCCTCAAGATAGATGGTGTTTAATGGGAAATCTTTCAGCACAAAACTTTTTGAAGCATATCCCATACTTGAGAATTTGATAGAATCTGTTTCCTGAAAGCGCTGGGTTTGAATTTTAAATACGCCTTCATCATTGGTGATTACACCATATTTATCTCCTATTTGTACGTTGGCAAAAACCAGGGGTTCTTTGGTTTTTTTGTCCAATACAGTTCCCGTTAACGTCTGGGCGGTTGAAAGTTGGGTAGTTAATACTAAAAGAGTTAAAACTGAAAGTGTCTTAAAAGTTTTCATATTTGGCTGGTTAGTTAGCATAAATATAACGAAAAAACCAGCGAATTGTAACAGCTTATTTTTTCATCTTCTTGGCTTTCTCTAACACCGCCATTTTCAATCCTTCTTTGTAAGCCATGATTTTATCGAGGACACATTTATCGGAACTACCGATGATTTGAGCAGCAAGGATACCGGCATTCTTGGCTCCATTTAGAGCTACCGTAGCAACGGGAACACCACCCGGCATTTGCAAGATAGAAAGTATGGAATCCCAGCCATCAATGGAATTGCTTGATTTTACAGGGACACCAATCACCGGCAACGGACTCATTGCAGCCACCATTCCGGGTAGGTGTGCGGCACCCCCGGCTCCCGCAATAATCACCGTAATACCGCGCTTGTGGGCGTTGGTACTGAAGTCAACAAGTTTTTCAGGGGTGCGGTGGGCAGAGACTATGTCAACTTCCATTTCAATGTCAAATCCTTTTAAAATATCAACGGCTTCCTGCATTACTGGCAGGTCGCTGTCGCTTCCCATGACGATGGCTACTTTACTCATTTTCGGTGTTTATTAGATTTGTAATGACGTTTATTATTAGTTCTTTTTCTTTTGGGTTGCTCTCTGCAATCATCAAAGTTAAGGCAACTAAAGTATTATTTGCAATCTTTTTTGAACCATCTTCTCTGTAAAGAAATTTGTTTTTATCCAAATACCACACAAACAGCCAGGCTGCTATGCGTTTATTTCCATCTGTGAAAGAATGGTTTTTTACCACGAGATAAAGCAAATTGGCTGCTTTTTCTTCGATTGTAGTGTAAAGTTCTTTGCTGTCAAAGGTTTGATCAATGACTGCTATTGAGCTTTTAAATGATTGATCTTTCTCGTTGCCAAAAATTTTGGAACCTCCAAATTTTATTCGCAGTTGTTCTATTGCTTCTTTAGCTTCCTGATAATCAATTTTAAAAATCACTTCGTTTCCGGAATCAGATTTTTTAAGTTTTTGATGGTCATAATGGTCAAGGATATCAAGTGCTTTTGTGTAGTCTGTAAGCACGTGAATGAGATCTTTTGTTTCAGAGTTGCTTGTGGCTACCTTTGATGTTCTATCAATTAGTTGGATGGTCTTTTTTAATTGGTAAAGACGCTTTTGGTTTATTGAATAACCTTGGAGAAGGTGTTCTTTTAAAGTCTTTGTAGCCCAGATTCTGAATTGAGTACCTTTTTTAGAATTTACTCTATAACCTACTGAAATTATCAAATCCAGATTGAAGAATTCAATATTTCTGGTAACAATTCTTTTCCCTTCTTTTTGAACTGTTGCATTTTTTGCAACAGTTGATTTTTTATCTAACTCACCTTCGGAAAATACATTGTTGATATGTCTTGAAATAACCGATTTATCTTTATCAAATAATTCGGCTATTTGATTGAGATTTAACCATACAGAATCTTTTTCAAATCTGACTTCAATTTGAGTATCACCTGAATTAGATTTGTATATTTCGATGCTGTTATTCATTACTAAATTAGTTAGAAATCACCTGAATCGAGTTCTTTACCTCTTCAGCAATCTTTCTCGCTTCAGCGATGTCTTCATTGACAATAGTGACGTGCCCCATTTTTCTGAAAGGGCGGGTTTCTTTTTTGCCGTAAATGTGTGGTGTTACACCCGGCATGGCCATGATTTTTTCGATGTTTTTATAAACTACTTGTCCGGTGTGCCCTTCTGCTCCTACTAAGTTGACCATAATCCCGGCAAGTTTGCTGTCAGTATTTCCTAAAGGTAAATCTAATATGGCTCTAAGGTGTTGTTCAAACTGATTGGTATGACTGGCCTCAATACTGTAATGTCCACTGTTGTGGGGTCTGGGGGCAACTTCGTTAACGATGATCTCGTCGTCTTCGGTTTGGAAGAGTTCGACAGCCAGCAAGCCCACGTGTTCCATTGCTTTGGAGACTTTCATGGCCACATCACGAGCTTTTTCCGCAACAGCGTTATCAATTCGGGCGGGACAAAGCACATATTCCACCTGATTGGCGGTGGGGTGAAATTCCATCTCCACTACAGGATAAGTTTTGATTTCGCCGGAAACAGAACGGGCAACAATCACCGCCAGTTCATATTTAAATGGAATGAGCTTCTCTGCAATGCATTCCCCTTCAGGAAGCGGAATCAAATCTTCGGCATCACGGATAATGCTTACGCCTTTTCCGTCATAACCGCCGGTAGCGCTTTTCCATACAAAAGGGTAGTGGAGTTCTTTGCGAACCAAGGCTTCCTGCAGGTTGTATTTATCTTTAAAAATGATAAAAGGCGCCGTAGGAATCTGATGGTCTTTATAAAATTGTTTTTGAACCGCTTTGCTTTGGATGTTTCTCAGGGTTTTTGACGATGGATATACTTTTAAGCCCTCGCTTTCCAGTTTCTCCAAAGCTTCCACATTCACACCTTCAATTTCAAAAGTGAGCACATCTACATCTTTTCCGAAGTTATAAACCGTATCAAAATCCATCAAATCACCCTGAACAAAAGTATTGCAGGCAATTTTGCAAGGTGCATCGGTACTGGGATCGAGCACTTTGGTGGCGATGTCATATTTTCGGGTTTCATAGAGCAACATTTTGCCCAATTGACCACCGCCAAGGATACCTAACGTGAAATTGGATGAGAAATAGTTCATAGAAAAAGCAGTTTGCGCAAAGATAAGTAAAAGGAATTTTAATTGCCGTTTTTCAATTTTTGTTCATCCCAAAAAGTCTACCAAATTAAATATTTAAAAAATTACTCCCCTCTCCTTGGGAGAGGGGCCGGGGGTGAGGACAGATGGTCAATAAACATAAAATAGACAAAATCAATTATTCCAAAACATACTAGTTTATTAATTAAACTGTACTGTTTTACTTCCGCGAAAGCGAAAAAAATTATTTTTTAGCCACTGTATTTTGAATCAAAAAATTTCATTCCTTTGATAGATTCTAACCAATACTATTTATGATTTTTCCAAAAACGGAATTGCGTTTTATAAGCAAACAAATTGGCTACGGAGTTGTAGCAACAGAATTCATCCCAAAGGGTACAATTACCTGGGCTTTAGATGCTTTGGACAGGGAATTTACCCCTCAGGAAGTTTCTCAAATGGATGCCAAATACCAAAAAATACTCGACTTTTATACCTACAGAAACAACCGTGGAAACTTTGTTTTTTGCTGGGATTTTGGCAGGTATGTCAATCACAGTTTTAATGCCAATTGCATCAGCACGGCTTATGATTTTGAAGTGGCGATTCGCGATATCCATCCCGGTGAACAATTGACCGATGATTATGGCTATCTCAACATCACCGAACCTTTTGAAGCCGAAGACGAAGGCACTGAACGAAAAATCGTTTATCCTGACGATCTGGTGCGCTACCACAAGGAATGGGATGAAAAAGTGAAAGCTGTCTTTCCATTGATTACGGAGTTAAATCAGCCGTTGCGGACTTATATTTCTGAAGAAGTCTGGCAGAAAGTTGAAAAAATAGCTTCCGGTAAAGAGGAAATGCTTTCCATCCTGAGCTGTTATTTTGAAGAAAATAAATTGGAATTAAACAAATCAAAGTAAATTTAAACTTGCTTGCTTTTCTCAAGGAACCAATGTTTCAATTCAGGTAAGGCGATCTCTTCAAAGTGATTGATTACTTTGTCTGCCAGCTGGTAGTCCTGATTTTTTGAGTGGATGCTGTCATAGCCTACGCAGGCGATGTTTGCAGCTTTTGCAGCGAGAATGCCGTTTGTGGAATCTTCGATGACCAGACAGTGGCGCTTTTCTTTTTCGGCGGCCTGAGCGGCTTTTAGAAAAATTTCAGGATGTGGTTTTGAGGCTTTTAAATCGGCACCACTTAGTTTTTCTTTAAAGAAAGGATTCAAATTAAATCGGTCAAAAACAGCATTGATGGTTCCCATAGAAGCAGAAGAAGCTAAAACCAAAGTGAGTCCGTTTTCATAATATTCCTCAATGCGTTCTTTTACACCTGAAATAAGCGCCAGCTCAGGGTCATTGATGAACAGCTTCTGAAATTTTGAACGCTTGTGCAAAACGAGTTCTTGTGGGTCAACATTTATTTGAAAATGTTCACACAATTGCTGGCACACTTTTAAAGTGGATTGACCGGTAAAGCCGTGGTACATTGCGTCTGTTACCTCCAGGTTTCTGTCATAAAACATTTGAAAATAGGCTTTGTGGTGAAGGGGTTCTGTATCCACAATCACACCGTCCATATCAAATAAGACTGCTTTTAATGGCATAAAAAGATTTTTGGCAAAAGTAAAAAACAACTACCTCAATATATGAGTATTTAACAAAAAGCTTTCCTATAAATTTCATAATTCCTTAGCATCTTTCAGTCATTTTTGGTATTATAGCTTTTTAGAAATGAACTATGTTTGAGACCCGCGAAATAGAAGAATTGATCGCCTTCCGAAAAGAACTCCACGCAAACCCCGAACTCTCGGGTGAAGAAAAAGAAACGTCCAAAAGAGTAGTTGCTTTTTTGGAAAAATGCAAGCCTTCTCATATCATTTCTTCAATAGGTGGTTATGGTGTTGTAGCAGTTTTTGACAGTGGAAAAAAAGGCCCAAATGTTTTGTTCAGAGGAGATATGGATGCGCTTCCCATTGAGGAAATCAATGATTTTGATCACCGCTCCAAAACAAAAGGGGTTTCCCATAAATGTGGTCACGACGGGCACACAACCATGCTATTGGGTCTCGCAAAACTACTTTCAAAAAACCCTCCAAAAGAAGGAAAAGCTTTAGTGCTTTTCCAACCTGCAGAAGAAATTGGAGCCGGTGCGGCTGCAGTTTTAAGCGATGAAAAATTTACTGCCTTAAAACCCGATTGGGTTTTTGGCTTGCACAATCTCCCGGGATATCCATTGCACGATGTTGTTGTGAAAAAAGACTCCTTTACCGCTTCTGTAACGAGTATTGTGATTGATTTCCACGGAAAAACAACCCATGCTGCTGAACCTGAAAACGGTATCAACCCGGCAATGGCTGTTTCTGAACTGATATTACAGGCCTCTTTATGGTCAAACAACCTGCCGGAACGGGACGATTTTGCAGTAGTAACACCCATTCATATTGAGTTAGGAAGTAAAGCCTACGGGACATCAGCCGGAGAGGCTACCGTTGGTTTTACCATCCGCACATGGTCTGAAAGTGAAATGAGAAAGCTAAAGGAAAAAATGGAAGTTTACCTAATAGCTTTGGCCAAAAAACACCGGCTCAAATTAAAATATAAATACACAGAAGACTTTAAAGCCAACGATAACAATGCTGAAGCAGTTGAAAACATTATTGTTGCCGCAAACAAACTAGACCTTAAAATATCTGAACGAACATCCCCATTCAAATGGGGTGAGGATTTTGGGTTGTTTACCCAGCAATATAAAGGTGCCTTTTTCGGTATTGGTGCCGGTGAAGACTGCCCCGCACTGCACAATCCCGATTATGATTTTCCCGACAAACTTTTACCCACAGGGTCAAGAATGTTTTACGAACTTTGCAAAAACTACTTAGCATGCCCATAGACCTCCACACCAGCAAAATTGAAATCAGTAAAGCCGCTTACAAACACAATATTGATTTTTTGAGAAGTACCTTGACTGAAGGTGTCAAAATTTCTTCGGTGGTGAAAGGCAATGCTTACGGGCATTCCATTGATTTATTTGTCCCCTTGGCAGAAGAAAATGGTGTTGATCACTTTTCGGTTTTTAGTGCAGATGAAGCCTATGAGGTTCGAAAGGCCAGTAAAAAAAACAGTGACATTATGATTATGGGTTCTGTTGAAAATGAGCAGTTGGAATGGGCGATTGAGCAGGATATTTCCTGTTATATTTTTGACTTACAGCGATTGAAACAAGCGGTTTTATTTGCAGAAAAAATAGGAAAAAAAGCTAAAATCCACATCGAAGTAGAAACAGGAATGCACCGCACAGGCTTTGATGTAAATGAGTGGCAGGAAGTAGCAGAAATTTTAAAAACCCACAATGATGTTTTGACTTTCAAAGGATTGTGTACCCATTTTGCCGGTGCCGAAGAAATTGCCAACTATTACCGCATAAAACAACAGCAACAAAACTTCAGAAGGGCAAAAAGATATTTTAAGGATTTTGGTGTTGAACCACAACTTATACACACAGCTTGCTCTGCTGCAACGCTACGTTATCCACAAACGCAAGGCGATATGGTGAGACTGGGGATTGTACAATATGGTTTTTTTCCAACTAAGGAAGTCCTGATTCACTTTCTTGAAAAATCAAAATTAAAAGAAGACCCCTTGAAAAGGCTTTTAAGCTGGAAAAGCAAGGTTATGGATGTAAAGAATGTTAAAACCGGGGACTTTGTGGGGTATGGCACTTCTTTTATGGCCGGTCAGGCAATGAAAATAGCTACCATTCCTGTGGGGTACAGTCACGGTTTTAGCAGGTCTTTAAGCAACCAGGGAAGGGTGTTGATTAACGGGCAACGTGTTCCTGTTATTGGTGTTGTGAATATGAATATGATCACAGTTGACGTGACCCATTTGGACACTATTGAAAAAGGCGATGAGGTCGTTTTAATTGGTAAGCAGGGTGAGATGGAAATTGGCGTAAGCTCCTTCAGTGAATTCAGTAATCAAATTAATTATGAAATGCTGACAAGATTGCCGGCTGCGATTCCCAGAATAATGGTTGACTGATGAGCTTAAAATACAAAATTTTAAATTTAATAATCAGGGATTAAATACCTTATATTTCGTAAATTTGCACTTTCAATTTTTGAATAGCATATTTTGATACAGCTTCACGACAAAACATTTGTCCCTTTTATTAGTGAAAAAAGTATTGCCACCGCAGTTAAAAAGCTTGCGCAGGAAATTGCAGATGATATAAAGGGGGAAATTCCGCTCTTCATAGGAGTGCTCAATGGCGCGTTTATGGTGGTGAGTGATTTGATGAAGGTCTATCCCGGCGACTGTGAGGTGAGTTTTGTTAAAATGGCCTCTTATAAAGGGACAACCACAACCGGAAAAGTTAGTGAACTCATTGGAATAAATGAAAATTTGGAAGGGCGCACAGTGATTCTGATAGAAGATATTGTCGATACAGGAAATACTCTTGAATTTTTACACAATATATTTTCACAACAGAAAATCAAAACCCTAAAAACAGCAACCCTTTTTTTCAAGCCCGAAGCTTATAGAAAGGATTTAAAAATAGATTACAAAGGAATTGAAATTCCCAATAAGTTCATCGTGGGATATGGTCTGGATTATGATGGTCTGGGTCGTAACCTACCCGAAGTTTACCAATTAAAAAATTAGTTATGATAAATTTAGTTTTATTCGGCCCACCGGGCGCCGGAAAAGGAACACAGGCAGATATTTTAAAAGAAAAATATGAGTTGATTCACATCTCAACGGGAGATGTATTTCGCTACAATATCAAAAATGCCACTGAACTGGGAACTTTGGCCAAGTCATACATCGATCAGGGAAAATTAGTTCCTGATGAGGTAACCATCAATATGCTAAGTGCTGAGGTTGATAAAGCACCTGATGCAAAAGGCTTTATTTTTGACGGATTCCCAAGAACTGAGATTCAGGCAGCATCCCTTGACGGTCTTTTAGCTTCAAAAAGCACTGAAGTAACTGCAATGGTTGCTCTGGAAGTAGATGATGAAATTTTGGTACAACGTCTTTTGGAACGTGGTAAAACGAGCAACAGGCCTGACGATGCTGATGAATCTGTAATTAGAAACCGCATCAAAGTTTACTATGACGAAACTGCCATTTTAAAAAGCTATTATAAAAATCAGGATAAATATTACGGGGTTGACGGCGTAGGAAGCATTGAAGAAATCACAGAGCGATTGAGCAAAGTGATTGATAGCTTATAACAAAACCGGACATTTTTAACACTTTTAACCCATAACAATTTACCACAATGACAGAAGGCAATTTTGTAGATTATGTGAAAATGCACGTCTCATCCGGAAAGGGAGGGCAAGGTTCTGCACATTTGCACCGTGAAAAGTACGTTGAAAAGGGCGGGCCTGATGGTGGCGACGGTGGTCGTGGAGGTCATGTTATTCTGAGAGGTAAAGACAATTTGTGGACCCTTTTACACCTAAAATATCGCAAACATATTAAAGCCGGTCACGGAGAGCACGGTTCCAGCGGGCGAAGTACCGGTGCCGACGGGGAAGACGTTTATATTGACGTGCCTTTGGGTACTGTTGTTAGGGACACCGAAACCCAAGAGGTTATTTTTGAAATTACTGAAAATGATGAGGAAAAAATACTGTTGGAAGGCGGTATGGGAGGTCGTGGGAACTGGCATTTTAAAAGCAGTACCAATCAAACACCCCGCTATGCGCAACCGGGAATTCCTGCGCAAGAGCGCGATATAACACTCGAATTAAAAATACTTGCTGACGTAGGATTGGTAGGATTTCCCAATGCAGGTAAATCAACCTTGCTTTCGGTTGTGACTGCTGCAAAACCCAAAATTGCCGATTATGAATTCACCACCCTGAAACCCAATCTGGGAATTGTTAAATACCGCGAATTTCAAACATTTGTAATGGCAGACATTCCCGGAATTATCGAGGGAGCCGCTGAAGGAAGAGGTTTGGGGCATCGTTTTTTACGCCACATAGAAAGAAATTCAACATTGTTGTTACTCATTCCCGCTGATGCGAAAAACATCAAAGAAGAATATGATGTTTTACTTAACGAACTCAAAAAATACAATCCTGAGTTGCTTGATAAAGACCGTCTGGTTGCCATCTCAAAAAGCGATATGCTTGATGCGGAACTCAAAGCCGAAATGAAAAAGGAACTGGACAAACAATTCAAAGGCATACCCTACTTGTTCATCTCCTCAGTGGCACAACAAGGTCTCACCGAATTAAAAGACCAGCTCTGGAAGATGTTGAATTAATTTATTTTAAATAATTCTTATCAAATATAAGCGGAAGCAAAGCTTTTAAGGAATCTGCTTTTGCCACTTTCCCTGTTTCTCCCATAAAAAAAATTTCAATGGGAACTTCCTGTTTCACCTCATACTCAGCTATAGCCTGTCTGCAGGAGCCACAAGGAGGGATGGGAGCATCGAGTTTTTGTGTTTCAGACCGGGCTGTAAGTGCCATTTGAATTATAGAGGCATCTGGGTATTGCGAATTTGCATAAAAAACTGCTACCCTCTCAGCACAAAGTCCGGATGGATAAGCTGCATTTTCCTGATTGTTTCCCGTAATGATTTTACCGTTATCCAAAAGAACTGCTGCACCTACTTTAAATTTTGAATAGGGAGCATAAGCGTTTTCACGAGCATTCTCAGCCTCCTTCATCAATTGAAGCACCTCTTTGGGTAATTCTTTTATAGAATCAAATAGTGTAATTTTTGTATGTATTTCAACGTGCTTCATTGATATTTTAATGTATTTCTTGCTTATAAACAGCTGCTTTTTTTAAGGAAAAAAAATCCCGAGTTGCAGTTGCAATCGGGATTAAATTTAACTTTAATATCGTTTAATATTCCTGATAAAACTCACTATCACCAAAATTGAATGTCAAACCAAAACGAAGCGTTCCTTCCAGCGGACTTCTCACCTGAGAAGTAGAGAACAAGTATGAAACATCAATATTAATGGAAGTGTATTTAAAACCTGCTCCAAGCGACACAAATTTACGAGATCCTTTTTCTTCACTTTCATTAAAATATCCTGTGCGCAGGTAGAAAGACTCCTGATAAGCATACTCAACACCCAGTGCCCAGGTAAATTCTTTCAACTCTTCACTGAATCCGTCAGGGGCATCACCAAATGACTGAAAAATTCCGCTAAAGAAAGAGACATCATCATCTTGACCTCTTACAACTTCCCCAAAGGTTGGTGAATTAGGGTCCCTGTCTCTTACAGGAGGTGTAGGAACAAGAAGCTTATTAACCTCAGCTGTTACCCCCACCCTGTTGAATGCATCCAGAATAAAATCAAAACCCCCACCCAGTCTTAGGTTTGTAGGTAAAAAGTTTTCCTGGCCCACATCATCATATTTTATTTTGGGACCAATGTTTGAAATATTAAAACCGGCCCTCCATCTACCGTCAAATTCATTATATGCAATTTCTTCACTTTGATAATACCCCGCGATATCAACAGCGAAAGAACTTCCGGCGGTTGCATCTTCATCGGCTACCTGAAGTTTCAGGTCAGAACGTAAATATCTTCCGGCGACAGCCATCGAAAAACGATCACTCAAACGCAAAGAGTAAGAAAGGTCAAAAGTAAGTTCGTTTGGACTCTGGATTAAAGGCTCTTGTTCCGGGGTATCTCTGAGTTCAATATCCCCCAAACTAAAATACCTGAAACTTGCAGCTACAGCACTACGTTCGTTCAAACGGTTGTAATATGTCAAGTTTCCCAAGAAAATATCATTAACCAATTGGCTGAGATAAGGAGTATAAGTAACCCCTATTCCTTGTTTGTATGTTGAAAAAGCATATTTTGCGGGATTCCATTGTTGAGAAAAAGCATCTACTGATGTTGCCACACCCATATCGCCCATACCGGCTGCCCTGGCATCTGCTGCAATCAAAACAAAAGGGACTGCTGTTGTTATAACTCTCCTCGGCTCCTCTTGAGCATTTGACTTGCTAACTATAAATAATACCAGTAGTGATAAAAGAACTCTCTTCATAAATAATAATTTTGAACAAATATAAATTTAATTTTTATAGGATAACTAATTTTTCAAATTTTTCAACTTTCTTATTGGTTAACGTAGATTTTACGGTTAACTTATACACATACACACCTTTTCCGATACGGTCTCCAAAATCATCCCTTCCGTCCCAGGTAATTTCCCTTGATAAAAACCCATCAGTATTGACAACCTGGTTTTGTGTCCAGACTACTTTTCCGGTAACGGTGAAAACCTGCACCTGAACCTCAAGGGGTTCAAACGGGCGGTTGTGATTAAACCAAAATTCTGTATAACTCACAAAAGGGTTTGGATAATTCAATACGCGTTCAATAACCAGCTCATTACTTCCGGCTACTACAAACTGAATTTCAGCTGTTGAAGAATTGTTGTAAACATCCCATGCTTTGAGCGTTAGAGTATGAAGACCCTCTTCAAGATTTCGCAAACTGTAATTTAAACTGCCTTTGGTAAAATCATCAACGTCAGATTGATAATAATCATTTAATACAAAAGGATTGGTTTCATCACCATCAAGAATTGCCACAATGTCGTGCCCAATACCGCTTGCAGTGTTGATACCGTTTTCATCTTCCAGTTTTGCGATTAATATGGGTGAATTGTTTGTAGTTCCTCCATTTACAAAACTTTCATCATTCATAAACAACCTGATCAAGGGTCCCTGGTTATCATCGGGTGCATTTTCATTAATACCGCCCACCAAAATGGTTTCATTGGAGCCGGCCTGATCTTCCAGTTGATTGTTTCGTTTTGCATATAAGCTCACCCTGCCTTCCCCTACAGGAATGGCAATATCACGCGGCACAACAAATTCTATTTCAAACTCTCCTCCTGTGATCGATGCCTGACCGTTGAAGATCCCTTCTCCCAAGGTTTCAAATTCCATAATGACAAGACCGTTTTCGTCTGTGGTTCCGTCATTACCCAAAGTTTGTCTTTGTACACGTTTATCAAAAACTTTGGCTTCCAGGATACCATTGTAGCTACTGATAAGGTTACCGCCGGGATCAACAACACGTCCTCCTAATTTTACCCTGCTCAAAGCTTTTAAAGTGTCTGAAGCCTGAGCTAAAGGAACATCATTTAGTGTAGTCAAGATTACCTCTTTTTTTGGAAAAGCAAGATGCATGGCCGGGTCACCGATATAAAAAATAACCCGTCTGTTACCATTGTTAATTTGATTTTTCGCCCTTCTTAAAGCTTCTGCCGGCGGTAAAAAATTATCAAGATTGTATGCGTATAAAAAATCTGCCAGAACGATATTAAAGTCTGTACCCAAACCAACCCCTATTTGTCGTGTTGTGGAAATGAGTGCTATAGCCCCTCCCTCCTTGTTCCAGTATGTAAATTCACCTGCTGTGGGGCGCAAAGGGTTATCAAATCTTGTAAACTCACAGGTTACAGTAACAAAAAGCGGATATCTGTTTCGATTCCTTAAGTTCTTTACACTTTCTTGTGTAACAATGCGCTCACTGGCCAAACCGTCTTCACCCCCATGTCCAAAATAGTTCATAACCAATGCCCCCACATCAATGGCGTTGTTTATGGCTTCATTGACTTTTGGATAACGATTTCCTCCAGAGGCTGTTTCCTGCTGGTAAGCGTCACTGTGAATTTTTATAACATTTACAAAGGGTTTAAATGCCCCAATGGTATTGCCTAATGTGTCAAGCCGTTTTTGGAGCGTTGAATCACCCAAATCATCTGCATCATCAGAAATTAGAACGAAATTATTCCGCCAGTTACCATAAGCTGCGGCTGATGCATAATTGATAACCTTGTTTACCATGTCATTTGCCAATGAAACATTATCTGCAACGATGCGTCCCACAGCTATGTCAAGCCTGTCTGAAGGAGCCATCGTACCTTCATTAGAGTCCATCATCCCAAAAAAATCATCAGACATATAAGTGGAAAGTGCTGAAATACTGGTAAAACTGTTTACATGGTAGGTAGGAATCATGTTATTGTTTCCATTTAGGCGATTCTTATAATCGACAGAAGTGTCTCCAAAAAAGCATACATATTTAAGCCTGTTTTCAGGAGAGCTAGCATTGTCATAAATATATTTTATAAAATTGCGAATGGCGCCAATATCCTGTTTTCCGGTACTGAATTCATTATAAATCTTATCTGTTGTCACTACTTTAACCCGCAAACCACTCAGGTTTTTATGATGACTTGCAAGACGCAATGCCGGTTGCAGTAAAAAAGGAGGCGCCACAATGAGGTAGTCAATATCCTGGAAAGCACTTTGTTCATTCAGAAAAATGGTTCCTTTTAAATTTTGGTTGGGAATTGATGCGGGAGTGACGCGAGTAGGCACAAAATAATCAGTGTTATGAACTGCCACATATTTTCTCACTTCACCCATTTGCGCTTTAAAACTAATAATATTGGCATTATTTTCATTTCTAACTGCCGAAATAAATCCCGGATTTGTCACATCCCAAACTTGGGTAAATTGAGCAGCGTTTGAAATTTGATATTCACCAATTCCCGAAAGCATTGCTGACTCATCATACCTGAAAGCCAACTGACCGCCTGTTCCTGATAGCTGGCGCAAAGCGTTAATACTAATATAATCAAGATATGCATTGCCTTGAGGATTCCCAGCGTTGTTGTAAGTAAGCTTTACCGAAACAGTTTCAGAAGAAGCGTTTACATCACCAATAAAACTTCGTCCGGAACCCAGCGAGGTACTTGTTGTAAGAGCAGCAAATTGCAGGGTTGATTGTTGTTGCCCATTTACTTCTACATTCATGGTTGTTGCAACCTCAGATAGTCCAAGTGCAAAAACCCTCACTGCCATGGGCTGCCCGGAGACTATATTAGGAAACTCAAATTCAAATGTTTGCTCGTTTTCAATGTCAAAGCGATTGCCAAACCAACGCCTGCCTACAAGTGGTGGGTTTGCTTCATCAATTTCGTGAAATTGATAATCATTAAATTGGGTTATGGTTGTGGTGGCATTTCCTGAAGGTTCATTGTATGGAGTTATTCTTTTACCGTTATCCCCGTCTGCCGTGATAAAATAGTATGCATTATCATCATAGATATTAATATGTGTATCAGATTCTTCATTAAACTGGAAATTTTCACCATAAAACAATATATAATCGCCTGAATCAAAAGATCCATCTTCTCCACCAACTACCTGAATAGCATTTTCCATCAGGTCATATTCATTGTTTTCACTGTTTAATAAAGGCAGCATATTTCCACCGTTGCCATAAATTTTTAGTTTTCTGGGGTCAATGTTGTTGACATCCATCCCCAGGCTGTTTAAAAAATTTCTGTCTATTCTGTAAACCCCGGGTTGATCAATTTTAAATTTAAACCATTGGCCGGATCTGAGTAAGGAATTTGTAAGACCTATGTTTCTTCCCGTCCCCTGTTGGGGAGATTTTGAGTAAGACACATCAAAAGCAAGCACTTTTTTATAGACACCATTTTGGTTAATGACAGGAGTGAATGTTAAATTGGTGAGTACTTTTTCACGGGCTCTGTTTGTCGAGATTGAGAACTGCACTTCATTTGGGATAAAAGATGTATCCATATTTGAAATAGCGTCAGTATTCAGATTTTCATAGCTGATATTTGTCAGCCGTACCGAACTTGGATTAGCAAAGCCGGTATCTTCCCACTGCTCAGTATACGTGTTTTCTTCAGCATTTAAATTAACAGTGCTGAAAAAATCCCCGCTATGTTGTTTGGAAACCGAAGATGTCTTGCCCCAATCAAGCACGACACGCTTTGACTGAGCCACGAGTGACAAGTTTGATAATATCAAAAATAAAAGTATGGCTTTTTTCATCATCAAAGCATTTAACGGTACATAAGAAAAGATATTATAGAATATAACCTATAAAAGATTAAAAATACAAACGGTTGTAATAATTTGCCACAACTTACGTTAGTTTGTGAGCCAGCATACATGCGGGCTGCAAATATCGAAATTTAATTTTTTAAAATAATATTGAAAATTTAGCGTTAATTACTATATTGCGAGCCCAATTTTTTCTTAACAGAAGCCATAAATATGAGAAAATCAACAGTTTTAAATCTACTAATAATTGCTATATTCAGCACATTATTATTTAGCTGTAACAAATCAAGAGATTACAAAAGTAGCTCAAGAGCTACAGGTTGGAACCTGAATGACAAAGACGGAGGTTTCCAATACAACCCCAAAGCTAAAGAACAAGAGACCGGCCCCGGCCTTGTGTTTGTTGAAGGTGGTACATTCACTATGGGTAAAGTACAAGATGACCCAATGCGTGATTGGAACAATACACCAACACAACAACACGTCCAATCCTTTTATATGGATGAAACTGAGGTAACAAACCTTATGTATTTAGAATATCTAGATTGGACCAAAAAAGTTTTCCCCCCTGAAAATGAAAATTACAGGAGAATCTATGATGGTGCATTACCTGATACCCTGGTCTGGAGAAACAGGCTTGGTTTCAATGAAGTAATGACAAATAATTATTTGCGTCACCCAGCTTATGCAGATTACCCTGTGGTGGGTGTTAGCTGGATTCAAGCAGTTGAGTTCTCAAAATGGAGAAGTGACCGTGTTAATGAGCTAATTCTAGAAAACGAGGGCTATACTAAAAGAGGAGCAAGAATTACAGATGTTGAGGCCGGAACCACTTTCAACACTCAAACATATTTGACATCGCCTACAGACGCTTATGGAGGAAATACTGAAATAACTCAAGGCGGTAAAACTTCTGAAAGATTAGTCGACAGAGATTCTACCAATCTTTACGTCCAGCTAAAAGACGGCCTGTTATTACCTGATTATCGCTTGCCAACTGAAGCAGAATGGGAATATGCAGCTTTAGGATTGGGAAGCTTAAGAAGTTACAACGTGTATAGAGGTAAAAAGAAATATCCCTGGGATGGTCAATACACACGCTCCGGAGACAGAAGAACCCGAGGCGATCAAATGGCCAACTTCAAACAAGGTGATGGAGATTACGGTGGAATTGCCGGATGGAGTGATGACGGGGCAGATATTACTGCACAGGTAAAATCATATGAGCCTAACGATTTTGGATTGTATGACATGGCCGGCAACGTTGCAGAATGGGTAGCCGATGTTTACAGGCCTATTATCGACGATGAGTTCAACGACTTCAACTACTTTAGAGGCAATGTTTATACCAAAAACGCCATAGGGGAAGACGGAAAAGTTCAAATAATAACATCAGATGATATTGTCTATGACACATTAAGTAACGGTAAAATTATAGCAAGAAACCTTCCGGGTGAAATTCTTCAGGTTCCGGTTGATGAAGAAGAAACTTACTTAAGAACTCAGTTCTCTGAAAGTGACAACAGAAACTTCAGGGATGGTGACAAGCGATCAACCCGTAACTTTCAGGCATTTAATGATCTGGATGAAGATGAATCCTCTACACGTTCAATGTACAACTCTCCAAAGCACAGTGTTGAAGCTGACACCACAGGCGGTATGGAACGTCAATATGACCAGACGAATACCAGAACAACCTTGATCAATGATGAGGTAAGGGTATATAAAGGCGGTTCTTGGAGGGACAGAAACTATTGGCTTGACCCGGCACAAAGACGGTACTTCCCACAAGATATGGCTACCGACTATATCGGATTTAGAAACGCTATGTCCCGTGTGGGATCAAAGTCGAAAGATGGAAAAAGAGCAAGAAACTAAAATCATATATAAATAAAATCAAAGCCCCTTAATTTGGGGCTTTTTTTATACCTTTATTTTATGAATATAGAGCACTTACACACGCTTTTCTTAGCTTCTACAGGTATCAGTACAGATACACGAAAAATCAAAAAAGGAAATCTCTTTTTTGCCTTAAAAGGCGAAAACTTCAACGCCAACCTCTTTGTCGAAAAAGCAATCGAACTCGGGGCCGGCCACGCAATTATAGATGAAGAAAAACATCATCTGGACAACGGAAAAACTATTCTGGTAAATGATGTGCTTTTAACATTACAGGAATTATCCACTTATCACAGAGAGCATTTAGGTATTCCTATAATAGCCTTAACAGGGAGTAATGGGAAAACCACTACAAAGGAATTGATTCATGCAGTACTCAAAGAGAAATACAATACAGTAGCGACACAAGGTAACCTAAACAACCATATAGGCGTGCCGCTAACATTATTATCCATGGATAAAAACACTGAAACAGGTGTTGTTGAAATGGGCGCCAACCATCACGGTGAAATTGCTTTTTTATGTGAACTCGCAAAACCTGATTTTGGGTATATCACAAATTTTGGAAAAGCTCACCTGGAAGGATTTGGCAGTCTGGAAGGAGTTGTACAGGCTAAAACCGAACTCTACCGGCATCTCCATAAAAATAATAAAACTGCCTTCGTCAATGCAGATGATGCCACTCAGGTTGCAAAAACAGAAAACCTAAACACAGTCACATTCAGCACTGAAAAAAATGGGGAAATCAATATTAAATTAACAGAGCAAAATCCTTTCCTCTCTGTAACTTTTCAAGAGGTTCAAATAAAGAGCCGGTTGACAGGAATTTACAATTTATCAAACCTTGCTGCTGCAATAGCAATAGGGTCTTACTTTGAACTTACACCCACACTAATAAAGACAGGAATTGAAAGTTATTCCCCGACAAACAACCGCTCACAGTTTTTGACCAAAGACACAAATACCATTTTAATGGACGCATATAATGCCAATCCTACAAGTATGCAGGCCGCAATAGAAAATTTTGCACAGCTCAATGCTCCAAATAAAATTGTTTTTCTGGGAGATATGTTTGAACTGGGACCTGACTCCCCATTAGAACACGAAGAAATTGCAAAACTGGCAGGAGAAAAAAAATTCCAAACCGTATACCTCGTAGGAGAGAATTTCCATCAAACACAAATTCAAGATGAAAGCATTATAAAATTAAAGTCTTTTGAAGCTTTAAAAGAAATACTGGAAACTACCAAAATAACAAACGGCAATATTCTTATCAAAGGCTCAAGGGGAATGGCTATGGAGCGTATTTTAGACTTAATCTGATAAATTCAGAACACTGTAAAAACAAAAAAATCTATGCTTGCACATAGATTTGTTTTGTGGGTCATACTGGATTCGAACCAGTGACTTCTACCCTGTCAAGGTAACACTCTGAACCAACTGAGTTAATGACCCAAAATAATTGACTAATTTAATAAAAAAACCCACACTAGTGTGCGGGTTTAAATTGCTGTGGGCGATGAGGGATTCGAACCCCCGACCCCCTCGGTGTAAACGAGGTGCTCTGAACCAACTGAGCTAATCGCCCGCTCTTTCACTAAGCGGATGCAAATATAGATGACTTTTTCATTCCGCACAACATATTTTTTAAAAAATTCAAATAATTTCTGCTACTACAAAAGTACTCCCCCCCACAAATATCAAATCATCTTTATGTGCAGTTTTAAAAGCAATATTATACGCCTCCTGAACTGACTCATATCCTTTGCCTTTCAGGTTGTGAGACAATGCTTTTTCAACCAAAACAGCCATCTCCATGCCCCTGGGGATATCAGGCTTACAAAAATAATAAACTGCATCTTTTGGAAATAAAGCCAGAACAGCGTCCACATCTTTATCTGATACAAAACCGATGACCATATGAAGCTTTTGAAAGGTTTCTTCCTGCAATTGCCTTAAAACATAACCCAGGCCCTCTTTATTATGTGCAGTATCACATATAACTTTAGGCTGCTCATTCAAAACGTGCCACCTTCCCAAAAGTCCGGTATTCTTCACAACATTGAGCAAGCCTTTTTTAATGTGCTCATCAGAAAACTGAAACAAACTATGCTTTTGCAACATATGTATGGAAGCCAAAACAGTTTGTTTGTTCTTGATCTGATAGTTTCCTTTTAAATCTGTATCATAGTTTTTAAATTGCTGTGCTTCCGCGAAAGCGATTTCTGCATTTTTTTCCAATACAACCGCCTCAAACACGGCTTTTGTTTCCGGTGTTGCTTCACCTATAACAACAGGAATCTTTTCTTTGATAATCCCGGATTTCTCTTTAGCTATAGCCGAAAGTGTATCTCCCAAAAAAGCTGTGTGGTCCATTCCAATATTTGTAACAACCGAAATTTCAGGAACAATAATGTTTGTGCTATCAAGGCGCCCCCCCATTCCTACTTCTATAATGGCGACATCCACTTTTTGATTGCTGAAATAATAAAAAGCAAGCCCCACGGTCATTTCGAAAAAAGACAGGGAATGATTTTCAAAAAAAGATTTGTGTTTTTTTATAAAGGTTGTAACAGTTCTTTTCGGAATCATCTCTCCATTAACCTTTATGCGTTCCCTGAAGTCCTTCAAATGAGGCGAAGTGTAAAGTCCCACTTTATAACCGGCTTCCTGCAACACAGACGCCAGCATATGGCTTACTGAGCCTTTGCCGTTTGTGCCGGCAACGTGGATACTCTTAAATTTTCTTTCGGGATTGCCCAAATGTGAAGCCAAAAGAATCGTGTTGCTCAAATCTTTCTTATAAGCAACACCTCCCACCCGTTGGTACATGGGAAGCTGGGCATAGAGCCAATCTAAAGTTTCTTGATAATTGATCGCAGGTAATTTTATTATTCTGACAAACTGAACTTGTAAATAATTCTCCCTATTTGTCTGGCAGGGGCCTTTTCATCAGCGTTGAATTTAGTTTCCATCGCTGCCCTTCTTGCGGGGTCAAGCAAACATTTTGAATTGTTTGTGGTTCCTTTCACACCGGGAATGGCTTTTATGACATTTCCGCTTCTGTCAACATCAATATCAACAACAACGGTACCTTCCTGATTGCAATCCTGCACAATGATTTTTTTAACAATTGCTTTACGCCCACCCAAGAGATAATTCCCATCACCGTCAAGCCCTTTGCCTATCCCATAGTAATTTGATGCATTTGGGTCCCCGTCGGGGCTGCCCTTATCACCGGCTTTGGTGTCATCTCCCTCACCACTCTGTGCGGTTCCTTCCTGTTTGGGGGCATTCAGAATACTTGAAAGTGCATCAGTAGTAGATTTGTCCGGTTTGGGTTCTACTTTTGTCTGCTCTTTAGGCTCCTCTTTTACAGGCGTTGTAACCTCTTTAGGCTTTTCTTCTTTTTGTATTACGGGAGCTTCTTCTGTTTCCTGTGTAACAACGTCTTCTTCAACCTGGGTTTCTGGTTGAGACTCTGTCTGAGGTGTGGTTTCTGAGGGTGATGTTTGGACGTTCTCCAAGGGTTGAACGTCACCACTTCCAAAATCTGTAGTACCAAAATTCACCGCGATTCCCTGCTCAATTGGCGGATCAAAATATTTTAAACCAATAAGAAACAACAACAGCAGGATTACCACATGGATTACTACCGTGATGGCAAAACTTTTCTTTTCTTCTTTGGTTTCCAGTAAACTCACTGATATGTTTTTATTAAATATTTAATTCTAATCTAATTTGGTTTTACCGCCAAAACAATTTTATACCTGTTCCTGTTGGCAATGTCCATAATTTTCACAGCGTGTTCAATTGGAACTCCCTCTTCTGCCCTTAAGATAATAGTGGGTTCCGTTTGGCCTTGTAGTTGAGCTTTAATCGCATTTTCAACAGCTTGCTCACCTACACGCTCTTTGTTTACATAATAATCAAGGTCCTTTGTAATGCTCACTGATATATTTTCCTGATGGGTTGTTTTTCCTTTTGCTTTCGGCAAAATTAAATCAAGCGCATCGGGTGTGATGGCAGGCGATGTCAACAGGAAAAAAACCAACAATAAGAAAACGATGTCAGTCATCGAACTCATACTGAACGTGGCATCTATTTTATTTCTTCCGCGTAACTTCATATTATGAAGGTTCGTTTAATAAGTCTAAAAATTCAACAGCATTAGCTTCCATACTGTGAACCACTTTGTCTGTCCTAACTACTACGTGGTTGTATGCCATATATGCAATAATACCCACAATTAATCCGCCAACAGTTGTGGTCATCGCTGTATAAATACCCTCTGCAAGCTGGCCCATTTCGGCTTGACCACTACTGGTTGCAAGTTGATGAAAGGCAAGAACCATACCGATTACCGTTCCCAAAAAACCAATCATAGGTGCTGCTCCTGAAATGGTAGCAAGAACACTAACATTTTTTTCAAGTTTATAAACCTCCAGACGACCGGCATTCTCAATGGCCGTGTTGATGTCTTCCAGCGGACTTCCAATTCTGGAGATTCCTTTTGCCGTTAAACGTGCCACGGGAGAATTGTTTTGCGCACATAGGATTTTAGCCCCCTGTAAATTTCCTGAAGCTACCTGCTCCCTGATTTGGTTCATAAAATTCTTGTCAATTTTTGAGGCCGCTTTGATAGCAAAAATCCTTTCGAAATAAATGTAAACAGCCACAAAGAGCAGTACAAAAAGAATTCCAATGATGATGATAGCCCCCGGGCCACCGTTCATAATTAGTTCAAAAACAGATAGGGTTTTTTCAACCGATTCCGGGTCGAGCTCCTGAAGGTTTTCATCTGCGCCTTCTTGCAAAAGAGATGTTAGCATAAGTGTGATTTTGTTAATGATAAACGATGATTGGTATACAAAATTGTAATAAATTCTAAATTAGTTGCTTTAAAGCAATTTCAAAAGCCGTCCTGCTGATTCCCGTTTTTTTGCTGCTATTGTCAAAGGTGTTTTGAATGGCATTTTTAATGGTCATAGATGTGTCGTTGAAGATGGCTTCATCTGTCATTTGTACACGTCTTTCCATAAAATAGGCAAACACTCGTGCCATACCACAATTTGCGATAAAATCGGGTATTAAACTCACTTTGGCATCTGTGGCTTCCATAATGGACCCAAAGAAAATTTCTTTATCGGCAAATGGCACGTTGGCACCGCTGGAAATTACTTCCAATCCGGATGCAATCATCGTATCAATCTGCTGTTGGGTAACCAGGCGTGACGCGGCACAAGGCGCAAAAACTTCTGCCTGAAGATTCCATATGCGTTCGTTGATCTCGTCAAAAGGAATCATCTGATCAGACACCAAGGTATTGCCGTCCTTATTGAGGAACAACTGTTTGATTTCTTCAAAGGAGAATCCGTTTTCATTGATTACACCTCCTGCCCTGTCAATAATCCCAACAACGTTAGCACCCATTTGGGCAAGATAAAAAGCTGCTGCAGATCCTACATTCCCAAAACCCTGAACAATCGCGCGTTTTCCTCTTACATCGCCGCCATAAATATCATAAAAATGACGCACGGCTTCAGCAACACCATAACCGGTAATCATATCTGCCACGGTGTATTTTCTGTTGATATCAGGTGAGTAATTATCATTCTCCAAAACCTTAATAACGCCTTGCCTCAACTGACCAATGCGGTTGATTTTATCTGCTTCGGTGGGTTGAAAATGTCCCGAAAAAACGCCTTCCTGCGGATGCCAAACACCACAATTCTCAGTAATGGGAATTACTTCATGGATTTCATCAACATTCAAATCGCCACCGGTTCCATAATAAGCTTTCAAAAGTGGGGATACTGCCTTGTACCATCTTTCAAGCACACCTTTTTTTCGGGGGTCATTTGGGTCAAAATTTATTCCGGATTTTGCCCCGCCTATTTCCGGGCCCGAAACCGTGAATTTCACTTCCATGGTTTTTGCAAGTGAAAGCACTTCGTTTTGGTCTAAACCCACTCTCATACGCGTTCCGCCGCCGGCAGCACCACCTCGCAGTGAGTTTATTACAGTCCAGCCTTGGGCTTCAGTTTCAGGGTCATTCCAGTGAAAAACAATTTCGGGTTCTTTATTTTCAAATTTTTGAAGTAATTCTTTCATGAATAATAGTTTATGGAAGTATCTTGTCAAATTATAATTTTGCGTCACAAATATAAAAACTTAACGGGGTTTGATATGGGTTTTATGGATTTTTTGGGAGTAAAAAGAAAATAAAATCAAAACCTGTAAACCTCTCCGGAAGAATGATCTCTTTCTGCTCCTGTCACACTTGCCAGACAATTGACTTCACCCCGCAATTTCAATACACCCAGCAAGCCAAAAACCAAGGCTTCTTTATACTCAATCACTTGATTTGAGGGCATGATAAGTTTCAGGTTTTTGTGACTTTTTATCCTCTTAAGCAGGTAAGAATTATAAGCACCGCCACCGGTTACCAGTACTGATGTATCTTTATTAAATGTGTTTGCCAGCTGGATGGCAACATGTTCAGTAAAAGTGTGTAAGAGGTCTTCTGTACTTGCTTGTGTTTTTTCCAAAATGGGAAAGATGTTTTTTTGAACCCATTCCAAGCCCAAGGATTTTGGTGGCGAAAGCCTGTAAAACCCCAGCGCATTGAGTTCTTGCAAAAGTCCGGGAAGTAAGGTTCCCCTTTCTGCCAACTTCCCCCCTTCATCAAAAGGAACGCCCAGACGTTCTGCCAAAACATTCAAAACGATATTTACAGGGCAAATATCAAAAGCAATCCTCTTGTTTTTTTCTTCATAAGAGACATTGGCAAATCCACCCAGGTTGAGACAATAATCATATTCCGGAAAAAGCAATTGATCCCCGATAGGAACTAACGGAGCTCCCTCTCCCCCTAACGCCACATCCTGCGCCCTGAAATCACAAACAACAGTTTGTTGAATATGCGTTGCCAGTTCCGGCAGGTTGCCAATTTGAAGTGTGACGCCCTTTTCAGGTTGATGTAAGATGGTATGTCCGTGAGAGCAGACCACATCAATCCCATTTCCCGCGTAGGCGGGAATCTCGTGAATAGATTTGATAAAGTTTGATATAACTCCGCCAAGATACTGAGTGTAGTCTTTGTCTAATGTCTGTAATTCTTCACCATTAAGATAAATTCCGTTTTGCAGGCGTTTTCTCCACGCTTCAGTATAAGGAATGGTAACAGCTTTATGAATTTTATAGCTCCAGCTATCGCTTTTCGCGAAAGCGATATAGGCCAGATCAATACCGTCAAGCGAGGTACCGCTCATTATTCCGATAACGTTGTAGCTTTCTGTCTTCATTTTTGGTAAAATTAACGGTATTAATTGAAAATATGATGCTAAAAAAGTATCTTTGTGCACCTTTTACAAACACACTTTTAAACTCCACACTATGGATTTCAATCTATCTGAAGAACATATCATGATACGCGATGCGGCGCGTGATTTTGCAAAAAACGAATTACTCCAAGGCGTCATTGAACGCGACAACAAACAGGAATTCCCTGCTGAACAAGTCAAAAAAATGGGTGAACTCGGCTTTATGGGAATGATGGTACCGCCCGAATATGGCGGAAGCGGAATGGACACGGTTGCATATGTTCTGGCGATGGAAGAAATTTCAAAAATAGATGCTTCTGCATCTGTGGTGATGTCTGTAAACAACTCTTTGGTATGTTATGGGCTTTATGCCTTTGGTACCGAGGAGCAAAAACAAAAATATCTAGTACCCCTTGCCTCAGGTCAAAAACTGGGGGCCTTTTGTCTTTCAGAACCTGAAGCGGGCAGTGATGCGACTTCACAAAAAACAACCGCGATTGACCACGGTGACCACTATATCCTTAACGGAACCAAAAACTGGATTACAAACGGAGGCAGTGCAGACTATTACCTTGTGATTGCACAAACTGATCGTGAAAAAGGCCACAGAGGCATCAATGCTTTTATCGTTGAAAAAGGATGGGAAGGTTTTGAAGTAGGTCCAAAAGAGGACAAATTGGGCATACGCGGAAGCGACACTCACACGCTGAACTTCAATGATGTTAAAGTGCCAAAAGAAAACCGAATTGGTGAAGACGGCTTTGGTTTTAAATTTGCGATGAAAACACTTTCCGGCGGACGTATTGGTATCGCTGCACAGGCATTGGGTATCGCCGGTGGCGCTTACGATCTGGCACGGGAATATTCAAAAATAAGAAAAGCCTTTGGCACTGAAATTTGTAACCACCAGGCTATTGCGTTCAAACTGGCTGATATGCTTGTGGAAATTGAATGCGCAAGACACCTTGTGATGAAAGCTGCCTGGGAAAAAGACCAGGGACTCAACTATGATATGAGTAGTGCTATGGCAAAACTCAAGGCTTCTGAAGTAGCGATGAAAGTGAGTGTGGAAGCAGTACAAGTACACGGAGGAAACGGCTATGTAAAAGAATACCACGTAGAGCGCCTGATGCGTGACGCCAAAATCACACAAATCTATGAAGGCACCAGTGAAATACAGAAAATTGTGATTTCGAGAGGGCTTTTAAAAGAGTAAAATTATTTAAAACAAAAAACCCCAATCTTGTTAGATTGGGGTTTTTTGTTTTCTAAATTTTTTACTTTTTCACAACAATCTTCTTCACCAAGCGCCTACCTTCAACCTCCATGGCTATAAAATAAACCCCGCCGGGCAACTCACTCACATCAAACCGTGGTGTCTCAATCTCCTCTTGCTCAAAAGTTTTAACCTGTTTGCCTTGAAGGTCATACAATACAATGTTTTGCAAGCTGGCAAAAGGGCTTTCAATAAAAAACTCCTTTGCTGTTGGGTTAGGGTAAATGCTAATTTCTTCCTCAGGATGGTCAAAATTAGGCACATTCAAAACCACATCATCTTCTAGGGGAGCACTAAATGTAAGAGTTGCGCTGTCTGTCATATCTTCAGGATCAAATTCACAAGGTAAAGAAGGTATTTCTTCATATACCTCACAAACTAAAGAATAATTTTCAGGTATAGTTGGTAAAACAATTTCCCTTTCAGTAGTCACATAAGATACTCCTGTTGCAGCATTCCCAAATAAGCATATCTTTAATGTTATTGTATTATTATTTATATCGTAAACTTCTTCTTGATAGAAATGACCATGATTATGTCCGGTTGTAACAAGCACATTAATAGTATTTTCAGCAGCTGTAGGCGAAATTATAATTTCAGTTATTACAAATTGAGAATAACCAGTACAAAATATAAGTAGAATAAATATGTGTATAAACTTTTTCATAACTTTTAGTTTTTAATTAAATTTTTAGTATCCACAATGTCACCATCACATACCAAAGCAACGATATAATAGCCACTGCTGTATGATGAAACATCAATTACTGTAGTATTTTCTTCAGTATCGAGCATATAATTTTGAGAAGTATTGTTGCCAATAATCATTAAATAAGCGGTATCAGCAGTTTCTGAATTATAATTAACAGTTAAAAAATCAATGGCGGGGTTTGGTGTTAAAGATAAAATTGAAAATGGGGATATGGCAATAGTGACCTCATCATAATCCTTAAACCCATCTGCCTCAGCTATTACTTCTAATTGGTATTGTTGTGTAATTTCAGGTGATAAGGTAATTTCTGTACCTGTATGTATTAAATTCCCATTATAATCATACCAATTGTAAACTGCGGCTTCATATATATCAGTGGCAGTAAGGGTAACACTTTCATCATTATTTATCATCATATCATCACCTCCATCTGCAGTGAAGGAGTTTCTGGGTTGTTTTCTTACCAAATAAGTTTCACCACCCAAAATACTATCAGTTACCGCATCTCGTTGAATGACATAATATGTGAATTCATGTTTGTCGTCCACTTCTTTGACCAAAAAGTTAAAATCAAGATGCAAGGTAGCAATAGTGTTGGCAGGTATAATGACATTATTGAGCCGGGCACTATCACCTAAAATAATCTTTGTATGGGAGGTAGATTTATAATCATCTAAATTCTCCTTGCTTTCTCCTCCATTGGTCCATCCTTGCCATAACACATCATCCATTGTTACAGTTACTTCAGCAGCCTCATAAATAGCCTTGCCTGTTTCTGTACTTTTTTTCTTAAATTCCAGGATAAAAGGCTTGGCTACGATGTCATTATTTCCAATTCCTACTGTGGCGCCTGTAAAACCGGGATTTAAAGGATCGATATCAACAATAGTTAAGTTTTTCCAGGCAATATTGTTATTATTTGAAACATTTGTGGGCAGGAATGGTACTTCCGGGAAAGTCATGGGGTCTTGACCGGACTCAATTCTTGCCAGCAGACAAAAGTGCCAGGGGTTATCATTATCAAGATAATCATCAGGGTTGGGCACCAACCACGGAATTGATAAAACTATTTCTTCTCCGGGTGCTAAAACCGGTATAATAATATCACCTACCTCATCACCCATTACAACCCCATCAATAATTAAAGAACCATCCCAGTGGTCATCCCACAACAACGCAGTATTTGCTTTTGCCCAATATAACTTTAACACATCATTCCCTGAGGAAGTAGCACAACTTTTATTAGTTACTCGAGTATATATGTAGTTGGGGTCCACAGGGTCGTATTCAGGGTTCTGGTGAGAATCTATACCATCTTCTTCATTTCGAACCCATATATCGGTACTTTCCCATAAAATTTCAGTTGTAGTGTTAGGTTCCAATCCAAAATCGTCTATACCATCCTTGACCATAAGATCCAAACCTACCGACCCCATTTGTTCTGCCAACACCACGGCTGCATGGGCATCCAGCAAGCCATAACCCACTTCTTCATTCCAACTCCCATTAGGTCTGTCATTATAGTTTTCAAATGTGTACGTAGATAATTTTTGCGAAGTGCTTTCCAGTATATTATTAACTTGGCTCAGGCTTAGGCATGGATTTACAGACAATATCAAAGCAACAACACCACTTACATGAGGTGCAGCAAAAGAAGTCCCCTCAATTACCCCAATAGTATTATTATCAAAGGTGGTAGTTATTTCCACACCCGGGGCCACAAGATCAAGTTCCGGTCCATAAGCAGACTCACCAGGTGGAGCTAGCATGGTAAATATCCCTCGGTCCCCAAATTTATCAATTGCCCCTACAACCACAATATCCGGGTGAAAATAAGCCGGATAATTAATAGCCGCTTGATTTCCGGCTCCAAAAACCACAAGGGTGCCTAATCCGCTTCTTCCCTCTACCATAGCATCTTCTATTGCATTTTCCAATAGTGCACTATGAAAATAATCATAATAATTTCCACCTCCGTCACCCCAAGAATTATTGATTACATCAGCACCATTTTGCCACGCCCAGTTAATACCATTTGCCAATTCTTCTGATATAACAGTATTGGGCAGTTCAGGAACTAAATGATGGTAAACCCTCATTATTTGTGTATTTGGTGATACCCCTGAAATAAATATGCCATTATCCTTGACAGCACCTATAACGCCTGCTACTGCTGTACCATGAGTCCCATAGGTAGAAGTGATTCCACCTGTTGAATCGTATTCATTGGGTAATAAGTTTGCTGAAAGATCAATATGCGTACTATCTATCCTACTATCAACTACTGCAACAATTGTATTTACTCCTTCTGTAATATTCCACGCATCACATATATTGATATCCACATTTGAGCTTGTAGTATTATTTAGCCCCCATTGATCTACAAAATCCGGGTCATTTGCACACAGCGTTTCAAATTTAAAAATAAAAGCAGGATCAACCTTATCAAAAGAATTGGTTTCATAAAAAATATTTGTCAATTCCACGGTTGTATATAATGTTGAAGGCCTGACCATTAATTTATACCATAAGGGCATAAATTCATTCGCACCTATTATATCAACATCATAATTATTTGCAAGGCTTTGCAAGACACTTACATCTGCAGCTTGATTGAGTTTAACATAAAAGATATCTGATGTGCCTATAGAGTTATTTACTCCCCTGTTAAAATGGGGAGCCACTACATTCACACCTGGAATGTTTTTAATGCTTGCAATTGTGCTCAAATAATTCATTTCAGTAGGTGTAGAAATAAAATTTAGCTCAGCCCAATACTTTGGTGATGAGTCTGTAGTATCATATTCCCACAAATCAAAAACTTGAAAGCCATAAGGTAGAATATCTCTTCCATCAAAAGAATCGGTTACAATAATATTCAAATAGGAGCGGTTTATTTCTAAATCAACCTTTTTATCATTGTAATAATAAAAATCACTTTGAGCAAACACTATGCTTTTAGAAAAAAGCATAAAAACACAAAAAAAGAGAAGTTTAATTTTATAGAATCGGTCTTTCGGCCTGCGAATGTGTGTGTGTGTGTGTGTGTTTAGTTGTTTGCTTCAGATTCATAAGAATTGGTTTTGGTTGGTTGTTAATTTTCTTCAAGATAGTAAAAAATATTTATATGTTAATTTTGTCAACATATAAATACAACCTACATAAAGAAATTCCACACAATCCCAAACCTGATTTTCCAGTCACGATACGGATAGCCCGGGGCAGAGAAATAGTTTTTCTCACCAAACATCGCATTAAAATGTTCCCACTTGATGTATATGCGTGTCTGGCTTATTTTGGCATTGACAAATATATCAGCCAGCGGGAAGTCGCCAAACTCCCGGCCGTTTTGCACGTAAAACTCAGCGAGCACCGGGTCATACCCATTCATTTCATAGGAAGTGAAATATTTACCCGTGATACCGGTTTGTAAAAAGAGGGCATCCTTAAAAAAGTGGTTTGAATAATACACACTTGCACGTCCTATCAATTCAGGTGCTTTAAATACGTCCTGTCCATCGAGGATACTCTGGTAAGTAAGCCGTGCATTCAATGAAAACTTTCCGAAATCAAATTGGCGACGGGCTTCTACTTTCAGATAGTTTACCCGACCGTCATATTGAAACGGCATGGTGGTGGTATCGGTTTCAGTTCGCGCATAATAAGTATAATCTTCAATTCCGGTATAACTCACAGAGGCATCGAGCAATTTGTTTGACTCAAGGTCAAACTGGAGGTGCTGGGTTTTTACATTCCTAAAACCATTTTGCCAGTTGTAATTAATATAATCACTCTGGTAGAGCAGAAAATTATAATCAGGTGCGACGGAGTTGATGTGCACGGTAGCTTTAGCCTTGTTATTCTCATCCAACTCATAAGATGCCTGCCCAAGAATGTAATTGCCCTCAAAGTCGCCTGCCATATTGAGTGCTGCTTTTCCAAAAAGTTCAAAACCGCGATACTCCTTGCGATAAGATGCTCCTGCCTCTATGACGTTGCCTTTGATTCGGTTTGTAATACGCTCATCATCAAGAATCAAAACCGAATTGTAGCCGTAGTTAAAATCAGTATACCCAAGCGAAAACCGAATGTTTCCCAGTATATTATTGTCAAAATCAGCATAAGCCTGTGCGTAAAATTCTTCAAGTGTCACGCGGTCCCTAAGGTTGTCACGCGCATAAGAAGGTCCAAATTCCTCGAATGGGTTATCCTGATCAAATTGATAGAATTTATCTTCTAAACTCAGGATGTTGCCCAGTTTTAAGGAAGTGTATGAGGTGGAGTCGCGATAATTGATAAAAGCATAATCATGTTCCAAGTGAAAGCGCTTTCCTTCGAGGGTGTTTTGGGCATCTTCAAATTTGACTTCCAAACGTCCGCGATCTCTAAAGTCAGGGTCGTCATTGATAAAAAAAGGGATAAAGTTATCTTTAACACCACCGTTTTCTTCATTTAAAAGATCCTGAAAAACGATATGCGTCCTTACCTTATAGCGCCGGTTTTTGGTATGATAGTTTGACGTAAACCTGAAATTCCCTGTACTGGTGAGTATGTTTTGATAGTTCCCCAGCGATCGCACCCCTTTATAAGCAATTGAAAAATTAAACTGTTCTGACGTATTGATGGTAAAAAATGCATCGAGTTGTTGCCCTTGCTCAAAAGCTGTTTTGAAATACAACTCTGTGAGCGGTGTGGGAACGTGATAATAGTTGATATCTTCAATTTCCATATAATTGAAATGCCGTGCCCGGGCACCAAGGCGGGGCATTAAGCGCACATCGCTAAAGTCATGAGCGAGTGTGTTATATGTTTGACCCACGTTTGAAAACGGAAGCAACTCATAAATATCACGTCTCAGGTAATTGTATTTATAATCTTTGGCTATGGTGAGCGTGGTATCAACATAAGTGGTGTCACGCTCATGCGAAATGATTTTATACTCGGTAATCGGGGGTTTTTCACCTTCAAAATTAACATTGGTGTCACCCATGGTGTTTTGCCCTCCAATATTGGTATTTACCTGGGTATCCTGTTGCTGAATAACGGGAAGGTCTCTGTCCTGTGAAAAAAGCAATGCTGTACTTAGGAAAAATAAGAGAAAAGCAACTGTTTTTTTCATTCGGATTTTTAAATTGTAAAAGTTTACGAGCGCAAAGTTATTTATTTTAACGCAAAACCGTACTTTTAATTTTTAAATGTTACAATTAAAAATACACCCTGACAAACTAGAATGCGGAACCGACGAGGCCGGAAGGGGTTGTCTTGCCGGCCCTGTTACTGCCGCAGCCGTCATTTTACCCGATGCATTTGTCAATACAATCCTCAATGACAGCAAGCAACTTTCGCTGCTAAAGCGAAACAATCTCAAAACCCTCATTGAACAGGAAGCCCTCGCTTACAGCATCTCCCACGTGATGATGGACGAAATAGACAAAATCAATATCCTGCAAGCCTCCATCACCGGAATGCACCGCGCCATACAACAACTCACAACCCAACCCGAATTCATAGCCGTTGACGGAAACAAATTCAGGCCTTATGAAAAAATCCCTTTTGAATGTGTGGTAAAAGGCGATGCCAAATTTTTACACATTGCTGCGGCTTCGGTTTTGGCGAAGACCTATCGCGATGCTTTTATGGAAAAGATTCACGAGAAATATCCTATGTACAACTGGAAACAAAACAAAGGCTACCCCACAGCCGAACATCGTGAGGCTATAAAAAAATATGGTATTACAAAATATCACCGCAAAAGTTTTCGTTTGTTGCCTGAGCAACTGGAACTCGATTTTAAAGAAAACCAAGAGTCGATATAATGAAAATGACTATTTATGGTCTTACCTTAATCCATATATTTGCATTAAACCTTGCACCATATGAAAAAAGTATTGTTGTTTTTGCTGCTCATTACCCTTTTAGGATGTAGTTCAGATAAAGATAAAGTTGGTGACCTTACCCACTACCTACCTGAGGAAGCTTCATTTATCATTCGCAGCACTAATTTTTCAACCCTTTCTTCAGACATAGAAAACAATGCTTTTCTGTCGGTTTTTTCAAAAATGCCTTTTTACACATATTTTGAAGACCATCTGGCTTTTTCAAGTTACCTCAACCCGGTATCTGAGG
Source organism: uncultured Flavobacteriaceae bacterium (assembly GCA_963975935.1). Taxonomy (GTDB): domain Bacteria; phylum Bacteroidota; class Bacteroidia; order Flavobacteriales; family Flavobacteriaceae; genus Planktosalinus. The sequence goes on from CAXBIQ010000018.1 coordinate 43,039, forward strand.
TTTTGATCAGCAGTGTTTCAGAAAACGACAGCACACATCATTATACCCTGACCATAAGACAACATCCTGATCTTTTTGCATTGGATTCCATTCAGGATAAAACGGTTGAAACCCTTTCTTATGAAGACATTTCGCTACAGCGCATCACCCTGGAGTCAGGAATTGTTTTTACCACGATGGTTGACAGTGTGTTTATGGCCAGTTCGTCTCAAAAAGTGCTCGAATCCATTCTGCTTAAGCGAAAAAATAAGAATTTAAAACCCATCAACGCTTCTTTTGAAAAAGCCTACAGCACATTGGGAACCCAGGAAACATCACTATTGCTTAACGGAAAAAAGCTTACTGAAACTTTTCAAAACCTCCTTCCTGAAGCTGAAAAACTTCCGGAGTTTGCTTCCTGGATTTCACTTGATTCAGAGATTCAACCCGGACATATTAAAGTAAACGGCATTGCACTGGCACAAGACAGTATCCCGCAATTGCTTAATGTTTTTAGAGGAACTAATCCTCAAAAAAACCTGTTGGCAATGGTCACGCCCACTTCAGCCTCGGGCCTGGTTTCTTATACCTATGATGACTATGATATTATAGAAAAGAACCTGAAACCTTTCCGGAAGCAATATGACAGCCTTACAACCCCACGCATGCTTTTTGCTTCGTTAAACGAAATAGGTGTTATCTCTACAACCACAGAAAAAATTATTGCACTTCACGCAATCGATGGTATCATCACAGATGAATTGCTTGAGCCACACACTGAAAACCAGGGAGAGTTCAGGGAGATACCAATCAAAAGGCTCAAGGATTCCACCCTGTTTAAAAATGCATTTGAACCGCTTATTACCACCACACCAAAATATGGCGCACAGATAAATGAATTTTTTGTTTTCGCAGAAAAGGTTGAAACCCTAGAAGAAATCATCACCCAGTCTTTGAACGAAACTACATTGGGCCACCTGCCTTATTATGAAGAACATATGGCACAACTCAGCAGTGAGAGTTCAATCCTTTTTATTGCTCTCTTACCCAATATGAAAGATTCAGCCGCAACTAAGGTTTCATCAGAAAATCAGCAAAAAACCCGTGACCTCCAATTTGGAAGTCACCGCCTTGCAGCATTGCAGTTTGTTTATGACAACAATTTTGCGCACGTTAACGGCATCACGAGAGAAAGTCAATCCCAAAGTAGAAGTACCGGTGTTTCACAGGTTTTTGCCATCAATTTGGAAAATGAACTTTTAAGCCGTCCGCAGTTTTTTACCAACCATATCACCAAAGGAAAAGATATTGTTGTTCAGGATGTGGCTAACAAGCTGTATTTGATTTCCGCAAACGGAAAGGTGCTATGGAGCAAACAACTTGAGTCCGCTATTTTGGGAGATGTTCAAGAAGTTGATTTGTTAAAAAACGGGAAGTATCAGCTGGCCTTTACAACTAAAAACAACTTTTATGTTTTGGACCGAAACGGAAAAGAGGTCGCTCCGTTTCCATTGAAGTTCAGGGATGACATCACGCAGCCTCTGGCGGTTTTTGATTATGACAACAAGCGTGACTATCGTTTTGTCATCACCCAGGGAAGCGAAGTTCTAATGTATGACAATAAAGGAAAAAGCGTGAGTGGCTTTACTTTTAAAAAGGCAGGTTCAAAAGTTGTACTTCCGCCAAAACATATCAGAATTTCAAATAAAGATTATATCCTCATAGCCGAAGAAAACGGCAAACTAAACATCCTGCACCGCACGGGTCAAAGCAGGGTTGGTGTGAGCAGCAAATTTGATTTTGGCGAAAGCCAAATCTATACAGAAGACAATGCCTTTGTATTTCTAACTTCCAAAGATGAAAAAATAAGCATTGACCAAAACGGAAAAGTAAGCACTCAGAACTTGTCTTCATCCTCCAAAAATGTAGTATGGGAAATTTCCCGAAACACAAAAGCCACTCTTGATGATAACATTTTACGCATCAATAACCAAAAAGTGGAATTGCCTTTTGGATTATATACAGCACCAAAAATATCGTTTAGTAACCGTCGCATCCTTGTTTCAATTACCGATTTACAACAGCAGCGAACCTATGTTTACAATTCGCTTGGGGAGTTGCTTTCCAATTTTCCGGTGTATGGTACTTCCATTATGGAACTGGGGGATGCCACAAACAACGGCAGACCCAATGGCGTTGTAAAAGGAGCTTCAAAAGAAGTGGTGATGTATGAGATTAATTAGGTTTTGATAAAATCTGATTTAAATCAAGGAAAGAGCTATCGCCTTCTGAGGTATTTGTAGAAGAAGAATCCTCCAATCAACATACAAACTGCGGCAATAAAGGCTATCAAAGGAAGTATAAAAGAAAGGATGCTCATCACAACAGCTGATACCGTTTCTATAGTGGACACAATAAAATTACCCGTTCCGGCTGTTGTCCCAGAAGAAGTAGCCCGCGCTGCAGTTGTTGACAGTCCTATAGTCGCTGCGGTTCCTCCACCGGCTATAATGGCAAGGCTCCAGGTTAACATTTCAGGCATATCAACAAGTTGTGATGCAACCAGCAGCGTGCCTGCAATGGCAGCTAGAGGAACTGCAAGCGTATCAAGAAGATTATCAATAAATGGAATGTAGTATGCCAGGATTTCAACTAGGGTAGCCACACCTAATGTGATTAATGCCGCCCAACTTCCCAACCACAAAAAATCTTCAGACAAGGTATCCATCCCCAAATAGTCGCCAAGGTTAAAGTGAATGGCTAGGCTTAATGCAAACAAGGGTAAAAACACCCTGAAGCCGGAAGCAGCCGCAAGGCCGATTCCCAGAAATAGACCGATGAGAGTTGTGGACATTTCAGCTGTTACAAAATCCATTTTAGTAAAATTAAATTAAGCGTTTTGCTTTACTCCTAAAATTTCAACTTCAAAAAGGTTGTTGAAATGTTTAAGCAATTTTTCCTTGACTTCTTCCATGGATACTTCTTTTACACCCAGCTCCACGTGGAGAGAGGTAACTGCCTTTTCCTTGATTCCGCATGGAATAATGTTGTCAAAATAACCAAGGTCTGCATTGACATTAAAAGCAAAGCCGTGCATGGTCACCCATCTGCTGGAGCGCACGCCCAAAGCGCAAATCTTTCGTGCAAACGGAGTGCCCACTTCAAGCCACACCCCGGTTTCACCGGGAGAACGTTCTGATTTGATGTTGTATTCAGCAAGTGTAAGGATAACCATTTCTTCTAAATAGCGAAGGTATTTGTGGATATCTGAAAAAAAGTTTTCGAGGTCTAAAATGGGATAGCCCACCACCTGACCGGGTCCGTGATAAGTGATGTCTCCTCCCCTGTTGATTTTATAAAAAGTTGCATTTTTCTGTGCAAGTTGCTCTTCATTGACAAGCAGGTTGCTCATATCACCACTTTTACCCAGTGTGTAAACATGAGGGTGTTCTACAAAAAGAAAATAATTTTGGGTTTCCAAACCGGCATTTTCCCTTCTGTTTTTAACTTTAGTATCAATAATGGATTGAAAAAGGGTTTCCTGATAATCCCAGGTTTCTTTATAATCTTTTGAGCCCAGATCCTCAACTATTACTTTTTTATTCATATTACAAAGGTACAGAGGTTTGAAGATTTGTGGTGTTAGATTTTAGATAAATTTCAACAACAAGGTTGAACACTTTTCCTTCTTGCTTTTATAAAAATCTATGTTTAATTATCGAAGACAACCTCTATGTCAAGCACATCAGGATTTTTTAAATACTCAAGATATTCAGCCTGATAGTAAAGTGTTTTTCTGTCTTGGCTTAAAGTAGCGTCTTGCTGGGAAACCGTTTTTATTGTTTTAGGAAATGTGTAGGTTAATTTATAAAGGGCACCGCCCATCATCATTTCCATATCCTTTAAGCTATCGAGTTCGGCTTTGTGCAATTGTGCATCTGTTATGTATGCATCCCTCTTGAAAATATTGCCTTCATATGCATATTTTACTTTAATGCTTTCCTGCTTTGGAGCTTCTTCAGCACCTGAACCTGAACCAGAGGTTGAATTGACACCGGTATTGTTTATTTGATTGAAGACATCAAACATATTATCAGCCTGGGATATGTCATTAAAATTGACGAAGACATCATATAGCAGTTTATTTTCTTTGGCATCCATAAAGACATGAACACCATAGGGCTCCAGCTTTTTGAGTTTATTTTGTTGCTCAACCGGCAGGTTCTGTATACTATCTTTTTTTTCGGCGAGAAAATCTTTAAAATAAAAGGTGGTATCAATTTTATCTTCCATCCCTTTCATTTTCTCCTCAGTGCCCATAGAAGACATCATTGCCATCATAGCTGAGGCATCCATTTGAATTGTCATAATACCACTGCCATCCTCATTAAGGGTCAATGTTTCGTTAAAAGTACAGGATGCGAGAAAAAAACCTGCAAACCCTGCTATAAGAATTTTTAATTTATTCATCAGCGTTGGTATTTTGGATTATTGATTATAATGAGGGCTGCGATAACACCGGGAACCCATCCTAACAAAGTTAAAAGAAAAACAATAACTATGGAACCACAACCTTTATCAATAACTGATAACGGCGGAAATATAATAGCCAGAATAACCCTCCAAATACTCATTAAATATCCTTGTTAATATATGAAATGTTGATGAATTTCAAAAATAAGGTTTAAAACTGATTATAAGAATACTTATCACCTTAATTGTTACAAATATTTTTAACAAAAACGTATCTTTGCGCCTTCTAAAACAGAAAATGAGTATGCAACTTTCAGAACAAGAATTAGTACGCAGAGAGAAGCTTGCACAATTGCGGGCTCTGAATATTAACCCTTACCCGGCGGCCTTGTTTCCGCTTGACCATACTTCAAAACAAATAAAATCAAATTTTGAAGAAGGCAAAAAGGTAATCATCGCCGGAAGATTGATGTCAAGGCGCATTCAGGGAAAAGCTTCTTTTGCAGAATTGCAGGATGCAGACGGCCGCATACAGGTATACTTCAACCGTGATGAAATTTGTCCCAGTGAAGACAAGACCCTATATAACGAGGTTTACAAAAAGTTGCTTGATATTGGTGACTTTATTGGTATAGAAGGTGAATTGTTTAAAACACAAGTAGGTGAGAAAACGGTCATGGTCAAAAGCTTTTCGCTTTTAAGCAAATCGATTAAGCCCCTTCCCCTTCCAAAAACCGATATGGAAGGAAATAAATATGATGAATTCATTGACCCTGAAATGCGATACCGCCAACGGTATGCAGATTTAGTTGTAAACCCACATGTTAAAGAAGTCTTTATCAAACGCACCAAGCTTTTTAACGCTATGCGTAATTTCTTTAATGAAAGAGGATATTTTGAAGTGGAAACACCCATTTTACAACCCATTCCGGGAGGAGCAGCGGCAAAACCTTTTGTCACGCACCACAATGCCCTGGACATTCCCTTGTATATGCGCATCGCAAACGAGTTATATTTAAAAAGATTGATTGTAGGAGGTTTTGACGGGGTGTATGAATTTTCAAAAAACTTCAGGAATGAAGGGATGGATCGCACCCACAATCCTGAGTTTACAGCCATGGAAATTTATGTGGCTTATAAAGATTACAACTGGATGATGGCATTTACAGAGCAGTTGCTTGAACATTGTGCCATCGCCGTAAACGGAACAACAAAAGCAACATTTACAACACACGAGATTGATTTCAAAGCACCATATCCCAAGGTTACAATGACCGATGCTATTAAACAATTCACGGGTTTTGATATTTCAGGCAAAAATGAAGACCAGCTTCGTGAAGCAGCAAAAAACATGGACGTTGAAGTAGACGAAACCATGGGTAAAGGAAAAATCATCGATGAAATTTTTGGCGAAAAATGTGAGGGCAATTTTATCCAACCCACATTCATTACAGATTACCCAAAAGAAATGAGTCCTTTATGTAAAGAGCATCGAGAAAATCCGGAGTTGACTGAACGCTTTGAATTGATGGTATGTGGGAAAGAAATCGCCAATGCTTATACTGAGCTGAACGATCCCATTGACCAGCTTCAACGCTTTGAAGAGCAGGTGCGATTAAGCGAAAAAGGAGATGATGAAGCCATGTTTATTGATCGTGATTTTGTGAGAGCCCTTGAATATGGTATGCCACCCACATCAGGGCTTGGTATTGGGATGGACAGATTGATCATGTTTTTAACAAACAACCCATCAATCCAGGAAGTATTGTTTTTCCCGCAAATGAAACCTGAAAGGAAAGTGGCTTTGCTGGAAGATGAAAAATTAGTTTTTGATATTTTAAAGCCCAACAAAAAGATGAATCTTGAGGATTTAAAAACTCAGTCTGATCTATCAAACAAAAAATGGGATAAAGCCATTAAAGGACTCACTGCAAAGAAAATGGCAAAAGTTGAAAAAACCGATGATGGTCTCTTCGTGGAATTGAGGTAATAATAAATCTTTTGAAAGATATTTAAGGGACTCAGAGAGTCCCTTTTTTTATTTGATTTCTGTTAAATCATGCATAAATTTCTAAATGATGACTAAACCAAAGCCTCTAATTTATGTCAAAAAAGCAAACAACTTTAAAAACAGAAACCATGAAAAAAGTATTGATAATTATGTTAGCGCTGGTTAGCGGTTTTGGCTTCAGCCAGGAAACTGACCGAAAAAAAGAAATGAAAAAAGAGATGATGCAGGAGCGTCAAAACCTCACTGCAGAACAAAAAGCTGAATTGCAAACCAAAAAAATGACGTTACATCTGGACTTGACAGAGGCACAGCAAAGGCAAGTTTATGTTGTACAGCTTGAAATGGCGAAGAAAAGGGAGTTAATCAAAGAAGAAAAAAAGGCTCAAAAAGAAGAAGCCGGTTTTTATGATAAAGCAAATAAGCGCCTTGACCACCAAATAGCTTATAAAGAAAAAATGAAAGCCATACTTACTGACCAACAGTACGAAACTTGGACAGAAAAAATGAATAATCACAAAAAAAGAAAAGCACTTATAAAGCAGAAAAAGAAACAATAGTAATTAGCCACTATTTTCAGTTAAGCCAAAAAAAGATAGGATATGATTATTTTATCTATTTTTGGCTTAATTATTGGATGATAACCTAAATATAACTATTTTAGTTTTCTAAAATTAAAACAAATCAAAATGAAAAAATTTCTAAGCTTAATGGTAGTAATATTTGCCCTGGCTTTTAGCATTCAGGATACAAACGCTCAACAACGCCCTGAGGAAGTAGCAAAAAAGAAAGTTGCAGAAATTAGTCAAACACTTGAATTAACCGGTGAGCAACAACGTGCATTGTGGAGGGTCTTTGTTAAAAAAGAATCTGCCTATGCAAAACAAATTAACGGTAACGATTTAAGCAACCCTGCTGTTGCTGCTGCAAAGAAAGATATAGATGCTACATTTGATAAAGATTTGCAGGAAGCACTAACTCCCGAGCAGTACAAAAAGTATAAAAGCACTATTGAGAAATAAACGAAAATAAAACACAACAACTAAAGCCGGAAAAATTCCGGCTTTTTTTATTGCAATTTTTGAGCAACCCGGTTACAGGCTTCGATAGTATCATCCAAATCCTTATACGAAAGTGCTTCTGTTAAAAACCAGGTCTCAAATGCACTGGGTGCTATATAAACCCCTTCATTGAGCATCCCATGGAAAAACTCTTTGAAGGTTTCATTGTTTCCTAGAGCTGCAGATTCAAAATCAATCACTTCTTCTTTGCAGAAATGAACTGAAATCATTGAACCAAGACGGTTAATAGTATGTGTAATTTTATTTTTTTCAAAGACTTCCTGCAATCCTTTGTGCAGATAAGCTGTTTTTTCTTCCAACGATTTAAAAATCGCAGGGTTGTCATTCAGTTCTGTTAGCATAGCTAACCCGGCCGCCATTGCCAGAGGATTACCACTCAATGTTCCTGCCTGATAAACAGGTCCTTCAGGAGCCAAATGGCGCATAATTTCATTTTTTGATGCGAAAGCTCCCACAGGTAGTCCGCCACCAATTACCTTTCCAAAGCAAACAATATCAGCGTTTACGCCCAAAAGCTCCTGAGCCCCACCTTTTGCCAAACGAAAACCGGTCATTACTTCATCAAAAATCAAAAGGGAATTGTGTTCATCACAGAGTCTTCTTAAACCTTCTAAAAATCCTTCATTTGGAGGAATACAACCCATATTACCGGGAACAGGCTCTATAATAATACAACTGATTTCATCTTTATTTGCCTGAAAAAGTTTTTCAACACTTTCAAGGTTATTAAAGTCTGCCAGTAAAGTATCTTTAGCAGTACCCTGGGTAACCCCGGGACTGTTTGGAGAGCCAAAGGTAATCGCACCACTTCCGGCCTGTATCAGGAAGGAATCACTGTGGCCGTGGTAACAGCCGGCAAATTTTATGATTTTATCTTTTCCGGTGTAACCGCGGGCAAGTCTTACGGCACTCATACACGCTTCCGTTCCGCTATTCACAAATCTTATTTTATCAACATTTGGAACCATGGATACAGCAAGCTTGGCGATTTCTGTTTCAATCTCTGTGGGCATTCCAAAAGAGGTTCCTTTTTTTGCTTTTTCAATAACTGCACTGACAACGGGTTCGTGTGCATGGCCCAGAATCATTGGCCCCCAGGAATTGATGTAATCTATTAAACGATTTCCATCAACATCATACAAATATGCTCCTTTTGCTTTTTCTACAAAAACAGGTGTACCTCCCACAGCTTTAAATGCTCTTACCGGTGAGTTGACACCTCCGGGAATGACTTTTTCTGCTTCCGAAAACAAAGCACTACTTCTTTTATAAATCATTTGAAAATTATTTTTTTGGATGTAAGTAAAGTATCTGGCCAATACTGATATCATCAGAAAAAAGGCCATTATACTGTTTTAAAGTTTCGATAGCAATATTGAATCGCCTGCTTATGGAATACAAGGTATCTCCTTTTCTAACGGTATATTTGTTGACTTTTGATGTATCCGGGTTTGCAATATTGGCTTCTGTGCCTAGCACTTCCTGATCAAGTTTATATAATTGATATCTCTCTATGATGCCAATCAATTTTTCAGGATATTTTGGATCTGTTGCATAACCGGCTTTGCGCAAACCAATTGCCCAGGCTTTATAGTCGTCTTTTTTCAGCTTAAACAAATCACTGTAGCGGGACCTGCTGGTCAAAAACAGTGAATGGTCTCTGAAGGAGTATTTAGGGTCATTGTATTTCCTGAAACATTCCTGAGCCTCATCATCATCGTGATAAACTTTATCACCCGTCCAACCCGTATGGCATTTTATACCAAAATGGTTGTTTGACCTGCTGCTTAAATCTCCCCTTCCGGCGCCGGACTCCAGAATCCCCTGAGCCATTTTTATACTTGCAGGAATGCCATATTGAAGCATTTCTTCTTTTGCAATGTGTTTGAAATTATCAATATAATTTGTAACCACTTCAGCATAAGTAGCATTGGCAGGTGGTTTTACCACCACAGTGGCCGGCAAAGGTTCTTCTTTTTTTTCTACTACAACCGCAGGTTCACTTTTTGTAGGCGGTTTGATTATTTCTCTTTTTTGAGGAATTTTTTTTGCTGTGCGTTTCTTGGAACCGCAAGAACTTAAAAGAGAAACTGAAATTATAAGGATAAAAAAATAGCTTAATCGCATATTAAATTTCTATAAGTGGTAAATTCTTTTTTTCTAAATATAAATTCATTCCGGTGACACCTTGTAAACCACCGGTATGAATGGCTAAAATACGAGAATTTTTTTGAATTTTTTCGGCTTTAATAAGTTGATAAATACCATACATCATCTTTCCCGTATATACTGGGTCCAAAGGGATTCCCGTCATTTTTTTAAAATTATTAATAAAGGAAATAAGCTCTTCATTTACCTTGGCATACCCTCCAAAACAAAATTCGTCAGTAAGTTCCCAGTTTGTTTTTGATGTCCATCGTTCTATTTCTTTTTTCAAAAAATCACCTTTCAATGCTGAAAAGCCTATTATTTTTTGATGAGGCTTTGAGCAGCTAATCAATCCTGCCATAGTGCCTCCCGTGCCTGCTGGAACACAAATAATATCGAAGCCTGCATCAGCTTCTGTTAAAATCTCCTCACACCCCTTTACGGCAAGTGCATTACTCCCACCTTCAGGCAACAGGTAAAAATCACCAAACTGATTCTTGAGTCCATTGTTAAACGCAGTGGAATCCTTTTGATTGTATTGGTCTCTTGAAATAAAGTGTAAATGCATTCCGTTTGCTTTCGCGAAAGCAAGGGTTGGGTTTTCATCAATCTTATCAACAAGCTCTTCTCCTCTTATAATACCTATCGTTTTAAAACCCAATTCTTTCCCGGCTGCTGCAGTAGCGGCAATATGATTTGAAAAGGCACCACCAAAGGTAAGTAACGACTCTTTATTTTGATTTTTTGCAGCAATCAAATTGTATTTCAGTTTTCTGAATTTATTTCCGGAGACAAAAGGGTGTATTTGATCTTCCCTCTTTAATGAAATTTCTATAGTGTCAAATACATTAAAATCATCAGAAAGTTGGTGATTTTGAGTGTTCATTGTATTGAATTTTAACATTTTATAGTATTTTTCTTACATATATATGCACTTTATCGAAAATATAAAGCTTTTATCGTTATTTTCTTTGAAATTCCTCTGAATTGAACTTACATTTACATATCCTAAATCAATAAAGCATGAAAAAAACGTTTACTCTATGCCTACTTATGTGTCTAAGTATGTATCTCTTTTTTACAAATATATCCATTTCTCAAGTAGGAATTGGCACTACAAATCCTGCTGCAGGTTCTATGCTGGATATAGAAAGTAATGATAAAGGAATTTTGATACCCAGAATTGCTCTTACCGGAACTGATGACGCCACTACGGTAACCCCATCAGCAACTGAAGGATTATTAGTTTTTAACACAAACACTGTAAACTCCGGGACCACATCTGTCTCTGAAGGTTTTTATTATTGGAACGGAACACAATGGGTTCGCCTTCAAACCGATACTCATTACTGGAAAACCGAAGGAAATGACAATGCCACTGAAGGATTCACATTTTTAGGAACAACAAATAACAGGAGACTTGATTTCAGGACAAATGGATTGGATAGGTTTCGCATTCCCGGTAATGCTTATCAAGTCCACGCAATTGCCAATGGAACCAATGGAGCTCCATTTTATTCCTGGGCTGATGACCCAAACATTGGGATGTGGAGAGCCGGAACTGACCAATTAGCACTTAGCGCCGGAGGTGTTGAATTTATAAGGCTCAGGGAGGGAGGCACAAATGAGTTGGTAATAAACGAAGGAGCAGCTGATGTCAATACGCGCATTGAAACTTCAGGAAATCAAAATATGCTCTTTGTAGATGGCGGAACAAACAGAATTGGAATAAATACAAATACCCCTCAGACAGAATTGCATATTGCAGGTAATGGAAATACTTTAAGGATAGAAGAGTTAAGCAATGCCAACAATGCCTATAATGTAGCTGCAGACCCTGCCCCCGTATATGTTAATAATGACGGTGACTTGACTTTGCAACCCCCTTTGGTTCAAAATTTCATGCCGGTAAATGCCGTTGATTTTATCCCTTTTCCAGGTATAGCTGTCACTTCAGCAACAGGTAGCGGGGTGATAACAAATCTATACAACACAACGATTACTTTGACACAAGAATCATTGGTTAAGGTTAACTATCAAATGAGCATACAAATAACTATGGACGACGGCACCGCTCCCGTGGTGGACGGTGCTGCCCGGCTCTACAGATCCTGGGTTGAAGTAAATGGTGCTGCTACACATATAGCATATGACACAGGAACCTATACAAACAACCCCGCTACTCCCGGAGGGACGTATGCAGCAGGCTACTATTACTTATCAGGAAGTGGTTATGTACAACTTCCTGCTGGCACACATAACCTGCAATTAAGAGGTTTGACATTCGCCGGAGACGGTGGCGGTTTTGGCTACCAAATAACCTTTGGCCAAACTGCTCATGACAGATTTCAAGTTATTGTTCACAGATAAACCCATCCTTTATAGATAATAATTATTGATTAAAACTTTATTGAATTTAACCGCATAAACCCAAACTTATGAACTACAAATACATTATACCCTATGTAATGTGTTTGTTATTTGCATCTCAAATAACCAACGCACAAAATCTAAATGATGCTTTAAAAAAAATTGAAGCCTATCATCAATCATTAACCAGTCAATTTCAGACCCAAAATAGTACTGGGTTAAAAGATACTGATGTCAAAAGCTGGATAGTTACCAGTGAACATGTCAGCAGCACAAGCGGTGTTCATCACATCTACTACAGGCAAAAAGTAAATGATATAGAAGTTTATGGAGCCGAGGCAAGTCTACATATTCTGCCAAATGGCGAAATCCTATCTAAAAACAATAGGTTTATAGCAGATATTGCCAATAAAATAAAAGGGAGCAAATCTCCTTCCTTGACTCCCATGCAAGCAGTTACTGTTGCAGCAAAACATGCAGGCTATAAGATTACTGAAAACCCCAGGGTTTTAGAAATTGTTGATTCCAAAAATCAAGAATTTATTATAAGCAAGGCAGGAATCTCCAGTACTGAAATTCCTGTCAAATTAATGTATATCCAAAATGAAAATGGTGATGTGGTTTTAACGTGGAGCCTCGCAATTGATGATGTAGAAGGAAGAAATTATTATAATTTTAAAGTTGATGCTCAAACAGGTGAAATCATAGACAAAATTGACTGGCAATCGAGTTGTGGGTTTGAACATGTATGCGAAACCCACCACACAGATCACATTAATGAAAATGACACACATTCATTAGATTATCATACAGATGTTGTAACGATGGAAGAGTCTCTGGAAGAATATTATGCTCTCCTTGGCGGAAGTTACAGGGTCTACGCTATGCCAATAGAAAGTCCAAATTATGGTGGGAGAACAGTGGTAACCGGAGTTGAAAACTTGGTCGCCTCCCCATTTGGTTGGCACGATACCAATGGCGCACCGGGAATAGAACATACAAACACCCGAGGTAATAATGTGAGAGCTTACGATGATATCAATGGAAGTAATTCACCGGGCACTTATGCTGAAGGTGGTGCTGGTTTAAACTTTGACTTTCCACTTAATACAACATGGAGTTCAACAAACAGATCACTACCGGCAGCCATAACAAATCTTTTTTACTGGAGTAATATTACTCATGATGTAGTTTATCAATATGGATTTGATGAAGCTAGTGGTAATTTCCAACAAAACAATTATGGAAATGGAGGCACAGCAAATGATTGGGTTAGAGCCGAGGCTCAAGATGGAGGAGGCACCTGTAATGCAAACTTTGCAACACCCACAGACGGAAACCCACCCAGAATGCAAATGTATACGTGTGGAACCAGAGATGGAGACCTTGATAATGGGGTAATCATCCACGAATACGGACACGGAATTTCAACAAGATTAACCGGAGGAAGGTTTAACTCAGGCTGTTTAAACACAGGAAGCACACCGGAACAAATGGGTGAAGGCTGGAGTGATTATTATGCCCTTATGTTAACAATGAACCCCGGTGACACTGGTGCTCAAGCCAGGCCCATTGGAACCTGGCTGGTAGGCCAAGCCGGAAATGGCCCGGGAATCAGAGAGTTTCCTTACAGTACAAATATGGCGATTAATTCACATACTTATGTCAGGACTCAAACTGCGGTTGCACCTCATGGTGTAGGTTCAGTATGGGCTATGATGCTCTGGGAAATGACCTGGGGGCTCATCGACCAATATGGATTTGACACAGACTTTTACAATGGTACAGGAGGAAATAATATTTCTATGATGCTTGTAACTGAAGGTCTTAAAATGCAACCTTGTTCACCAGGGTTTGTTGACGGAAGAGATGCCATCCTTGCTGCAGATATAGCCCTTTATGGAGGGGCTAACCAATGTATTATATGGGCAGCTTTCGCCAAAAGAGGATTAGGTTATAGTGCAAATCAGGGTAGCTCATCAACCAATGCAGATAATATCCAGGCATTTGACCTGCCTCCTACTTCATTTGCAGCTTCTGAATCATTTTGTATAACCGAAGGAATTCAATCCACATTAACCGGTGGTTCTCCGGGCGGAGGTTCCTACTCAGGTCCGGGTGTTACCGATAATGGAAATGGCACAACATACACTTTTGATCCCGGTGTTGCGGGCGTGGGTAACCATACTGTTACTTACACCAGTATTTGTGGTGGTACTGCATCAATAATAATTAATGTTACCGCAGCACCCGATGCTCCATCAGTAACCAATGATACTTTTTGTAGCGGTGACTCCGTTACTTTAACCGCTACACCCAATGACCCCGGAAACAACATTGCCTGGTATGATGCCGCCTTTGATGGAAATCTTTTATTTACAGGAGACTCTTATACCTTTACACCTTCCGGAACAACAAGTGTCTATGCTGAAGAAGTTTTAGACCCGGTTCCGGTAACTGCAACAATAACGCATTCAAATTCTCAGAATATAGCCGGTGGTAGTGTTTATTGTCAACAAGGAACTACAGGCACACATGCTACTAGTAGCCACTGGAGAGTATTTAATTTAAGTAATGATTTTGGAATTACTCAAGAATTTAATGTGAATCAAATTCAATTTGGAGTACAATCTGTAAATAATAACTATACATTAACCGTAAGACTTCATACCCTTAATGGTGCATTTAATATTGCCAACTTGTCTCTTTTAGGAAGTGTCAATGTTCCTGTGTCACCATCAAATAATGGAACAGTCGTTTCGGTTCCATTTTCTACAACTGTCCCGGCTGGAAGTATAGTGGTAATGGAAATTTTTACTCCGGCAAATGGATCAACTCTTTTCTTTCCGGGTTCAAATGGCAGTGGTGAAACTGATAATTCCTACATTTCGTCTACAAATTGTGGGCTATCAGAACCAGCAACACTTGCATCCGTAGGTTTTCCCAATGTTCATTATGTAATGAATATTTCTGGCGAGTACAACGTTGCCAGTTTATGTACAGGTCTTAGGGCCGAAGCTACCGCACAGGCTGATAACACTCCGCCGGTAGCAATAGCACAAGACTTTACAGTTTTTCTGGACGTAAATGGTCAGGCCACAATATCATCTACAGATATCAACAACGGATCAAGCGATAATTGTGCTATAGATTCAATGTCTGTGAGCCCTAATTTCTTTAACTGCTCAGCATTAGGCAATCAAGTTGTCACCTTAACTGTTACCGATACTGAAGGAAACTTTAGTACAGCACAGGCCAATGTTACAGTTATTGACAATCTTGTGCCAAATATTGGAACAGCTTCAAATCAAACTATAAGCAGTGATGTAAGCTGTCAGGCAACTTTAGCCGATTACACATCTCTGGTATCAGCTGAAGACAATTGTGGTACTCCCACAATCACTCAAAGTCCTGTTGCGGGAACTATAATAACCGGTACAACTACAGTGACCCTGACGGCTACTGACGCTTCAGGAAACTTTGCTTCTTCAACATTTGATGTAATTATTGAGGATTCTACAGACCCAACAATACAACCAATTGCTGACCAAACCGCTGCAGGAGGGGCGTCCTGTCAGGCTACTCTTGCCGATTTTACTGCGCTTGCAGTGGTGTCAGACAATTGTGACAGCAATCCGGTAGTTACCCAACTACCTGCACCGGGAACAATTATCAGTGGAACAACTATGGTAACACTTACCGTAACCGATGCTTCAGGAAACGATGCCTCAACTACTTTTGATGTAATTATTGAGGATTCTACAGACCCAACAATACAACCAATTGCTGACCAAACCGCTGCAGGAGGGGCGTCCTGTCAGGCTACTCTTGCCGATTTTACTGCGCTTGCAGTGGTGTCAGACA
>CAXBIQ010000019.1:0-45573 GCA_963975935.1 uncultured Flavobacteriaceae bacterium
AAAACACTCTCTTAATTATGGTCTAAAGTAGTCCACTTTTTGCTGACGATTTACAGGCCGCTTCTTTTATTTTTTCCTTAATGTTGTTGTCATCCATGGAATCCAATGCGGCACGGGTAGTACCCCCTTTGGACGCCACGCGCTTCATCCAGGTTTCGGGCGTAAGATCAGATTGGTTGAAAAGTTCCACGGCACCTTCAAATGTATTGCTGACCAGTACCCTGGAGTCATATTCTGAAAAGCCCATCTTTCTGGCGGCTTCCAGCATGGAGTTCATAAAATAGAATACATAGGCCGGACCGCTGCCTGAGATACCGGTAGAGGCATCGATATAATTCTGGTTTTCCACATGGATTGAAGCCCCGGTGGTGTCTAAAAAGTTTCGGATCATCAAGAGTTCCAGTCGGGTAACCTCCGGGGATTCGGTATAGGAAGTCACTCCTTTACCCACTTTGGCCGGGAGGTTGGGCATGGCACGAACAACCTTTGCCGCCCCCAGTTGGTTTTGGATTTTTTCTATGGTAACACCCGCCATCAGCGATACAAATACCTGATTGGGATTAATCATGGGTTGCATTTGACGAAAGAGTTCTTCACTGTGATACGGTTTTACTGCCAAAAACACCAAATCGGCATCGGGAAGGCAGGCGTCCAGCTTGTCAAATACATCAAAGTGTGAATGTGCTTCGAGTGAAACTATTTTTTCAGGGTCGATGTCGTAAATCCTGAGATTGCGTTTGTTGAGCAGGGGAGATGAAACCATCCCTTCGGCATAGGTCAATCCCATATTTCCTGCTCCAATAACTAAAACTTTCATGGTTTGTTTTTTAGGTTCATAGATATAGCTGCAACAACTATGCGATACCCTGTAAAACCGGTTTTTTATTTTATTTTTTAAATGAAACGGATTCTATGAGCCCTTATAGCGTCCTTATACAGCGTTATATTTGCATATGTCTGAAATTGAAGTATTTAGATGTAACGATTAAAAAGGTGACAGCTTGTCCTTTAGATGAAGTTTTGGCAGGAAATCCGCCCTTGCGCCGGCTGGCCTCCTCCTTCTGCGGGCGAGACGCGAGAGGTCGAACCGGGATTCTGTATAATGTATTGAATATGACTCCCGTTTCAATGGGGCCGGTTTTTATAAAGATTTTAAGACTTGACCCGCAATAGCACTAAACCTTTGTTAATTGTTTGAAAGACTGCTTGTTATTGTTTAATTTATAATGACGATTAGAAAAGATTTACGAACCTATAAAACCAAACATTATGAGTATTGTAAAAGTAATTGAAGTAATTGGTACTTCAGACACCAGTTTTGACGATGCAGCAAGACAAGCTGTAAAAGAAGCTGCAAAAACAGTTAAGAACATCAGTTCGATATACATCAAAGAGATGAATGGCAAAGTAGAAAACGGGCAGATTGTTTCTTTTGGTGTGAATGCAAAAATATCGTTCAGAATTGAATCATAACGAGGATTAAAACACCTCTTTTTAAAACGAAGGAAAAGACCGTCTCCTCTATGAGGGGGTCTCTTTTCCTTTTTTTGTTATCACCGTGATAACGGAGGGGAAAATGTGTCAAGATAAGAATCTAAAAACCGCTTCTCTCTTCTCTTTTTCTCACGACTCACGACTCACTAATCACTACCCCTTATTCTTATTCACCTCATCCAGCAACTTACGGTTGAGCTGTTGCTCGCGTTCCAGGGCGCGCTGGCGGTGGAGTTCAAACTCTTTTTCGAGTTCGTCGAGTTTTGCTCTGGTCTCCCGGGTAACCACGTTGCTGTTTTTGAACCTATAGATAAAGAAAAAGAGAATCACGGCCAGGATGATGATGATGCTCCAGACCAAAGTGTTGTATGCCGTTTTGGATGTTTGTATGCCCAAAAACGAAATGTCATTTTCCCGTTGCTCTGCTCCGGCAAGTTTTTCATGGGTTTCCGTTAGATTGGTTTGGATAAGCCCCAGCTGGATTTGTTGCGATTCCAGTTCGCCCTGCATCTGTGCCAAAGCGTTTTTATAAACCGCGATGCTGTCCAGGGTGCTTTGTTTCAGGCTGTTTAAATCGGTTCGTTTGACAACTTTAAATTCCTGATAGTTGTTGGAACTGCTGTAAACCTCATCAAACTGGTTTTCAAGGGTATTTTCAGTTTGGGAAAACCCAGGGAATGCAATAAAAAGAAAGATAAAAATGGGGAATGTATTTTTTTGAAACATGGCAGGTGTAATTTGAAAAATAGTATCCCTTATACAACACTATTGTATAAGAATAATTGTGTGGATGTGCTTTTTTTTGGGAATTAAATGGCCACTTTTTGCTTCACATAAGAACACTGAAGCGCTCCCGAAGGACATTTTTTGATTTGTGCCACGATCTTCTTCGTTTCAGCGGCGTCCAGATCAATCCAGGGGATTACATCGGTGCGAAAGACATCAGACAGTCCTTGTGCGCACTTTTCGGCGTGAATACAAACTTTGGGGTCGTAAGTCACTTTGATTTCACCGTTGGTGAATTCATTTTCGTAGGTTTCCATGGCGGTTCATAATTTGGGGTTATGGACTCAGTTAAAAAAGTTATGCATTAACAAATAAATACTAAAATATCTAAACTACCGATGTAAATACACTTTTTTTCGATAAAATGCACAAAATAAGTGAAATACATTTTTTAGCTAACCGCTTTTTTGTAGGTATTCAAAGCGCGTTCGCGGGCCTCTCTGTGGTCCACCATTGTATCGGGATATTGATCAGAACCCAATTCAGGAACCCATTTTTTGATATAGGTTTTGTCTTTGTCAAACTTTTCAATCTGGGTGGTGGGGTTGAATATCCTGAAATAAGGTGCGGCATCCACGCCACAACCGGCTACCCACTGCCAGTTACCCACATTGGAGGCCATTTCATAGTCCAGCAGCTTTTCAGCGAAATAAGCCTCGCCCCAGCGCCAGTCGATCAGGAGGTGTTTACACAGAAAACTTCCCACGAGCATCCGCACACGGTTGTGCATCCAGCCGGTTTTATTGAGTTGGCGCATCCCGGCATCGACCAGTGGAAATCCGGTGGTGCCGGTTTTCCATTTTTCAAATTCGGTTTCGTCATTGCGCCACTCGATACGGTCATATTTTTTCTTGAAGGCCTCGGTCTGGGTTTCGGGAAAGTGATATAAAATTTGCATAAAAAACTCCCGCCAGATGAGTTCGTTCCAAAAGGTCTCGTTTTTTTCGTCAATCGCCTTTTCAATCACCTGACGGATGCCCACGGTACCAAAGCGCAGGTGCGGACTCAAGCGCGAAGTCTCGTCCTGAGCGGGGAAGTTTCGGGTTTTTTCATAGTTTCTAATCATCGATGCGCTCAGGTCATAGTCCGGCACTTCGATTGTTGACTTTTCAAAACCGATGTCACTCAGGGATAGATTGGGCAAACGCGAATGCTGGATACAGTTCTTTAAGAGGTCTTTGGTTTTATACACTTTAAGCGATTGCTCTTTAAACCGCTCTTTCCACTTTTTCATATAGGGTGTATAGACCAGATAGGGTGTGCCGTCTTCTTTTACAACCTCGTCTTTCTCAAAAATCACCTGGTCCTTAAAAGTGTAAAAACCGATGTTCTTATCGGAAAGAAAGGTTTCAATTTCGGTGTCACGTTTCAGGGCATAAGGCTCATAATCATGGTTGGTGATGACGTTTTGAACCTGAAAGTCTTTGGTAATTTGCTTAAATACCTCCAAAGGTTTTCCGTGATAGGTTGCGATACTGCTTCCGCAGGTAATCTGAAGTTCATCCCGCATCTTTTGCAGGGTGTTGTAAATAAATGTGACCCGGGCATCGTCTTTAGGGAGCTGATCTAAAATTTCACGATCAAAAATAAAAACAGGCAAGACAGGATATTTTCCATTGAGGGCTTTATAGAAACCCACATTGTCATCGAGGCGTAAATCCCTTCGAAACCAGAATATGTTTGCTTTTGTATTCATTTAAATAGATTTTTTCCATTTTTTTCCCCGCCCTAAAGGGTGAAATGGAAAAAATCCTCGTTCATCCTTTATGATAAGAGGCAAATAACGGGCATTTTTTATTTCATAAATGTTTAAACGCATATTATATTCTTAATGTTGACATCCCGCCATCAACGCCAAACACCTGACCGGTAATCCAGCTGCTTTCTTCTCCCAGCAGGAAGTGGGCCATCGCGGCGATGTCTTTTGTTTCGCCCACGCGTTTGAGCGGGTGCCTGTCTGCCGCGTTTTCTTTTTTGCGGTCATCTCCCAGCAGGCGTTCTGCCAATGGCGTATCAGTTAAAGAAGGCGCAATCACATTGCATCTTATTTTGGGGGCATATTCTGCCGCAAAGGCTTTAGCGAAACCTTCAATCGCTCCTTTGGAAGCACTCACGCTGGTGTGAAAGGGCATGCCCATTTTCACGGCAACCGTGCTGAACAGGACGATGCTTGCATCTTCTGTTTTTAAAAGCCGGGGAAGGACCCCTTTTAACGCTCTGACCATCGCCATAAAGTTAAGCTGAAAATCTTCTTCAAAGGTTTCATTGCGCAGGTTTTTAAAAGGGCGCAGGTTGATACTGCCGGGGCAATAGACAAATCCGTGGAGTTCGTCAGGCAGTTCCACTTCTGAAATGTCGTCGCCGGTAGCATCAAAGGTGATGTGTTTGATATTTTCAGAATCAAAGCCGTCAGCACTGCGGGAGGCAACGATGACCTGATTGTTTTTTGCCAGTGTTTCTGCGATGGTTTTCCCGATACCGTAGGAACCACCAATTAAAAGAATGTTTTTGCTCATAATACTAAGGGTTGTATTCACCGAAGAGTTCGATGAGTTTGTTTCTTCTGTATTCAAATATTTCGTTGAGTTTGGGTTTTACCAAAAAGGGATGTACCATCCGGCCCAAAACGCCCATCGGTACTTTATAATCCACAATATCCTCCATCTCCACCCCACCGGGGATTTCCCTGATAAAGTGTTTGTGATGCCACATCGCATAAGGACCATAGCGCTGTTCGTCCACAAAGTATTCTTTGTCTTTGACGTGCGTTATTTCGGTGACCCATTTGGTTTTAATACCCATCACGGGCGTCACGATGTATTGGATGATTTGCCCGGGATACATCGGCCGGTCTGCGCCGGAAAGGATGTTGAAGCCCATATAATCAGGAGTGATGGTTTTCAGGTTTGCCGGACCGGATAAGAAGTCCCAGGCTTCATCCACAGAAATGGGCAGCTTTTGTTTTGTATGAAGGGTATAGATTTTCATTTTTAAATGTTTAGACAAAAATAAACTTATTTACGTTTAAAAGTTATAAATATAAGTTAAACAAAAGTTGTTGTATTTAAGCTTTTGTTAACATCAGGAACATCACGAATTAACTACCTTAGTAGCTTATATTAATACACTTAAAACCAATCAGCAATGAAAAAGACACTATTACTATTAGCGCTTGTTTTTGGAGCATTTACCTATGCCCAGGTGAGCACCCCGGCTGCCAGTCCGTTTTCCAAAATAGAACAGGCAGTTGGCCTGACTGATGTTACCATCGAGTACTCAAGACCCAGTATGAAAGGACGCACCATTTTTGGTGATTTGGTTCCTTATAATAAGCTGTGGAGAACCGGAGCCAATGCGCGCACAAAAATTACCTTTAGTGATGATGTAACCTTTGGCGGGAAAGAACTTAAGAAAGGAACCTATGCGCTGTTTACTATTCCCAACACATCGCAATGGGAGATTATTATGTACACAGAACACCAGGGCAACGGGACACCCCGTGAGCTGGATGAAAGTAAAGTAGCTGCCCGTTTTAATGTTGCTCCGGTTGAAACGTCCAGAGCAAGGGAAACCTTTACCATTGAGGTGGCCAGCCTTTCCAACCAGGGGGCTACACTTACTTTATTATGGGAAAACGTAAGGGTGCCCATCAACGTTACCGTACCAACTGACGCAACCGTTATGGCCAGCATTGACCGTGCGATGTCAGGTCCCGCAGCAGGAGATTACTATGCTGCAGCGGTTTACTATTATGACGAAGGCAAAGACATGGCCAAAGCCAAAGAATGGATTGATAAATCCCTTGCCGGAAATGACAATCCGCCGTTCTGGCAATTGCGTCAAAAATCACTTATCTATGCGAAAGCCGGTGACAAAAAAGGAGCGATTGAAGCCGCCAGAAAATCAATGGCTGCTGCCCAAAAGGCAGGGAATGATGATTATGTAAAAATGAACCAAGACTCCTTGAAAGAGTGGGGGGCGAACTAATTTTAAAAGACCGTTTCTCTAAAATATTAATCCCGCTTTATGCGGGATTTTTTTGTGGTTCAGGCTTTCGCTTTTGGAGCCTTTTTTATTTTTCCGAATGCTCAAACTTCGTTTGCGGAGGAAGAGGGATTTAATTTCCCATATTCACGTGCATCTTACAATAAAGCTAAATACCGCTTACGCAGTATTTGGGCTTTTATTTTTTATCCATTTTTGAAAACTGTGTTTCCAACATTCCTAAAAAACAAAAGCTCAATATCTTATCAGATATTGAGCTTTGCTCTAAGCGGAGAAAGAGGGATTTAATTTCCCTGATTCACGCGCATCTTACAATAAAGCTAAATACCGCTTACGCAGTATTTGGGCTTTTGCTTTTTATCCATTTTTGAAAACTGCGTTTCCAACATTCCTAAAAAACAAAAGCCCAATATCTTATCAGATATTGAGCTTTGCTCTAAGCGGAGAAAGAGGGATTAATTATGTTGATCCCAAATGGGGTATCCAATACAACAATCAAATGCTTCAGGCTATCGCCTTGGAGCATTTTCTATTTCCTCCGAACACTCAAACTTCGTTTGGGTTCTGCGTAAATAAAAAATGCTCCACAACTTTGTTGTGAAGCATTTAATTGTTGCGGAGAAAGAGGGATTCGAACCCCCGGAGGTGTGACCCTCAACAGTTTTCAAGACTGCCGCATTCGACCACTCTGCCATTTCTCCAGTGTCTTCTGCGTTTGCCTTTTAGCGGGCTTGCCCGCCGAAGCTTACGACCCAAGTCGTTTGCGTAGGCGGGTGCAAATATAAAATCCTTTTTTTGTTTACTAAAGCTTTTTTTAAAGTAATTTTTAAAAGTTTTCTCTTTTATTCCATATTCGATTCTTATTTTTGTAAGAAACCGTTCTGAATGACGAAAACCATCATACATGACCTACAATGGCGTTATGCCACAAAAAAATTTGACCCTTCCAGAAAGCTTTCTGAAAATCAAATCAATATCCTGAAAGAATCCTTTAACCTCACGGCAACTTCCTATGGGTTACAACCCATCAAACTGCTTATTGTTGAGGATGCCGCAATAAAAAAAGATCTGGTTCCCCTTACAATGCATCAAAAGCAGGTGCAGGATGCTTCCCACCTTCTTATTTTTTGTGTGGTTACAGACATTGATGCCGATTACATCACCCATTATTTTGAGCGGGTGCAAAACACACGCGGGACTTCAAAAACCATCCTGGCGCCCTTCAGGGATATTTTAATACAGGAATTTGAACAAAAAGATACGGCAGCGATTTTTGCGTGGGCAAAGAACCAGGCCTATCTGGCCATGGGCAACCTGCTTACCGTATGTGCCAATGAAAAGATTGACTCGTGTCCCATAGAGGGCTTTGAACCCGAAGCCTATGACACCTATTTGAAACTAGAGGAAAAAGGCCTGCGCTCCGTTTTGGTCATGCCGGTGGGATACCGTGCCGATGATGACTTTTTTGCGGATATGAAAAAAGTGAGGAAAGATTTAAACGATACAATTATTCATCTTTAAAATATACTGAAATACTATGCCCGGATTTGAACTGTTTGGTAACGAAGAACGAAAGGAAGTTAATGATGTTTTGGAAAGCGGCGTGCTGATGCGCTATGGCTTTGACGGCATGCGCAACGGCCACTGGAAAGCCCGGGAGTTTGAGCTGGCATTCGCTAAGCGCATGCAGGCAGCACATTGCCAGCTGGTCTCCAGCGGGACGGCTGCCCTGACTGTTGCACTTGCCAGTGCCGGCGTGGGGGCAGGGGATGAGGTCATTATGCCTACCTTCACCTTTGTTGCCAGTTTTGAATCCATCATGATGCTGGGTGCGGTTCCCGTATTGGTGGATATTGATGATACCTTAACACTCGATCCACAGGCCGTGGAAAAAGCCATTACCTCCAAAACCAAATGCGTAATGCCTGTGCATATGTGTGGCTCTATGGCCGATCTGGCCGCCCTGAAAGCCATTTGTGATAAACACGGTTTGCTTTTGCTCGAAGATGCTTGTCAGGCCCTTGGCGGAACCTATGCCGGAAAGCCCTTGGGCTCCTATGGCGACCTGGGGTGTTTTTCTTTTGATTTTGTAAAAACAATTACCTGCGGGGAAGGCGGTGCCGTGATTACCAACAGCAAAGATTTTTATATTAATGCAGACCAGTATCAGGATCACGGTCATGACCATATGGGTAAGGATCGGGGTGCTGAAACGCATCCGCATTTGGGATACAACTTTAGGATTTCTGAACTGAATGCCGCTGTGGGTATTGCCCAGCTTCAAAAGCTGGATAATTTCCTGGACCTTCAAAAACGCAATTACACTATACTACGAGAGGCTTTGGCAACCGTAGAAGGCGTTACCTTCAGGAGGGTTCCTGAAACCGGCGTTGAAAACTATTCTTTTATAAATTTCTTTTTACCCGATGCAGCTTCCGCCGAAAAAGCCCATAAAGCATTGGGTGAAAACGGAGTGGATGCTTGTTTTTACTGGTATAAAAACAACTGGCATTACATCAATGGCTGGGAACATCTCAGGAATTTAAAATCACCGGCACCGCTGTCACAGGAAATCAAAGATCACATACAAGACTTGAATACCACTGATTTTTCAAAAAGCGATGCCGTAATGGGCAGGACTGTTTCTGCTTTGGTAAAATTAAGCTGGACAGAGGAGGAAGTTAAAGAACGGGCTTCCAAAATGGTTTCAGCAATCCGTGCTGTGCTTAATAGTTGATATATTCCATTATCTCAAGACCGTAACCTATCATTCCCACACGCTTGGTTTGCTGGGTGTTTGACATCAGTTTGATTTTGTGAATTCCCAAATCGTGCAGGATTTGAGCACCGATACCAAAATCCTTGGTATCCATCTTGATTTGAGGTGCCTTGACAACTTTGCCTTTGGTCTGCATTTGTCGCAATGCTCCCAGACGGTTGAGGATATCAAGTGACTGGCTTTGCTGGTTGATGAACACAATAGCCCCTTTCCCTTCATTGTTGAGGATCTGGAACATATCATCCAGTTTTTTATCGGTATTGTTTGTAAGGGTGCTGAGGATATCATAATTGACCAGTGTGGAGTTTACACGCACCAATACCGGTTCATTTTCTTTCCAGCTGCCTTTGGTGAGGGCCAGATGCACCTGATCGTTTGTGGTTTGTTTGTATGCCCTGAGCCTGAAAGCACCAAAGTTGGTTTGAATCTCGAAATCTTCTTTCTTTTCAATCAGCGAGTCGTGCTTCATCCGGTAAGCCACCAGGTCTTCAATGGAAACTAGTTTCAGGTCAAATTTTTCAGCAATTTTGACGAGTTGCGGTAAACGTGCCATGGTTCCGTCCTCGTTCATGATTTCTACAATCACTCCGGCAGGTTGCAATCCTGCGAGACGGGCAAAGTCTATGGCTGCCTCGGTATGGCCTGTGCGTCTTAACACGCCGCCTTCTTTCGCTTTAAGCGGAAAAATATGTCCCGGTCTGCTCAGGTCCCAGGGTTTGGTATCAGGATTGATGAGTGATTTCACTGTTTTTGCCCTGTCTGATGCTGAAATGCCCGTAGTGACGCCGTGCCCTTTTAAATCGACTGAAATGGTAAAAGCCGTTTCCATGGGGTCTGTGTTGGTCCCCACCATCATCTGTAAATTTAATTCGCTGCACCGTGATTCGGTTATGGGGGTACAGATGAGCCCCCTGCCATGTGTGGCCATAAAGTTGATCATTTCGGGTGTGGCCATTTCTGCTGCGGCCAGAAAGTCGCCTTCGTTCTCACGGTCTTCATCATCAACAACAATAATTACTTTACCATTTCTGATGTCTTCAATGGCTTCTTCAATCGTGTTTAGTTGTATGGCTTTTGTTGTCAAAGGAGTACGGGTTTTGTTTAAAAGTGCAAAGGTACTTATTCTATAAATCAGAAGACTTTATTTTGAACAATTTCTTGAAGAAACTACCGATGGGTTGGGTGATGGCATCCAGGTCAAAAATACCCTGATCTGTTGTAGCCCTGTATGTTAACCAGATTCCCAGGGGAAGCATGACAAAAGTAGAGAACCACGAACCCACAAAAGGTATGATTTTCCCATTCTCTGCACTGTTTTTGGCAAAGATACCTATAAAGTGGTAGGTAAGGAAAAGTGCGATGGCAATGACCATGGGTAAGCCCATGCCTCCTTTTCTGATAATGGCACCCAGGGGCGCTCCCACAAAGAACAGGACAATACAGCCAAAAGTAATCACAAACTTATCGTGCAGGGCGATTTCATATTTGTTGATGCGTTTCTGTTTGTTGTACAGGTCTATTTTCTTTGCTTCAATGGTCTGAATGGCACCGTTTACATTTGAGATTGCCATTTCCAGGATTTGTTTTTTGTCTGGGTTTTCATAAACATCCAGTATATTATCAACCGGTTTTGTATCGCTGGTTTCAGCTTTGTAATTGGTATTGATGGTGGTAACACCGCTCCTCACTTTTATGTCTTGAGGAAACTTTTGTACTTCCTTGCTGTAGTTGGAAGCCAAGGTATCTATTTCATTTTTCAATTCCCCAATTCGGTACATTTTTTCATTGGATAATTCCTGTTCCTGTTCCAGGTCTATATCATTAAAACCCGAGAGGTCAATATTGATGGTATATTCGTCAAAATAACTTTTTGCGTGTGGTTTTTTTTGTTGCTTTTTAGGGTCCTTTTGAAAAATCTCATCATAGTAATTTCCGTCCTTTAAAATAAGCGATAAGGTATTGGATCCTTCCTGACTGGTAAGTTCGCCTTTGTTTGCCTTGATAACGGTATAATTGCCGGTGCGCTGCGGATTCTTTTTATGAATAATGATATCATCCAAAAACTGCCCTTTGTCACCACTTTTTTTAGCAACTTTAATGGTGATGTCTCCCACCTCGCTAAACTGCCCTTCTGCAATGGCTACCGCAGGCTTGAGCTGGGCAATGTTACGACGTAAATTCAGGGATTTGTATTCTGACCAGGGAATGACGTTGTTTGCAAAGAAAAAGGCAATTCCGCTAAGCAATAAGATAAAAACCATCAAACTGCGCATGGCCCTTTGTAGGGAAATGCCCGTTGATTTCATGGCGGCAAACTCATATTTTTCAGCAAAGCTTCCAAAGACCATGATGGAGGACACCAGAATGGTCAAGGGTAAAACCAAAGGAATCAGTTTAGGGGAAAAATAGAGGAGGAACCTGAAAATTATTTCAAGGTCCAGGTCTTTTCCCGCAAGTTCAGAAATATAAAGCCAGATGGTTTGAAGGACAAATATAAACATGAGGATCACAAAAACACTAACGAATGTTTTGAGATAGGAAACCAGTATATATCTATCTAAAATTTTCAATGTTAGTCCAGGTTGTTTATATAGTAGCCTTTGTATTTAGCGGCATCAAATGTAAACAAAGAGTTTGGCAACGGCTGGTCTGTTTTAAAAGAATTTACCGTGATGGTGATTTCTGTACCGTTGTCCTGCTTTTGGATTAGTTTGTAAATGTGTTTTGTTTGAGCATCTATCCCAAGAAGAATATCTTTTATCTCAGCATTACTGTCCATGGGCTTTAACCTGACATATTGTATTTTCCTGCCCTTTACATCCTGAACAATATCCCATTTATAGGTATATCCTTTTTCATAAAAGGTAAGCATTTTTGATGGTGTAATGTCTTCATCATTTTCAGGGGAATAGGTAGAGATAATGACTTCTTCATCTTCAGGCACAATGGTATATATTTTTTTTCCGTCAAACATGCGGGTGGTGCCCATTAAATCCAGCAGGTATTTATCGCCTTTCAGGGTAACATCACCACGGGTTTCCTGATTGATGTTCTCCTTGGTGTTTCTCAGACTGTACCTAAAGTCAATCTGGATGTTGTCATAGCTTTTCACTTTTGAGGAAACCTCATTCAGGAGGTTTTTGGCTTTTTGATCGCTTTGTGCAAAAAGAAACGTTGTTGCAAAAATTGCGATGAGTAAACAAGTTACATGTTTCATTGTTAGTGTTTTATTCTGTTTCATTATTTAAATGTTGGTTCAAAGCCTCCAGGGTGGGTACTAGTACCTGTCTGGCTTTGCTTCCTTCAAAAGGGCCCACGATGCCCGCAGCCTCGAGTTGGTCGATGATACGGCCGGCACGGTTGTAGCCCAGTTTTAATTTTCGTTGTAAAAGCGATGCCGAACCTTGCTGGGCAATAACCAATACTTCGGCCGCTTCCCGGAACATAGCATCCCTTTCTTCAATACCTATATCAAGATTTGTGCCACCGTCCTCTGCTGAATATTCCGGTAACAAATGAGGACTGGGGTAGGCACGTTGCGAACCGATGTAATTTGTAATTTGTTCTACTTCAGGGGTATCGACAAAGGCACATTGCAATCGTGTCAGGTCATTGCCTTGTGTATAGAGCATATCTCCGCGACCAATGAGCTGGTCTGCTCCCGAGCTGTCAAGGATGGTGCGGGAATCGATTTTTGAAGTAACCCTGAAGGCGATGCGCGCCGGGAAGTTGGCCTTGATAATTCCCGTAATTACATTCACCGAAGGTCTCTGCGTGGCAATAATCAGGTGAATACCAATGGCACGTGCCAGCTGTGCCAATCTGGCAATGGGCGTTTCCACTTCTTTACCGGCTGTCATAATCAAATCTGCAAATTCATCAACGACCAGGACGATATACGGCAAAAACTTATGGCCGTCATTGGGGTTGAGCTTGCGGGCTTTGAACTTTACATTATACTCTGCAATGTTTCGAACCATGGCATCCTTCAGGAGATCATAGCGCTGGTCCATTTCGATACACAGCGAATTCAGGGTGTTGATGACCTTGCTGTTATCGGTTATAATCGCATCCCCGGAATCGGGTAATTTTGCCAGGTAATGCCGTTCAATTTTATTAAAAAGGGTGAGCTCCACTTTCTTGGGATCCACCAGTACAAACTTTACTTCGGCGGGGTGTTTTTTGTACAGCAGTGAGGTCAAAATCGCATTCAACCCCACAGATTTCCCTTGTCCCGTGGCACCGGCCATCAGGAGGTGGGGCATTTTGGCAAGATCGACCACAAAGGTCTCGTTGGATATGGTTTTTCCCAAAGCCAGCGGCAGTTCCATTTCGGCGTTTTGAAACTTGGGAGAGCCAATCACCGAGCGCATGGAAACCATCTTCGGGTTTTTGTTGGGCACTTCAATACCGATGGTTCCTTTCCCGGGAATGGGAGCAATGATACGGATTCCCAATGCCGAGAGCGATAATGCAATATCGTCTTCCAGATTTTTGATTTTGGAAATACGGATGCCCGCTTCGGGTATAATTTCATAGAGCGTCACTGTGGGACCCACAGTCGCTTTGATTTGGTCTATTTCAATTTTATAATTCCGGAGGGTTTCAACAATGGTGTTTTTGTTTTCCTCAAGCTCTTCCTGGTCAATTGTGATTCCGGTATTGGTATTGTATTCCTTTAATAAATCAAGTGTGGGGAATTTGTAATTGCTCAGTTCCAGCTTTGGGTCAAACTCACCAAAATCCTTTACCAGACGGTTGCTAAGGGCTTCTACTTCTTCTTCATCTTCTGTTTGCTCCACTTCGAGGGCAACATCGTCTTCTTTTTCTGAAGCAATGATGAGGGGTTCTTTCTTTACTTTTTCCGGTTCTGTTTTGTTGAGTGCTAAAGGTTCCGGTTCTGTTTTGGTTTCCTCTTCTTGTTGGTTTATGCCTTCCGCCATAGTACTGCTTTCTGCGGAAGCTTCAGCAAACTCATCCTTGATATCTTTTCGCTTTTGCTTAAAAAAGGAAATTACCCGTTCGGGCGTAAGCTTTAAGCGTACAATCAAATAGGTCAAAAACAAAAACGCCATTAAAAACACTGTCCCTGTGAAGCCAAGGTAATCCTGCAGGTAACTGTTGATTTCAAAACCAACCACACCCCCCAGCAGTGCATTTTTAGATGCGAAGAAACCAAAGAACACAGAAATCCAAAGCATCACCAGGATCCCCCAGAACCAAAAGCGCTTCAGCGGCTTTTTGGAAAGACTGAAAAAGAGGTATATTCCGGTTAGGGCTATCAAGATGCTGAGAATAAAGGAAGCGATGCCAAACCCCCGGTAAACTACAAAATCACTCACAGCAGCGCCAAATTTACTCAGGAGGTTCTTTGCTTCCACCTCCCTGTCAGCAAAATCGCCTAAGGCACTCTGGTCTGCTTCCCAGTTAAAAAAGAAGGAAACAAAGGAAATCGTCAGTGCCAGGCCTAAAATGAAGAAAAACAAACCAAGGATGATTTGCTGTTGCTTGTTAGGCTGAAGTTTTGGTAAGCTGAATTTTTTCTTTGGTTTTGTGGTTGCTTTCTTTCCTGCCATAGAGATTCGGTGTGTTCAAACAAAAGTACAAATTGTTAACGTTAAAAAGATACAAAAAAGTGTCTAAAAATAGAGACTTACCTCAACAGTACTTTTTTAGCAGCAAAGTATATCAGCAGGTCTTATGCATTAAAAAGAGCAGTAACGTATGGGGTGTATATAATAAACGCGATGATGACGGCAATAATGGCGGCAAAAAAGACAGCACCTGCGGCAATGTCTTTGATGTGGCCAATTTTGTTGTGAAAATCAGGATGTACAAAATTGGCCAGTTCCTCAACGGCGGTGTTGAGTCCTTCGATGCTCATCACCAAACCGATTGCAAAGAGCTGTAACATCCACTCTGTTGCCGTAATATCACAATAAAACCCGGCAGCAATAACACCAATTGATACAACCATTTGCACCTGAATGCTCTGTTCTTTTTTGAGCAGCATCCAGGCGCCTTTAGTTGCATAATAAAAGCCTCTTAACCGACTTGATATAAAGCTTTTTTTATTCATTCACGTGTTTTAACGCTTCCGCGTAATCGGGTTCATGACCTATTTCAGGGACCAGTTGTTTGTAAACCACCCTGCCTTCTTCATTGAGAACTACCACTGCGCGGGCATGCAGCCCGTGAAAGGCACCATCCTGAATTTCAATACCATAGCTTTTTCCGAAGCTACCGTCCTTAAAGTCAGAGAGGCTTTCTACATGGTGTAACCCTTCTGCTGCACAAAACCGTGCCTGGGCAAAAGGAAGGTCCCTCGAGACACACAACACTTTTGTATTCTCCAGTGATGCTGCTTCTTCATTGAATTTCCTTACGGAAGTCGCACATACCCCGGTATCAATGCTCGGGAAGATGTTCAGAACTATTTTGTGTCCTTTGTAATCACTTAAAGAAGCCGATGAAAGGTCAGTTCTTGTAAGTGTGAATGCCGGTGCCGGAGTGCCCGGTTCGGGTAATTGTCCGTTGGTTTGTGAGGGGTTTCCACCCAAAGTGATTGTTGCCATAGTTTTTTTAGTAAAAGTATAAAATATTGTCAATATCCATAAAAAAAGCCTGTCTTAAAAACAGGCTTTTTAAAATAAGGTTTGTGTTTATTTACCGGTCAATGGAGCCCATCACTTTTTTGGCAAAGGTGTTTGCCGCATCGCGTTCCTCCATTCCGTTTTCAATCATTTCAGCCACTTCGGCAGCACCACAGAGATTGGTCATCAGTTCGCCAATGACATCCATTTCATCATCGGTAATCCTGTTGTATTCACTGAACGACTCAAGCACTTCAATGCAATGTTGAATCTGTTCCGGCGAATTGTTCTTCTGTAAATGCCTAATTACGGGTAACTTCATCGATCAATTCTTTTAAAACATCCATTTTGTTTGTCTGTACCTGATTGACTAGGCTTCCGTTTTTAAAAGTAGCAAAGGTGGGCAGGTTGTCAACATTTGCCATCTTTCTGCTTTCCGGAAACTTCTCGGCATCAACCATCAGAAAGGTGAAATCTTCAGTTTCCTGAGCAAACTTTTTAAACTTCGGCTTCATCAACCGGCAGTTGCCGCACCATCCTGCAGAATACTGCACGATGACGTTTTCTTTTTCGGCAACAACCTCTTTCAGGTTGTCTTGTTCCAGTTCGGTTACCATAATTAGTTGCTTAAATAAGCGGCTACTCCCGTTCTGTTTGCCTGCATCGCGTCTTTGCCTTCTTCCCAGTTTGCAGGACATACTTCGCCTTTTTGCTGAACGTGGGTGTATGCATCAACCAAACGGATGTACTCATTTACGTTTCTTCCCAACGGCATATCGTTTACACTTTCGTGGAATACTTTACCTTCTTCATCAATTAAGTAAGTAGCACGGTATGTTACGTTTGAACCTTCATAGATCATGCTGTCTGATTCTTCATCATAATTTTCTGAAACGATGTCCAGAATACCCAAACGGTTGGAAAGGTTTCTGTTGGTATCAGAAAGGATAGGGTAGGTCACACCTTCAATACCACCGGCATTTTTTGGAGTGTTTAACCATGCAAAATGCACTTCGGGGGTATCACAGGATGCACCTATGATCATGGTGTTTCTGTCTTCAAATTTAGATAAGGCTTCCTGAAAAGCGTGAAGCTCTGTGGGACATACAAAGGTGAAATCCTTTGGGTACCAGAAAAGCAATACCTTTTTTTTGTTTTTTATCGCTTCTTCGCGAATATTGAGTTTGAAAGTGTCTCCCATTTCATCCATTGCGTCAATCTCGATGTTGGGAAATTGTTTTCCTACTAATGCCATAATTTTTATTGTTTTTGTTGTTTTTAAATTTGGTGCAAAGGTAAGCCGAAAGCATACTTTTACCATAAGATTACATCCTAAAATCTTATTAAAATATAAGTCTTTCTGATAGTCTTTTTTTTAGCTCTGATTAACACCTGAAAGTCAAAAATATAGGGAGTGGATAGTATTTAGTTTTGCAGGATTTTCCTCGGTTTGTTTCCCCACCCTAAAGGGCGAAACCGAGGAAAATCAGACACCTTTAGGGAAGGGGTAAAGCTGATTTTCCGGCTACCTAGTGCCAAAACAAATTCTTTACTGTCCTCATCCCAATACTATAGAAGTGTTTTATGCCGTTCTGCCGGTGAGCATTTTTATCTTGATACTGAAGGCGGCAAAAAATAATGTTGTGAACGGGCTCAACCAATTGAAGAATGCATAGAGAAAGTATTCACCCACACCCACGCCCAGCACGCCGCTGTGGTAAGCACCACAGGTATTCCAGGGAATCAATACAGATGTTACTGTACCGGAGTCTTCCAGCGTTCTACTCAGGTTCTCAGGGGCAAGACCTTTGTCTTCATAGGCTTTAGAAAACATTTTGCCAGGTACTACTATAGCAAGGTACTGATCTGATGCTGTAAGGTTCAATGCCAGACAACTGGCTACGGTGCTCGCAAAAAGCCCGAAGGTGGTATGAAACAATTTAAGCAGGGCACGGGTGATGACCTTCAGCGCACCGATGGCATCCATAATACCTCCAAAAACCATCGCGCATATAATCAACCAGATGGTACCCAGCATACCGCTCATCCCACCGGCTGAAAACAAGTCGGCAAGGGTTTCATTATCTGTGGCAACTGAGGTATCTACCGTTATGGCATTCATCACACCCTTATAGCCACTCTCAAAAGTGAGTGTATCTGAACCGCCAATAGTAGCGACAATTTCCGGCTGGAAAATAAGGGCTGCAAGCCCGGCCAGTAAGGTACCTATCAACAAAGCGACCAGGGGTGATGTCTTTTTTACGATCAACACAATCACCAGCAGCGGTACCACAAAGAGTACCGGGTTGATGTTAAAAGCAGCATCGATGGAAGTTAAAATCGCCTGAGAGTCAACTGCTCCCGTGGTGTTTATGTTCAGGCCAATGATGATAAAGATAATTAATGTAATTACTATTGTGGGCACTGTGGTGAGCGTCATGTACCTGATGTGCGTAAAAAGATCGGTACCGGCCATCGCAGGGGCGAGGTTGGTGGTGTCGCTCAAAGGCGAAAGCTTATCCCCAAAATAGGCACCCGATAAGATAGCGCCCGCAGTCATCCCTAAAGAAATATCCAATGCACTGGCAATACCAATCAAGGCAATACCCACCGTTGCCGAGGTCGTCCAGCTGCTTCCGGTAGCAATTGAAATCACGCAACATATAATTACACAGGAAGCCAGGAATATGGCGGGGCTCAACACCTGCATCCCGTAATAGATCATGGTGGGGATGATACCGCTCACCATCCAGGTGCCGGCAAGGGCGCCCACCATCAGGAGGATGAGAATGGCCGTAGTGGTCGACTTGACATTTTCAGCCACCGCTTCCATCATGGTGTCAATCTTCACTTTATTATAGAAACCAACAATAGCTGCGATAGCACCTCCAAGCAAGAGGATAAACTGATTGCTGCCACTCAAGGCATCGTCACCAAAGGCATAAAAAACATTATAGAAAAGCATCCCGATAAGGGCAATTACAGGAATCAATGCTTCCCAGATATTCAATTCTTTATTGGAGTGGATTTCTGTTTTTTTATCGACGTGGCTTTTATCTTTCATCGTGGCTGGTTTTGTTGCGTAATGTTACAACTTTACCCATAAATGTGCAAGAACCGCTTAAAATTTAGCTTTCCATGGTTGCAGGAAGTGGTTAAAAACAGTCAGTTAAACAAATAAACAATATAAAAATTATAAAAACGTGCAGGTCATCGACAAAATTTATCATTGCAACGAGTATTTAAATATTCGCTTTTTTGTAAGAGGTACCCTACAATATATTTGCACCACCCAATTAATAAAACCTACTTTTTATGAAACCAAGTTTATCCCTATTATCCTTATTTTTTATTGTTCCTTTCTTTGCTTTTTCACAAGTGGGCATTGGAACAACGGCTCCTTCACCTTCAAGTATATTAGACATCAATGCTTCTGACAAGGGAGTATTGCTTCCCCGAGTTGATCTTGGTGATCTGAGTACAGCCTCACCCATAAACAACCCGGAAAAATCTTTGATGCTTTGGAATACAGATGCAGCCAATGATGGATTGAAACAAGGGTTTTACTTTTGGTCAGGAGCAGCGTGGACTGCTGTAGGAAGCAGTGATGCCGGCACAAAATTATTTGCAGACAAATACAATGCAAACGATAATTTAATAAATGCAAACAATCCGGTTTCTTTTGAAACACTTTCCGCTGGAGAAGGAATCAATGCCCAAAACAATAAGTATTTTGTAATACCTAAAGATGGGTACTATAGGATTTCTTATACTTTAAGTATTGAAAAATTCGGGAACGGAAGCTCTTCAAACGGTATTTATACCTTCTTTTTATCAAAAACAAGTAACCCTTCCGGTAAAATTAGCGGTACTACGGTACGCACTCAATTTGCCAATCAATTTGATATCTCAAATGTATATGCTTCCAAGATTGTCTACTTGGAAGAAGATGATAAACTCTACTTGATGTCACAACGCAAAGTTGATGTTTTGAGTGATAGCTCGATCAATATAGAGTTTGTTAATAACTAGACCGCTTTACCCTTATATCTATAAAAATGGTTATTCTGCTGAATGACCATTTTTTATTTCCTAAAACCCTGGTTGAAGAAATTTCGTACATAGCATTTGTTGGCTAAATGACACACAATTAAGCACTTTAACGATTATTTGTGTATTTAATCTATGAATGTATACTTTCGTCACCCTGTTTGTAACCTTAGTTAGACATTCAGGATTGAAACCCAAATTAGTCACTCTTAACCCTATATGAGATGAAAAATTTTTATGTTGGTTTCCTGGCCTTGCTGTGCGTAGGTTTTACCTACGCACAG
The DNA here is from genome assembly GCA_963975935.1 of uncultured Flavobacteriaceae bacterium. GTDB lineage: Bacteria > Bacteroidota > Bacteroidia > Flavobacteriales > Flavobacteriaceae > Planktosalinus. The sequence continues at coordinate 19,992 of CAXBIQ010000019.1, forward strand.
GTCGGCATCGGAACTGTTAACCCACACTCCTCCAGTATACTGGATATTTCTTCCCCTGATAAAGGAATCCTCATTCCCCGGATAGACCTGGGAAACCTAACTACCACATCCCCCATTACAAACCCCGTCAAGTCATTGATGGTATGGAATACCGATGCAGCCAACGGCGGTGCCAATGAAGGTTTTTATTTCTGGACCGGAGCAGACTGGAATACGATAGCAACGTCCGGTGGCAGCGGATCCTCCGGAGACAGCTGGTCGATGTCAGGAAACAATATAAGTGGTTCTGACTTTTTAGGGACTACCAATTACAGTAGCTTAAGAATGCGTGTCAATAATAATGAAGTGAGTTCCTACCATCCAAACGGGGGTATCTCCATTGGATTGCAGTCCAACGCAAACCCCAACAACGCCCTGGCATTGGGCAGGCTTGCGCGGGCCAACAGCAACGAGGCCCTGGCTGTTGGATATGATGCACTGGCTTCAGGCTATCAGTCTATGGCGGTGGGTAATTATGCAACTGCCACATCAAACAATGCAACAGCATTGGGCCACAGTTCAGAAGCCACCGGTCAGAACTCAAGTGCATTGGGCTATGACAGCAGGGCTACAGGACAAAATGCTATGGCCGTGGGCACAGGAGCTTTGGCCAATCAGGCCAATACCCTGATTCTGGGAAACAATACCCCGGTTTCTTCCTGGGACGGAACCCGCATCGGAATCGGCACCAGCAACCCTACTGAAAAGCTACACGTGCAGGGTGCAATGCGCATCGTGGACGGCAATCAGGGTGCAGGTAAGGTACTCACCTCAGATGCCAACGGGAGGGCCACCTGGCAGGAAGTGGGCTCTGCCGGTGGTGCAGATACCAAACGCTTTGCCGAGATTTACAAAACATCAGGGCCTACAGGTCTCAGTCAATCCAATGCCATTGCCTTCGGACAGACCACCATTGCTGATGGTATTAACGCAGCCAATAACAACTTTCAGGTTCCCGTGGCAGGGCTTTACCGCGTGTCGTATTCAGTGACGCTGGAAAAAACCGATAGCGGCAAGGCAAACCCGCGTTTTTTCCTCTCCATAGGTTGGGGTAATAACAATGTTCCGGGCTCGGAAGCGCACGTGGTGATAAGGAATAATGAGGTTATAACCGTTTCTAAGACAAAACTCGTTCACTTAAATGCTTGGCAGCAGCTATATCTCTTTACTGATACGACAGACCCCAACATAAGGGTGCAACCCAACGGGACCACCTTTACCATCGAACTTGTTAAAGCAGACTAAGAACTTTTATAAAGCATACCAAAGCAAAAAGGCTTCTGATATCACATCAAAAGCCTTTTTTTAGCTAATTAATAAACTAACTACTACAAGACCCCAATAGCCTTCATGCATTTCTTCATTTCCTCATAGGTGCGTTCAATGTCGTTGTCCAGACCAATAGAGAATCTTATCAACCCATCGGTTAAACCCATTTCCGCTTGTTCGTCTTCAGGGATTTCTGAGGAGGTTGAGCTACCCGGTGCGCTGAACAGGGTTTTGTAAAATCCTAAACTCACTGCCAGATAGCCAATGTTTTCTTTCTGCATCATCTCCATCAATTCGTTGGCTTTGTCAATCGAGCCCACGTCTATGGTGAGCATTCCTCCATAGCCGTATTCGTCGTGCATCATCGATGTGAACAAGTCGTGGCTGGGATGTGACTTCAAGCCGGGATAGACGGTTTTGATTCCTTCTTTTTCAAAACGCTCTGCGAGGTACATCGCGTTGAGGCTGTGTTGTTTCATCCTGATGTGCAACGTGCGCATATTTTTGAGAATGGACGCGGCCCGCAGGCTGTCCATAGAAGCACCCAACAGCATACTCGCGCCATCGTTTACACTTCGCAGGTTGTCAATAAGTTCCTGGGTTCCACATACCACACCGCCCATGGTGTCACTGCTTCCGTTGATGAATTTGGTCAAACTGTGGATGACGATATCTGCACCCAGTTGTTTCGGGGAAACCGAAAGCGGCGAGAAGGTATTATCCACCACCAATTGTAAGTTATGCTTTTTAGCAAGTTTTGCCAATCCGGGAATGTCTGCCACTTCGAGTAGCGGATTGCTCACGGTCTCGCAGTAGAGTATTTTGGTTTTGGGTGTGATGGCAGCTTCCACTTCGTCCAGCTTGGTGATGTTGACAAAGGAGGTGTTGACGTTAAAGCGGGGTATAAAATTCTTTAGAAATGCATAGGTTCCGCCATAGATGGTCCGGCTGGATACCACATGATCACCGGCGCCACACAGTTGCATAATCACCGGGGTGATGGCTCCCATACCGGTTGCTGATACGTTTGCAGCTTCGGTGCCTTCCATTGCGGCGAGGGCTTGCCCCAGATAGAGGTTGGAAGGGGAGGAGTGACGCGAATATAAATAACAGCCGTCTGCGTTGCCTTCAAAGGTGTCAAACATGGTTTTGGCCGAAAGAAAGGTATACGTAGACGAGTCTGAAATGGAAGGGTTTACACCTCCAAATTCGCCAAAGTACTGTAAGTCCTGAATGTTGTTTGCGGGTTTAAATGCCATAGTAAGGGTTCCGTGTAAACGGAAGTTTATTTTTAGAAATTATTACTTGTTTTAATCCACCAAACTTAAGGAACACCTGTACCAAAGTCAATGATTCTTGTCATATATAGTTTTTTAATCTGTTAAATGACTGTGTAATAGTTTTTATTTGGTTAATTTTGTTTTTGAACACTATAACCATAGAAAATATATCTGTATGGCTGCCATCGATTCCCTTGACAAAAAGCTCCTGAAACTGCTTCAGGAAAACAGCAAGCAAACCACCAAAGAACTCTCCCTGCATCTTAACCTATCAGTCACTGCAGTCTATGAGCGCATCAAAAAGCTCGAGAAAGCCGGTATCATCAAGGGCTATGTGGCGGTGATTGACAAGGAGAAAGTGGACAAGGCCTTTCTGGTGTTCTGCCAGATCAAACTTGTGCAGCATACCAAGGAATACCTCACCAAATTTGAAAACGAAGTGATGGCACTCAGCGAGGTGATGGAGTGCTATCACATCAGCGGGGAGTATGATTACCTGCTCAAGATTTTGGTGAAGGACATGCCCTCGTTCCGGGAGTTTATGGTGACCAAGCTCACTACTTTACAGCACATTGGCAGCACCCAGAGTTCTTTTAGTATCAACGAAGTGAAGTGCGAAACCGCACTCAGGGTCTAAGGTGGCTTACCCTTGCGTCAGGGTGATTTGCTAGCCTTGTTACTCTCCAAAAAAGTCTATTTTATCCCCGCTTTTTATACCAATTCTATCAGGATATTTGTACTTTTGCACCCGTAATCAAAACCATACTCCATGAATACATACGACGTCGCCATCATTGGTTCCGGGCCCGGGGGTTATGTTGCAGCCATTCGCTGTGCACAGCTGGGCATGAAAACCGCCATCATAGAAAAATATTCCACACTGGGGGGCACCTGCCTTAACGTGGGCTGCATTCCTTCCAAAGCCCTGCTGGATTCTTCACACCATTATGAAGATGCTCTTAAGCATTTTGAAGACCACGGTATTGATATACCCGGTGAGATCAAGCTGAACTTTAAGCGTATGATTGAGCGCAAGCAGGATGTCGTGGACCAGAATACCAAAGGCATCGTGTACCTGATGGACAAAAACAAGGTGGACGTGTATGAAGGTTTGGGTTCGTTTAAAGACGCGACCCATATCAATATAAAAAAGAACGACGGCAAGACCGAAACCATCGAGGCAAAGAACATCATCATTGCCACGGGGTCCAAACCGGCATCGCTTCCGTTTATTAAAATAGATAAAAAACGTATTATCACTTCCACTGAGGCGCTTTCGCTGAAGGAAGTTCCCAAGCATATGATCGTTATTGGCGGCGGTGTGATCGGGCTGGAGCTGGGTCAGGTGTACCGTCGTCTGGGAGCTGAGGTGACCGTGGTGGAGTATATGGACCGCATCCTGCCCACGATGGACAGCGCCCAAAGCAAGGAGCTTACCAAAGTGATGAAGAAACAAGGCGTGAAATTCCTGGTATCACATAAGGTAAACGGTGTTTCCGTGAAGGGAAAAGAAGTGACCGTTACCGCCAAGGATAAGAACGACAAGGACGTGAGCCTTACCGGCGATTACTGTCTGGTCTCTGTGGGAAGAAGACCTTTTACAGACGGACTCGAAGCAGACGAGGCCGGCGTGAAGATATCAGAACGCGGTATGGTGGAAGTCAATGACCACCTGCAAACCAATATCAAAAACATTTATGCCATCGGTGATGTGGTGCGTGGCGCCATGCTTGCACACAAAGCCGAGGAAGAAGGCGTTTTTGTGGCCGAAACCATTGCCGGTCAAAAGCCGCATATTGACTACAACCTCATACCCGGTGTGGTCTATACTTGGCCCGAAGTAGCCTCTGTGGGCAAGACCGAAGAAGAGCTCAAAGGTGCCAAAGTGGAATACAAAGTAGGCCAGTTCTCGATGCGTGCCCTGGGACGTTCACGTGCCAGTGGTGATATGGACGGATTTGTAAAAATACTTGCCGACAAAAAGACTGATGAGGTCCTGGGCGTGCATATGGTTGGTGCCCGTGTGGCCGACCTTATTGCAGAAGCCGTTGTAGCGATGGAATTCCGTGCGAGCGCAGAAGACATTGCCCGTATGAGCCACGCGCATCCCACCTATGCCGAAGCCGTCAAGGAAGCCGCCCTCGCTGCTACCGATGACCGTGCTCTGCACGCATAACAAAACGGTTGTAATACAAATACAAAACCACCCGCCGGAGCGCTTGCTACTGACGGGTGGTTTTTTATTTTTCAGGGAGTGCAACCCGTCTTTGGTAACCCAGACCCAAACCTTTACGGATGGAACAGGGGAACTTTCCATAGCAACCGCCATAGCCTTAACTTTACATTTTTATAATGAGCCCTTAAAAAAGAGTGCAAATTTTCTTTGTACTTTGATACCCAATTTCGGTACCCGAAACGGTATCACTATCCCTTGAAAAGCATGTGTACAACAAAACGATTTATTAACTATATTTATATTATTATGTTTACCACCACTATGGCCACCGCCCAACATAACCAGCAGCAGCAACGCGATAGCACTTATACACAGGGCAGGTACCACTTTGACCTGCAAGGACATCGCGGGGCACGGGGGCTGGCGCCCGAAAACACCCTGCAATCTTTTTTAAAAGCCTTTGCCGTGGGCGTCAACACCATGGAACTCGATGTGGTGGTTACCAAAGATGGGGAGGTCGTGGTCTCGCATGAGCCTTGGATGCACTCCAACATCTGCGTGCGGCCCGACGGTAAAATCATAGCTGAAGCCGAAGAAAAAGGTTATAACATCTATAAGATGACTTACAAGGAAGTAAAGGAATATGACTGCGGAAGCCTGTTTTTTGAAGACTTTCCTGAGCAGAAACTCGCGACTGCCCACAAGCCCCTGCTTAAAGAGGTGCTGCACATGATTGACAGCCTCGCCAAAAACCACGGCCGCAAAATCAACTACAACATCGAACTCAAGAGCCGTCCCGAAAGCGATGGGGTGTACCATCCCACACCTGATGTGTTTTCAGACCTGGTGGTTGAGGTCATAGAAAACGAAAGCTCCCTTGAGCGGGTGAGCCTGCAAAGCTTTGATTTCAGGGTGCTGCGCTACCTGCACAGTGCTTATCCCGAAATACAACTGGCGGCCCTCATATATGAAGGCGATCTGGAAACCATACTGTCAGACCTGGGTTTTACGCCCGCCATCTTCAGCCCTTATTACAAACTGGTGGACAAACAGCTGGTCAAGGCCGTGCATGCACGCGATATGAAAATCATACCCTGGACGGTCAATGAGGCCGCCAATATGAAGCGCCTGCTCTCTTATGGCGTGGATGGGCTGATTACCGACTATCCTGACCGTGCCCTCCCGTTTCAAAAACGATAGGCATCCTGTACCCGGCATCATCGGTCTTCCATAGGTTTCTCTTTTGACAGCCGGATCATTTCTTTATAAAGACTCTCAGGCGGATAGCGGTTGGTGAGTTTGTTCAGGGTCTTGGTATGGGCGTAGCGCTTTTGCTGGTGGAAGGTCTCCTTAAAACTGCCCGTCTGGTTCATACCGGACATCACCCCCTCAATAAACACAATGTTCATCATACGCTGAAACTGCTCTTTATTAAAGAACGGCAGGCCGTAATGTTTGATGCGGTAACCAAAATAGGACGAATATCTCATAACAGCACAAAGTTATGGAATATTTCCAAAATAGATTGGATGTTCAGTTAGGTTTTTTATTAACAAATATTGTAGCGAGCCTTAAAAAGGGAATGCCACTAAGACGCAAAGGCACCAAGTAGCACAAAGGATATCTTTATTACAAGAAAGGAAACACAGGTATGTTATAATACAAAGTATTGAGAATAATTTTCTTAGTGAACCTTAGCGCCTTTGTGCCTTTGTGGCAAGAAAAAGCCCAGCGCTATTCCTTAACTCAAATCATCATTTCTTAACAAACTTCACCACCTGAGTGTTCCCCCTGCTGTTGGTGAGTTCCAGAAAGTACATCCCGGTGTGCAAGGCGCCCACGTCGAGGGAGCTTTGCGGTGTCCCGGTATCCATAACGCCTGTCAACACTTCCTTACCGGAAACATCCAGTACCCTAAGCGCAGCCCCATCGCCCGAACCCTTATTGTTTTGCACCGTGAGCCGGTCAGTAACCGGGTTGGGGTATAGGGTAAACGGTACCGCCTCCCACGCAGCATTTGACAGCTGCTCGTTGCCATAGATTGCCTCATCGCCCCGCACATTGGTGATAACCAGGGTCATTTCATCGCCGCTACCCGTGATGGTATAAGGGAAAGGATCTTCCAGAAGGTTAAAGTCAGCATCAAAAAAGAACCCGAAGTATAGACCTTCAAAACTACTGTTAACTACCTGGTCACATTCTATTAAGGTCATTTCATAATGGAGCATGGTAAAAGAATCAATGCCCTGGAATTCAACCTCTCCCCCAAAATAATTGCATACCCCTGTGTCAAGATATAACGGGAGGATATCAGGAAATTGAATCATCACATAAGAAACCTCCTCATTTGAGGGCGGGAAGTGGTCTGTACCATCAATCACCAATTTCTGCATATACCAGGTTTGGTCCGGCAACTCCGGGTGCTGTGCATAAGTGTTGAGACCAAAAGCAAGGGCAAGGATAAGGTAGAGGTGTTTCATGGTTTGTTGTTTTAAAACAGTGACTGTGTGCCTACTAAGATAGTGAAAAAAGTTATTTGTGAGAACTAGCCGGGGTAAATGGGTAAATTCTCCTATGTTTTAGGAGAAATATAGAGGTTATCAACCATGAACTCAATTGAACCTTGGGGAAGTTAAAGTTCCACGCGATACAATTGCTCGGGAGGTTTAAAATTTTCTTCAGGAGAGTCTCGTTCTTTATTTCTTCAATGCCAGCCTGCCGCCCAGCCATGCCATTGGGATGTATGCCACAATGAGGTCCAGCAGTGTAAACCAGGTGGGGGATGGAAGGATAAAAACATTCACGATTCCGCCCAGCAAAAAGAAAATACCCACACAAAAAGCAAAGGTCATTTTGTGCGTTACGGCAATAAGTGCTGCCAGATAGCCTCCCGAAAGAGCTCCCAAAGCGTGTGCGAGGAAGGGCATGATAAAGTGTTTGGGGGCAAAGAGGTGCATATTCTCTTTGAGGCCATCCATAGAGGTGACATCAACGCCCTCGGGCGGTGGAATAATGCTGCCACTCATCATAATGAGGGACATGTTGACCAGGCTTCCGCCAATAAGGCCGATGACCACGGCAACGATATTTCTTAAAATGGGATTCATAGGGTTTGGTTTTTTGGTTGTGGGAGTGAAATTAGTAATTTTTTTGAAACAAAGAAGGGTGATGCGCCAAAGAATCTCCTGACAAAGAGGAAGCCATCATTTGCCCCCGGCGGGACAGGGGCCGGGTATGTTGATGGGAGGGTGTTGTGTGTTGCTGATTGTCTCCGGCTGAGGGGGTGTTGCTGTGTTGGTATGTTACTCATATGTTGTCCCTAACGGGACAGTGGATTGGCTTTGAGTAACCCATAGTTTGTCCCTGCCGGGACAAGGTACTGATCATGATATAGCAAGATGCAAAGCCCGGCGTGCCGTTAGGTACGCACTATGAGAGGCGACTGATAAATTGTCTTTAACGGGCCGAATAACAGAGATTAAAACACCCCCACCACACCCACACGCCCGGGGCCCAGCTGAAGGTTCCAGGAGATTTTCTTTTCCGGTCTTTCCGGGCCTTTAACATTGTATTTCTCGCCTTTTTTAAGATAAGCATACACGCTTTCCACAACAGCCACACTCAGCACTGTACTTAAGAATACATCAGAAAGCCAATGGGCTCCGTTCCACAGTCGTGAAACAGGGGGTATCATTCCAATGGCATAGAGTCCGCCTTTGACCCAGGGGCTTTTGAATTGCTTGGAAAGGGCATACATACTGGTAACGGCCAGCACGGTGTGTCCAGAGGGGAAGGAGCGGTAAGCAGCAGTTCCGCCAAAGGGTTTGAAGTGATTGCTGCCCAGTCCTGCCTGTGGGCGAGCCCTTCCGGTAAGAGACTTGGTAGCTTGCTGAATGAGACCGGCAACACTTGCTGAGGTAATCATAAGAACCCCCGTTTCCCGTGCCCACTCATTGTCAAAAATGAGTCCAACGGCATAGATACTGCCGGACATGCCATAGTTTACCTGCGGATTGCCAAAGTACCATCCAAAATCACGAACCCCCATGGGCACGTCTTGTTGCTGGTCTCTGAAATAATCACTGGTTTGTTGGTCTGTTGCATACAGGATGCCGGTGCCGGCGAGTGTGCCGCCCAGGATTATGAAATCCTTTTTTTGCCATTCCATCGGACGCATAAAGGTTTGAAAAAAGCCACCGCCCATGGTAGCTCCATCGTATTTCAGCCTTTCAAGAAATGTGGTTTTTTGTATCGAATCTTGAGCTTGTGTGTCCTCTGGTTGTGCGGTGGAGGCAATGCCGCACCACAGGGTAATGATTAAAAGGGAGAAGTATTTTTTCATGCTGAAAGGAAAGCTGTGTAAGCCTGAGGGAATGTAATGCAAGACCGTCAGGATTATTTTTTGTTCAAATTTAAGATATTAATATAATATCTATGAGGTGTTGGATGGATAAAGTGAGACTATTTGGACACAGGAGAGGAGAGGCAATATCGGGGGCTTATGTTTTAAAGGTTTTTTTGTGCTGAGGTGATAGTCATGTCATAGGCTGTACCTAACGGTACAGAGGGGTATTGCTGGATTGGCTTTGAGTAACCTATATGTTATCCCTAATGGGGCAAGGTGCAGATAATGATATAGCAAAACCTGAAACCCTGCGTGCCGTTAGGTACGATATAAAGGTAGAAAAAATGTATAATAAGTGTATAGTGTGCCGTTTAGGTACACGCTATGTTTTTACAGGTTGTTGCTGAGGTGGTGGTCATGTTATATTCTGTACCTAACGGCACAGGGGGTATGGTTACAGTGATGTGTTACCCATATGTTGTCCCTAACGGGACAGTATAATAGCTTTGATTAACCCATAGGTTGTCCCTAACAGGACAAGGGCTTATAATGATATCTAATGAGTAGGTTAAAGTGTGCCGTTAAGCACACCCTATGGGTGGATACGAGATATGGATAGAAAAAAAGTATAATGAATATGATCGTGTGCCATTGGGCACACGATATGTGAGGATTGATGTGCGCGCGGGACGCATATCATTCCGGCTCTTTAAATACATAGAACTCATTATAATCCACATCATTCTCTTTCAGAAGGTTTACATATTCTTCTTTGAATGTTTTGATCTTGTGGTGTTCTTCCTGGTTCTGGATGTATTTAATGACATTCGGAACGTGTGATTTTGAATAGGAAAATGCGCCAAAACCCTCTTGCCAAGAAAATCTTTTGGTTGTTAATCCTTTTGTGTTGATCCACACGGTAGAGTCGTGTTTGACCTGTTTCATAAGGTCTGACAGTGCTTGTGTGGGTCGCAATCCGATAAGGATATGGACGTGATATGGAATGCCGTTGATTTGTAATACTTTGTGGTCGTTGTTTTGAATGATGGCGGTCAAGTATTTATACAGCGCGTCTTTCCAGTGATTTTGAATCAGGCTGTGACGGTATTTCACTGCAAACACGACTTGAATGTGTAGTTGGGTATAGGTGTTGGCCATATAGGGTTGTTTTATATTACTTCTTACGTAAAGGCAATCAATTAGTTAGGGGCTCTTACAGACTTATGAAATAATTTGTTTTATATTTGGTACACAAAGCCTGCATACTTTTATAGCGGGACTTGGTAACTAACATATTAACACCAAAACAATATTTTTATGAGTCTATTATTAAAACGCCTGCCGATTTTCGGTGTACTGGCTATTGCCTTTTTAATGGTTTCCTGCGGGGAAGAGAAAAAGGAAGAACAAAAAGAAGATCAAAGTGCAGCCCTCAATGAGTGGTTTGATACCAAGTATGAAGAAGTCCTTCAAAGGAGCCCACTGCAGCTTACCATGCTGGGAAGAAAAGACAAGTATGACCAACTGGATGATATGAGCCTTGAGGCGGAAGCAGAAATGCTGGAGTGGTATGACGCCAGTGTGGCAGAGCTTCAGGAAAATATTGATTATGATGCACTCGATATTGATGACCAGATATCCTATGACCTGTGGATGTATCAATATGAACAGATGAAGGAAGGCAGGGAATTTCAGAATATGGATTATGTGTTTCACCAGATGAATGGTATCCATACCCAACTGCCCAGCTTTATGATCAACTTTCACAAGGTTGACAGTCTTTCTGATATGAAGGCATATATCTCCAGGATAGAAGCTTCTGACCGCGCGATGAACCAGCTGCTGGAGCGTGCCAAACAGCAAGCTGAAAAGGGGATACTGCCTCCCAGATTTGCTTTTGAGACCGTGCTGACACAGTCGAAAGCCCTTCTCGAAGGACAGCCGTTTACAGATGCCGGGGAAGGAACTGCTATGTGGATGGATATGAATATGAAAATCAATACCCTTAAGGAAAAAGGGGATATTGATGAAGCAGAGGCTGATAGTTTGATTGCACACTCTAAAAAGGCTCTTACAGAACACTTCAAACCCGCTTATGATAGCCTTATTAGCTGGGTGGAAGCTGAAATGCCCAATACCGAAGCAACACCCACGGGTGTAAGCAGGCATCCTGACGGTGAGGCGTATTACAACTACCGTCTGAAGGCCTCTACCACGACTGATTTGACTGCTGATGAGGTGCATAACATTGGTTTAAACGAAGTGGACCGTATTAAGGAAGAAATGATGGCCATTAAGGATGCAGTGGGCTTTGAAGGCAGCCTGCAGGAGTTCTTTGTGTTTGTGAACACAGATGAGCAATTCTTTTTCCCCAATACCGATGAAGGCCGTAAGGGGTATATTGATGAGTCAACAAAATATCTTGATGAACTCACTGAGAAGTTACCGGATTATTTTGGGATCCTTCCCAAAGCAGACCTGGAGGTAAAACGTGTAGAGTCTTTCCGTGAACAGGACGGTGCACCACAGCATTATTTCCCCGGCACACCTGACGGAAGTCGGTCAGGGACTTATTATGCGCATTTGTCTGATATGAGCTCCATGCCCAAAACCACTATGGAAGGGGTGGCTTACCACGAAGGAAACCCGGGGCACCACATGCAAATATCGATAGCACAGGAGCTGGAGTCAGTACCGGAGTTCCGCACGCAAGGCCGTTATACTGCTTATGTGGAAGGCTGGGCGTTGTATTCAGAACTACTGGCCAAAGAGATGGGCGGTTATGAAAATCCTTATTATGATTTTGGCCGTTTGGTCAATGAAATCTGGAGGGCCATCAGGCTGGTGGTGGATACCGGCTTGCATTCCAAAGGATGGACCGAAGCTGATGCCATTGCTTACTTTAAAGAAAACTCCTCCATATCTGATGGTGCCATCAAAGCTGAAGTACAGCGCTATATGGTCATCCCCGGACAAGCCACGGCTTATAAAATAGGGATGTTGAAAATACAGGAGTTGCGGGAAAAAGCAGAAACCGAACTGGGGGACAACTTTGACATCAAAGGATTCCATGATACCATATTGGGTGGTGGCGCGATGCCTTTGGAAATCCTTGAGAAACGCGTGAACCACTGGATTGATTCGCAAAAGGAGAGCGCTTAGTCTTTTCAGGATTTAGCCCATTGCTTTTACAGAATACCGTGCCTTAGGGTGCGGTATTTTTGTTAGGTGGGTGTTACATGCGGGTGCGCAGTGCCCGTGGCAGTAGTTTTACGGCCAGGGCAATCAATGCCCAGCGGGTGGAGAGGTAGGTCACGGTATTCTTACGTTTGATGCTTTTGTAGATTTCCCGGGCTGCTCTTTCTCTGGATAGTGTCAGGAATTTTTCGTCCTCATCGGCCATCTGGGTATTCACAAAACCCGGCCGGATGTCTGTGATATAAAGTGGCTTTCCGGAACGGTGGGCTTTTTGGCGCAAGGCTTCCAGGTAATGGATTTGGTATGCTTTGGCGGCATGGTATGCAGGGGCTTTGCGGTATCCAAACAAGCCTGCCAGCGAAGTGATGGCCGCAAGGTGACCGTGGCCCTGTTGTTCAAAGAAGTGGTATGCCCAATAAGCGATCTCAGTAAAGGCAAGAACGTTCAGTTCATTGGCTTGGTTTTCTTTTTTGTGGCCGTCGCTTCCGTTAAAGTTGCCAATGCCTGCACAAAAAACCAGCAGATCGAGTCCGCCCAGGGTTTCTGCGAGTTTGTTTAAATGCGGGGTGTTCTCTTCTTCAATGGCGTCATAACAGGTGGTATGGATGTAATGGGGGTCGGTGGCTTTTATAACCTCCAGCAGGTCTTCTTCGGGGGCTGCAATGCCCAGTTGATAATCGTTTGCAAGGAGGATTTGGCAGAGTTCTTTTCCCATACCTGAAGTAGCCCCTATAATAATTGCTTTTTTCATAGGGCGGATATCAAGTAAGTTCTTTTTTAAAACAACGGCTGCTTTTGATGGGTATATATTGCCCGTAGTTTGGGATGCGGGTATAGCCGTTTTTTTTATAAAGTGCGATGGCCTCGGGATATTTATCACCTGTCTCCAAAATGGCGTGTGTGTATGTAAGTTCGCGCGCCCATTGTTCCAGTTGGGTGAGCAGTGCGGTGGCGATCCCTTGTCCACGGCATTCGGGTGACACATACATACGTTTGATTTCCGCGGTTTGGGCATCATAGTGTTTGAAAGCTCCACAGCCCACAGCGGTCTTGTTATGGTAAGCCACAAGCACATGTTTAATAGTGTCTGATTTGTTGTATTGTGCGTGAAAGGCGTGATCATCGCCGTCACGAATGGCCAGATCTGCATCGAGATATTTTACAAGGTGAAGAAAATCCTTGTTTGCAGAGGTTGTTCTGACAAATGTATTCATAGCCGGTTGTTTAGGTTTTAAAAATACAAAATACCTAAGAAACTATGGTACGGAAAGTGAGATTTACACGGGGTGTGCTTATTTTTTTGGTGGGAGGCAAACGGTGCAGCCAGTGGGTTTGTGTAGAGCCTTTCATAACCAGCAAACTGCCGTGCTCCAGGATGAGTGCTATGGTTTCTTTGGTCTCTTTATGTTTGAAGGCAAACTTACGCTCTGCGCCAAAGCTGAGGGATGCGATGGCCCCGTTCTTTTTGAGGTCTTTTTCACCGTCGCTGTGCCAGGCCATTCCTTCGTCGCCGCTGTGGTACAAATTGAGTAAACAGGAATTGAAAGTCTCGCCGGTTTCCTTTTCGGTGGCGCCTTTTAACTCCAGCAATTCAGGTGTCCAGGGAAGGGCGTGTTTGGTGGTGTTGGAGTAGGTGTATTCAAAAGGACGGTCACCATACCATGCTACTTTGCGTTTGGTTTGAATGCGTTTTCCGAAGATGACAGCCTCGTCATTTTTCCATGCAATGTGGTTGAGGAGGCGTTCCAGATAAGCATCAGCTGTGGTTGAAGGAAAGATGATGCCGTGGTAATGAACGGCGCCGTCTTGTGGTAAAAGGTTAATAGTGGGGTCTGATAGCTGACTGAAAAGGTCCATGGTATGCATTAAATAATAAAAACACCAAGATACAAATTATCGACGATTCCTTGCTAAAGGCAGAGCGTTAAAAGAGGGTGTAAGAGGCTGTTATTAAAAGACTGATAGCAGAATTTTGTATTAATCTGGTGTCTTTAAGTCATCTTCAAGCATCTTGTATTTCTTTTGCTTGGCTTTCCAGCGGTCCATAGCATATTTCTGCATGTCTTCCACCTGGTCTTTTTCATCAACAATCTCGAAGCCCAGCAGGGTTTCAATAATGTCTTCAAGGGTTGCAATACCCGCCATACCTCCGTACTCATCAGAAATAAGCGAGATTTGTTCTTTGCGGTTGAGCAGTTCTTCCCAGGCATTGAACAAGGTGGTTTTTTGCGGGAAGGTGACAATGTCACGACGAATGTCCTTGAGTTTCAGGTCAAACTGGTCTTCAGCCAGTTTTTCAAATACCAGTTCGCGGAAGACATAACCGGTGACGTTATCGCGGTTTCCTTCGTAAATGGGTATTCTTGAGAAATGCAAAAAGTCTTTGTTCTTGAGAAACTCCTGAAGGGTCATATCTTCATTGGCAATCACGACCACGATGCGCGGGGTCATAATTTCAGAGATTTTGATGCTCTTCAGGCGGATTAAGTTCTGGATGATTTTGTTTTCCTTATCTGCAAAGATACCTTCCTGGGTACCAATGCTTGCCAGTACCGATATTTCTTCACGGCTGGTGGTAAGTTCTTTTTCTTTTCGCGAAAGCGCCCGTGTCAACACTCCTGATATCACAACCAGGGGATAGGTAATAAACATCATGATACGGATGGTTTTGGCACTAACTCCCATCAGCTCTTTAGTATAATTGGCACCGAGGGTCTTGGGGATAATTTCGGTTAAGACCAGAATAAGAATGGTTAATACAGCAGAGACAATACCAAAATAAGCATCTCCAAATACTATAGTGGCTTGTGCTCCTACGCCTGCTGCTCCCACAGTGTGTGCCACGGTGTTCAAGGATAAAATCGCAGAAAGCGGTTTGTCAATATCATCTTTGTATTTAATGAAACGGGTTGCATTTTTATTGCCTTGATCGTGTTTTGCTTTTAAATAAGAAAGAGGGGTGGAGAGTAATGAGGCTTCGACGATGGAACATATAAAAGATGTAATCAAAGCTACAGAAAGATAAATAAATAAAAGTGTCATTTAAAGGTTACTGTTTAGGTCTTGTTTTAGGGAACAAAATTATATTAAAAAAGGTTCGGTTTGTATAATATTGTGAAAAAGTATAAATGTTTTTAACATATGGTTCATTCACAGCTGTTTTTTGTTAACCAACTGCGAACAAATAATTTAGGGTGGAGAAGTTACAGGTTACTTGCTCCTGGTGTTTTGTAAGCTTAAAGGCACTGAAAAAAAAGGTATGACACTTATTTCTTCTTATTCCTACGGTTGTAGTTTTTATCACCTTTGGTAAGCGGTTTTTTGTATTTTTTGGCGATTTCACGACGGTATGAGCCCCCGAGGTTCTCTTTTTTGTTCTTGTCTTTTTTATCGTGGAAAGCAGGTCCCGGTGCGTCTTCATCATTTTTATTGCGTTTGCCGGGATTGTTGATTTCCTTGATAACGGGGCGCTCTTCATAGGTGAGCTTTTCAGAGATTTCAAGGTTTTCCGGCAGGGGAAGGCGTGTAACCTCCAGTTGCATCAGGGATTCAATGGCCTCCAGGTTGTTTTCTTCATTGGGGGTGGTTAGCACGACTGCATTTCCGGTGCGCTCCGCACGACCGGTGCGGCCTATTCTGTGGATGTAGTTTTCGGGATAATCGGGGGTGTCAACATTGATAACGTGGGATATGTTTTCAAAGTCGAGTCCGCGTGCCATTACATCTGTTGCGACAAGTATACGGTTTTCGCCTGCTTCAAACTGCCTGATACTGCGGATGCGGTAGTTCTGGGTTTTGTTTGAATGAATCACACAGAGTTCTTCTTTGAAGTGTTCGTCCAGTAATTCAAAGAGGAGGTCGGCTGTTTTTTTGTTCTTTACAAAGAGTAACACCTTGAAATACGTCTCCCTGTCTGAGAGCAAGGTGAGCAGCAGGTTCACTTTTGTATAAAAGTTGGGAACGTGGTATACGCTCTGGTCAATATTTTTAAGGGGTTCGCCGCTCAGCGCGACAGAAACCTTTTCGGGGTTTTTAAAGAAGACCGAGAGCAGTTCTTCCACATCTTCTGTCATGGTAGCAGAAAACAAGATGTTTTGGCGCTGTTTGGGGAGAATGTCAAAGATGTTTACCAGCTGGTGCCTGAAACCCAGGTCCAGCATCACATCCACTTCGTCAATAACCAGTTTTTGGATGGACTTCAGTTGCAGGACCCTGCTAAGTGCGAGGTCATACAACCTTCCGGGAGTTGCCACAATGATATCGAGGCCTTCAGCGATTGCTTTTTTCTGTGTGTTGATGTTTGTACCGCCATAGACACCCAGAATTCTCAGGTTTGAATATGCAGCGAGTTTTTCGGTTTCTTCAACAACCTGCAGAACGAGTTCGCGTGTGGGGACCAGCACCAATACTCTGGGATTCTCCTGTCTTGAGAATGGAAGTAACCGGAGAATGGGCAGCATATAGGCTATTGTCTTCCCGGTTCCTGTCTGGGCAATTCCTACCATATCACGACCCGACATAATTACGGAAAAGGATTTTTCCTGAATGGGTGTGGGGGTTACAAATCCCAAATCTGAGATTGCGTTTCGCAGCGGGGTACTTAAATTTAAATCATCAAAAGTCAAAATACAAACTATTTAGACGGCAAAGGTAAACTAATTTAATGTTCCTTTGAAATTAGCGTGTTTCATAAAAGGAAGGATTTCTTATTTAACAGAGACTCTTTGGAATTGAAAAATGTGTTTTCATAAATTTTAGGTACTTTTGAAATAAAAAGTAAGATGAAAAAGGTTTTAGTATTTGCCGGTTCCAACAGTAGTAACTCCATCAATCAAAAACTGGTGAATTTTGCTGCCTCCCAAATGACTGCTAGTGAAGTCAGGCATATAAAGTTAACAGATTATCCTTTGGATATGTATGGTGAGGATATCGAAAGGGAAAAGGGTTTTAGTGTCAATTTGCGTATGTTGTTAAACGAAATCAAAGAAGCAGATGCCTTGATAATTTCTGTAAACGAGCATAATGGCGGACCCTCTGCTTTTTTTAAAAATGTACTGGACTGGCTTTCCCGCATTGAGTATAAATTTTTAGATGGGAAACAGGTGTTGCTTATGAGCACTTCCAGTGGTGCCAGGGGCGGGGCTGCGTCCTTTGAATATGTCAAGTCAAGGATTCCAAGGTATGGCGGTGAAGTGATTGAAAGTTTTAGTTTTCCATCATTCAACAGTAATTTTTCCATAGAAGAAAACATTATAACCGATGAAATCCTTGCACTTGGATTTACCGATGTACTTCAGAATTTTGAACATCAAATAAGTCAGTAATTGCGCACCATAAAACATATAGCTTTAGACGATGCAAGTGAATTTAAGTCCCATTTACTCCACTGGTCACGACAGTTTCAGGAGGTGGTTTGGCTGGACTCAAATGCGGATGACAACTTTCCTAACAGGCGATACCCTTCTTTTGATCATCTGCTTGCGGTGGATGCGCTCACCTCTGTAAAAACAGATTATCAAGGGGCTTTTGATACACTTGAAGAATACCGAACCACAACCGGTGACTGGATTTTTGGTTACCTTACCTATGACTTAAAAAATGATCTGGAACCCCTTACATCGGGTAATTTTGACGGGTTGCATTTTCCTGACCTTTATTTCTTTCAGCCGAAAAAACTCTTTTTGATAATCGAGGATAAACTGGAACTTCACTACCTCCATTTTGTTGCTGATGAGATGGAAGACGACATTAAAGAAATAATGTCATTTAAAGCCGAAAGTACGAAAGGAAAGAAACCAAGTATACATTCCCGCATTTCAAAGGAAGCCTATATTACGAAAGTAGAAAAGATGCTTCAGCATATTCAGTTGGGGGATATATATGAAGCCAATTTCTGTCAGGAGTTTTTTGCTGAAGATGCTGTTATTGATCCTTTTGAGACATTTGAAAAACTCAATACCATTTCGGCACCGCCCTTTGCTGCCTTTGTAAAACTGGAAAGCTATTATTTGCTTTCGGCTTCACCGGAACGGTATCTGAAAAAGGAAAAGCAGAAGATTATCTCACAGCCCATCAAGGGTACAGCACGCAGGGCAGACTCACTTGAGGAAGACACCGCCCTGGCCGAAGCCCTGAAAGCAGACCCCAAAGAGCGTTCTGAAAATATTATGATTACTGACCTGGTGCGCAATGACCTTTCGCGCACAGCGACCATAGGCAGTGTTTCCGTGGATGAACTTTGCGGGTTGTACACCTTTAAACAGGTACATCAATTAATTACCACCATCACATCAACGGTGTCAGAACAAACCACCATCACAGATGTATTAAAAACCACCTTCCCGATGGGCAGTATGACCGGCGCCCCCAAGACCAGTGCGATGAAAATAATTGAAGCACTTGAAGAAACCAAGCGCGGCCTTTACAGTGGTTCTGTGGGTTATATTTCTCCTGAAGGTTATGCAGATTTTAATGTAATTATAAGAAGTATCCTTTATAATGAAGAAAACAAATACCTCAGTTTTTCTGTGGGAAGCGCCATTACATCCTTATCACAGCCCGAAAAAGAATATGAAGAGTGCCTGCTAAAAGCGAAAGCGATGCGGGAAGTGCTTAGTTAAACCTTTGCAGGAAAGTATCTTTACAAGGTGTGCAATACATCCACACTCCAGGCAGCGGCTTTTTGTATGAATTTGGGTTTGGTTTCACTCCATACTTTTTTAAACAAATCGCTGTTCCTGTAATTTTCGAGGTCTGACTCATGTTCCCATTTGCTGTAGGTAAAAAAGACGTTGTCGTTGTTTTTATCGCGATAGAGTTCCAGGTGCTTGCACCCCGGGAAGTTCCTGATATTTTCTTTAACTGTTTCAAAATTTTCAAGGAATTCGCTCACTTTTTCAGGAGCAAACTCCATTTTTACGATTCGGATAAGCATTTTTTAAAGCTTATGATTCAAAATTTAAGGTAACTGTGTCTCTGTAATAAAGTCCGAATAGGGTAGAAGCACTTCCCACGCTTTGGGGGTTGCTTTTGTAAATGGCCAGCTCGAGATATCCTGAGGCGTTCCAGATGGCAAGTTTTTTACCGTCCTCTTCCCTTTTTTCGGGAGGCAGGTCAAAGTTAATGGCTTCGCTGTATTTGGAATGAATTTCCCTGAACTTTACTGTGCGTGCCGTAACAACAAAGGGTTTGCCTTTGCCTGTTTTCTCAAATAATTTCTTGGTAATATTGGTTACCACATTGCCATAGTTATCAATGTAAATAACATTGCCTATAATTTGGTTTCCATCAGTACTGATAATGGGTGGGATGCCTTTAAGTTCTTTAACCTCCGGGATTTCTTTCCCTATGACATCAAGCGTTCCGCCTCGGGCGATGTGACAGGCCACTTTTACAAAAACATCCAGTACCGGAAAGTCACCCAGAACCCTGTCGTGAATGTTTATTTCCACAATTTTCTGGGGTCGAAGTTCTTTTGTGATCAAAGAAATAATACCATTGTCTGCACAGACGAAATAGTGTTCATCCAGCAAAACGGCAATGTGTTTGTTTTCAGGGGTGAGTTCAGAGTCAACCCCGATGATATGAACGGTTCCTTTTGGGAAGCTTCTGTATGCATTTTGAACGATGTAAGCGGCCTCCCCGAGGTGAAATGGTGATACCGAATGAGAGATATCAACAATTTTAACATCTTCCAACTCACTGTAAATAGCTCCTTTAACCGCGCCGGCAAAGTGGTCTTTCTCTCCAAAATCAGTAGTCAGGGTAATTATGGGCATAGGTGGATTGTTGATATTTTTTTAACTTCAAACCGTTGAGGTAACGATAAAAATACATTAGATTTGTAGTACAAACTTAATCATTATAAAAGACATTTCTTAAAATAAATCAACTGCTTTTGAACGAACTTATTCTAGAGATTACAGAGATAAGTCCCAGTGAATTGTTTGGGCAACAAAATTCAAATATCAACTTATTAAAAAAGTATTATCCCAAACTCAAAATAGTCGCCAGGGGTAACCGCCTTACGGTTTTTGGTGATGAGGACTTGCTTGAAGAATTTGACAAAAAGTTCAGCATGTTGATGGACCATTTTGTCAAGTACAACAAGCTTGATGAAAATGTAATCGAAAGAATCCTCACCAGCGAAAACAGGGAAGAGTATGAAACCTCAGACAGTAGCGGCGAGGTTTTGGTTCACGGTGTGGGAGGCAAACAGGTTAAAGCCATTACTGTCAATCAGCGTAAACTGGTTGATTTAATGCGCAAAAACGATATGGTGTTTGCCGTGGGCCCAGCAGGTACCGGAAAGACCTATACCGGTGTAGCACTGGCCGTTAAAGCATTAAAAGAAAAGCAGGTAAAACGCATCATCCTTACCCGTCCCGCAGTGGAAGCCGGTGAGAACCTGGGTTTTCTTCCGGGGGATTTAAAAGAAAAGCTGGACCCTTATATGCAACCTTTATATGACGCATTGCGGGATATGATCCCTCACGAAACCCTTGCCTCCTATATTGAAAAGGGAGTTGTACAAATTGCACCGCTGGCCTTTATGCGCGGCCGTACGCTCGACAATGCGTTTGTGATACTTGATGAGGCTCAGAACACCACCCATGCGCAGATGAAAATGTTTTTAACGCGGATGGGTAAAAACGCAAAGTTTATGATTACCGGTGATCCGGGACAGATTGACTTGCCGCGCCGGGTGATTTCAGGTTTAAAAGAAGCATTACTTGTTCTTAAAGATGTCAAAGGAGTGGGCATGATTTATCTAGATGATAAAGATGTGATCAGGCATAAACTGGTCAAGGAAGTGATTTCTGCATATAAGGCCATAGAAAACGTAGAATAAATGAACAATACCGTTACAGAAACCCATTTTAAATTTCCGGGACAGCAACAAGTTTATCACGGAAAAGTACGTGATGTATATACCCTTGAGAATGATGTTTTACTGATGGTTGCTTCAGACCGCATCAGTGCTTTTGATGTTGTTTTGCCAAAAGGAATCCCATTCAAAGGACAAATCCTCAATCAGATTGCTACTAAAATGATGCGGGCTACAGAAGATCTTGTTCCCAACTGGCTTATTGCCACACCTGATCCCAATGTGGCGATAGGCCATGCTTGTGAGCCATTTATGGTGGAAATGGTCATCAGGGGTTACCTAAGCGGACATGCCGCACGTGAATATAAGGAAGGTAAGAGAATGCTTTGCGGTGTCCCTATGCCTGACGGGATGAAAGAGAATGACAAGTTCCCGTCACCCATCATTACCCCTGCCACAAAGGCTGAAGCCGGTGAACATGATGAAGACATCTCACGGGAAGAAATTTTAAAAAGAGGAATTGTTTCAGAGGAAGATTATAACATCCTGGAGGATTATACCAGAAAACTGTTTCAAAGGGGCAGTGAACTTGCTGCACAACGCGGGCTCATTCTGGTGGATACCAAATATGAATTTGGCAAAACCAAAGAGGGTAAAATCGTCTTAATCGATGAAATCCATACACCAGATTCTTCTCGTTATTTTTATGCAGAAGGATATCAGGAAAGACAAAATATGGGAGAAACCCAAAAGCAACTTTCCAAAGAATTTGTGAGGCAATGGTTGATTCAAAACGGTTTTCAGGGCAAGGAAGGGCAGCAGGTTCCATTTATGCCCGATGAGTATGTACAAGCTGTTTCTGAAAGGTATATTGAACTTTATGAAAAAATAACCGGTGAAACTTTTGTCAAAGCAGATGTTTCTGATATTTCAGAAAGGATAGAAAAAAATGTTGCTGCATACTTTGCTACACGTTAATTACTCCCTTTAAAATTAAAATTGTAAACATATCCAAAGCTTAACTCACCAAAATCTGCCTGACCTAGATTAGCATTTAGATGCGCACCAATGTAAAAGTTATGCACAGGTACCTCATCAGTAGGTTTGAGATAGTATTTAAGTCCCAGTCTGCTGGAGATTGTTTTTTTGATTTTATAATAAGAATCCAGCTCGCCCAACTTCACAGCGATGTAGGGCTCGTCCTCATCATCGTAAGCTATAAAAACATATCCCTGATTGAGGCGCCAGTCTACTTTGTAGAAAGGTTTATAGATGTTAAGCCCCAGCTGAAATTCAATGCCGATGTGGTTGAGCAACAATTCACCTGAACCAAAAACACCAAAAGTGGAGGCGTTTAAAATTGCATTTTCCTTGAGTTCAGGGTAGTCTTCCAATACCAGCATTTCTTCGTTTTTAATATATTGGTAGTAATGTTCATAAAAGCGGTAGTAAATTCCACCTCCAAAAGAGTAGGTCTTATTGATTACCTTTCCATAGGAGAGTGCAATTGCATAGACTTCTTTTTTATCGTTATAAATTTCAGAAAGTACATTTTGACCTATACCTGCACGTGCTGAAAAATAATTGTAACTGGAACGATTGAAGTTTTCAACCGGATACTGAGGAGTGGTATAGTCGTTTTTATTGTATTTCTGTTCAAGCGATAAACTCACTAAAAAAGAATTTAATCCCTGATTGGGCAATTTGATATGCCCGTTTGAATGGTGCAGGTAGCCTATTCCAATTCTTGTGGTTGTTGTATTGTTTTGACTCAAATTATAGTAACCAAACATTCTGAACGCCCAGCTAAACTCTGTGGTAATGCCTTTATTGAATTGGTTGAGGCGTATATCATATTGTCTGTTGTGATAAGAACCTCCAAATCCAAAATGAAGTTTGTATCTGTTTTTGTTAAACAAATCAAATTCAACAAACGGCATAAAAATATACGCGTTTCCCACATCATTTGAATTTCCCAGATCTGAAAAGCCAATACTAAGTCCGGTTTTAGGATAGTTTAGTCTGTAAGACCATTCTTTATGTGTTTTGGTATTGAAGGAACCAAAGCTTAAAAAAAATGTTTTTTGAATTCCAAGTTCAGGAAAACCGGTATTGGAGGGCATAAGCTTACCCACTAGAATCTCAGGTGTTATGAAGTCTGTAAATGCATCAGCTTCTGAAATGTTTTGAGAAATGGATGATTCAGCCCAGAGGACAATAAAAAAAATATGTGCTATACGTTTTATGACCACTACTTTATACGTTCAGAAACTTAAGTTGTAGTGGGTTAGTTTATAAACCAACCCACTTTTTTGATTACAATACACTATTGATTTCAGTCAAAATAGTTAAACGATTGATTTTCTTTAATTGTCAACAATGATTCATATATAAGTTTAATGACATTTTCAACATCTTCGCGATGCACCATTTCAACAGTAGTATGCATATAACGAAGAGGTAAAGAAATTAATGCTGAAGGCACTCCGCCATTACTATATGCAAAGGCATCTGTATCAGTTCCGGTGGAGCGTGAAGAGGCCATTCGCTGAAACGGAATTTTCTTTTTTTCAGCAGTTTCGATAAGAAGTTCCCGCAAATTATTTTGAACCGCAGGTGCGTAAGATATGACAGGACCGTCACCAATTTTTGTTTCGCCTTCAGTTTTCTTTTCAATCATGGGCGTTGTGGTATCATGACATACATCAGTGACGATGGCAACATTGGGTTTTATGGTTTGGGTAATCATTTCGGCACCTCTCAACCCGATTTCCTCCTGAACGGAATTTGTGATATAAAGGCCAAAGGGAAGTTTCTTTTTATTTTCCTTTAGCAGGCGTGCTACTTCTGCAATCATAAAGCCACCCATTCTGTTGTCAAGTGCACGGCACACAAACTTATTTTCGTTTAAAATAAAAAAAGTATCAGGATATGTAATTACACAACCCACGTGAACCCCCAGTTTTAAAACTTCTTCCTTGTTTGAACAGCCCACATCAATGCATATATTGTCAAGTCTGGGGGATGGTTCTTTGTCTGTGTCTTTGTTTTTTCGGGTATGTATTGCCGGCCAGCCAAAGACCCCCTGGACAATCCCTTTTTTGGTATGTATATTTACTCTCTTTGAAGCAGCAATTTGATGGTCACTGCCACCGTTTCTGATAACGTAGATCAAACCATCGTCTGTGATATAGTTTACATACCAGGAGATTTCATCGGCATGTCCTTCGATAACCACTTTGTATGAAGCTTTTGGGTTTATGACTCCCACAGCAGTACCATAATTGTCTGTGATGAATTCATCTACGTATGGTTTAAGGTAATCCATCCATAATTTTTGCCCGCCCGATTCATATCCTGTAGGTGCAGCATTGTTTAAATAGGATTCTAAAAAGGTAAGGGATTTTTTGTTCAGTATTGATTTTGCCATTGTTTGTTATTTTAAGTGTAAAAATACCAATATTAATAAGAATTTAATAGCTCGAATCACCTAATTATGTAATTTTGGAACAATTTTGGATTAAAGTGGAAACACAAACGCGAAATATTATTTTAATGTCAAAGATACTTTTAACGATAGTGTTTTTATTAACCGCTCATTTTATGGGGTTTTCCCAGGAAGATGACGCATACCATTATCATCAAACCGATACTACTGAATACATTTATATGATTATAGATGGTGACACGGTGTCGCGTCAACATATTGATTTGGATGAGGTTGTTTTGTTGAGTAAGTTAAAGTTTAAATCAAAGGAAGATCGTCGCAGCTATTTGATTTTGCGTCGCAGGACCCGAAAAGTATACCCTTATGCAAGACTGGCCGCTGACCGTCTCTACACGATGAATACAAGACTGGAGTCGCTGGAGACCAACAGGGAAAAAAGAATATACACCAAAAGAATTCAAAACTATATAGAAGGCGAGTTTACAGATGAGCTAAAAAAATTGACAAGAAGTGAAGGGCGTATATTGGTGAAACTTATCCACCGGCAGACAGGCGAGACTGCTTTTGATCTTATAAAGGACCTTAGGACAGGATGGAGGGCCTTTTGGTACAACACGACAGCAAGTATGTTTGATATTTCTTTAAAATCTGAATTCCGCCCGGATCAGGTAAAAGAAGACTTTTTAATTGAAGATATATTACAGCGAAGTTTTCAGGAAGGGGTTTTGGACCTGCAACTACCTGCAGAGCCCATTGACTATTTTGAGCTGGCTGATAAATGGAGCAGTAGTTCAAAATAACAAATTTGAGTCTTGGTATTTAAATTAATTTTTGTATCTTAGTAGTTCCCAAAAAAATAACGGAATAAGAAAATGGTCAGAATCAAGAAGTTAAAATTTAACTTCCTTTTTTTTGATTTTTTTTGCACTATTTCGTTAGGATATCTAATAATCCGTTATATATTTGCACCCGCTTTAGAGGGGATATATGTAGGATGGAT
>CAXBIQ010000020.1:0-35427 GCA_963975935.1 uncultured Flavobacteriaceae bacterium
TAAAAGTTTAAAACATTCAATTTTTAAATTTGACACAGTTTATTTAACATACTCAACTGTGAGCAGATTTACTCTTAACTCATTCACTTTTCACTCTTCACTCATTCACTCTTTCACTCTTCACTCTTTCACTCTTCACTCATTCACTCTTTCACTCTTCACTCATTCACTCTTCACTCTTTCACTCTTCACTCTTTCACTCTTCACTCTTTCACTCATTCACTCATTCACTCATTCACTCTTTCACTCTTTCACTCTTCACTACTCACTGCTCACTGCTCACTGCTCACTAATCACTAATAAACAATCGTCTTATGAAACCGCAACGGCAATGAATACAGCAATGCGGCGATGGATGTTCCCGCTTCACCGGTGCCGTATATATCTGAGCTGTTTAGATGACCGTTTTGAAAATGGCTGTTAATGGCCATTTTGATGGATTCTTTGTCATACCCCACATCAATCACATTCTCCCCCCGTTGCCTCCTGTTCTGCCGGGTCCCGATGTTAACCACAGGAACTCCCAAATAGGAACATTCCCTGATGCCCACACTGCTGTTGCCCACCAGTCCCTTGCTATGATAGAGCAACTCCAGAAAATCAGAGCCTTCCATATTTTTAAAGAAATGCACATGGTCCAAGTCGTGATGCTCCCGAAATGCCCGGATTCCGGTAGATGTACCGTCAGCCCCGGCATCCACATTGGGCCAGAACCACAGGGTGGGGATTTTCAGTTCGTTAATGGCGTGTAAGCTTGCCTCGACCTGCTTTCGCGAAAGCGCATATTCGTTGGTGACCGGGTGTTGCATTACGACCAGGTAGCCGTTCCCTAAAGCAGGTCTTGCTCCCACACCACCGTATTTTATATAAGGATCAAAGGAAAGGACTTTGCTTTGCAAAACAGGTTTCGCCAGGTCTATCGAGGGGCATCCGGTATTGAACACCATGCTTGCATCTTCGCCCAGTTTGAGTACCCGTTCTTCAGCTTCTTCCGAAGCCACAAAATGGTAGTCGGCCAGTTTGGTGATGGCGTGGCGTACTTTTTCATCAATGTTTCCGGTGACCTCACCTCCCTGGATGTGTGCCAGCGGGATGTTCATATAGGAAGCCGAAATCGCAGTGGCCATGGTTTCAAAACGGTCGGCCACGGTTACGACAATGTCGGGTTTTAAATTGTCAAACACGGTGGAGAGTTCGAGGATACCAATGCCGGTGGTTTTGGCGGCAGCCGTCAGGTTTTCACCTTCAAGCACATTAAACACTTTTGCTACTATTTGAAAACCGTCCTGCTCCATATAATTGACTGCAGAACCGTAGCGGTCCAGCAGCGCCGATGCTGCCACAATGAGCTGCAGTTCGAGCTGCGGGTGGGCATCAACAGCGCTTAAAACAGATTTTACCCTGCTGTAAGAGGGGCGGGCGGTAATGACAACTGCTATTTTTCTTTTTGACATAGGATATTTCTAATGGGGACGCAGGGTTCGTCTTATAAATTTTTAAGATTATATATATTCTTAGTGATTTCTTCGTGTCTTAGTGTCTTCATGGCAAAAAAAGCAACCCCAAAGTGAGGAAGCAATACAAATCACTTAAAACAACTTTTTTTAAAGTTGAACACAGTTCATAGGGTTAAAAATATAAAAATCCTGCAGAGGAACGGCTGCTGCCTACATTTTTTTACTGAAATGTGTTAAAAAAGGTTCCTCTTCATATTACTAAAAGTGCAAATAATATGTTAAAAAATAGAGGTTTAAATAATAGGGTAAAATAAACAAAACAGACCTGAGAAGGTATTAACAAATAAGGGACGACCCATACACACCCTCTCTTTGCAATGTAAAAAAAATGTTATTTTAAAGCCAATTCCTATGATTTCAAGGCTGCTATTGTATCTTTGTAGCCAACAATTAACCTATTTAAAATGAAAAAAATATTATTATGTGCGACAATAGCATTGGGGACCTTGACAATGCAGGCACAGGAACAGGAACAGGAACAAGAACTGGGTCAAGAGTACAACCGTTGGTCGATTGAACTGGAAGCCGGGGTACACAAACCGGCCATACCCTTTACTCCGGGATATTATGTGAACACACCGGACCTTTGGCAAGGTGGACTGGGTGTGCGTTATATGTTCAATGAAAAATTCGGTGCCAAACTGGATTTTGGATACAACAGTATCGAAAGTGACGAAAACAGCCAGCCCTTTAAATCTGAATACTACCGAACCAGCCTGCAAGGGGTTGTAAATGTGGGAAATGTATTGAATTTCAGAAGCTGGACAAATACCTTTAACCTCCTCATTCACGGAGGTATGGGCTATTCTGCCAACAAACCTTCAGAACCCAACGAATTTGATAGTGCAGACCAGATGCTTAACCTGATGGCCGGTATTACTCCGCAAATACGTTTGGGAAACAGTGTGGCCCTGACAGGTGATTTAAGCGTATTGGGCCATGTGCGCCATACACAAACCTGGGACGGGGCACAGCCTTTGAATGCTGTTGTGACCAATAACAGCACACGCGGACTCAACGGTTACCTGGTCAATGCTTCCATTGGTCTGACCCTTTATTTGGGTCAACATGACATTCATGCCGACTGGTATTCTGAAGAAGAAGCCATTTACAGTGAACTGGAGCAACTTGACGAGCGTTTGACGAAAGTGGAAACCGATATGATTGATTCTGACCAGGACGGTGTGCCCGATTATCTGGATCGTGAGCCCAATACCGTTTCCGGAGTGGCTGTTGATACCAAGGGTAGAGCTATTGACCTGAACAACAACGGAATTCCTGACGAACTGGAGTCTTCATTGGATGCGCGTTATGCCAGCAAAACCGATATTGACAAATCACGCAGTGGACTGGATATCAAAGAACTGATTGATAAAGGCTATGTGAATGTATATTTCCGATTTAACAGTGATGAACCGGAAACCTATTCGCTGCAAGCTGTTAACTATCTCATCATTTATATGAAGGAAAATCCATCTGCACAAGCGGATTTGATAGGTTATGCTGATGAAATCGGAAACCCTGCATACAATCAACAATTATCTGAGCGCAGGGCCAACAAAGTGAAAGAATTGTTAGTCGCTGCCGGTATTGACGGTAACCGATTGACTGCACGCGGGAACGGAGAAGATGATTCTGTGAACAAAGATTCTTCAGGAGCCCGTCAACTTGTTAGACGCGTGACCTTCAGACTGAAATAATAAAAAACCTTTACAGGTATTAAAATACAATCCCTGCTGTCTTTATTGATGGCGGGGATTTTTTTGTTTCGGGTTAGCGGGGTTACGGGCTATCGGGTGTGCAGGACAAAACACCATGATTGTCACCCTGACGAAGGAAGGGTCGCATTCGAGTAAGCAGGGCCTGCTTGAATAGCAATCAGCTATCAGCCTTCAGCAGTCAGCCTTCAGCTCAAAAGGTGTCTGCCAGCATTCAAAATTCAAAAGCCCTGTCACGTCGAGCCTGCCCAAAGGCTGGTGGTTTTTATGCAGCGCAGCAAAGCAAGCGGAATAAAAATTGTATCGAGACGCGCTTCACTGCTCACTCTTCACTGCTCACTTAAAACGGACACACCTCCATCAACCCCTGCTGCAAGTCTGAAATCACCCCGGCATCGGGAAGGAAAGGACGGTGTTCAAAAAGCTCAAGAAAGGCTTCCTTCGATTGTTTTTCAACAGTGAGTTCCGGCATATAAAAAGGCAACTGCACCGATTCAAAATAATCCCTGAATTTGATGCCGTCACCAAACAAGGAATCTGAAAACTGCACCCATACGGCAGGAATACCATAGGCGTGGGATACAATCAGGCCATGCAGGGAGGAAGAAACGATGCGTTCACATTGTAAAAACAAATCAGTGGTCGCCTCAATATCGTTGGTCATCAGGTCGATGAGCAGTACATTGGGTTCGTTTTCATATAGGGTTTTGATGCTTTTATAATCGTTGTAATGGGCCACGATGCCCAGTTTGTATTTTTTTGTGGTGGGAGGATTGTAATGCTTGGGCAACAGCAAACCCGGGTCGCCATAGATTTCCGGAACTTTATGGCCTTGTTCCAGCAAACGCTTGCGGGTTTGGGGACCGCGAACAGCCAGAAATCTGGCCGGCTTTACCACCTGTTTTTGTTGAATGATGCCACTCCCCCATATCACACATTTAGTATTGACATGCGCCAGAATACTTCCGGCCGTGACATAAATGGGTTGCCACAAACCGCTCAGACGAAATTTGTTGGGATGTACCCAGCGCACGGGCTTGCCCGAAATCTTTTCCGCAAGATATTTCCCAAGCAAATCACCATAATTCTCCAGGGGTTTTCCCATTAAAAAAGGCTCGCTCCACCAAAATAATTTTATGTTTTTACGATGTGGCATGGAATGTTGTATAAATACTTCAATATAGTGCAAATATATATGCAATCGTTGATCAGGATGCTTCTTTCTTTTCAAGTCTTATGAAATAGATTTAAATCAATCACACCGCTATCACAAAACGAATTTCATTTAAATCATGAGCCACCCTGTATTCATAATTGTGGTCTCTGTAGTCAAATACAATTGTTTTCAGGATTTCATCGTTCACGGCTTTCATCGGCATATAAGGTTGGGATTGTTTGCCCAGCAGGGTTTTAAGCCTGTATTTAGCAGATTTAAAATAAGGATCCTCATAAAAAACAACGGACACTACTTTTCCTTTGTAACACTTGAGTTCTTCCCTTAAGAAGTGAAGCACCACAGCTTTTATATTGGGGAAGCGCAGGCTTATTTCCGGCTTTCCCAACTGATCCCGGTCTTTAGACGTAAAACACCGGCCCCAGGTATCCTGTGCAATATTGATGTTTCTTTCCTTATGGCTTAAAAAATGCTGCTGGTTGATGCGTTGGGCATTGTACAGCCGGGGCTCTGTTGTGAGTTGTTTGTCCTTTTTTTGTGGATAGCGCGGATGCCACAGGTGGAGAAACAGCAATTCCTGTCCCCGGTGGCAGGTATAACCGGCCTGTTGCAAACGGGCATTGAGGTCTTCGTCTTCCGAACCGTAAAAATGGAAAAATTCGTCCAACCCATGCACCAGCTCCAAAGCAGCCTTGGGAAAGAGTCCGATACCAAACGTATCGCCGGTATGCCCGGGTTGTAAGTCCTCAAATGGAGTTTTTGTTACTTGTTCAAGAGACACCGATTCCGGCAGGTAACCGATTTTAAACAGTCTGAACGCTTCGGTAACACACCGGCTCTGGAACTTTTCGATGGCTTTGGGATGCAAAATAACATCCACATCGTTGATCAGGATATATTCGTGTTTAGCCTGCCGGATACCGTAATTCAAGGCTTTGCTTTTATTCCACAACAAGCCGGGATGTCCCACATAATGATAAGACGCAAATTCAAAGGCGTCAACCACTCCCTTAGCAGCCTGTGCATAAGAAGCTTCGCTCCCATAATCGACAAACACCACTTCAAAATCCTTCATCGTTTGCTGTTGCAACGATTGCAAGGACAGTTTCACCCGTTGGGCATCACGGTTTCGAAAGGCATAGAGGATGGTGATGGGTGTTTGCATAAATAACTATAAGCTGTCTTCAATTTTTTTATAGGCTTGCAGGACTTGTGTCCGCACATATTCCCTTTCCAGCTTTGGAACGAGTTCTTTTGTATTATAGGCAACTCCCGTTTCCAGCATTTCCGGATGTGATAGCGCATAGGATATTTGTTCCGCAATGGCATCTACATCTTCCGGTTCCTCCAATAACAAACCATTTTTTTGGTGAATAATCCATTCTGCTGTTGCGCCCCCGGGATTGGATTGAATGGGAAAGGCCTCCATAATCATGGCTTCTAAAAGTGTGTTTGGAGTTCCATCTGAAATGCTGTTTCCAATATAAATTAAACTTTCTCCTTTTATTTCCAACACTTCTTTATGGGGTATTTGTCCTAGTAATATAATATTTTCCCAATCTGTTAAACCTAAAGCATCAGCTTTATCAATCACTTTTTCATTTGCTGCATAAATAACTATTTTATAATTATTTAATTGTGATTTTAGCGTAAGCAATGCCTCCAAAACGTGATTTGCCCTTCCAAATTTATGCTGGTAGCCTTTAATTAAAATTGTATTTCTTTCGCTGGCTTCCTTTAAAAAAGGATGATATTCTTTTAGTTCATAACCCCCGCCTGTGGGGAATGTCCCCAAATATAAGCCGTTAAAACCCAATTCTGTTGAAATCGTATAATCTCTTGTACAATCTGCAAACATATACGCTACAGATGGCAGTGTTTCTTTTATCTCTTTTAAGCGACTGGGCTCACTCCTATAAAAAAATAAATCATTTCCCCAGGCTGAATAAATCCATTTAATTCCGGGATTCCTTTTCATAACATTTAAAATAGGAAAACAACTCATGTACATCACAAAACTGTGAACTACATCCGGCTTAACTTCATTCAGGTAGTTTTCAAAAGCAATTGAAGTTTTATTGGAATTCATCTTATCAATAAAACGATGCAACACAGGAATGTTTTTTTTTATAAAAACCCTTCCGGGATACTTAACTTTTTGTTTCCAACGCACTCGCTGATCAACCCAATCCAATCTGGGTGATTTTACTCCTCCATCCAAAATGTCAAACCAAAAAACGTCGTGACCTGAACCTTTTAATTGCTCAGTCCATCTGAAAAAATGTAAAGAACCCATAGATACCATTAATATTCTCATAAGTGCTTCAAGTTTGAAAAGGTTTCAATCAAATGCTCTTCAGATAAATATCCTGTTAAATGAGGTCTATTCAATCGCAATGTATCCGGTTGTTCTTTCCAGGATTTATAAAGCGCGGATAAATACCCGGCGATTTTTTCTGCTTCATCAATAGCCGCAACATAAGGGTAATCTTCACCCAATAACCTTTTGCTCTCACTATAATACGGGCCCAGTAAGAGAATAGGACGATCTGCCGCTACGCAGTGCGGAAATTTACCGGGTAAAAAAGGACTGATGGGCCCCTTTGCTTCCAGGATTACATTGACCGTTGCCAGTTGTTGCAGGGCATACACCTGTTCAAAGGGCACATAATCTTCACTTACATAAACCTGAGGAAACTTTTCAGCATATTCCTCCAAAAGGTCAGAATAATGATTCTTTCCTCCCAGAAAAAGCAGGCGTGCCACACCTTTTGCTTCGGGATACTTCTCTAAAAACAAGGTAAAACCTTGCAGCAAACCATGAGGATCACGTCCCCATAACAACGTACCTGCGTGCAGTATATTAAAGTGGTTTTTATTAAAAAAAGACGGTAGTTGAACCTTTTTGAACGACATTTCTGATAATTGATGCGGAATGATAACGGCTTTGCCTTGAAGGGGCTTATAATAACCTTCCATCCATTCTGCCAGCAGTTGGCTGGGGTACAGGGCATATCGGCATGCATGGGCTATTTGTAAAAAGAAATTGCGTTTCTTTTGATGCCCGGGCTCTACCCAGTCATAGGGTCGCGGATAGCTGTGCATGGGATAAGGGTCATGAATATAAGCCAGCCACTTGCTGTGCCATTGGGGCAAACCTAACAGGGCTTTATGGGGACGAAAGCTGCCGGCTTTGCTTAATGTGAGTATCCGATCATAATCTTCGGGGTTTTCGGCTTGAAGGGCCTTTTGAATGCTGTAACTGTCATTAAAAAATGCAAAGGAAAATCCCCGTTTTTTTTCAACATAAGTATTGGCGTTCCACCCGGTGAACCGCTTTATCGTTAATTGAAGTTTGGATAAGATGTATGCAACTGTTGCTTTTTGTTCTTGAACAGCCACGTACGGGATGCCTTTTAAAGAAATATCCTTTCGGGTGTAATGATACACTTTTAACCCAAACCCGGCCTTGTGCAGGTTTTGAATCAGAGCTACATTTGCCTTACTGCCACTGCTGTCGTTAATATCGATACTATCTGTTACGATAAGGAATCTCATAAGCTGCTAAGGTAAAGAATTGGGACGAAACCTTTTTTTAAATTTGTAAAAAGGAAGTATTATAAAATGCAAATGATAACGCATATTTAACTTAAAGCGTGTAAAAAGGTCAGGACTGGATACATTTAGTAAATAATCAAATATGGGTTTTTCTTTAAGCAGCAATGCTAGGGAGGTAAAGTATTTTAAAAAAGAATAGTTTAGCAAGTTCTTTTTATTTAGATTTTCAATTATAAGCTGTGCCGCATTTATTTTGGACTTGACTTGAACGGGGTTTTTGTGCCAAAAAGCACCTGTATTGGATTCGGCATGTTTTCTGTTGAAATACAATATGTTTCCAATATGCACACCGGTAATATTTGTGGAAATGATCCTGCTGTATAGCTCCCACTCCTCTGCATACATCAAGCTTTCATGAAAGCGATGTATTTCAAAACACGCTCTATGCCACATAACAGTACAGGAAGCAATGGGTTTCTTTTGTGTGATAATATCATACAAATTTTCTTTATTCAGGTATTCAATAAAAACAGGCTCCTTTTGATAAATATGAGTGCTGGGAGCTGATAGAAAAAAGCTTTGTTTTTTATAGACACAAAATTCAGTTTTAAAGGTATCTAAAGTTTCTAAACACATTGCTAAATTTTGCGGATGCACAATATCATCATCATCAAAAAAAATGACATACTCCCCTTCTGAAAGGTCCAAACCATAATTGCGGCAACCCGGTAAGCCTTTCTTGTATTTCTCTGTCCTGAGAAAATATTTTAGTCTCGGGTCTTTATTTATATAGGACTCCAAAACTGTTTGGGTATTGTCTGTGCTTCCGTCATCGATAATTAAGCATTCCCAGTTGGAGTAGGTTTGTTTTTGGATAGACTTTAGCGTTTCTTCAATCAGGTGTGCCCTGTTGAAGGTTGCCATGACGATAGACACTTTTAAATTATCCATTTTTTAAATTATATGACCTGTTAAAATAGTCATTGGCATATTTACGAAATCTAAGCACCCCGAAACCTTTTTTATTATATAAATTAGTGATTTTATAAATATGCATAATTCTAAATAGCAAAATATCCTTAAAATCCAATAAATTATTTTTGCTTATTTTTTCAAAAAAGGTTCTTACTGACTCTTGATTAGAATATGGATTATAAAAAATAAAATCCCTTGAAATCACATATAAGAACCTTTTAAAAGCAATTCTAATCTCTTTATCCTCTTTTAGAATATTTGCATTTTTATCTATAAATAACAAAAAACTTTTTATCAGCTTAATATCATATTCATTACCCTCTTTTTTTTCATCTGCTGAATACCTGTAATAACTATCAATTTCATAAACCCTTTTAAAGTTGAATTCATTAAAACTTAAAATTTGAATATGAAAATCAACGTCTTGTAAACGATGTAAACTTTCGTCAAACCGGTAGTCTTTTAAAATGCTTTTCCTCCAGAAAACACTCATAATAGGCCAAGGTATAGTATAGTTAAAAAACAATAAAGCATATTCTTTACAGTTTTTAATTAAAGGATCTTTATTTATTGATTGATTGGAAAATTTGCCGTCTTTAAACTGACCGGTATCAGAAATAATAAAATCCAAGTTTGGAGACTCCAAAAAGATATTTATTCTTTTATTAATACAAGTTTCAACTAATAGGTCATCTGAATCTAAAAATAATACATACTCTCCATTACTAATCTCAAACCCAAAATTCCGGCAGGCATTGGCTCCTTTAGGTCGGTCTTGTGGGCGGTGGTGATATTGAAAGCGGGCATCTGTTTCCAGATAGTTTCCAACCACTTCCGCAGTATTATCTGTACTCCCGTCATCCACAATAATACATTCCCAGTTTTGGTAGGTCTGAGCCAAAACACTGTCCAGGGTCTCGCCTATGAGGTGGGCACGGTTGAAAGTAGGTATAATAATACTAACTAATGGCTCCTCAGTATTCATAGCATAGGTTTAGAGGAGGTAAATTTAGGGAAAGTTTGTGAGTTATACGATTTTGTGTTGTAGCATTAGCATTACAAGTAACTCTAGCCCACAACTTATTGGCTGGTGCTCCCTGCTGATAATTGTGAAGGCTCCCTAACGCTTTACCACATTGACTTGGTCTTCCCAAACTTGTTGTCCAGGTAGTTTTTGTAATTTCTGAGTTCGTTGTTCAGTTTCCAGCTGTGGTCGGCAGCGTTATAGCCTGAGTTTGTATTGGGTGTGGAAGAAAAACTCCAATCCAAGGGTTGAGCAGCGGGTGAAAAGGTTTGTTGTTGAGGATATTTTGCATTGACCCAGGCTGTGGCTTTGGGGTGGCCCCAGGAGGCAGCTTTTTTATAGAGGGCTTCGGCTTCTTTTTCATTTTTACCCACATAAATGCCCTTTTCAAAATATTGAGCCAGCATATAGGTGGCGCCGGAGTGATTGCTTTTGGCAGCCTTTGCAAAATAATAATGCGCCCCTGCTTCCGATTTTGGTACACCGTTACTCCCGTTATATTTCATCTTGCCATAGGTGTATGCTGCTTGGGCATGCCCCATATCGGCTGCGCGCACGTAATAGTTGGCGGCTTCTTTGGCCGGAACGGTGTTCCAGGTACCGTCGCTGATGAGTCCGGCCAATGCAAAAAAAGCATCGGCATTGCCGGCTTTTTGGTAGTAGCTGACTGCGGTTTCAATGTCTTTACTCCCCGAAGGCTTATCCAAATGCATTTGAGCCAACTTGATATAAGCTGCTTTTTCACCGGCTTCTGCGGCTTTTTTAAACCACTCCATTGCGCCGGCTTCATCTTTTAGGCCGTTGTTTCCGGAAAGCAGGATAATGCCTGCATTAAACATCGCTTTGGGGTGCCCCAGTTCGGCGGCTTTGAGATACCAGTACTCCGATTCCGCATAGTTTAAAGGACTGCCTTTGCCGTTGTGGTATAAAATTCCCACCCCGTAAGCTGCCTCAGCGTGGTCATGAAGGGCGGCGATGCGCCATTGCTTAAAGGCTTCGTAAAAGTTTTTCATATTGAAGGCTTCCCGTCCTTTTTGGTATTCGGTTTGCCCCCGGTCTTTGGAAGGGTGTTCTTTCAGGATTTGGGCATTGGCAGCAAGGGCCGCATTGCGGTTGGGTTTACCATCGGGACCCAGGGTCATATACCGGGTTCCCTGATACACCCTAAAGGTGCCGTCACTTAAATGGGCCGCTCCTGTGTAAACAGGAGGAATGACTTCCCTGCCCGACCGGTCGATAAAGCCGTAACGAATGTCGCGCATACCAACGCTTTTCCCCACCCTGGCCAAGCCGTATTGAAAGGGCTCCACTTGGGTATAACCCTGCAACTCAAGTTGGGAAGCTCCTGTTTTATCAATAAAATGCCAGGTTTTTTGCGGACTGTTTTTAAACATCACCGGGGCGAGTCCGTCAGAAAATGAACCTGTAGCATAAAAGGTTTTTGAAAACAAGGGGTTGCCTTCCCGGTCGATGAAGTTCCATCCCACAATACTTCTTACCGCAGCCACCCCTTCCGAAAAAGGTTGCACTTCCTTATAGGTGGGTTTTACGACCAGTTTTCCTTGTCTGTCAACAAACCCCCACTCTCCAAATTGTTCCTTATCCTTCACCGCTGCGAGTCCGTCGCTATAGGGTTGCATTTCAAAATACTTAACGGGCACCAATGACTTGCCTGAAAAATCATAGGCTCCTTTTTTACCGTTTTTGCTTACGATGATGGTGTTGTTAGCTCTTTCAAAAAAAGGGTCATATTTAAACGGAATGACTGTTGTTCCTTTCCTGTCAATTATGCCCCAGTTTTTGCCTTTTTTTACCACTGCCAGGCCTTCATCACCAAACTGATAAGCGGCATCAAATTGATGCGGAACCATCAGCCGGTTTTCCGGATTGATATAGCCCCACTGTATGTTGACCATCTGCCCTTTTTCCAGATGCCCCCCGTTGCCCACCGCGGCCAGTCCGTTTTTAAAATCGCCGGCTTCCTGGTATTGAAAATCAATGATGACCTTGCCATCGGGATTGATGTAACCAAACGCGTAGTTTTTACCCCTTACGCGCGCCAGCCCTTCACTGAATTTTCCTGCAAATGAATATTGAAGTTCAACAATGGTATCGCCCTGTGCATCGACAAACCCCCAGCGCATCGTCCCCTTTTCATCGGGGTTGCCCACGGGTGCCAGTCCTTCAGAAAACTCACCGGCTACCTGGTATACCGGTGGCACCACCACTTCGCCGGCGGCATCTTTAAAGCCCCATTTGCTTTCGTGCGAAAGTTTAAAACGGGTGAGTTCCTGGGCGTGTATGCTTGTAAAAAATAAAAAAAAGAGACTTAAGGGGATGCATTTTTGGATGCTCATATGGTTACATTTTTAATCTATCAGAATCCGGTATTATACTATCTGACAAATATTTTCAACAATGCAAAATAATAATTATCGTGAGTTTTACCAATAAGGCAAATGACGTAACTTTAGCTGTAAGTCATAGGTTTAGGTTTTAGCTAGTGGGCAGTAAGATGTACTAGAAAATATAACTATTGCGGCTTTTCATAAATAATGCATCCCTTTTTTAATATTGATTTCTCGACTGCTTGCAATGGGTTCAGTCAATGATTTTAACAATTCTATCCTTGTTTTTGTTTCTGAAGCATTTGAAAACTGGAGCTTAACGAACTGTTTCAACCTTTGTTTTCTCATTTTAATGACTTCATTTTGAATGGTGTAATCCTCCATATTTATATCAGCATACATCAACTTCCACTTCCTTTCTAGATGATTATAATACTCTTTACTGTGTTTTGCCGGCGGCACAACCTCCCTGGCTTCACGGTCATGCAATAAAAAGGTGTTTAATACGACCCCTATTTTCAACCCATGAAACAAAACGCGTTGGCAATAATTGTCGTCTTCTCCATAATGAAAAAAAATAGGGTCAAACCCACCAACGGCCTCCACGCATTTACGGGACAGTAACCATCCTGCAGCATTGACAAAGGGTACTTCATACAATTCCTTAGCTTTGTTTAAAAGCAAATCTGTTGTCAAAGCGGGGGCTTTTTGATAACTGATATAGTTGCCAAAATTTTTATCCAAAGCATCGCCTTTACCGTTAAGATGCACCGGACTTAAAATTCCGAACTGCGGATTGTCTTGTTGCTTTTTGACAAGAAATTCCAAACAGTCATCAACCAAATAGGCATCCTGGTTTAATAGAAATACGTGCTCTGTACCTTTACTCAGAGCATAAGAAATCCCCACATTATTGCCCTGTCCAAAACCCAGGTTTTTGTTTTGCGGTAATAAGGTAATATTTGGATAGTTGGTTTGTATATGGGAAACGGTTTCGTCTTGTGAAGCATTGTCAACGACTACCACATAATGCTTGCCGCAGCTTTGCAAACACATATCAATCCAGGGTATGGCGTTGTGTGTAACGATTATGATAGCCGTCTTCATTTGAGCAAACGCTTAATTTTATTAATCACCCTTTTTTTAAATTGTGGATAAGGATGGTACTTCAAATATAAACGTTTTCTGAGTTCCGGGTGGAGGAGTTTTCTATAATGCTTATATAATATTTGTTCATACAGCTTATAGTCATCTATTTTTTGGTTTCTGTTCACGTTGGTCGCCTGGTTTTGGTGCAAGCGGAATTGTACCAAAGGCTTGTTGATAATGGCAACAGGATATTGTTTCAGGATTCGATACCAGTACTCATAATCCAGGATTTGTTTTAATCCTTCATTGAAATATCCCACTTCATCCACAATCGATTTCCGGAACATTACTACGCTGGGTTCTCCAATTTTGTTAAGAGGGGAACCGTAAAAGGATTTTAAGCCAAACAAAGAGGTATCTAAAATATTTATCTCTACAGGGGGTAGATTTAAGTAATCTTGAAGATCTCCATAGGTAGCTATCCATTGATTGATTTCTTCTGTTTTCATGCCCTCTTCAATGATAAATTTGCGTTTGGAAGCAACAAGACCCACCTTAGGGTTTTCTTCCATCACTTGAACCATTTTTTCAACACAATCTTGTTCCATCACATCATCCTGAAACAAAAACTTGATGTATTTCCCGCTGGCGTGTTCGAGGCAATTATTCCAGTTGGCACCGATTCCTACCGGGGTATGATGCAATACACAAACCGGAAAATCTGATTGTTTTTTAAACTCTTCTATCAATTTTATAGTATTGTCAATAGAGGCATCATCACTAATAATTACCTCAAAATTTTGATAAGTTTGAGCACATATAGAATACAGAGTCTCTTCCAGATATCTGGCACCGTTGTAAGTTGGAAGGCATATAGAAACTAATTTTGAAAACATACAAATCAGTTTGTATTTAGAGCTCTAAGAGTTGCTTCTAAGTAAGCTGTACCATATTTGATACAAGGTTCAAGATGATTACCTTCAGCCCATTCGTTCATTGCATTGATAAAAATAAAGTTTTCATCATCTGAATAGGGAGTAAATGACTTAATGATATTGTTTAACCAGTAAAAATAAGTATCAGGACTACTATTTAGTCCAATTATTGCTTTATTCCCTTTTCTTGCTGTATTGTCCCAACTTGGTGTAACGGATCTATATAATTTATAATCAGGATATTTTCTGCTAATCATATAGTCAACACCTTTTTTATAATCTTTTAAAGTATATGTTTTTTGCTTTAACAAATTATATTTAATTCCTAACTTTTTCCAAAAACTTTCAGCTACATTTGGCTTTAAGACTTGGTGGGGTGAAAACTCAATAGAGGCATTAAAGAGAATCGTTTGAGGGTCAACTTTGGTATTAAAACTCTCTGTAATACATAAATATATATCTTTAAAACCAAACTCCCTAACAGCAATTTCTCGCCAAATTTTTGCTGTTTCCTTAATATTAGGAAATAGGTCATGTCTGTAAACAGCAAAAACAGGACAACCGTTTACTTTTATATACCTTTTATCTGAAAATACATTTTTGCATAGCCATCGAATATGATCGATATCATCCTGTTTGCTATATTCTTGTTTAATTAAAATATCTTGCTCCCTACCATCCCATCTCCGTGTCCAATTTTCATTAGCCCAGCAATACATAAATGGCATATCTAAATCAGATTGCTCTAACATCCCGTCCAAAGGTTGATTTAACAAGCGCTTTCCATTAAACCAATAATGATAATAACAAAACCCATGAATACCATATGCTTTTGCCAAATCAGCCTGTGCTTTTCTGGCTTCTGGTAAACGTAAATCATAAAAACCTAAATCTGTTGGTAAATGAGGTTGGTAGTGCCCCTCAAATAAAGGTTTAGCCTTAGTAACATTGGTCCATTCTGTAAATCCCTTGCCCCACCAGGCATCATTTTCCGGGATTGGGTGAAATTGAGGAAGTACAAATGCTATGGCTCTTACGTTTGACATTATTACTTCTTTTTAGCTACAATTATTTCCCGAAACTCTCCGCGTATTCCATGATGTAAATCGTCATAGTAAACAATTTTACATTCTGCTCCGGTACAATCTTCAATAAAATGAATGATGTCATAGCCCCAATGCATTGTGACCGGTGAGCCTTTTTTATTTACCGGATTGCCATGCCATTCGGGTTCAAATAAAAATACCGGCTCACCATCGGTTCCTTTTTTAGCCCAGCGTACCGTTTTTTCAAAACGGTTGATCAAAGGCACAGAAAATATGTGTGCACCACCCGCCTTTAACGTTCTATGAATTTCCTGAAAAGCCTTTTTGGGGTCATAGACATGTTCCATCACATCAGATGTGATAACTAAATCAAAAATATCATTTTCAAAAGTTTGGTTTTCTAAATCTTCATTTCTAACCCCATTAAAAATAGCTCCTTTTGGTTGTTCAGGAAAATATTGGGTTTCTGTATACCTAATAACATTTTCTTTTAAAGTTAAACTATGACCTCGGTTTGCAGGAGAGGATTCATGTATATTTAAGATTTTCCATTTAGGATATTCATTTATAATTGTCTTCATTAAAGCTCTTTCTCGAGGTATGGAATGACAAATCGAACATTTAAAATGGTCTCTTAACCAAGAATTCGATGACACAAAAACTGTTTTATTTTGACAACATGGGCAGAATCCTTCTTGTTTAAAAAAAAAGTTTCCTGAACATTTGCTTGTTTGTTCAGTTTTAAACCGTTTCTTAAGATATGATTTAATTCTATTTAACAAATTAACTATGAATAAATTTATTTTCTAAAAGTAGAAAATATATTTAAATATGTTTTAGGAAAACAAACTTTAAAATTCTTCTAAGAAATCTTTTTATTTTAATTCCTATCTTAAGTTTCCCTTTTGAATTTATTTTTATTTTTTTTTCAAGTGAAATTATTTCAAAATATAAATTCTTTTTTGCTAATATATTCATATCTAAATTTTTATATACTATTTTAAATGAATTCACAGTCATTAGCATCTGTTGAATAGCATTTTTTCCTGACCAAATCCCCTTATCATTAATTCGGTATATTGCCATTATTTCATTAATTTTTTTTATTTTATTGCTATTAACGATTGTCATGTATAAAGCCCAATCGACAGTTGGACATTTCACTAACCATTTTGAGAGCTCATAATTATTCCTGAAAACAATAGAAGGCGTATGAATGAAATTGCCTTTTGACAATTCTATGACATCAGTAGTTTCATTTACTTCTCTAGTGATTGTGTCTTTAGTAAATATATTATTTTGATTATAATATAGCTTCACCTTGTGAAAACATATATTATATTCATCATTATCTTCCAAAAAATCTACCTGCTTTTGCAGTTTTAACGGGTCTGTCCAGTAGTCATCGCCTTCGCAAAGGGCAATGTATTTGCCGCTGGCATTGTAGAGGTTGTATAAAAAGTTAAACCGTCCTGTGGGACTGCCGTTGATGGCAATGTTATTTTCGCGGTGGTGCAAAAAGAGACGTATTTTAGTGGGGTGTTTTTGAGCATACTCTATACAGGTTTCACGGGTGCCATCTGTACTGGCATCATCGCCCAAGAGAATTTCAAACGGAAATGTAGTTTGCTGCATCAGAATGCCGTTCAAGCATTCTCGAATGTAATTTGCATGTTGGTAAGTAACAATACAAACAGATACTAAGGGATTCTCAAAACTGGTATTCCTAAAAACTTCAACTTGTTTTTTCTCAAACCTACGTAAAAACTCTTCTTTTTTCATTATTCTAAAAACAATTCAAGATTTGTGTTTTTTAAATCACTTTGTATTTTTTCAATCACTTGCTTTGGTAGATCATTCCAAATTTCATCAGAGCTTTTAAGTCTATACACACTATTTTTATCTTCAATTGTCTTACTCTTACTTTCAACAATAAATCTTTCAACTTGAGAAGACATAGGAATTTCAGAAAAATCAAATAATTTTTTTACATTTTTCAAAGTATCCTGAAGTAAGTCTATATATCTTACTATAAAAACTCTATCGGGGTTATTTTCTTTTAATTTCAAAAAAAGGGATGTTGCTTCTTTCCATTTAAAGTAACCAAAATATTCTTCCTTCCTCTTTTGATTTTTTTTCAAAGCGAACTCCCATTCTTGCATAAAATCCCAATCCCTTTTAAATTCTATTGGGGCATTTTTCCAGGAACTTAAAACTGACAATGGGTTCCTAATAATTAAAATAAACTTTACAAGATTATTGGTTTTTAAAATGTGCTCTATCAAATAATGGTACCTAATGTGTTTAAACACTAAATGTTCAGGACTCTTACTTTTTTCAAACACTGGATATGAAAAATGAATTTTTTTATCTTTCATATTTATAAATTCATCATTGCTAAGATAAATCTCACGAAATAAAGTGTCAATTTCATCCTTATCAGATTCTAGAGATATATACCCTTTAAATGCATAGGAAAAGAGTGGTTGAAATTTTAACGCAACTTCAGGTGATGCATTAAAAATTTGAGCTAACCAAGAAGTCCCTGAACGAGGCACTCCATGTATCCCTGTTATTGTTTTTAGCCGCATTTAAAGTTGTTAATTAGTTCAATGGTTTCATCAAGAGTATTATGCATAAGAATATCAATAATTGATAAATTATCAACAAATGAATCCATATTTTGATAGTATTTTAAATCAGGCATAGATAAAGTATGTTTACTAATCCCTACCGGATTCCATTGATGATATAATTCTTTACTTCCGGGCGGTAAAATAATACTTTTTCCATTCACCCTTTTAATTATATACTCTAGTTTTTCTTCTTTTTCTAATCGCTTATCTATATTCAATTCACTTGACCTAATAAAGTTTGACTTAATATTTAAAATATTACAAATAAACTTTATAGATGAAATTGAAAAGTCGTCAATTTTATCAAACTCCCTATTAATTAAATAATCTTGAAGTAATTTGAAAGTGAAATCAAAGTTTTTTGCTTTCTTATAACTTTGACGTAAGGTTGTCAAAAAAATCATTTTCCAAGAATTAAAATCAACAATATAAACGTCATGTATGGGTGTACCAAGTCTACTTTTTTTTACAGGTACCGTAAAATATTTTGATTCTTTA
Source organism: uncultured Flavobacteriaceae bacterium (assembly GCA_963975935.1). Lineage (GTDB taxonomy): Bacteria > Bacteroidota > Bacteroidia > Flavobacteriales > Flavobacteriaceae > Planktosalinus. Next base: position 18,519 of record CAXBIQ010000020.1, read on the forward strand.
TTTATTAATATCCTATTTCTGTTAATCCAGCCTCTTTGGATATAATCTACATCATCATAAAAAACAAAACAATCCACAGAATTGATTAACTGAAAATAGCCAATATAGGGAAACAAATAAGGTTGCATAACTGCTACCTTCATAAGCTCTGATTTAAAGTATTTATAATCAAGTTGACTTGTTCCAATGTCAATTCGTGACTCACTGGCAAACATAACACCCGTTTATACACATCATCACAAACCGGTACCTCAGCGGGCTTTACATAAGGCAAGGTATGCAAACCGGGGTAAAAATAACGGCGTGGGATAATGTTTTGGGATTTTAAAGCTTGTTCTACGTTTAAAAGGGTTGCTTCGGTTTGAAACAGCACAGGATAATAACTACAATTCCATTCCGTACCCTCACGCAATTTGAGCTTGCTTAGTTTGGAAAAATCCAGCGAGGAATCATACTGTTCAATCACACGCCTGCGTCCTTTTAAAATGGTTTCCATATAGGGCAATACCGCTAAACCCATAGCCGCTTGCAATTCGTTCATCTTGCCGTTGATACCCAAACCGTGAAACGCTAACGGACCGTCATGCCCAAAGTTGTGGTAGTTGTATAACTGATTGTGTAGTTCTTTATTATTTGTGAACATCGCTCCTCCTTCACCACTATGAAAAAGTTTGGTGGCGTGAAAGCTACAGGTGCTTACATCGCCAAAGTTAAAAACAGAGTGCCCTTTGTAACGCACCCCAAAGGCATGAGCGGCATCATAAATGACTTTGAGACCGTGTTTGTTGGCGATGGCTTCAATGGCTTCAACTGCACAGGGGTTGCCAAATACATGGGTGGCAAGAATGGCAGTGGTTTTGGGGGTGATGGCGGCTTCAATGAGGCGTTCATCAATAGTTAAATACTCGGGGTGTATGTCCACAAACACCGGCGTGCAGTGTTGCCAAACGATAGCGGCCGTGGTCGCTACATAACTAAAGGGTGTAGTAATAATTTCTCCGCCTTTGCCTAACAGTTCGAGTGCGATTTGCAAAGGCACCGTTCCATTATTGGTACAGGTGACGTTTGGGATTTCCAAATAGGATTTTAATTTGTCCTCCAGCTCCAAAACCAGTTCGCCCCGGTTGGTGAGCCATTGCTTATCCCATGCACGTTGCAGAATCGCTTGATACTCTTTTATAGGTGGGAGAAAGGTTTTGGTAACGGTGATCATTGTATTTTGTCTGTTTTATTTTCCCAGGGCATGGTTTGGTATTTGGGAGTGATATTTACAAATTTTGCTACCTTTTTAACGGCATCCGGTTCTGATAAATTTACTACTAAAAAGTTGGGATTATTTTTAAAGTAGTGTTTTATCCGCTCATTTCTATCAATGTATACTTTTAGTAGATTTTCTTTGTTGTAAATATCACTTTCAATTTCGCCATACTTTTCTTTAAAACATTTCCATATAAAACCTTTGTAACAATATGTGGCATTTTGCAAATCTTGTTTGGTGGGTATGTTTCCGTTTTTTCCAAATAACTTGCTGTGAAACTTAGTTATGGAGCTGTACCATTGTTCGGCACTATCTCTTTCGGAAAGTATAAACTTCGCATTGGGAAAATGATGATCCAATAATACATACAAATAATCATTGCTGAACGGGATGTCCTGAAAAACCTCTGCGGTTTTACAATATTTTAAAATTGGTTTCCAGTTGCGAGCTATATAGTCATCCATTAATAACTCGGCTGTGATTTGGTCACCCACTATAAATCCATGGTCTTCAAAAAATTTTTGCAAAGATGTGGTTCCGGTTTTATTTTGACCGATACAGAATATTTTAGTTTTATGTTTTTTGAATAGCATTAAAATATTAATCAGCAGGCTTACTATAAACTATTCCTTTATTTATCAGTGCTTTAAGATAAAAACTTTCATATTCTTCAATGTAATTTATAACCTTTGAAGTATAATATAAATTTTTATTTCTCTCTTTGTTATTTGTAACATTGATTTCTTTGTGTTTTAGTGCATAGTCAATTTCTTTGTTTTTAAAACCCTCTTCTTTTAAAAAGGCTGCAAGCTCAACATTGAGGTTTTCTTGCTGTAAAAATCGAATATCTGCCATATCATTCAAATATAAAGTATTTGAACTTAAGTAATTTTCTTTTAGTTTTTCAATAACCTTATTTGGATCTTTAAAGAAAAACTGAATGAACTGTAAAGACATACTTCCGATTTTGAGATTGTTTTTATTATTAAAAAAAGAATGATTGGCTACAAGTATTACATAATCAACATATTCATCGATACTTAAGTTAGGAAAGTTAGAAAAATTCTCTTTTAGTAACTTTTGATCTAATGCTGGCCGTTGTTGCCAGAATTTAAATTCATATCCAGATATAAAACGCGTGTAGGGGTTTCTAATAACTGAAATGATTTTTTTGTTCTTATCTTTTTGAGGTATTTGAGAGTAAATACCATGTTGATCGGAGTGATTTACTATTCCTTTTTTAAATTTAATATTTGGTAAAATAAGTTCTTTATAATAGGGTTCCCTAATACCCAACTTTAGGGCTATTTTATACAAGTAGTTATTTGCTGCTCTTTGATCATAAATATCTCTAATGACTTTTCTCACATAAGTACTTCCGGTTTTCGGAAAGTTTAACAACACAAATTTATCTGTAATTATCATGCGTTTGTAAATTCAGTTTCCAATAAAAACGGAGGCCAGGTTTCTTCCTGATACACTATTTGAAAGCTTAGGATGCCGTTTATTCTCATTATAATTTTTTTACCATTTTTCATATTGATAGATACATTGACATTGTAAACTCCCTTTGACAATTGCACTTTGTGATGGGTAACATAAAATTCCAAATATTTTTTATTAGTGCTTAATCCGCTGTCAGCTTTATTGGTTTTCAGTAAAGCTACCGGACGTTGTTCCTTGTCAAATATTGAGATTGAAAAATAGGGCACCTCTTCAAACTCCCTGTTTAATGTAAACCTAAAATACAACTTCAAATCCTCCCCCCAGTTCAATTGGTTGGTGGGTTCGCCTGTAGTCGGATCCAGTAACTGTACCTCTTCCAGCGCAATACTCCCATCATCAAACACTACATTGCTCTCGTTGTTTACAAAGCGCGTATAATACAAATCAATGCCTTTAGCTACATCTTCCCCTTGAAATTTGGAAATGCCGTTTTCCATCAGTATAATCTGGTTGCAAATGCGCGATACCATCGGCATATTATGGGACACAAAAATCATGGCGGTTTTGGGCAGTATCGTATCAATCGTCTTAAAACACTTCAATACAAAACCTAAGTCACCCACCGCCAGTACCTCATCAATAATCAATACATCAGGTTCCATTTGTGCCGCCACGGCAAAGCCTAAACGTACTTTCATCCCGCTGCTGTAATTCTGCACGGGCATATCGATAAAGTCTTCCAGCTCGGCAAAGGCAATGATCTCCTCGAGCTTGCCGTCAATTTCTTTTCTGCTAAACCCCAGAATGGCGCCGTTGTTGTAGATGTTTTCGCGCCCGCTCAAGATGGGGTTAAAACCGGCACCCAGTTCGATGAGGGCGCCTACCCGGCCTTTGATGGTCACCTTCCCGGCATCGGGGTTGATGAGTCCGTTTAATATTTTGAGCAAGGTACTCTTCCCCGCCCCGTTATGGCCAATAAGTCCCAGGCACTCCCCGCGACGCAACTCAAAACTGATGTCTTTGACCGCCCAAAACTCCTTCTCCCGCAACTGCCGTTCGGCCCGGTTGCCGGTCACGCCGCCCCACAGGTCCTTGACACCATACCATAGGCTGGTCTTGAGGTCTTTGCAGAACTTTTTGGAGAGGTTTTCAACGATAACGAGAGGCTCGTCTTGGTATGTATTAATTTCTTTCAAAGGGTGTTCATACAGATTTGGGTTTAAAAATAAGGATAATTGAGGGAATTTCTGTTCTCTCTTGGAAGGTTTTCTTTTATTGGTTTTATGAGTTTTAAAAAAAAGAATTGCTAAGCATTAAAAATTGTAATTAGTATTAACCTTTCCTTTCTTTTTTACTCAGGACCTTGTTATTGTTGTTTATAGGATTTCGTGAATCTCCTTCGTCGATTTGCATCGCCCAAAAAAGAAACAGGGCGGAACGTTAAGAAAATGTCCTGAGGACATTTTTAGTGAACGAGCCAGCCGGTGCCAGGGAAAGGCTGACGAAAGCGTTCCTAAAAATTTCGTTCGCTGCGGCGTAAAAATAAGGTGTATTGATAGCTTCATAAATAGTAATGCTTTTTAAGATTCTCAATGCCTGATCGTTCTAGTTTCTGAAGGATTTTTACTTCCTCCTCCGCTCACTTCATTTTTTACGGAACCCTTTCGTAGGCCGGAATTGGTTTTAGCTTTACATTTAAAATTGATAGATTGATTTGGAATTTGGAATTTTAGATTTGGAATTTTTCTATGCGGGGGATTCCTTATTTCCCAAACGCCAGCTGGAGTTATTTGCAGATTTGGGAATTTGCGGATTTGCAGATTTGCTGCTCACTCTTGTGTGGGGTTCACGCAGCGCGAAAGGGTTTGGATGTTTTATTGCGTGGTTGACTAGCATATTTGCGAATTTGCCCATTTGCGAATCAGCGAATCAGCGAATCAGCGAATCAGCGAATTTGTTAGTTAGATTTATTATCTTAGCATTACAAACAGCTAATTTTGTTAGTTATGAAAACCTTACATATAGAAATCAAAAATCCTAAGGCCTATAAATTATTGAAAAATCTGGAAGACCTGGATCTGATTAAGGTTTTAAAAAAGAAAAAGAAAACAACCGGTTTACTATCTGAAAAGTATGCGGGCAGTTTGCCTGATTCAATAATTGATGGTCTGCACGACCAAGTCGCTGAAGCAAGGGAATCATGGGAGCGACCAACTATTTAATAGATACAAACGCTGTTATTGATTACCTGGGCGGAAGACTTCCCGGTAAAGGGAAAGTATTTATGGATGGTGTCATTAATAAAGGTCCACAGATTTCTTTTATAACTCAAATCGAACTGCTCTGCTTTCAAACTTCTGATAAAAATTTGTCGTTATTATCCGAGTTTGTAAATGACTCCATAGTTTATGGTGTACAGGAAAAAATCACTGAGATCACTATTGATTTAAGGCGTATGTATTCCATTAAGATTCCTGATGCATTAATAGCCGCTACAGCATTAAATAATAAACTTACTTTAATTACTAGAAATGTAAAAGATTTTGAAAAGATACCCGATTTATCTTTGCTTAACCCCTATGAACTTTAGCATAGTGTGACCACTTTCTTATCATTTCTATTCACCTTCCCCTGGATGCTATATTTCACGTAACCTGTCTGCCGGTAGGTAGAGGCGAAGAAGCAATCTGTCATTGCGAGCGCAGCGCGGCAAATCGACCCAGTAACAATCGTCCTTAACAATCCCCTTGGAATTTACGGATTCGTGGGTTTGCTAATGGCTGACTGCTGACTGCTGATAGCTGATAGCTGATAGCAAAAATCCGTCTTAATTGCTTCGCCTGTTCGCTATCGCTCGAGTCTTTGTACTTAATACTTAATACTTCGCACTTCTAACTTCAAACTTTAATTTTTATCTTAGCAACCTTGAACTTGAAACTTGAAACTTGAAACTTGAAACTTGAAACTTGAAACTTGAAACCTTGAACTTTGAACTTTAAACCAACTTTGGAAACCCGTATTTACCAAAAAGAAAACAACCTCAGACCCGGCCGGATGCTGAAGGAGAGTTTTAAGGACATCAAAAGCTCCCGTTTTCTCGCCTGGCAACTGGCGGTGCGCGATATCAAGGCGATGTACCGGCAGTCTTATTTTGGAATCCTGTGGGCATTTGTCACGCCCCTGGCCACGGCCCTGGTGTGGATTGTCCTGAACGGAACGGGCACGGTGCGGCTGTCTGATACGGGTATCCCTTATCCCCTCTATGTCTTTACCGGAACCCTCATCTGGTCCATCATTACCGAAGCCATTAATTCGCCCATGCAAAGCACCAATGCGGCACGGAGCATCCTCTCCAAAATCAATTTTCCCAAAGAAGCGCTGATTCTTTCCGGGATCTATAAATTGTTGTTCAATACCTCAGTAAAAATCATCCTGCTGCTCATCTTTGTGTTTCTCTATGGTGTGGGACTTCAGTGGAGTTTGTTATTCTTTCCCCTGGCGATTCTCGGCGGACTCCTTATTGGCACGACCCTTGGGCTGTTTATTACCCCACTGGGATTGTTGTATAAAGATGTAGGTAAAATCATCACCTTTGGGATGCAGTTTTTGATGTATGCCACCCCGGTGGTCTATGCCATCCCCAAAGACGGCATGATGAAAACCATTATGGAGCTCAACCCTTTAACCCCCATCATCCTCACCGGCCGCGACCTGGCCGTGGGCACCACACCGGAGTACCTGCCCTACTTTCTGATTGTCATTGCAGCCTGCATTCCCTTGTTTGTGATTGCGTTGTTGCTGTACAGAATCTCCATTCCCGTACTTGTGGAAAGGCTTTCGGGGTAGAGCTGTAAGCTGTAAGCTGTAAGCAAATTTAAAAAATTAAGAACGGTCAACTCTTATCAGTGAAGTTCTCTCTGTACGTCCCCGATATAGGTTGACCACTCATAACTCACCACTCACCTCTCACCTCTCACTACTCACTACTCACCTCTCACTACTCACCACTCACCACTACCCTCTCACTTACGCTTCAGCTTCCGAACACCATACCACGCCCCGGCGGCGATGCCTAGGCCCAGCAGGCCGTCAATGGGAGCTGCTGGGGTTTCATCGTCTACGTCGTCGTCAAAGGTGATTTGTGCCTGTGCGGGACTGACGCCCGCCAGGCAGAAACTCAGGGTGAGTATAAAGAGTGCTTTTTTTGTAAGGGTTTTATAGGTGCTTTTCATGATGCTCTGTTTTATTGGGTGATGAGTTTGGCGGTGAAACGTTTACCGTCTTCCGTGCTCAGGCTTACGGTATAAATCCCTGATGCGAGTGGGGAAGCGTTTACTTCCACCCTGCCGTTGGCACCCACGGTTTGGGTATGTGATACTAAAGGTTGTCCCAGCATTGAGTACACTTCTACCGTAACATTTTGTCCTTCCAGGTTGCGGGTGGCGATAAAGAAACGGTCACCCTGCAGCGGATTCGGGAACAGGACAAAACCGCTTCCAAAAGCCGGGTCCTGGGTTCCCAGCAATTCTTCAAACACGATTTCAAAACGGTCATCGGCGATGCTGTTAGGGTCTGCTGGGTCAACGTTAAAGGCGTATAACGAAATGTCGTTGTTGATGAGTTCAGTTTCAGTGCCCGTGTAGTGGTCCCGCAGGTAAGCGGTCACCCCTTCCACATCGTTACGCTCCATTTCAAACATATAGTTTGTATTACGATATTGGTTGGTGAATAAGGGAATCACTTCCCCCGCTTCAGGCAATGCCCTGTTTTCAATACTGTACAGATTGCCTTCGTTTACACTGGCCAGGTTTTCATCCTGGTTGTAAAACTTGGGTGCATCCACCGAGGTGATGGCATTGGTTTGGTCTTCCCCAAACATTAAGCGCAATCCGTCTGAGGGCGTACTCCCCGCCGCAAAGGAGGCTGCTTCATACAAACGCAGGTCGATACGGCTGTCAGTACTGAATACCGCCGTGAGCGGAGCCGATACATCTTTATGGCCTTCCTGAAAGCTAAGCGACGTAGGACCGTTGTTCAGTGTAGCGACAAAAGCCGCCTGACCGGGTTGCAGAAAGTGGTTGGCTGCTGAACCGGAACCGTTGGTTCCTGCGGGCAGGGTAACCGTTACATAGGCACCTCTTCCGCCGGGTGTACCCGGGGTGGGAACACCGCCCAGGGTGGGATCCCAGACATAATAAAACGCCGGATTCACATTGCTGGATGCCCCAATCACTTGATTTATATTGACCGAAGCCTGATAGGGGTTTCCAATAAAATTTATACCTCCGGCAGTTGCACTCAGCGTGGTAACATTTAAGGTTCCCGTGTGCATGGTTCCGGTCATGCGTAAGGTGGTGTTGGTGGGCACAGCACTGTTACTGGTCACATTGATGCTACGGTCACCACGCACCAGTACACGATAAGGTGTACCGGCATCAAGCGTGTTTATATCGGTATTGGTCACGGCTTCCCAGGACTGGGCTGTATTATTCAGGGTAAAAAGGGACGGATTCCCGCTGGGTGTAGCGTCAAAGCCATTCTCACCTGTCGCAGAGCCTGTGATATGAGTACCATAACCGGGATTAATATCTTCGTTATCCCCGGGAAAAGAGGTGCCTGTATTGTTCTGTCCCTCCTGCCAGTTATCCCGAATAGTTCCGGAAGTCGTGACCGGAGACGATAAAAAGCGGAAGGCACGGCGCGCCGGGATATAGCGTTGTACTTCCACGTCACCGGTTAAGGTTCCCGAAAAGGGGGCGAGTTGGCCGGTAGTGGTGGCGTTGCTGATAAAGATAAGTTCCCCATTATTGGTAATATCACCATTCACGTTTAAGGAATGTGCTACAGATAAAGAAGCTCCCGGTTGAATCAATAGGTTGTTGGCTTCTGTATCAGCAGATAAAGAGGTAGCCCCATTCATAATGGTAATATTATCGGCTGTAGTGGCTATACCGCTGGGGTCAGCAGGTGACCAGACACCATCCTGGTAGAAGTAGCCCTCAGGATTGATGACAATGGTATAATCTTCCACTTCACCAAACGTGAAAAATTCACAAGGACCCGGTATCCCGCTATTGTTCAAAGAAACCCGCATCCTGGTGGTTACGGGATCTATACCGGTAGGTACTGTAAATTGTCCCGATGCCGGATTTTGGGCATCGGTTTCCAACGTGAATACCTGCTCTCCGGGGTCATCAAAACTGCCGTTAAAGTTATAATCAATCCAGACAGAATAAAAGGTAAAATATAAGGGGTTATCGGTTGTGGGAGTAATGCTAATGGTATAGGTTTGTCCCTGCTCCAGGGTGGTACTGATGTTTGTAAAGTCTGTATAGGTACTTTGTGTTGAATTGTTATTGATAGTATTCAGGGTCACATTACTGATATGGTAATTGGGTAGCGAATTTCCCGATTCAGAGTCGCAATAGGTCCATCCTGTGGTTGTGAAGTTCTGAATAAGCGTAAAATCTGAAGGGGTGCCTTCAGGGCATTTACTGCGAACCTGTACTTCATACTCCGTAACAATATCGAGACCGGTAAGAGTATAATCACCTTCTGCTATATCTTCAATTAAAATCCAGCCAACTGCACCAGTTTCACGGTATTGAAGGTCATAAAGTGTTCCGACCTGGCTGTCCCAACTCACCAAAGCTGTTGTACCGGTAATATCACTTACCGCAAGATTTAGAGGTACTGATGATTCGGTACATTCCACAAACAACCCGGTAACAATCAGACTGAAATTCTGACTTCCGCCGGAAAGGGTGCCTTTATGGGTGACCGTAATAGTGTAGGTGCCCGAGGGACCGGTAACATCCACCCGCTCAAAGGGGTCGACGATATTATCACCATCATTACTGTTGGTAGTGATTCCTGTCAATCGCCATGGATAAAAGGTGTCCCCGTTTTGGGTAATGCGAATGTCCAGGTCATTGACCAGTGAAGGTGTGGGTGAATTTAAGCCATTATTAACTGTGCTTGCGGGATCAGTCCAGGAAATGGACGCCATGAGGTCCCGGTAGCTGTCGGCTTCCACTTGAATGCTATAGCTTTGTCCCTGCGCCAGCGTCAGTTCTTGTATTAAGGTTGAAGAGCCGTTCTCATTAATAGTCTCTGCCGCCCGTTTGGTATGCATCAGGCCCCATCCCCATACCACGTCGGGCCCTTCAGGACCGGCATCATCTGCGGTGTGCAGGGCTAACCCTTTTAAAGTAGCAGCACGCAGATAGTCCCCGGTAACATTGTTGGCATGTTGTTGCAGCAATAATAACGACCCGGTAACATTGGGGGCTGCCATGGAGGTTCCTGAAATAGAATTGTAAGCGGTATCACTGGTTTCATATGTCGAAAATACGCCCGTTCCATTACCTGAAATATCGGGCTTAATACGGAAATCGTCTGTGGGACCCTGGCTGCTGGTTTCGTTAATCAATACTGAGATTAAATTTCCGTTACTGTCCACGGTAGCATCTTGAGCATTGGCCACTATCATGGCGTTTTTGGAGGTTTTCATCCCGCTAAGTTTATCATAACCGGGATTCCCTTGTAAGGGAAATGCGTTTGAAGTATTGTCAAGGCCGTCATTTCCGGCGGAAATAACCGTAAGGTAATATGGTGCATTGTACATTATATCGTCAAAGTCACGGGCATCTTCACGGTAGGCTCCAAACCATTGATCCGGTATACCCGGAGCTTGATAACCATAGGAATGGTTGGAAAGTAGAAGTCCGTTTCCGGCAGCTGTTGCCACCTCACCGGTATCACTAAACCAATCATATCCATGAACGCGGGCCTGGGGTGCCATACCTTTGGCCTGTGGAACAACTCCCGAGGCCATTATTGTTCCCGTGACATGGGCCGCATGAAAATTCAGGTCCAAAGGGCCGTCCATAATGGTTACCCTGTCAGTCCCACCGGGGCCGTCATATTCCTGATGGCTAACCCTGGCATGACCGCCGTCCCAGACACCGGCTATCATATTTTGTCCGTCCAGGTTCAGACCCAGCGAACCACCAATATTCAAATGGTTGGTACGTGTGGAACGGGCTGCATCCACATTATTGGTGCGGTAGTAAATCAGGGTGCCATCCGGCAACACCCGCATCAATTCAGCAACGCCCCCGTCTTCCAGAATCATACGCACCTCAAGACCTCGTTGTTGTGCAACGGCAACAGCTTCAGCCTTTTCACGTTGTGCACGCTCCGCATACCGGTTTTCCATTTCCTGCAACAACGGCAGATCATAATCCTCAATAATTTTTTGGACTTCTTGTGGGGTTTGTGCAACTACAAAGAGTGTAGGTAAAGCAGCCAACAGCAATGCCATTGCAACCTTTTTTGGGAGAAAACTCATAATTAGAATAGGGTTTAATTAGAATTTACAAACGATATGGATCTGTAATTATTTAATAATCAGATTTTTTTTTTCAAAAATAATGGTTTTTTAAGAGTGTACAAGAAAAAAATGAGGAAAACCGTAAAATTATAGTTGGCTTATAATGAAATGATTAGTGGTTTGTGGGTTATTGTTTATTGGTTTTGATGGAATGATTCATGATTCAAGGTTTCACGCAAAGCCGCAAAGTTTTCCGCAAAGAACGCAGGGGCTCAGTATAGTTTATTTCCTCGCAAAGTCGCAGGGCGCAAAGGAATTGCTGTAAGCTGTATGCTGTATGCTGTATGCTGTATGCAAAAATAATTGCTTCGCACAGTTCGCTTCGCAAATTTGCAAATTCGCAAACCAGTCATCGGTTATTTGTCTCTCTTAATACTCAATTGCTTCGCCAGTTCGCTATCGCCCGGGTCTTAATACTACCTTGAATTCCCCCTCCCTGCTGCCCTGTGTCTAAAGGGATCCGCGCGCAGTATTGTTATAATTTCACGTTTTTTCTATTGCTGCCCGGTCTTTTTTGCCACTAAGACACAAGGACACAAAGGTTCACTAAGAAATTTGATTAATGGGATATTAGTTTATAGGTAATGGGTTAATGGGCTTACATATGCGAACTGAATAACCCCTAACCTGTCATCGGTCATCGGTCATCGGTCACCTTCAAAGTCATAAGTTTCTTTTCTATTCTCTTTTTTCTCTTTTATATATCCCCGTCTTACATCTTAGAGTCCTGGGTCAAAGTAAAAACCCACTTCCTCATAACAAGAAAACGGGTTCTGAATCAACAATTAAAAAAAAACTATCTTCTTTCAGCTGCAAGCATTAGGCTTTAGGCTGTAGGCTTTAGGCTGTAGGCTGTAGGCTGTAGGCTGTAGGCTGTAGGCTGTAGGCTGTAGGCAAATGTAAACTTCGTACTTCTAACTTCACCTTTCTAACTTTTAAATATGTCTTACGTCAAATAAATCAGTGAGCAGTGAAGCGCAATGAGTGTATAGTTCATTTTCATATTTGCAAAACAGCAAATAGCAAAAAATCTTAATACTTAATACTTGATACTTAATACTTCGTACTTCTAACTTCAAAATTTGTCCTACGTCTTACGTCCTGCAGTCTTACGTCAAATGCTGTACGTCCCCGATATAGGTTGACCACTCATAACTCACCACTCACCTCTCACTACTCACAAACTCACAACTCACCCCTCACCACTACCCTCTCACTTACGCTTCAGCTTCCGAACACCATACCACGCCCCGGCGGCGATGCCTAGGCCCAGCAGGCCGTCAATGGGGGCTGCGGGGGTTTCATCGTCAACGTCGTCGTCAAAGGTGATTTGTGCCTGTGCGGGCTGTGAGGCCAGCGCACAGACTGCAAAAGCGGCTGTGAATACAAGTCTGGATATCGTGCGTTTTATATTTTTCATTTGAATAGGGTTTTATTTTTTAATGAACTTGGTAGTGAACTGCCCGCCGTTGTGTGTTAGCTTCAGGATATAAACACCGGGGGCAAATGCCGCTGCGTCTATAGCAAGCTGTCCGTTTGAGCTGACGGTATGCGCCTGTGAATATACCTTCTGACCGGTAATACTTGTGATGCTTACGCTCACGTCATCACCGCTGATGCCTTTGGTGGCAAGGTTGATTTCGCCTTGCGCGGGATTGGGGAACAACACAAAGTTGTTTCCGAAACGAACATCGTTTGTACTTAACAATTCTTCAAACACGATTTCAAAACGGTCATCGGCAATGCTGGCTGGGTCTGCAGGGTCTACGTTAAAGGCGTATAACGAAGTGTCGTTAACAGCCAGTTCGGTATCGGTACCGGTAAAGTGGTCACGCAGTACAGCAGTTACGCCCGTAAGTTCGGTAAGCTCAATTTCAAAGACATAATCTGTGTGTCGGTACTGGTTGGTAAACAACGGGATGCTTTCGCCTTCGAGAGGTAAGGCACGGCTCTCTATGCTCCACAGACGGTCGTCGTTGGAACTCGCCAGGTTTTCGTCCAGATTGTAAAACTTGGGAGCGTCCAATGAAGTTAACGCATTGGTATTGCCTTCAGCAAACTTGATGCGAAGACCATCTGCTACGGGACCGTTGTCTGCAAAGCTTCCTGCTTCATACAGCCTTAGATCCATTCTGTTATCAGTACTGAACACAGCGGTATTTGGTGCAGCCACATTTTTATGGGCTTCCTCAAACGTCAGGCTGGCAGGACCGTTTGCCAAAGTGGTTACAAAAGCAGCCTGACCGGGTTGCAGGTAAAGGTTACCGGCGGAACCGTCTGAATTGCTGCCTGCCGGAAGGTCGATAACAACATACTTTCCGCGGGTGTTCAGGTTAAGGTCCCAGATGTAATAACGGTTAGGGTTGATATTATTGTTAGCGGGCAGGGCTAAAACGGCATTCATATCAACTGCTGCAGGATAAGGGTTTCCGAAGAAATTAAAATCTTCTTCCACTTCACTGAAGTCTGTAAAGGTATAGGGTCCTGTATGCAGGGTTCCGGTGGTACGTAACCTCGTGGCGGTGGGTTCGGCGCTGTTGTCCGTCACATCAATACTGCGGTCTCCGCGCACAAACAAACGGTAAGGTCTTCCGGCAGTAATGGTATTGACATCGGTATTGGTCACGGCTTCCCATGCCTGGGCGGTATTATTTAAGGTGAACAAAGAGGGGTTTCCACTGGGTGTGGCATCAAAACCGTTTTGGCCTGTTTGAGAACCGGTGATATGCGTACCAAATGCGGGGCTGGGATTGAGGTTGGTAGCTATATCGGGATTGTTCACTCCTTCCTGCCAGTTGTCTTTGATAGTTCCCGTTGTCGTAACGGCTGAAGACAACAAACGGAAGGCACGGCGTGCCGAAATATAGCGTTCTATTATCATGTCTCCCAAAACAGAGGATGTTGCAGGAACTGCATCAAGTTGACCCGCAAAGGTGGTAAAACTAAAAAAGATGAATGAACCGTTGTTTATCAAGTCACCATTAATTTTTAAATTAACATTTAAACTAATACTCGCTCCCGGATTGATGGTAATGTTCCCAAATTCAACATCCCCGAAAGTAAAATCAAAGGAGCTGTTCAAAACCAGTAAATCGTCTCCCGGTTCCAGCGTAAAAGTGCCATGATAAATAGGGAAAGTGAAACTTCCGGAATCAATAAACACCAGATTATCGGGGTTGGCCGTGAGCGTGATGTCATCGATAGCAAATTCATCACGACTGCCACTTCCGGCAACATCTGCAGTATCCCAGCGCAGGTAATAAAAATCGCCATCAGGGATGTTTTCCAGGCCAATCAAAACGGTATAGGTGGTTGCTGTCCACTCAGGTGTAATGGCCGCTGTTTCCTCAGAAACTACCTCCAGCAAGGGTTGCTGGGTAAAGGTAATGTTATCGTCAGAATAGCTTAAGTTTACGTTGTTGGAACGCCCCTGGTCATTATAAACATAGACTGTGTATGTTAAGCGCATCGTTTCAATAGTAGTACCGGTTTGATTTTGCAACCGCAGGGTCATACTGCCCGGTGCAAAATCACTTCCGGTTGCCTGCCAGCCAAAAGCACGGTTTCCGGGTGCTACTTCAAAGGCATAAAAGCCTCCTCCTGTTTCCCCGCCGGTACTTGTCCCTCCGGCAAAATCACCCGTGGTTTGGGTATCACCAAAATTCAATGTTCCGTCAGACATTCCTGTAGCAGCAAAAGCATTGCTGTTTAACCTGCCCGTTGCAGGCGCGGTTTCAAATCCTGACCCGGCATACTGACCTTCGTTCACACCGTTGACCGTGGTATCAAAATCAATAACAAAATCCGTGTTTGCAGCAGTAATCTGCCATCCCAAAACCGGCTCGGGTTGAACTTCGCCGCTCAGTGACACTGAAACAGGGTCTGCCCCGCCCCCACTGATGGTGATGTTATCTGTATAGGTGTTGATGGCCAAACCTGCTTTTAAACGTACATAAAGGGTGGTAGCTGTACCGTCAAAAGCCGGAAAGTTTAAGGAATCAAAAAAGTCTGTATCATCTGCAGAAATTTCAAAATCACTCAATGCCGGTAAAACCACATCGACATCGGTACCATCCAGATTGGCTCCGGAGAGCTCAAAGGATTGGGATGCTGAGGGGCCGTTGGA
Source organism: uncultured Flavobacteriaceae bacterium (assembly GCA_963975935.1). Taxonomy (GTDB): domain Bacteria; phylum Bacteroidota; class Bacteroidia; order Flavobacteriales; family Flavobacteriaceae; genus Planktosalinus. Next base: position 33,744 of record CAXBIQ010000020.1, read on the forward strand.
TTCGGTGTAGTCAAGATTAGATATTGCGGACAAAGTAGTATTAAGGATTGGGTCGCTTGTACCAATTTCATATGTAACTTCAAAACTATCTATGTAAATTCTAGTGCCTGTACTATTACCAACACAATAAAACTCTACTTCAGTTATTCCATTAATAGAATTCATTGAATAAGACCCTCCACTAATAGTTAAGGAAATAGCAGTACCTCCATCAACTGTATATTCTGCAGGCCCAGTTGTTCCAGATGCATATACAATAACACTTGTAATAATTACTCCGTTTTGTGCATAAACTTTAATTGAACCTCCTTTAGTTGGGTTTTGGTATAACCTGAGTTGTCCACTAAAAATTCCTGGGTTAGAGGTTCCATCATTTTTAAAAGAAGCAAAGCCAATATTTGAATCTAATGCAATTGGAGGGTTAGCATTAAGTCCCGATACTGCACCTGGATCAGAAAAATTATAAGAAACTGTTGTCTGCCCCCAGCCTTGGGAACTCATTCCCAAACAAAGCAGGGTCATTAAAAGGGTAAACAAGGGCAATCGTAATCGTGTTTTCATAGATATAGGGTAAATGAATTAATATTTATTTTACGACCGTAAAGGTGTTTAAAAATAGGGCATTTTATATTACCGAATTGTTACAAAACCGTGAACTGTAGGGGTTTTCGATAATATGAAGCATTTTATCGATAAAAGGAAGTCGGGTTGTGATGGCGTCTCGATACATTTTTTAACCTTCCTTATCACTGCGGTAAAAAACACCAGCCTTCGGCACGCCCAACGTGACAACGGGGTTGCATATTTGCGAATCAGCAAATCAGCGAATCAGCGAATCAGCGAATTTGCAAATTTGCAAATTTGCGATGTTAGCTGTTAGCAATAATAATTCTTAATACTTAATACTTAACACTACTTTAAACCCAAATTAATATTTCTGTAAGAAAACTACACATCCATTAATACAAACCAACTTTTTTGTATATTTATTTGCTGTTACAGCAATAAAATTGGCATTATAGCCAATAATTAACCAATCAAATACTGTTTCCTATGAAAACTACATTCATTTTACTGTTGGGCATGCTTATGCTCAGTTCATGCAAAGAGGCTTCAGACAATCGCTATACTCAGGATGCACCCGAGATTGACCTCTACAAAAAAAGCTTTGATGACTATACCTCCCAAAACTGGGAAGGCCTGCGCAGCTATTATGCCGATACGGCACGATTGCATTTCAACACCACCGAAAGCAACCCGATGACTATAGACGATGCCATTGCCGATAATAAAGAGATGGCCGAAATGCTGTCAGAATACGGCTTTATCGATGGGTCAGCAGAATTTGAACGCGTCATTACAGACGATGGCGAATTGTGGGTCAACTACTGGGGCGACTGGTATGGTGTAATAGCCGCCTCCGGCAAACGTATTGAAATCCCCGTACACCTCACTGCCCGCTTCGTGGATTCAAAAATCGTGCAGGAACACGGATTCTGGGACACCTTCCCCATCTATATGGCCATCATGGAAGCCGAAAATGAAGAAATTGAAGACGTGATAGAAGGCGAAGAAACCTTTGAAGAGGAGTAAATTAAAGAAAAATCCGGCGTGAAGGAATGGCTGTAAGCTGTAAGCTGTAAGCTGTAAGCTGTAAGCTGTAAGCTGTAAGCTGTAAGCTGTA
>CAXBIQ010000021.1:0-32162 GCA_963975935.1 uncultured Flavobacteriaceae bacterium
TTTAGGGTTTAGGGTTTAGGGTTTAGGGTTTAGGGTTTAGGGTTTAGGGTTTAGGCAAAATTAAAAAAATTAAAAAAATTAAGAACGGTCAACTCTAATCAGGGAAATCTCTCTTTTCTCTTTTGGAATTTGGTACTTGGAATTTGGTTAAATATTTGGTGCTTGTCTTAATACTTAATACTACCTTGAACATTAAACCTTGAATCCCGCCGTAAAACTATACCACAGAGAGACACAGAGGAGACACAGAGATTCACAGAGAAATTCTTCATCTAACTTCCACCTTTGGAATTTGGAATTTGGTGCTTGGATTTTGGTGCTTGGATTTTGGTGCTTGTCATTAGTCTTAAGCCATACGTCCTCTAGTCTTAAGTCTTAATACTTAATACTTTGTACTTAATACTTTGTACTTAATACTTTGTACTTAATACTATTTCGTCTTCACCAGCAATTCCCGGATATCGACATCCAGTACTTTGGAGATCGCAAAGAGCACATCCAGTGGCGGCTGGGTATTGTTGTTGCAATAATTGGTAACCACCACATAACTCTTGTCAATCTGATCTGAAAGCCAGGTTTGGGTCCTGCCCTGCTCTTTTAATACTTCTTTGATCCTGTTTAATTCCAATCTCTTTTTAGCCATTAGTCTGTGTTTTTTACCTGAATTGCCCCATCTCCTCCCGGGGATTTCTTGAATGTGTTAAATTATAATATAAAAAAGTATTGTAAAATATCATATTTTAATATATATTTGTATTATTATACAATATATATAATTATATACAACCCTGTAAAGAACTCTTAAACAAGTTCCTATGAAAACAAAAACCACCCCTAAAACCCCGGAAATAAAAAGGAATCAAAGCAGCAAACAAGGCTCCTTGCTTAAAACCAAAGATTCTTTATTGAAAAAAATCATCGCTTACCTGCGATTGCACCATCACCTGAATGCTGCTTTTCTTATTAGTAAACAGACAGTCAGCACAGAACGTCAGCTTCATTTTCCACCGATGAAAAAGGCTCCGGTGCGTCAATTTACCTATACGCTGTTCATCATCACCGAAAAGAGAACACCTCTCAACCCTGCAGAGTTGATGGATGCGTTGTACAACCATACCCAAAAACAAGCCAAGGTGTATCTTATTTCTTTTACTGAAAAAGCTGTTAGAGACAAAATGACTTTTGGAAGTAACTTTTTAAAAAGTATTTTTAATAGTGTACGCTGTATTTTTAGTGTTAATTTGTGGTGGGAGCGTTATAAGTCTTATAAAGTGAACCATCACCCTATGGTCATTGACAGGATAAATGTTCATTGGGAAACGCGGTTTCAAAGGGCAAACTACCTCCACAACCTTACCGTTTATAATGAATCAGACCAGGATCCCGCAGCATATTTTGAAATACTTCAAAAAGTTATCCAGCAAACCTGCCTGGGATTGATTTACGTTTTTTGGGAGTACAAGCCATCTTATACTGCCTTGCCTTACCTGCTGCATCTTTGCAGTCATTTTGCTGATTTTCCATCTCAAATATTTAACACACATACCTATGAAAACCACCATATTCTGCAACAACTTTGTCATGCAGACCATCTCATGAAATTCAGGATTCACACATACCTGTCCTTAAAGCAAACCGATAAAGCTTGGCAAAAATGCAATGAATTCCTTAAAATGTCTGAAAGCCTTGCCGAGCAGCGACTCCAATTTCTTGATATGGAAAGCCTTGAACACGTTCGCCGGGTGAAAACAAAAAGGCAATCCCTGCCGGTGCAATAAAATTGTGGCCCGCAATTGCCTGACTAATGATGGCTGATTTGCAGATTCGCAGATTTGCAAATTCGCTGATTTGCAATCCGGTCATCGGTCACCCGTCATCCGTCTGACTTCATTTCTTCGCCGGTTCGCTATCGCTCGTGTCTTTGTACTTAATACTATCCCCCTCCACCTGCCTTTACCATGCCTTTATCATGGCTTAACCATGCTTTACATGTAGCCTTTTTGTTGCATTCGCATTGAGGAAACGTTGCCTTCGCGTTGCCTTTTACCCCCTCGAACCATACATTAACCCACCACGAACATCGCATTAACCCACCACGAACATCGCATTAACCCACCATGAACATCGCATTACCCCGACTTGAACATTGCATTATTACGGTATTTTTTTGGTTATTTTGTGGTGGAAAGCTAATGAAATTTTTAAATGTATTTACACGTTTGCCGGGCTGCACCCACCTTCGCTGAAGCTACGGTGGACACAGCTCGCAAAGACTCCATGCTCAATACTATTTTGTTATAGTCGGGACCCGTTAAAGCAAGAACGCTATGAACCGGGGGTCATTGCGATTCGCCGCTTCGTCATACGCTGTCGCAGAAGCTATAGCGTAGGCGCCCTGAAGCTTTGAAGCGACGAAGCGGTTGATAGTAGGATGAAGCAGGGATAAAGCTATGCTGCGTCGTTATTCCCTCGAGTTTAAGTCGTACTTACCCCGCTTTTAGGGACTTTTCTCGAGTTAGTTACGACTCAGTGATGACTTAGTTACGATTTAGCATAGCTTTATCTATGTAGTATCTATGCTCCATCTGACACTATGACCCGTCCTTGACCCGTCCCTTAAATTTATGTCCGAAAGCTATACCACAGAGAGCCACAGAGAAGACACAGAGGCACACAGAGAAATACTCCTTCTAAGGTAAACTTTGTCCTACGTCGTACGTCCTGAAGTCTTACGTCAACTGAGCCAACCTTCAGTAAACTTTCCGCCTTGCTCCCACATCCAAAAACAGCGGCACATCGACTTATTCGCAGGAACTGGAGGTTTTATTGACCTCTTTTTTTTTACTCTTTTCTACAAATCTAAAAACCCGCTTATACCTAGTGTTTTAAGGGTTCACCGTACCACCGCTTCAACTGTTGATAAAGCCACTAAATAAAACATAAAAACTTGTATATCAATCTATTAAATGTTTATTTTAACAAAACATCATGAACGCCTGATTGCTAGTATGTTGAAAACTTTGTTGACAACGTTTCCAAAAATCCCTTTCAAAATCAATTGTGATTTATCAATTTTACAATTCCCAACCATGAATATAATTTATTACATACTTCACAATAGTATGCTATGTGAAATATGACTTTATTAATCATTTAATACAATGCCTGTGAATTGAAGTAAATCAAACAGCAGGGGGATTGATTTGGCAAAGACGGAATCCAAACGCAACTACAAGGTAGTTCGCCCCACAGCAAATAAAAAAGCAGCCGTCACTTAAATTTTATTACAAAATGAATAAGTTAATTATCAAATCGAGGAAGAACCCTCAGGACATGCTAGCGCCTGAGAAGTTCTATGTCCAAACGAAAAAGGACGGCCTCACAGATCTCGAAAGACTGGCATATTTGATCTCTAACCAATCCACCGTTCGGGAACCGGATTGTCTGGCCGTATTGAGTGCTTTAGTACACAATATGATGGACGAGATGGCGCAGGGCCGCGTGGTGCAGTTAGGTATTCTCGGGAACTTCCAGGTAGGAGTAAAATCTGAAGGAAGTGAAACCCTTGAAGAAGTGAACCTTTCTAATGTGAAGAGTGCTCACATTAATTACCGGCCCGGCAGAAGGGTGAAGGATGCGCTTAAAGTGATGAAGTTTAAATTGATAGAAGGCTAGACACTTGCTATTATTTAAGCTTCTCATTTGTAGGTTCCGTTTTTAAGTAAACGGAACCTATTTTTTTACCCCCATTTTCTCTTCCAAAGACCAAAAAATGCCCTATTCTTTCTCAAAAAACACCAAGACTTTTTCCAAAAACAAACCGTCTTTTTTAAAAAACACTAAGTGTTTTCATGAAAACTCCCTATTGTTTTAAAAAGCACCGGATAGCTTTACTGTTGAGCATCAAAAAAGAAATTTCATGAAAGATATGTAAGAAAAGTATGTGGGAAATTTTATATTTTCTCGATTAACTGCATAAAAAAAGCTCAAAAAATACTGGCGGCTAGACACTTGCTTTCTTTTTTGAGCTGTCCCATTTATAGGTTCCAGACCGATAATGGATTTTTATGTACTCAAATATAAGGCTTAGTTTAAAATTTTAAACAAAAAATATATATAAATAATAAAATTTTTATACTTTTCACGAGAGCACAATAAGTTGATTTACAGTATTTTAAATTTTATCAACACTAATTTGTTAATCTCGCCGGCGGAAAATGGAAAATTTTAACATCATAAAAAAGCACAAACGCATATAAACGAATAAAAACGATTACAAACGATTTAAACAAACGTATATAAACAAATCAATAAAATAAAAAATTCCTACAAACGAAATCAAAGGTGTGCATTTCGTCGATTGATGATTTCAAAACGTGGGTTTTTGATTTAGGCACTACTTCGCTATTCAGTATTCTGCGGTTCGATATTCAAACTATCTTACGTCCTAAGTCGTGCAGTCCTACGTCAAAAAACACTGCTCATTGACAACCCTCTCCGGATTCCCAACATCTGTTGATTACCCGCTAAGGTTTTAAGGTTCACTTTTAATCCTTAAATTTTGTATATTTGAAATAACACACTTATAAAAAATGGACACAACTGCTATACGCAAAAAACTACACCGGCTGATTGAGGATGCGGCAGATGAAAAGCTTGTTGCTCTTTTAGAGGCGTTTAGTGCTGTTGAAACAGGGCAAATGCCCTGGTGGAAAGATCCGGAAACCATAAAAGAACCGGATGACAGATTAAAAAGCTATGTTGCCGAGCAAGGCCCCACTTATACACTTTCAAATATGATTCTTGATAAATATTTTGGCTATTTAAAAAACCTTGACACAAAGGCTAAAAAAAGTTTAATTCAAAGGCTCACCCAGTCACTTGAAAATAAGTCCTCAAAGGCATTTGACTTGAATTCCCTTTTTGGGGCCTGGGAAGATGAGCAAAGCTCAGACGAGATCATTGCTATTATAAAAAATGCCCGGGTAAATAATACCACACTTGAAAGTTTTGAATGAATTATTTATTAGACACTAATATCTGTATCCATTTTTTCAGAGGAAAGTTTAATCTCATTGATACATTTCAACAAGTTAAACTTGAAAATTGTGCTATATCTGAAATTACGCTTGCAGAGCTTATGTTTGGAGCAGAAAACAGCTCAAATCCTCCAAAAAACCGAGCTATTGTTAATCAGTTCGCTACACAGGTTAAGATACTTCCAATCTTTAATGCTATAGATTTTTATGCAAAAGAAAAGGTTCGTTTACGCAAAAAAGGTGAAATGATTAGCGATTTTGATTTATTGATTGGAACTACTGCCGTTTCAAACGGTTTGATTATGATCACAGAAAACAGTAAGGAATTTAAGAGAATTACTGCTATTCAACTTGAGAATTGGATAAAGAGGTAATTCAAAGGTCAACCCTATTTAGGACGCTACACACTCCTCACATTTCACCACTCACCTCTAACCTCTCAAAGGTTATACCACAGAGAGCCACAGAGAAGACACAGAGGTACACAGGGAAATTCTCCTTCTAACTTCGTAGTTATAACTTTGAAATTTTTTGTGTCAAGTCTATCGTCTCATGTCTAACATCTCATGTCTCATCACACCTCCCTTCCCGGATTCCCCACCACAGTCACCCCATCAGGAACGTCCTTGATGATAACAGCACCGGCACCGATGGTACACCACTTCCCTATGGTGATTCCCGGAATGACACAGGCTCCAATCCCGATATGGGAGCCCTCTCCTACCGTAACTTCTCCTGCCAAAGCGGCATTGGGTGAAATGTGTACATAATTGCCCAGCACACAATCGTGCTCTACCACGGCACCCGTATTGATAATACAGTGTTTCCCCACACGGCTGTCGGCATTGACCACAGCATTGGGCATCACCACCGTGCCTTCTTCCATGATGGATGTCAACGCAATGACTGCTGTGGGATGGATTATTGCCGGTGTAATATTGGATGGGTAGGTTGCAGCGAGTTGTTTGCGGGTTTTGTTGTTCCCCACGGCAATAAGCATAGGGGTAGTATCCATCTCTTCCGGAGCGTGAACGGGATAGTTTAATAACGATGTAATCGAACGGTCATCATCCAGCAACAACCCCACCTCATATCCTGCCGATTCCACCACACTAATAACAGACTTAGCATGCCCGCTGGCGCCGTATATATTTATTTTTTTATCCATATCAATTCCCTTTAAACCGTTCTGTGGTAGCCTGTCCCTCGGTATTGATGCCCTCAGAAACAAATACTTTTTTCAAGGTTAAAAATAAGATTTTTAAATCTAAGGTAAAACTTTGATGGTTGACATACCACACATCCAATGCAAATTTCTGTTGCCAGCTGATAGCGTTACGCCCATTCACCTGCGCCCATCCGGTAATCCCGGGCTTGACATCGTGGCGTTTGCGCTGCTCATCATTGTACAGCGGCAGATACTCCGGCAACAAAGGCCGCGGACCTACAAAACTCATATCGCCTTTTACTACGTTTAATAATTGCGGCAGTTCGTCCAGAGAGGTTTTGCGCACAAACTTCCCCACGGCGGTCAGGCGTTTCGCATCGGGCAACAGGTTTCCCTGCGCGTCCCGGGCATCGGTCATGGTTTTAAACTTGACAATGTTGAAAATACGTCCGTATTTCCCGGGGCGTGACTGTATAAAGAAGGGTTTGCCGTTGTTGGCAAAGGTGAGGGCAAGCGTAATAAGCACGAACACAGGACTCAGCAACAGCAAGGCAATGGCTGCGCACAGGTGGTCGAGGAAGGGTTTTATGATTGACTGGTACATGGTAGGTTCAAAGGTAGTACTTTTTGAGAAAGTTAGGGACTGATGGGGTGGGATTGCTTCGCAGCCGTTGCCAAAGGCAACGCTGCTCGCAATGACTCCCTTTTCAATGTGGTTTCGGCTTGCCGGAATTCGTTAAAGCAAAAACCTTCTGGACATGGGGGTCATTGCGAGCATCCGCCGAAGGCGGCTGCGACGCAATCCCATCGGGTAAGGACAAGCGTCATAAACCCTCCTTTTGCCGCGCTTCGCTCGCAATGACGGTGCTTCTATTCCAATTCATCATACAAATCCCTCCACTCCGGATTCATTCCCTCTATCAGGGCTATTTTCTTCGCCCGGCTCCCGGCCTTCAGCTGTTTCTCAAAGGCAATCGCCTCCAGCATCGTGGGGAAATAGCGGTAGAACACCAGCTTGTCACAATTGTATCGCGCAGAAAACGAATTTTTATACCGCTTGGTCTTGTGTTTCTCCATACGGATTTTTATTCCGGAAGTGACACCGGTGTATAGCACTTTCTTATGGGTGTTGGTGGTTATGTATGTACAGGGTTGTTTCAATTTTGTTTTTTTAATCGTCATTGCGATCCGCCAGAGGCGGAGAAGCAAACGGGCGTTTCATAGGTCAAAAATAATAAAAAGTCATTGCGAGCGTAGCGAAGCAAATGAAATTAGGGAAAACATCTATGAGGTTGCCGCGCTTCGCTCGCAACGACCCCAATGTTAAGACCAATTGTTATTAAACTGATTCGTTAAAGCAAAAACTTTCTGAACAAAGAGTCATTGCGAGCTTTTTTGCCGAAGGCAAAAAGCGCGGCAATCTCAACAGGTAAGGACAATCGTCATTAAGATTCCCCATCCAACCCCCGATACTCCTCCAACAAAGCCTCCCACACCACACGCTGCTCATACCGCTCACAAATCATCGGGCGGGAGTTTTGTTGTAAATGGTTATAGAGGTGGGTGTCTTTTAAAAGCTGCTGCATGGTTTCATACAGGGCCTCTGTGTTTTTGACGGGGATAATCAGGCCGTTCTTCCCTTCTTCGATGATTTCATTACAGCCATTAATATCGGTGACAATGGCTGGCAGACCCATGGCACCGGCTTGCATCACCACATTGGGAAAGCCCTCGCGGTAACTGGGGAATGCCAGGGCATGGCTGATGGCCAGGTAAGGACGTACGTCTTTTTGAAAACCTACGGTGAGGATGTGGGGGTTGTTTTCGATTTCGTGCAGGGTTTCGCGTTTGAGAGGGTCGAGTTCAGATTCCAGGGGTCCCACTAAAAGTAGTTTGGGAGTCCCGTCACTCCGAACCCCAACTGTGTTGGGGTGAAGGAGTCCCCTAAATGCAGTAACCAATTCATTAATCCCCTTATCCCCCACGAGACGCCCTACAAATACAAAGACAAAGGCGTCTTTGGATATGCCAAGTTGTTTACGCAGTGTTGCTTTTTGTGCTTCAGGTGTTTGCTCCGGGCTAAAGTGAGCGGTATCAATACCGTTGGAACTGCCGTTACGAATCACCTTTAGCTTCCCCCCAACTGCGTTGGGGGTCGCTATGACATTTTTATTTTTAATATAACCTTGCTGTATAATAATATCATACAGCCCTGTGGAATTGGGATAGACCTTTGTGGCGCAGGTATATGTGAACTTTTCAACGGTATCGAGGAGTGTGCGTTTGGCGCCGGTGGCTTCCAGTAAGGGCAAGCCGGCTACGGTATGCAGACGGTGCGGTACCCCGGCGAGTTTGGCAGCCAGCATGCCCACGGTTCCGGCTTTCGGGGTATGGGTATGCACGATATGTGGTTTTTCTTTTTTAAAGAGCTTGTAGAGCTGCCATACGGCTTTCAGGTCTTGTAAGGGCGTTATAGACCGTGTCATAGGAATTAAACGGGTAGGAACCCCTTCACGCCTTCCCACTTCTTCCAACTCCTCCTCCGGCCCGGCAGAGACTGCCAGTACATCATAATGCTCCTTCATAAACCGCAACTGCCCCTCCAGCAATTTGTTTAAGGAGATGGGGACGGTGGTGATGCGAATGAGTTTTTTCATAATTACTATTAATCAGGTTTCGTCATTGCGAACCCGCCTGGTCCCTGAGCCTGTCGAAGGGAGGCGGGTGAAGCAACCTAACAACCCCAATACCAAAAACGGCTGTATCATGACCTTAGTCCGTGCAAAGATACCCAAATTTGCATAGCGTTGCACATACAAAAGACCCGCAACCAGGGCAAAGACCAGAACGATTTTAAACAGGGTATCGGTTTGTATGCGTTTCCAATAGCGAATAAATACATACAAAACAAAAAGGTGAAGCAGTATCAAAAAGAGATTCTCCACACTGAGCACCCACTGAAACACATTTTGTGCATCGACAAACAAAGGCCGAAAGTAAAACGAAAACAACTTCATGGGATAGCTGTACTCCAACATAGGCACATAGGAACCCGAATCCCGGAACGACAGTATGGAACCCTCGTTAAAACGCAGCAACCGCCCCCAGTGCATGCTCTTGATTTGGGAGAGCTGCAGGAACAGGAGATACCCGGCTGTTAAGACCACAAGCACACCACCCGTGATGGCAAATTTAACAACAGGTCTCCATTTTTTTACCCACAACAATACCACCGCTACGGCAAACAACAACATCATCCCCACATGGGGACGTAGCAAAAACAAAAAAACAAACGCCACCCATAAGGAAAGCGAACGGTAACGTTCCTCAAAGATTTTCAACAAAATGGTGGCAATGGCCAGAAAACATAAAGCCTCTTTGGTGATGCCGGCGGTCCAGAAATGTATATTGGGCAAAAAGAAAAAGAAGGGTAATACATTGATGCCCATACACTGCACCTCTTCCCCTACCCATTTTTTACACAAGCGGAACAATTGCAGTATCCCTAAAAAACCAATACAGCCATACAGCAAAAACCCAAACCAAAAGGGCAAGTTTAACAGCACCGCAAAGGGGTAATTTAAAAACAACATAAGGTCAGTACCAATGCCTAAATGATCAAACCAGTTTGTAGATAATGCTGAAGCATTTTGAAACCAGTAACGGTTGGCATCACTACTGTTTGATAGGGTATAAACATAAAATAAAGCAGTAAAGCCTAAATGATAAACAAAAAGGATAAAAACGAATAATTTTTTATTTAACCAAATTTGCAAGTATTTGTCTTTATTTATATGACCAAGGTTAATTTCATATTGCTATTTTACATTCTTAAAAAAATATTGGTATAAATAGCCGGTAAATGTTGGATGGTAATAAAGATTGCTTACAGCATTCTCTTTTTTATAGGGTTCCAATTGGTTCTCTTTGATATTTTGCAATGCTTCCTTCATCATGTTTATGGCTGTGCCATACTGATGGTAAGGATAGGTTATAAAATTATCCTTTTTACCAGGAAATATTACAGCTTGCTTAAGGATTGAACCGGTATCGATACCGGGATCCACTAGATGAATGGTTACTCCGCAGTTTTCTTTATCTTTATTCACCAATGCCCAGTAGCCTCCATGAACACCACGATATTGAGGGGTAATCCCCACATGGCTGTTTATAAAGACCGCATCAACACATTGTAGGATTTTTTTGCTTATAATACGTGTACCATTAACAAGTACTACATCCGGCTGCAAGGTTTGCAGTGCTTCCATACACGATATGTCATTCACAGAAGGAAGGTGTTTAATCTTAGCCGCGGGTATATCTGCTGAGGAAAGCCTGTAAAGTTTTTTTAATGCAGTTATTCTTTTTTTGGATACTACCCTTAGTACTTTTGAGATTATGAGTTGAAACAATAATTGATTCATCACTTTAAAAAAACCAAGCCTTTTGATTCTTCTCTTCACCAGTTGTTTTGCAGGAACACCATCTTCTATCAAAACCTTCTCAATGGGGAAATAGGGTTGTAGCCCATTGTACATAAATGTGGTGCTTTCTCCTTTTCCTGCTAATAAAACGATTTTCATTTTTGTGCTGTTAACTGTTCAGACAATCCTTGCATTGTAATAGACCCAAAACCATATTTTTTATTCAAATAAGTATAATGTTCCAGAATTGAATCTAACATATTTACATTCTGTTCTGTATTCCTTCCAAAATTGTGGGGATGCCACCAGAGATGATATACCAAATTATTTTTTGCTGCGTGGGTCATCGCCTTTTTGATTCGGTTTAACTTTAAGCCTTCTAAAAAGGATAATTTTTTATTGTACGGTCTTAAAAACCTGCTGGAAGGAATATTATACGGAAAACTTTTTTTTATATGGTCATAGGAATAACAATGATAACCCGTGATATTAATATAAGCATCCAGTAAACGTAAAGCCCTTCGAAAAGGGGTTTGATCTTCTCCACTTCCTGATTGATAAATAAAATGCTCTTCATTTCCGCGGTATGATGTAATACCAAAATCTTTGCAAACCTTAAGATAGTCTCGATTATACTGATTCCTGGGGAAAACAATGCTTTTTATCGTTACATCCATTTGCTTGGCAACGGTTGTAGCAGCTTTCAAGTCTGTTTTAAACTGTTCCAATGTTTGTCCGGGCTCTAAGCAATAATAGTGGCAATAGGTATGCGTAGCAAGCTCGTGCAGTGTATCTTCTTTAATTTTTCTTGTCAATTCATAACCAAAGTAATACGGGTCCTCAAGCTCATTATTTCCCAAATAGTTTTCTATCCCGGGATAAGGAGATAAATTGGTTTCTGTATAAGTAGGCTTTAAAACCGGCATCGTCTGAAGCAAATCTTGTTTTGTTTCGTGAAACAAAAACCCAACAGTAGCATACGTAGCGCTTACTTGATGCTTTTTAAAAAGTTCCAATGTCAATGATGTTGATTCTTTCACGCCTTTAATGGCGTCTCCATAATTTTCTATAGTGCGAACGTCTCGAACGCCCCACATCAGTTCATAGTCAATGGAAATTACAAAACAACCATTCTTTAAAATCATAACTTATAACATTCTATGCTTCATATATTTGTATAAACCATTTTTGAAAACAATAAAAAGACCAGACTTTAAATGTATTATCTCTTTTACCCGAAAGATGATCTTTCACTAATGGAATGACTGTATTTAAATTAAATATATGCTGCTTTTGTAAAAAATTTGTATCAATATAACTCTCCAATTCATTTTTAAGGTCTGTTCTAAGCCAATCACCCACAGGAACACCAAAACCTTTCTTCGATTTGTCTAAGAATTTCTTTGAAAATTCCTCTCTAAATGCTTCTTTTAATATATGCTTCTTGTCCCATTGATGTATCAAATAGTTTTCCGGTAGTTGTCCTGTAAAGTTCCAAATTTCTTTATTTAAAAATGGAGCACGGCATTCTAAAGAGGTTAACATACTTGTTCTATCCACTTTAACCAGCATATCCCCTTCCAAGCTTATAAGTTTATCAATATTTCTAAAATCTGTTATTGTTGTATTGTTAGTTCCAATATTGTCTTTAAAATATGAAAATCCATTTGAATCTTTGCAGTTTTCTATTAATAAATGCTGAAGTTCATTTTCTTGAAAACCTAAAGAAATAATATTATAATAAAAATCTCCTTCATAATTAACGGCATTGATAAGTCTCTTTAATTTAAAGCGAAGCCCCCGGTCATCATCTTTTGTAGTAAGTAATTTTTGAAAACTACTACTAACAATATTATGTGCTTTCTTAGGCATTAACTGAGTGTATTTTTGATTTAATTTACCAATATAGTATTTATTATACCCTCCAAATACCTCATCACCACCATCTCCTGTTAAAGCTACTTTAACATGTTGTTTTGTTTTAAGTGCTACCACATAGCTTGCTAGAGCAGAAGAATCAGCAAAGGGTTCATCAAAATTTAAAATAATCTCACTTAGGTTTTGCGATAAATCCTTTTCCCCAACTATAAATTCGTGATGATTACTGCCAATAAGTTTAGCAACCTCCCGCGATTTATCAGTTTCATCAAAGGATTTCTTTTCAAAACCAATGGAAAAGGTATCGATGGGAGATGATTTTTGTTGTGATAAACATAATGAAACGATAGAGGAATCAACCCCACCTGATAAAAAAGTACCTAACGGTACATCAGAGATAGACCTGGATAGTACACTGTTATAAACCAGTTCCTTTGTTTTAATTACCGCCTGTTTTTTAGTTGTCAATTCATGTTTTTCAAAAGATTGTTTGATTTCATGAATAGAAAAATTAAAAGAATTACAATCAAATGCTATATAATGGTTTGCTTCTAATTTGTGAATGTTCTGATAAATAGTAAAAGGGGCCGGAATATAAGTAAGTTGGAAAAATAAGTTCAGTCCTTCTTTTGAAATTTCTGGCTTACTGTCTAAAACACTGATTATGGACTTCAACTCAGAGGCGTAATAAAAACCAGTTGTATCATTATAATAATACAATGGTTTTTCCCCGAAAAAATCCCTTGCAATAAAAACTTTACCCTGCCTTTTGTCAAATATGCTAAAAGCAAACATACCATCAAGCTTGGAAAATGAGTCTATTCCATGTTTTTCATATAGTTTTAAAATTACTTCTGTGTCAGAATTTGTTTCAAATTCACAACCCTCTTTTATAAGTTGCTCCTTAAGGGAGATATAGTTATAAATTTCTCCATTAAATACAATAACAATTTGTTTATCTTTTGAAAAAATGGGTTGTTTCCCGGTACTTAAATCAATTATGGAAAGCCGTTGCATGGCCATACCCATAGAAAAAGAATCTGATGCATCAGAAAAAAACCCATCCTCATCTGGTCCCCGATGCAAAATACACTTGTTCATGGTTGAAAGCTTGTCAAGTAAACTGTTGTTTTCTATAAAGGCTTTCTTTAAATACCCGTTTATTCCACACATTATTTATCTGTTATAATTATTTATTTTTAATTGATAGTTATATGAAAAGGCCCAAAGGATATACATTATAAACCCCGGCATAAACATGTTTTTCATTCTTATAATAATACCCAGGTTGCTTAAGGAAAGTGAAAAAATAATGGATCCTAAAATCAAAAATATCAACAAGCCTTTAAAAAGTACTGGCGCATTCATAAATGTTTTCAAGGGTTTTAACATTAATAATTTTATGGAAATCAAAAGAAGGATAAAGTTTTCAAAAGAGCTTACAATTGAAAAGTAGTTCACTATATCAAAAAATAAAGGTCTGAACAGAAAAGTTAGAATTTTTATTGGAAAGGGTAAATTTGAAATACTTACACTAGATCCAACATCATCACCTGAAAGATTTCCCGCTTGTGTTTCTGAATAACTAACAACATTTTCGACACTTACTTCTTCTAAGTTAACATATTGAACAACTGATGGAAGAATAATTAATGAGCCCCCAAACAAAAGCAACGACAAAAAAACCTTTTTATAAGCTTTAATTTTTTTCTGAAATAGATATGCAAATGCAAAAGCTACCAATAACAATAAAAGCACATGGGGCCTTACCATAAAGGCGATAAGAATACTGACTAATAATAAAGGAAGTCTTTTTGACATTTTTTGCAATGAAAAACAAAACAAACCAATAGAAAAAAACATCAATGTATCTTTACCTACAGCTGCAGACCAAAAATGAAGATTGGGCAGGAAAAAAAGTGCAGGAAATAAATAAACCCCAAGGAACTTAGTGTTATAAGGTATATATTTAATCGTTAAGACATAAAAATAATATAGTCCTAAAAATCCTATTAACCCATAAAAAAGCATGCCAACAAAGAGAGACAGATCCATTAAATTAGCAGGGATATAGTTCAAAACATACATAAATGATGTCCCCGGTCCTTCTTGTAAATACAAAAATATGTCGTTTTGAGTACTATTTTTTGCAACCCTCCAATACCCTGTTGCATCTGCTGAGTTATTTTGTAAATAAAAATAGTAAAGAATAGAAAATATCAAATGAAAGACCCAAAGCTTTTTTAAACATTTTTTGTCATAAATAGAAATTTCATTTCTATTTAAATTAATAAAAAAAAACCCTGTGAGTACTATGAGTATCGAAAAAATTATATCTAGTAACAAAAAGTAATAGGTGTTAAAATGTTATTTTAAATAAAGGGTCTGATGCTTTAAGAGTGCCTTTTCTATTGCATATTTTTTTATGGCTGCATTTTGAACTTCTAGATCATATTCCTTTTTTTCAGGCTTACTTTCATAAGAAGCGATTTTATTTGCAAGATTTTTATAATCTCCTTTTTCAAACAAGTTGATTTTTATGGGTATTATTTCATTTAATCCATTCACATCAGTACCCAAAGTAATAAGACCTGATGCCATATATTCTAAAGCAGCAATACCAAAACCTTCCCAATGAGATGATTGAATACCATAATCACAAGCTTTTAAAATATTATATACATCATTTCTAACACCTAAAAACACTACTCTTTGATTTAAATTAATATCATTGACATATTTTTTTACTTGTGGTTCCAATTTTCCTCCTCCAATTAAAACTAATTTAAAATGATCAGGTAAGAACCGTAGTGCATCAATAAGGGTTTTTTGATCCTTAGAGGAGTTAAAACTACCTATCATAATCAATAATACATCGGTTTCCTGAAATCCTAAATCAGTCTTCGGATAGGGTTTCGCACTATTTATTTCGTTGAAATCAATAAAGTTATAAATTACTGTTGTATTTTTTCCAGTACCAATCCATTTTTCCAATTCATTCCTAACAGAGTTAGAAATACAGATGATTTTGTTATACCTTGAATAAATAAATTTTTCAAAATATCGCAAATATATTTTCTCTCTTCTACTGTTATGCGTACTATGCTCTGTAAAAAAAAACTTCTCCTTTCTAAAGAAAAATGTTAGTATGGCGACTATATACAGGCTTGGAAACAAATGTACATGAACAACCTCATACTTCTTTATTAAATTAAAAAGAAACCTTATGTTTTTAATGGAATAATATGTATTTGAAGTAGTTGTGTAATAATTTGCGTTACTACCACTAAGTGAGAATAACTCATTACTGGAATCAAAGACAAAAACACCCACTTGATCACTCTCTGCCTGTTGTTTCGCCAGACTACTAACTAATTTCTCAGCACCCCCTGAGGTTAAAGAATTTATGACATGTAGTATTTTCACTATTTTATTTTTTTAAGATCGATAATCAAAATCCTTCAACTTTCAATGAAAAAAAGAGTTATATGGTATGTTATGTTATTTCCCTTTTATAAAGCCCAACTTCCTATATTCCAATATTATCCCCTTTATTAACAATCAGTTTTTTATCTGACGGTTTAATTTTTTTATTTCTAAGCTTTTCTATAAATATTTTAGAAGGTCTTTCTGCCAATAAATAAAAAACATAGCTAACTAAGACACAAATAACAACTCCTATCATCCAATAAATTGGATTGGTTATTTTTATTCCTTCATCCACTAATGATAGTTTAACTAGTAACATATGGTAAAGTTTTAAAGTAGCATAATGAGATATATATAGAGTGTAGCTCGTTGCTCCTAAAAACAGTAGAATCCTTGAGTAAATCTTATTTTTTTGAAAATTAATAATTAAGAATATTGATAAAATAGAAGCTAAAAGTGGTGTAATTTTATTGTAATCTGAAGTCATAAATTTCACAAAAACCATTATGCTTACTAAACCAATAAATATTATGTATGTTTTTAATTTATTTACTGTAACATATTTTTTAACTAAATCATAATTAAAAAACAGCCATATCCCAATTGTAAAATAAATATTATAATCAAATAAAAATTTTGTAAGAATACTACCTCCTGTTAAGGAATTCCAATTATAAAACCAACCATACAGATAAAAAAGAATGGATATTATATAGTAATATCTTCTTCTAACAATCAAAATTGGTGCTAGAATATAGAATATAACTTCATGTATTAAAGACCAAAATTGGGGTATATAGGCCCCATTATAAACATAAATTAGATTTAACAGGGTTGATTTAAGCGTTGCAAATACTGAATAGTCATTTAAATTAAATTCAGGTTGATATATTGAAAATATATAAAAAGCAAAAGCAGCCCAACATAAAGCAAGTATATAAGGTGGGTATAAGCGAATTAATCTCTTTAAATAAAATAATGGGATTTTTTGTTTCCTACTTAAAGAAAATGCTATTGAAAAACCAGAAAGAACAAAAAAGAAAACCACAAATTCAGTTCCTAATGAAGTAAATTGTAATAATGCATAATGTAATTTCGTCCATATACTCCACTCAGATATAGGTATTATTTCAGCAAGCTCTGATCCCCCCATAAATAAATTTCCTCTGCTATGATTAATAACCACATATAAAGCAGCTATTCCTCGTAAACAATCTAAGATTTTAAAATCAGGTGATGTATTGATTTTATTCATCAATATTTTTGATTAGATATTTAAATTTTTCCACATTTAATTCCACACTATAGGGTCTAACACATTCTCTACCAGTTTTAGCTTTTTCAAAAGCGATTTCTTTATCCAAAAGTATATTTAAAAGATTTCCTTGTAATTCATCAAGCTCAAATTGCTTTGCTAAATAGGCATTGTCCTCATTTAGGTATTGTCTAAAAATAACATTATCCCATGCCAACATAATACGACCTGCCGCCATCTGTTCCAGCATGGCATTGGAGGTACCCCCACCACCACCTTCAGCAGAAGCGTAGGTCAATGCCACACATACATCTATTGATTTTAAGAACTCAGGCAATTTATCATTGGAAATAACATTGTGGTATAAAATAGTGTTATTGTTTACCAGATCTTCAACTTGCGTTTTATAAGCTCCATTTTGACCAACAACATGAAACTCAAACTCATCTTTATGCTCACCCTTTTTAATCTTTTCAGCCAATTTAAAAAAATCCTCTATTCCCTTAACCTGACTTAATCTGCCAATATAAGCTATTCTAATGGGGCTGTTTAACTCAGGTTCAGGCATTGTCCACTTATCAATGTTTACTCCATTTTTTATGACGTGTACATCCAAATCGTATTGCTTATAAAAATCACGAATATCATCCCCATTACAGATTAAAACATCTGCTTTTTTTAGTTGATTAATTTCGAGCCTAAGAAATATTTTTCTTAATATTTTTGGAATTGCATAGGCTTTCTCTTGTAAGAATATACTTCTCAACCAAACAATTTTTTTGCTTTTATTGTAGCGTGTCAATCTATTGACCATAACCATTTCAAAAACTCCCATTGCAAGTACATTATTCGATATTTCCTTTACAGGCATACGTTTCAACGCTCTGAACATGGAGAAAACTTTTGGCCACCGCGACGCTTTACCTTCTAAAATATAGGGAAATAAAGTTTTTCTATCCTGAATTTTAGGATCAAGTTTTAATAATTCCTTTTTGTGATTTGAATCTTGGGAAGTTTTAAATCCATATAAATTAACACACTCAAAAATATCATCTTTCAAAAGCTCAGGTAAAAAATTATACAACCAGGTTTCTCTTCCTCCTGCATCTTTATCAAAAGTGGAAAGCATTAAAATATCTAAACTATTCTTTTTACCCATTATAATTTATAAACAAGTCCTTCTGATGATTTACTTGAGATAATTTTAGCCGGTATACCACCAATTGTATAATTACCTTCAGCAAAACTTTTATTTACCACAGCGTTTGCCCCTATAGCCACATTACTTCCTATGACTATTGGACCAAACAACTTCGCACCTGGACCTATATAACAATTATCTCCTAATGTGGGTGCATACCTCTTAGTGTCCCCCGCATTTTTAAACCCTCCTGCACCTCCAATGTTAACTCCTGTATGAATACGACAATTTTTTCCAATAATAGCATCATCATTAACAATCAATAATCCATAATGTACTATTCCCAACCCATAATCAAAAACATTTAAAGGGATACTAAAGCCCAACCTTACGCCTAATCTTCTATACCATAGGTAAGGTAAAAATCTAATAAAAATCCCATAATTTTTATTAACCAAAAACTCATTTAGTCTTAATAAGACTGTAAACCTAAATACCGGAGATAAAAAAAACTTACGAAAGAAAGAACCTCCACCTTGACAAACTCTATCATAATAGATAAATTTTTTTAAATCTTGCCAGTTAAATATTCTATTTTGGTTCATCGCTACTATGATTAATCTATTTATAAGATTTGATTTTTTTTGCTGGAACTCCTCCAATAATTGTATTATCCTCATACACACTTCTATTAACTACAGCACCTGCAGCAACAATTGTTCCTTCAGCAAGCGATACACCTGCTAAAATTGTGACGTTTGCACCAATCCATATATTGTTGTTTAATAAAACTTCTTTTTTTAAAATTGGCTGGTATTTTATTGGCTTATTTTCCAAAGTATAAGAATGTTCAGTTGTAATTATAGATGTGTTGTGACCTATAGATACATAATCTCCAATTTTTAAACCTCCCTCTGCTGAGATGAAGCAACCATGATTTATAGAAACATCATTTCCAATTTTTAAATTTTCAAACCCATGAATTATAACGTTAGAGCGCACTATTAAATTTTTACAATCATTTTTTAGTAATGAACATAGAATTTTAACTCTCATTTTATCTATTAAAGGAAAGTCCCAACCTTTTGTAAATAAATATAGCCCATATTTAATTTTTTCTTGTAATACCATACAAACTAAGAAAATACTTTTTTATACCAATCAAATGTTTTTTTAAGACCTTTATCAAAATCAAGGTATTGAAACTCAAAACCAAGGTTTTTAATTTTTAAATGACTTACTTCAAAGTCTTTTATATCCCCGGGCTTCCAGTCCTCATAGATAATATTTGAACTTGCCCCTGCATAACCCCTGATCTTATGAGCAATCTCGTTAATCGATATTTTTAAACCGGAAGCACAATTGTATGCTTCACCCTTATCTCCTTTTTTTGCAACCAATTTATTGATGTTTACTACATCCTTAACATAGGTAAATGACCTTATCTGAGTACCATCTCCAAAAATTGTAATATCCTTATTTTTAATGGCCTGTTTACAGAAAATACCAATAACGCCCCCATAGTCTCCTGAATCCTGCTTAGGACCATAAACATGATAATAGCGTAGAATGGAAGTATTCATATCGTATAAATGAGCAAAAGCCCTGACATATTTTTCCCCGGCCAGTTTACTAACACCGTAATAAGAAGTAGGGTTAACAGGATGATTTTCATCTGTTGGAAAATATTGGGCTATCCCATAAACCGAACCCGTGGAAACATGAACAAACTTTTTCACTTGTGTGTCCCTTGCCAGTTCCAATAAATTAAATGTACCGGCAGCATTTACTTCCAAATCCCTTAATGGGTCTTTTAAGCAAACTGTCATTTTTGAACAGGCCTGATGAAAAACTACATCAACATCATTAAAGTATTGAGTCAACTTTTCTTTGTCTGTAATATCACAATCCACGGCTAGTAATTTATTGCCATATTTCTCTTTTAAATCTTCGAGATTTCGTTCTTTACCTGCACTGTAATCATCAATACTGATTACCTCAAGACCATCTTCCAAAAGGGATTCCACAAGATTACTACCCACAAAACCGGCTCCTCCGGTAACGATGGCTTTTTTAAAAATTCCTTCTAAAGAATACTTATTGTTTTTTATTTCCATGATTTGTTAGATTAAATGACATAATAAAATAGAGTATATAAAAAGTTGAGTATATCCAACTTAAAGCTATTACTGTATTGATTGCCTCAGAATCCTTACCAAGGATAAACGTGATGACAACTGCAGTAAGTAATAAAAATTGACCAATAATGTTATAAAGTTGCTTTTCTTTAACGTACAACATATAACTAAGGGGAAAACTAATAAATCGTAAAAAGAAAACCGGGGAAAATATTTTAGCATATTCACCTGCAACCCGCCATTCCTCCCCAAATATGAAAGCAAATAAATCAACTGCAAAAAAATAAATTATTATAGTGGGAATTAATGCCAATAAAAAGAGCTTTTTAGCTGTATTTAAAAATAAGACTCTTGTATTACCATTTGCGTGATGGACAGTTACAATCTCCATTTTAAACACATCCTGTATTGCCCCTGCTATTAGTGTAACCGGAGCCTGTATTATTTTTTGGTTTAAAAAGAAATAACCTGCAATTACAGAGCTAAAAAAAGAATTAAAGAAAATATGTGTAATTTGATTCGCTGATATATTTATGAAAGATGCAATTACATCATATTTGGGAAAGTTTCTATATCTTTTTGCCAACGCGATTACTTTTGGTCTTTTAAAATTAAATTTATCTTCATTTTTAAAATAATAATAAACAAAATAACCTGCAGAAGCTATTTGACCTAAAATGTTCCCCCCAATTAAACCAAATGTACCCCCTTTCGCTACATACCCCACACCTAAATTAACAGTACTTGAACTCATAGTTTGTAAAACCCTGTTTTTTGAGAGCTTTGAATATTTTCTTTTCCTGTTAAACCAATAATTAAATGATTGACAAATGCCTGATAAAAATACAGTTACGGGTATTGCATAAAGCCATATTGCGATTCTTTCATTTCCTAACGCCGTTGCAATAGCATTATTAAAAAGCAATATTATCATAAAGGTAATTAGACTAACAATAAAAGAAATAACACAAGACAACCAAAGAATTTGTACAGCATCTTCATCCTTTGCGGGCAATGTAATTGCAAATTCATATCTCCCTGTAGCTACTACTGACAAAACTGAAGAAATACTTAAATACAATGCAAATACACCAAAATCATCAGGAGAATAAAGCCTGGTTAAAATAGGGCTAATAGCGAGGGGTATTGCCTGTGCTATAGCCGTCCCTGTAACCAATGTAATTACATTTTTTGCAAACTCACTCTGCGGGACAATTTTTTTAAACATTCTATACTAATTGTAAAACACCTATTTACCAAAAAATTACCTCTTTATTGTATAATTGCGTGAAAAAGGGTGTTTAGAAAGTTCTTTTGTTGCAAAAGGGTGATATTCTCCTTTTAGACCAATAGGCTCACTATTTCTGATTTCATAAACAATTTCAACTGCCTGCCGTGCTTCCTCCATTCCAAAACCATTTCCATTCAATATTTCCTGATAACTCAAAGTATGTAAATCAGTAAAACCATCACTAAATTCCAACTCTTCCCCTTCTATGGTTATGGAGCGATATGTTCGTTGTCCTTTTACCTGTACTTCTTTCGGCAACACGTCTTCATTGATGGATAAAAACCAGCGTACCCGGGCACGTTCCAGTTGTAAATATCCTGCAGCCCTGTCATGGCTATGTACATGAACCACATTTTCTTTTACTTCACCAAATATCCACGCAAGCATATCGTAAAAATGGACACCAATATTTGTAGCAATACCACCAGATTTATTTAACTCTCCCTTCCAAGATGTATAATACCAGTTCCCACGGGATGTCAAATACGTTAAGTCTACATCATATATTTTATCTGCCGGTCCATTATCAACTTTTTCTTTTAAAGCAATAATACTGGGGTGTAATCGCAATTGAAGTATGTTCCATATTCTCTTACCGGTTTGTTCCTCTACAATTTTTAGCGCATCAATATTCCACGGATTCATTACCAAGGGTTTTTCACAAATGACATCAGCATTTTCACGTAACCCAAAACGTATATGGGAATCGTGTAGATAGTTAGGCGTACAAACACTAAGGTAATCCAACTTCATTTTCTTTTCAAACTGCAATTTGGAAATATGCCTGTCAAAGCGCTCAAATTCCACAAAAAAATCAGCATTGGGAAAATAACTGTCTATTACCCCCACACTGTCAAAATTATCCATCGCAGCCACTAGGTTGTTACCGGTTTCTTTTATGGCTTTCATATGGCGTGGTGCGATATATCCTGCAGCACCTATCAATGCAAAGTTTTTCATATAATACTTTATTTAATCCTTGATACCTTGTTGTTTTCCAATTTGTATTCCTGTTTTGACTCCGGGCAAATCGCAATATGATTATCATCAAAATTTAATTTATGACCATACTCACTCACCCATCCAATTTGTTTTGCAGGGTTTCCTACTACCAGTGCATAATCAGGCACTTCTTTGGTCACAACCGCCCCCGCTCCAATAAATGCAAAGATACCAATATCATTTCCACAGACAATGGTGGCATTGGCTCCAATGGAGGCTCCTTTCTTAACGATGGTTTTTGAATACTCTCCTCTTCTGTTGACAGCACTTCTGGGATTGATGACATTTGTAAAGACCATCGAAGGTCCTAAAAAAACATCGTCTTCACAAATGACACCGGTATATATCGAGACATTGTTTTGAACTTTTACATTATTTCCCAACACCACATCAGGTGAAATAACCACATTTTGACCCACATTACACTTCAGGCCTAAACGTGCATGGGTCATAATATGTGAAAAATGCCAGATTTTTGTACCCGCTCCTATTTCACAATCAGGGTCTATAACAGCGGTTTCGTGTGCAAAATAACTCATAGATTATTGATTGGTTTCAATTAAAATTATCATTTAATTACTTATAATTTTCCATCAGCAACCCCTGTCAACACACCCTTAACATCATATACGACCGTGTTTTCCTTTTTGAGTGGATTTAAGTCCATGTTTAGAAATTCTTTGTGGGATACGCCAAGGACGATGGCGTCGAAGTCATTGGGCAATGCATTGATAATCTTGCTTCGCTCTGCTCGCAAAGACGTTCCGTTCAGGTCTAATTCGTTGTGGCATTCAAGTCCGTACTCGTTCATAACTTCATCCGGGTTTGCCAGTGGGTCAAAGATCGTTACTTTTATGCCATAGTCTTTTAAAGCGTTTACCACGTCCACGATTTTTGTGTTGCGCACATCAGGGCAGTTTTCTTTAAAGGTAATGCCCAGCATCAGCAATTCGGCTCCGTTAATGGAGATGTTCTTTTTGATCATCGTCTTGACTACTTGTGCCGCCACATACTCACCCATACTGTCATTCAAACGCCTGCCAGCCAAAATAATTTCAGGATGGTAGCCTTTTTCCTGTGCTTTTTGTGCCAGGTAGTAAGGATCTACCCCAATACAGTGCCCGCCTACCAAACCGGGAGTAAAAGGTAAAAAGTTCCATTTGGTGCCGGCAGCTTTCAATACTTCATGGGTATCAATTTCCAACAGGTTGAATATTTTTGCGAGTTCGTTGACAAAGGCAATATTGATATCCCGTTGCGAATTCTCAATAACCTTGGCAGCTTCTGCCACTTTAATAGTAGGCGCGAGATAAGTACCGGCAGTGATCACACTTTTATAGAGGTCATCGACCCTCTTTCCGGTTTCCGGAGTGGAGCCTGCCGTGACTTTGAGGATTTTATCAACGGTGTGTTCTTTGTCCCCCGGGTTGATGCGCTCGGGCGAATAGCCGGCAAAGAAATCGGTATTGAAGGTGAGTCCGCTTTCCTGTTCCAATATAGGCACACATTCTTCTTCGGTAACACCGGGATAAACAGTGGATTCATATATCACGACATCCCCTTTTTTTAGGATGCCCCCCACGGCGGCACTGGCTTTGTAAAGGGGTGTCAAATCCGGACGGTTGTTTTTATCAACGGGTGTGGGCACGGTAATGATATACACCTGTGCTTCCTGTATATCGATAAGACCTTTGGTGCAAAAGAGTCCGTTGCCGTTTAGCTCAGACTCCGGGGAGAAGCCAAAAGGGTTTCTTTTAAGAAGTACGGCTTTGAGACCTGCATCTTCCACTTCACGGGTACTGTCATGACCGTTTTGGAGTTCGTCAACGCGTTTTGCATTGATATCATAGCCCACCACGGGATATTTTGTGGCAAAGAGCCTTGCGAGGGGCAATCCCACATAACCCAGGCCAATAATGGCGATTTTAGTTCTTTCCAATTTGATTCCTTTTAAAATGAAACATCCCCAACACACGCACCATCAACTCCTTAGACGACCCAAGGACTTAGAAATGAGGTTTTGGGGAAAATATTTTGCAAAGGTAGGGTTTCTATCGACAAACGGGTTAAGTTTTCGTTAAAATGGCTTTCCATTTGCTGATTTGCGAATTTGCGGATTTGCTTATTTGCTTTAAAGGTTGGTGATTTGCGCATCTGCGAATAGGCGAATCAGCGCATTTGCGCATTTGCGCATTTGCGAATTAGCATTTCAAATGCAGTATATCAAAATTTGAAATTGGAATACAGGCTTGGGTGCTTATAATTTGGTTTGAGAGCAGTAAGCAAGTTTGCTGAAGGATAGATTAATTACTTTTGAGCATAGAAGTTACAATTTCAATATCAATGTCCAGATATTCACATACCTCATCAATAGTAACGGCCTGGTGCTTCTTCTTGCCCTTAATTTTTTTAATTTTATTGATAATATTATTGCCGGTCTTAACAGATTTCCCTGTAAGGATGGCAATATCCTTGGGGTACATACAAATCCTATGCATTCTCTTGTAATTAGAATAAACAAAAAATACTAGCGATTTTTTTACCGATATATTAACTATAAAAAAACATCCCCACGTTTTTTGTATCCTAATTGAAAACACATAGCTTTCAATTCAGCTTAGTTAATCAGGTAAAGTAAAATCATTAATTAACTTAAACATCTTGCTTAAAATTTAAAATTGGTTAATAAATATTATTTGGTTAAGTATTACAAGTATAAGAAGTTTTGTCTTTACTAATTCTAAATAAGGTGCATATTTATTAACAGGTTTATTAACAAATGAAATTCAATACGTTACCTGTCAACACGTTATGACGCCTTAAGTAAAAATTCACTTCATCCCGTATTTTTAGTTTTTTATCGACTGTTTTTACATTATTTCCTACAATTTCTCAGCTAATAATAAACCGGAAAAAACCCTGCTACTAAGCCTTTTTTAATTTTAACATTCAGCCTTCTCTCACAAAACCCCCAATTCCCATCCCAGATCCATAAAATCACTCCAAAATCCCTTGATAAAATAATACCACAATCTCATGTATCAAGTTTACTGTCTCACCCCATAGATTCTCTATAGCTACTCCATAGATCCTCCATAGATACTTCATAGATACTCCATAGATAAAGCATCAGGGTTCATTATAAATGCATCACGGCAATCAACATCCTTCAATCCCACAGAACTGATAGTAAAATACCTGTTTAAGTGATGTCCAACAGATTACCCTTAGAAAAAAAGGTCGTTTTTGGAAAATAAGTCCCATTTAGGAAAAATATTCCCGTAGAGGAAATATAGTAAAAAAACAACCTTGTTGGGTATAAAAAAGCAAAACAAGACCTTTTCGGAAACCCCTGTTTGCAAGGGTTAAGACCGTTTATTACGTTTGTTGCATTATTAATTTAAAACCATTTTTATATGGCAAAACAAAAAGGCCTTTTAAAAATCGAAGGGACACTCGATGACCTGACGTTTTTTAAAACAGAAGATGGATTCGTAGTTCGCACAAAAGGCGGTGTGAGCAGAGACCGAATCCTCAGGGACCCATCCTTTATCAGGACACGGGAGAACATGACAGAGTTTGCACACTGTGCAGGCACTGGTAAAATGCTGCGCAGGGCCGCGGCCGATTTGATTCGTAACGTGAAAGACAAACGCGTTACGGGCAGATTGACCGGCACGATGGCCAGAATCAAAAACTACGACACTGTCTCGCCGCGCGGGCAGCGTAAAGTAGACATTGGTGTGACCACGCCACAAGGTCTTGCGCTCTTAAAAGGGTTCGATTTCAACACCCGATCCCAGTTGACAACAGTCATGACAAAACCCTGGTCGTTAGATACGGCCACGGGTGAAGTTGTGATTGCAAACCTCATCCCGCAAAACAATATCGTTCCGCCGGAGTATGCCACACACGTGAGCTTTACTGCAGCATTTATGATGTTGGATTTTGCAACAGGTGAGTCTCAGGTGTATCAAAGTAACGTGGTCAATCTGCCAATAGACCTGGCAGCAACCACCGTTACTTTAACACCCGATGATGTACCCACCGGTTCAGGGACCGCAATGTACTTCCTGCTCGTTGAATTCTTCCAGGAAATCAACAGTGTACAGTACACCCTGAAAAACGGTAGTTATAACGCCCTGTCAATAATACAGGCACTATAACCCGGCACATCTCCAGCCCCGAAAGACCCAAAACGAAAGTTGCGGGTCTTTCTTTTTGAAAAACAATCAAATATAAAAAAAAGTCTGAAATTCCATTCGCAAAGACTCAAAACCTAATACTATTTCGGCATAGCCGGGATCCCTTAAAGCAAAAATAGTATGGAGCAGCAAGTCATTGGTAGCTAACAACGAAGTTGGAAGCGAAGCAATCTCGTCCCCCCAATCACAATCACTATTGAACCTTGAACAAAAAAGCCCGAAACAGTATGCTTCAGGCTATATTTTTCATAAAAAGGGGGCTGTTATTTTTTAGCCCAATCAGCATGGGTGGTGTTTTTACCCAAATAGATTGTAGCGCCAATGCTGAAGTTTGCAAAGGCTGCCGTGCGTGCCTGAAAATCACGGTTGATCACTTGTCCGTTAAAATAGTAGTGCTGGTGTGCACTCACAAGGTAAGTGGCATCTACAAACACGGCCACGCGGTCTGATACTTTTACCTGTGGGGTAAGGCCCAGGGTAAAGATGGCGGTTTGCTCATTTTCATCAATGCTAGAAGGAGCCGCCGAAGCATAGCCTAAACCGGCATGGGCCAGCACTCCAAAACGGTTTGCCAACTGCATATTGTAAACACCTTCCAGGGTCACACGGTGGTAGTTCACACCGTTATCTACATTTTCTTTGTCTTCAAAGCTGTTATAACCATAGCTGAGTTTTGCACCAAAACACTCATTGAACATATAACGCACCCCGGCCTGACCGGATCTGAAATCGGTATAATCTGCACGGTCGATGTTTTCAACCAGTTGTAAAGGCATATGAAGTCCGCCCTGGACTTCGATGGAAAATCTGTTAAAATCAGTAGGTTCCTGAGCAAATAAAGTTGCAGTAAACAAAGCCACCACGGCTGTAGTAATAATTTTCATGATTTGGTTTTTTTTATTAGCGGCGGCAAATGTAAGATTTTTTTTAAATGTAACCGTCTGTAAGGAATGTTTTTGAATTTCTGTAGATTTTTCTAGCTGCTGATTTGCTTTTCTGGGTGTTGGGTGTTGGGTGACCGATGACGGGTGACGGGTTTAAAGTTCAAAGTTTCGGGCGTGCCTTCCGAATCCGCCAAAGGCTGAGAAGGGAGGTTGGCGAATCTGCGGATTTGCTTTTCTTGTTGCGAATTTGCCTATATGCGAATTTAACCAATAATTGATACAGTCATCAAATTGTTAGGTTAACATTTCAAGTTCATAAAAAAATGAGTAAATTTGTGAAGCATGGAAGAGAAAAACCTTTATATTATTGCGGGTTGCAATGGCGCAGGTAAAACTACTGCTTCATACACTATTTTACCTGAAATAATAAAGTGTAAAGAGTTTGTGAATGCTGACGAGATTGCAAAGGGTCTCTCTCCCTTTCAGCCGGAAGGATTATGATCAATAGAATCAATGAACTTCTCGAAGGAAATAAAAGTTTTGCCTTTGAAACAACGCTCTCAAGCAAAACCCACAAAAAGAAAATACTAAAAGCTAAAAAACAGGGGTACACTATAACAATCCTTTTTTTTTGGTTAAACAATATTGAACTGGCTAAGGAGCGAGTAAAAATAAGGGTTCAAGAAGGTGGCCACAATATCCCTGAAAACGTTATTGAAAGAAGGTATATAAAAGGAATCATTAATTTATTTGAAAACTATTTAAGTATAGTAGACAGTGCTTTAATTTTTGACAATTCATTTGGAAAACACGAATTGATTGCCCAAAAATTTGGAGAAGAAGATATTATAGTTTCCAATGAGGGTAAGTTTCATAAACTAAAAGAATTTTATGACAAAAAAAGAAAAACAACTTGAATTAAGAGATAAGATTCTCATGGGGCTTGAAACGGTCTATGAAAAACTTATAGAATTTAAAAAAGAGAAAAATAGTGAGCTTGTAATTATGCAAGGCGATAAAATCGTAAAAATAAAACCGCAGTAATTGCTTTTATTTAGTTTTGATGCTATTGTAAGTTCTAAATACCGGGATATCATAGTGTCTGTTTCTTTTTAG
Organism: uncultured Flavobacteriaceae bacterium; assembly: GCA_963975935.1. Lineage (GTDB taxonomy): Bacteria > Bacteroidota > Bacteroidia > Flavobacteriales > Flavobacteriaceae > Planktosalinus. Next base: position 28,971 of record CAXBIQ010000021.1, read on the forward strand.
AAATATGACTTTTTTGGAATTAAAACCAAAAAAAGCTAAACTTTTTCGGAATGACTTAGGAGATAGTCATGGTGAAGGGTTTGTTATTTTTTTTTTTGATGTGAATTTGTCTATTTGCGGATTTGCGGATTAGCATATCCCCTATTTCTCAAACTTTTTATACAAACTATTCAGCATATTAGTGATTTTTTCCAATTCACTTCTCAATGCCTCATATTTTTCATCGGTAATAAGCTGTAAATCATTTGCAAGTATTAATAAATTTATAACTTCAATTGCTGAACTGAAAGCTTGATTGATGAATCGTGCTTTATCTTTTTCTGTTCCTCGTGACATTCCTTCAGCAATGTTTGCAGGAATACTTATTGATGCTCTTCTTAACTGACTCACTAAACCAAATTTTTCTTCAGCGGGAAAATCAGATGTGATATCATAGATGTTCTTTACAAATGCCCTTGCATCTTGCCAAACATCTAGTTTTTCGAAGTAGAAGGTTTTCATGTTTTATTGTTTTCAGATTTACGAATATACGCTTTTGCTGATTTGATTTGCGAATTTGCGAATCTGCGAATCTGCGGTTTTGCTTATTTGCTTTTGTTGCGAATCTGCGCATTTGCCATTTGCGAATCAGCATTTCAAATATATCATTTCAAATTTAGGATTTCAAATTTTGAAAATTGGAATTTGACTATATGCTTTTTTAAAGCGAATTTGCGAATCAGCGAATTTGCGAATCAGCCAAATTGATAGCTGAAAGCTGAAGGCTAATACAAAAACCCAAACAACCAAAGGGGGATTTTTTGTTGGGTGCCGATTTCGATATTGTCTGCGGCGATGTGAGCGTTGGGGATTTCGGTGAGTTGCCGGGGGGTTTTGTTTTGACCGCCCACTTCAAAAGTATGCGTATCATCTACCTTGAAATCGCCCTTGGAAGCATAGGCTATGCTGTGTTGTTGCCCTACCTGATTAATAAAAAAGGTTTCCCGCAGATTGCCTGTATTGACGGTCTCACCCACCAAAGCATACAAGAGGTTTGTGTTCTCAAGATAGATCTTGTCCGGTTTTTTGAGTTTGCTGATGCCATGGATATCACGATACAGGTTTTTAGTGATACATGCTTCATTAAGATATTGTAAATAGATGACCAGGGTGTTGCGGTTGATTTGAATTTTCTGGCTCAGTTTGCTCACATTAGGCATAAAAGGAACAGAGGTGGCAATGATTTGCAGCAATTGTTTTATTTTAGTTACATAAGCAATATCCATTTGGCGCACCATGGGCAGTTCAACTTCCAGGATAAAATTCATCACTTCCTCAATTTTGGAATGGTATAATTGCGGGTGTTCTAAAAAGAAGGGATAATAACCGGTTTTTAAATAGGTTGAAAAATGTTGTAAGGGTTTTATTTCTTTCAGGATTTCAGGAGCAATGTGTTGATGGTTTTTGATAACTTCCCCTAGCGGGTATACCGGAAACCGGGTTTGCTGCGTAAGGTTTAAATATTCCCGGAAGGATAAACCCTGTAACTGATAACTCACGGCCCTGCGGCTTAAATCTGCACGTGCATTGAGTATTTCCAGTAAGGAAGAGCCGGTGAAGACTATTTGCAAATCAGGATAATCATCATAAATATTTTTTATTTCCTGTGACCAGTTTGGGTATTTATGCACCTCGTCGAGGAACAAATAACGTCCTCCCCTTTTGACAAACCAATCAGCCAATGCACTGAGTTTGTTTTCTGCAAACCAAAGGGAATCCAGGCTGGCATATAATCTACTGTTTGGATCAGGCAGATTCATTTTGATATATTGCAATAACATCGTGGTTTTTCCAACCCCCCGAGCTCCTTTAATCCCAATCAATCGCGCATCCCATTGGATCACATTCATTAAACTGCGTGTAAAATCCAACGATACCCAATTAATTTTTTGTTCTGATTTTTCAATGATATGCTCCATAACTGCTTCTTTTATTATACAAATATAGGTATTTTTTGCTTAATGAAATAAGCATTTTTAAAAAGCTGTTGGATTTGCCTAATTGCTGATTTGCTCATCTGCGAATTTGCGAATTTGCGAATCAGATTTTCGTGGTGTTTGAAAAGAAAGATTTAATTAACCGGAGGTTGAGCGGAGTCGAAACCGGATTTGCGAATCAGCGCATTTGCGAATCTGCCTATTTGCGAATCAGCGCATCAGCAAATCAGCAATTTTACAATGTTAGTTGTAAGCAAAAAATAATTCATTATATTTAATACTTTGCAGTCAATACTCAATACTAAAATGAAATATCTCTACCTATTTACCGTCCTGCTGTTTCTCAGCTGCAACAGCAATGAAAAGAAAAACGAAGCTCCGGAAGCTGAAATCCTTGATCAAACAGAAAAAAATACCGGTGAAGACAAGAGCAACGATGATGCATTTCTGTCTGAAGGCGAGACCTATTCCAACGAGCGGTTTCGTGATGTCACCGTGGAGCGACAAGATGAAAACACCTTCCTTGTGGAAGGAACCGCCCAACTCTTTGAAGGAACCTATAACTGGGTTATTGAGGACGGGCACAGGGAGCTCAAAGATGGCTATGGAACCACCGCTGCCGGAGCGCCGCAATGGGGAACTTTTAGTTTTACGGTGGAAGCTGAAAAGGAAGAACCCAATACGGTACTGCACCTCATCCTTTTTGAGCCCAGCGCAAAAGACGGCAGCCGCCGGCACCAGGTCATGATTCCGCTTTACTAATGTATTTTTCTTAGTTATTTATACTTAATACCGGTTTAGGGTTAGCTGTTTTTTGTTGAGGCTTTGATTTCTTTGGTTAATAGTTTTGAACCCGGAACTTTGAACCTTGAACTGTAAATGTTGAACCTGATTTGTCTTACATCCGAGATCTCAGTTTCGCCACTAAGACATAAGGACACTAAGAAACACGAAGCAAAGGTGTATACCCTCTAACTTCTAACTTTGGATTGGGTAACGGTCAATAGTTTTAAACCCGGAACTTTGAACCTTGAACCCGGAACCTGATTTGTCTCGATACAATTTTTACTCCGCTTGCTGCGCTGCGCTAAATAAAAATCACGACATGACATCGGTTTTGAATTTGTGTTACGTCCTACGTCTTACATTCCTACGTCAAAAATGAACTTCCCTGATTAGAGTTGACCGTTTTTAAACATTAATTTCATTGTTAAAA
>CAXBIQ010000022.1:0-21321 GCA_963975935.1 uncultured Flavobacteriaceae bacterium
AATAAAATTGACATTGATATGGAAAAGAATATTTTCATAAAGTTTGACAAAGATACAAATTAATCGATGCACAGGCTGTGCAAAGATTAATCAGCAGTATGAAATCAGAAATTAATCACACTATTTAATGTATCATCTGCCTCTTTGTGGATGAAGTTTGTTTGATAGCGTATGGTTGTTGTGAAAGAAAAATGTCAATATAATTTTTACAGCATTTGAATAGGAATTTGTAATAGGCTCTTTAACACCGCAATGAAATATTACAGAATTGGATGTGTGAAATAGGTTTTCAAATAACATTCTTGGGTAATCGTCATTGTCCATAAGCCAATTCACGGTCTCATCTTCACTCTCAAAAGTTCGTGTTACACTATCATCTGGCTCAAGATTATTTACGAAGAAGGAAACTGTAGATTTACCATAGATACGTTGTTTATCTGAAAACACGTATTGCGTAACCTCATAAATTAAAATGGCAATACTTGACTTGTAAATTCTTTGAATATTTCGCTCGCTAATGCCTTATCAAATGCCTTGGCTGTTACTAAATCGCCAAGTTTCGATTTTAATAATTGACCAAATGACTTTTTGCTCAAATGCGGAATGTCATCGCGAAGCTCATCGAACTCGTCGAAAATAATTTGCTGTCCAAAACCTAAACCTTCAATTTTCGAGAGAACCTGTTTTATAAGTTCTTTCAGTTCCTCATCGGAATTACTAATTTTGGAATAGTCCGTTGTCTGGGCTTTTCTTGATTGCTCAATGGCATATTTACCTTCCAATTTCAGTTTGGCATTTACATTCCTGCCATTCATACATTCAATAAATCCTCGGTTTTCAAGCATTCTTCCATAGTCCCAATCTTCGCCACGACCGTTTAATTTAATTCCATTGCCTTCAAGAATCCAGTTAATAGAATGGTATTTACCATCTTTATAAAGGTCATATAGTTTTGAAAGTATTAGTTCGAGTATGCCTTCGGTGTCAAGATTTTGACGTTCATTCAAATCAATTTCATCTGGCCTTACAATTGCATCTGAAATGAATAACATTTTCAAGTAGTAGTCAAGCCCGTTGATTTCATCTTTTAGGGCTTGAATTTCATTTTTAATTTTTTGGTCAGTCCCTAATTTAAAGCCAGTATTATATCCTCTTTGAGCTTTAAACTCATTTGCAAAATTTCTGTTTTCTGGTTCAAAAGATGCTCGAACATAGCTAACAACAGTATTTTCCCAAGATTGTTTTTCTTCCTTAAAATTATTAAATTCATCTTCTGTTTTTGAAGACCTATATTTATCGACAATTGCATTTCCAGTAGATACAAACCCATCGATTTCTTCTTTAAAATCTTCCCATTTTACCTTTATAATCATACACACTATTTTAGTCTGTAAAGGTAGTGGAATGAAAATGCAAACTGTTAAAATCTCAATTGAAGATTTCAACAGTTAGTAAATGCTTATAAAATTTCATCAACCAATTTTTGATTTGAGAAGCGCCATATCATCACTCACTTTCCTCTCAACGACCCTTGCATAGATTTGTGTTGTGGATAGTTTGGTATGCCCTAATAATTTAGATACTGTCTCTATTGGAACACCATTGCTTAAAGTTACTGTGGTAGCAAAAGTATGGCGCGCCATATGAAAAGTCAGGTTTTTTTTGATACCACATAGGTCAGCGATTTCCTTTAAATAACTGTTCAATTTCTGATTAGATAACTTGGGCAAAAGATTGGATGTGTCATTGGTTCTATAATGGTCTTTGTATTTATCTATTAAGATTGCAGCTTTGGGTAATAGTGGAATTTTGAATGGTGCACCTGTTTTTACTCTTTCGGCCATTATCCAAGGACTACCATCTATACCCATTACAATATTATCTTCATTTAATTGTACAATGTCAACATAAGAAATACCGGTGTAACAACTAAAAACAAATAAATCTTTCACAACCATAAGACGCTCTATGGAAGAAGACAAATCTTCAATACTTAATAATTCAAAATCTGTAAGGAAACCACGTTCTTTCTTTTCAATTTTCATTTTAAAATTGACAAACGGGTCTCTTTCAATCCATTTCATCCGATAGGCAAGAGTAACCATTCTGCGTAAACGCTTAATATGCTTCATTGCGGTATTATTGCCAATTTTAGATTGTCCGCTTTTAGGTACATACGACCGAAGAAAATCTTCAAAGCCCACGATAAAACCATATTCAAGATTGAAAAGTGGGATGTCTGTCAGTTTGTATTCCTTTAGAATATATTCCATCATATAACGTTGACTGGTCTTATATTGACCCATCGTATTCCTATGCAACTTATGTTGCATCTTTTCATTGTAGTAATCAACAAGGTTTTGAAAGGAAAAACGTGTTTTATCTTCGCCTAAAAATTTGGCTTTGACCATTTGGGAAGTGAAAGGCACTTCATCCCTCTTGAAATCTTCGTAAATCCTATATACTTTTGATTGTACTTCGTTCAAGTAAAGATTGAGAATACGGGAATCCTTATCGGTCCCACTTGCTCTTTGTAGTTTTTCATCCCAAGTAGAAATATTGATTTTCTTCTTGAGACTAATGTTGACACGTTTACCGTTTAAGGTAACCCGAATGTAGATATTTGCTTTGTTGTTTACAGCACGTTTTCCGTACACCCAAAACAATATTGAAAATGTTGATGAAGTTCGCATAATTGTCGTCTTTAATGATTAAACATTTAGTGAGACGAAAGTCAAATCAACTATACTAACACCAGTAAGTTACGTCAATCTGTCAACATAATCGCAGATAAAAAAATATGTTGACGATTTGTGACCTTTTAGATGCAAATGATATGAAATTATATGATTGCCCTAAAAACATAAAACCTTGCAAATCATAAGATTTACAAGGTTTTGAGGAAATTTGATTTCCCATTTAGCGGTCTGGACGGGACTCGAACCCGCGACCCCCTGCGTGACAGGCAGGTATTCTAACCAACTGAACTACCAGACCGTTTGCTTATTAGCGAGGGCAAATATACACCCTATTTTAGTTTACACAAACAAAATATTTAAAAATTTTGAAATCTTTAAGTGAACTTTTGTCTTTCAATTAAATAGGTGGTCAAAATTTTTGAAAAGCCTGCTTGCACATCAGCTTCTACATATTTTATTCTGTATTGTGCGCATTTTAATTTCAACTCTTTGAAATAAGCAGCAACTGCTTTTTCATAATTCTCTTTGATGGAATCCGGATACAGGTTCATGAACTCTCCGGTTTCCACATCCACAAAACGGCGGGGCTTGTTGTCATAGTCAAAGTGAAGCTCTTTGCCTTTATCTATGGTATGAAACAGAATGACCTCGTGTTTGTTGTATTTTAAGTGTTGCAGGGCTTCAAAAAGTTTTTCCTCTTCCAGGTTGTCCTGAAACATATCTGAAAACAAAAATACCAGTGAGCGGCGTTTCATTTTTTCAGCAATGAGATGCAGAAATTGATAGGTTTCGGTTTTTTTGTCTTTTGATTTTGTGGTGACGGCTTCATTGAGTTTATCGAGTAACATCTGATGGTGACGTTCACTGCCTTTTTCCGGGGCATAAAACTCATATTCATCAGAGTAGACACTGAGACCCACGGCATCCCGTTGCCGTTTGAGTAAATTCATCACTGCGGCACCGGCCAAAGCCGAAAATGCAATTTTATTTAAAGAGTTGATGTTGAATTCCTTTTTTGCGGGGTAGTGCATCGAGGTGGAATTGTCAATGATGAGGTGACAACGCAGGTTGGTTTCCTCTTCATAACGCTTGGTGAACAGCTTATCTGTTTTTGCAAATAATTTCCAGTCAATATGTTTAGTACTTTCGCCGGAATTGTACACTTTGTGTTCAGCAAATTCTGATGAAAACCCGTGAAACGGACTCTTGTGCAAACCCGAAATAAACCCTTCCACCACTTGTGTGGCGAGGAGTTCAAGGTTTTTAAACCCTGTTATTTCGTTGATTTGCGTTTGTATGTCCATTTTTTATCCACCCTTGACGGTTTCAAAACCTAGGGTTCGTTTCGTTTACTTTATCACTTTATCGACAATACCATAATCGACCGATTCTTTTGCATCCATCCAGTGGTCACGATTAAAATCTTTGAGGATTTTTTCCACTTTTTGGTCGCAATTTTCAGCGAGGATTTTTGCGCTTAGCTCTTTGGTCTTTAAAATTTCCTGGGCTGTGATTTCAATATCACTTGCAGGTCCGCGCGCGCCGCCACTTGGCTGATGGATCATCACCCTGGCATGTGGCTGGATAAAACGTTTTCCCTTGGTTCCCGCTGAGAGCAAAATCGAACCCATGGAAGCAGCAAAACCGGTACAAATTGTCGAAACATCACTTTTTAATGATTTCATACAATCATATATAGCAAAGCCTGATGTGACATAGCCTCCCGGGCTGTTGATATATAAATGAATGTCCTTTTTTTCAAGGGCATCGAGATATAGCAAACGGTCAACCACATGCTTGGCCGAGTCATCATCTACCTGTCCCCAGAGAAAAACTTTTCTTTCATCCAGTAATTTAATGTCTATTGTGTCCTGAACTTTTGTGGGTTTACTCATTGTCTAATTTTTTTCTAAAAATAAAAAAAGGTTTAACAACTTGCTAAACCTTTTCATTTTATTTAATATTTATTTATTAAAGGAGCGAATCCAATGCTTCAGCATAAGTTGTCTTTGGGGCAACGCCAACCTGACGTCCCACAACTTCTCCATTTTGAAACACTAAAACTGTAGGGATATTTCTCACTCCATATTTTGCTGCAAATTCCTGATTTGCATCTACATCTACCTTGCCCACAACGGCTTTGCCTTCATAGTCCTTACTGATTTCTTCAATGATGGGTCCCACCATTCTGCAAGGGCCACACCAAGCTGCCCAAAAATCAACCAATACGGGTTTATCACTTTTTAGCACCGTTTCTTCAAACGTTGCATCTGTTATTTCTAATGCCATAATTTTTGTTTTTAATAGTTTACAAATTTAGTCAAAATAGTTGCCAAAACTTACAAAATTCAAATCAGTTTTGGTTATAAACTTATTAGCAATTGTTATATTTAATTGAGCTTGTACAAAAAGTTTTCCTTGTCAAGGGCATCGAGCAACTCTTGCGAAATTTGAACCTTTTGCTTTCTGCTGCTCAACTGTAACTGGATGTTTTCTTCAGGTTCAAAAAAGTAAAAGTCTAAGGAGTGGTTGCCTTTGTGTGACTTTAGTAGGTTTTTTAATGCCTCTACCTGGGCATCGAGAATCTCATCCATCTTAAACTGAATGGTGAGTTTTTTTGAATTATTTTCTAAAATATCCTGCAACAGCTGAATGGTATTAAACTGAATGCGCATATCGCTTTTTTCACCGGTATTTTTATTGATCCAGCCTTCTTTTGCAAAGACTCTGCAGAATAAAAATCCGTTGGGAATAAGAAAATGGCGAAATTTGAGATACTCCTCACCAAAAATCCTGAATTCAAAAGAATCACTGTAGTCTTCTATGATAAAGGAAGCCCAGCCTTTGCCGTTTTTGGAAACTCTGTGTTGCACTTCGGTAATGACTCCGCCAAAAATCATTTCTTTATTGACAAATTTTTCCAAATGATAAAAGTCGGCTATGCGGTTTCTGCAAAAAGTGTTTATTTCGGTTTTAAAATCGTCGAGCGGGTGGCCTGAAATATAGATGCCCACCACTTCTTTTTCCAATTTGAGTTTTTTCATGGTGCCCCATTCTTCACAGGGGGGCACTTCTGGCTCGGGAATTTGTACATCACTGGCTTCGCCAAACAAACTGATTTGTGAGGAGTTTTCATTCTCCTGAAATTTGGCAGCATATCGCAACACTTTTTCGAGGAAAATAATCCCATCGCCCTCATCGTGTAAATACTGAGCACGGTGGGTGTCAAAACTGTCAAAGCCACCTGCCAGAGCAAGATTTTCAAAGGCTTTTTTGTTTGCAGACCTTAAATCGATGCGTTTTGCCAGATCAAAAACCGATTTGTATTTACCGTCTTTTCTGTTCTCAACAATGGTGGCAACGGCATTGCCGCCGACACCTTTTACAGCGCCCATCCCAAACCTCACGGCACCTTGGTCATTTACTGTAAATTTATAAAATGATTCATTGACATCCGGCCCCAATACTTCTAAGCCCATACGCTTACACTCTTCCATGAATTTGGTGACTTCTTTGATGTCGTTCATGTTGTTTGAAAGCACAGCTGCCATGTATTCTGCGGGATAATTGGCTTTGAGGTAAGCGGTTTGATAGCCAATCCATGCATAGCAGGTGGAGTGGGATTTGTTGAAGGCATAACTGGCGAAGGCTTCCCAGTCTTTCCAGATTTTTTCCAGAGTATCCACAGGATGCCCATTGGCATTTCCACCTTCCAGGAATTTGGGCTTCATCTTTTCCAGTACCGAAAAGATTTTTTTACCCATCGCTTTCCGCAACACATCGGCATCACCTTTGGTAAATCCTGCCAGTTCTTGCGAAAGCAACATCACCTGCTCCTGATAAACGGTGATACCGTAAGTTTCCTTCAGGTATTTTTCCATAATAGGAAGGTCATAAGTGATTTCTTCCTCGCCATTTTTTCTTCTGATAAAACTTGGGATGTATTCTATTGGTCCCGGGCGGTATAGGGCGTTCATCGCAATCAAATCTGCAAAAACCGTGGGTTTCAGGTCTTTCATGTATTTCTGCATCCCGGCAGATTCATACTGGAAGGTAGCGACCGTTTCCCCTCGTTGAAACAGTTCGTAGGTTTTTTCATCGTCAAGCGGAAACGTGTCCGGGTCCAGGTCGATGTTTCTTTTAATCTTTACCAGTTCGACCGCATCTTTGATAATGGTTAGGTTTTTAAGTCCTAAAAAGTCCATTTTCAGGAGTCCGGCTTCTTCAACGACAGAGTTGTCAAACTGGGTGACATATAGGTCTGAGTCTTTTGCGGTTGCCACCGGAACATAGTTGGTAATATCACCGGGCGTAATAATCACACCACAAGCGTGGATACCCGTGTTTCTGACAGAACCCTCCAAAATCCGCGCCTGATTAATAGTCTGCGCCTGCAGGTTATCACCTTTGGATATGGTGATCAATTCATTGACTTTTTCCAAATCTTCAGCACGGAAGGCTTTACGGAGTTCACTTTCAGAATACCCAAAAATTTTGTGTAGTTTGGTCATTGCCGGCATCAGTTTGGCAATGCGGTCTGCATCTCCCAACGGTAGGTCGAGCACGCGCGCGGTATCCCTGATAGCAGATTTTCCTCCCATAGTACCATACGTGATAATTTGTGCTACCTGACTGGCTCCGTATTTTTCAATGACATAATCCATCACTTTGCTACGGCCCTCGTCGTCAAAGTCGATATCAATATCGGGCATGCTCACACGATCCGGATTCAGGAAACGCTCAAAAAGTAAGTCGTACTCAATAGGGTCAATGTTGGTAATCCCCAAACAATAAGCCACGGCAGAACCTGCGGCAGAACCCCTTCCGGGACCTACGGATACACCCATTTTTCTAGCTTCAGCAATAAAATCCTGAACAATTAAAAAGTATCCGGGGTAACCTGTATTGGCGATGACATCGAGTTCAAAGTTAAGTCGTTCACGGATTTCATCTGTGATGTCAGAATATCTTTTTTTTGCACCTTCATAGGTAAGGTGTTTTAAGTATGCGTTTTCTCCCAGCTTTCCGTCTTCATCGTTTTCCTGAATGAATTCTTCCGGAATATCAAACTTGGGCAGTAACACATTTCGCGCAAGCGTGAAGGTCTCTACTTTGTCAATGACTTCTTTGATGTTGAAAATGGCTTCTGGAATGTCTTTAAAAAGGGCTTTCATTTCTTCTGTGCTCTTAAAGTAATATTCCTGGTTGGGCAGTCCGTAGCGATACCCCCTTCCGCGGCCTATGGGTGTTCCCTGCTTTTCACCATCCTTGACACAGAGTAAAATATCGTGCGCATTGGCATCTTCCTGATTGATGTAGTGGGTGTTATTTGTGGCAACTACTTTGACGTTGTGTTTTTTTGCAAATTCAATTAGCACCGGGTTCACGCGGTCTTCATCTTCCTGGTGGTGCCTGTTGAGCTCGATATAGAGGTCGTCACCGAAGTGTTCTTTCCACCATAGCAGGGCTTCTTCAGCTTGATTTTCTCCAATGTTTAGCACTTTTGAAGGCACCTCGCCATACAAACTTCCAGTGAGTACAATAAGGTCTTCTTTGTATTTTTCCACCACTTCCTTATCGATACGCGGGACATAATAAAAGCCTTCGGTATAGGAAATGGAGGCCATTTTTGCCAGGTTGTGGTAGCCGTTTTTGTTTTTGGCAAGAAAAACCACCTGATAACCGTGGTCTTTGGTGTTTTTATTGGTACGGTCTTCACATACAAAAAATTCGCAGCCCACAATGGGTTTGATAAGTTGCGGTGTTTCTTCTTTTTCTTCGGCTTCCTTGGTGATTTTTGCATTGTGGTTGGCCACGGCTTTTACAAAGTGAAAGGCGCCCATCATATTTCCGGTATCGGTGATGGCAAGTGCCGGCATGTTGTTTTCTGCAGCTGCTTTTACAAGGTCCTGTGTGCTTGATGTGGACTGTAGAATCGAAAACTGGGAATGGTTGTGCAGATGTGCGAATGGGACTTCTTTTAAATCGGCTATATTTTGTTTGATGTCTGCCAGCGAAATATCCTCTGAACTGTCTTTTTCCAGTTCTTTCCTGATTTTCTCTGAGGCCTTTTTCAGGTTGATGTGCTTTAACCCAATGAGTTCGATTGGTTTTGGGTTTGCTTCGGAGAAATTTTCAAAATAATCTGGCTGAACATCCAGTTGTTTTGCAGTAAACTCTTGGCGTCTTATGAGTTCAAGAAAGCAACGGGTAGTTGCTTCAACATCTGCAGTGGCATTGTGCGCTTCTGAAAAAGGTTTGTTGAACAAATACTCGTGTAATTCGGTTAAGGTGGGGAGTTTGAATTTTCCGCCGCGTCCACCGGGAATCTGGCAGAGTTGTGCGGTATGTTCCGTACAGGTGTCCAGTACGGGGAGTTTTGTGAGTGGGGTTTCTGTGTTTTTTCGGTAAAACTCAGCGCCCATTATGTTGATGTCAAAGCCCACGTTTTGTCCCACGATAAATTTGGCTTTGCCCAATGCTTCATTAAAAAGGGTCAACATTTTGTCGAGGGGGATTCCTTCTTTTTCGGCCAGTTCTGTGGAAATGCCGTGGATTTTTTCGGCGTCAAAAGGAATGTTGAATCCGTCCGGTTGAATTAAATAATCCTGACTTTCGACAAGGTTACCCATGGCATCGTGCAATTGCCAGGCAATCTGGATACAACGCGGCCAGTTATCTGTGTCAGAGATAGGAGCGTTGAAATTTTTAGGCAATCCGGTGGTTTCGGTATCAAAAATCAGGTACATACATCAGGGTTTTTGGCGAGAAAAATCAGCCTTTAAAAATACTAAATCTTTATGCTGAAATAAAAGTTTAGTTATTAACAATAATAAAAAAACGTCCGGGATTTAATACCCCGGACGTTTTGATATGGATGCTTGTTAGGTTTAATAATATATGGTAAACTGACCCTCTGTTATGATGTGGTCTGCAGTTTCAAATTCAAAAGTACCGGTAACTATATTTTCCACTGTATCATGTGAAACTATAACCAATGTACCACTCAGTCCCTCAGCGTCATCCCCGGAAAGATAGATTAAAGAAATTTCATCTCCATCATCTTGAATTGTATATTCCCCTTCAGTAATAGTATCCGGAAATTCAAGGGCTATTGCAGTACCGTTTAATGAAGCGGCATTTATTACAATTTCCCCAAATTCATTAAGGACCACAATTTGTGCCGCTGTAAAATTTTCCCCGTCAACTACTGCTGTTAGGTCATTATCTGAAAGTATAGGTTCTTCAGTTGAACCTGCAATGATGGGAACCCTGTAAAAAACACCGCCACGGGCATTTAAAGTATCAAGGCCAAAGCGGTATGCATTAAAACTGAATCTACCTGTCAATGTGTTGTCAGAGGAATTTTCAATAATGATTTCGCCGTCACCAAAAGGCCTTGTTGTGTATACAGAGCCCAGGAAATCTTCAAAAACAGCTCTGTTTGTTCCTTCCCCGCCAAGGGTATAAACACCTTCTGAGCTTCCACTCAATGTAAGGGTTAGTGTCTCCAAATCGGTAATTCCCTGAATGACAACAGATCCGTTAGGGTTGATTTCTGCACGTGCATCAATCGCCCTGTAAAGTTCGTCATTAAGGCTGGCCTGCATCGCAGGATTGTTTGTTTGAATGTCTTCACAGCCAATCAGGGCAACAGCTGCAAATAAAAATAGCATAAAGGTTCTCATATATTTTACAATTGTGGATGTTTCTTTCATCAAACGCTAGAAAGTTAAAATCCTTATATAATTTTACAAACCTAATGAAAAAAAGCTTTTATTTAAACTTTTCAATCTTAATTTGCTGTTTTTAAATCGTAAATACAAAATTTATAGTATCTTTGCGCCCTCAATTATAACCGAGGTCGAGAACCTCAAAAATTAATTTAAATATGCCTGTAAAAATTAGATTACAAAGACACGGTAAAAAAGGGAAGCCTTTTTACTGGATTGTGGCTGCTGACGCACGTTCACCAAGGGATGGTAAGTACCTTGAAAAACTGGGAACTTACAACCCAAACATCAACCCCGCTGAGATCAATCTTGATATTGACGGGTCAGTAAAATGGTTGCAAAATGGTGCACAACCTACAGACACTGCAAGAGCCATTCTTTCCTATAAAGGTGTTATGATGAAAAAACACTTATTAGGAGGAGTTGCAAAAGGCGCTTTAACCGAAGAACAAGTTGAAGAGAAGTTTCAGGCTTGGTTAGAGGAAAAAGCAGGAAGAATTTCTGCTAAAAAAGAAGGACTTTCCAAAGCTGAAGCAAAAGCAAAAGCTGACGCACTTGCCGCTGAAAAAGCTGTGAATGAAAAACGTATGGCTGCTGCTGCTGAGGCTGAAGCCGAAGCAACTGCTGAAGAAGCAACAGAAGAAGCTGCTGAGGAAACTCAGGAAGCTGCTCCTGAAGCTGAATCTAAAGTTGAAGAAACTCCTGCAGCAGAGGAAGCTCCTGTAGAAGAGGCTCCAAAAGCTGAGGAAACTCCAAAAGCTGAAGATGCTCCTGCTGAAGAAGCAGAAGAAGAGAAAAAAGAAGCTTAATTCAATAAACGATGCAAAAGGAAGAATGTTTCTACCTGGGCAAAATCGTTAGAAAATACAGCTTCAAGGGGGAGGTTTTAATCAAACTTGATACAGACGAACCCGAATTGTACACTGAAATGGAATCGGTTTTTGTTGATTACAACAACAACTTGATTCCATTTTTTATTGAACAAAGCGGGCTGCACAAATCTACCTTGCTGCGCGTGCGGTTTGAAGATGTGGATACTGAACAAAAAGCCGATGAAATTATCGGACTGGATGTATATCTTCCTTTGAGCTTCCTTCCCGAACTGGAGGATGATCAGTTTTATTACCACGAGATCATTGGCTTTAGCGCAGAAGATGTAAATTTTGGAAAAATAGGTATTGTAAAAGGGGTCAATGACAGCGCTGCTCAGGCACTTTTTGAAATAGAACGCGACGGTAAGCAAATACTCATTCCCGTAAATGATGATTTTATCAAAAAAGTGGATAAGAAAAGCAAAACCCTGCTCTTAGATACACCCGAAGGGTTGATTGAAATGTATCTTTAATTAGTATTAAGATTTGAGTATTAAGTATTAAGACTTTTAAAGATGTTTCTTTACATTTCACAACTCGCCTCTAACCATTCACCATTACTAACTAATTTCAAAAATGAGTTTTTCATTTAAACAATTCATTGTAGAACAAGACCGTTGTGCCATGAAAGTGGGTACAGACGGGGTTTTGCTGGGCAGTTGGGTTTCTTTGGAAAAAAATCCACAAACTGTTTTGGATATTGGAGCAGGAACCGGCTTGATTGCCCTGATGCTGGCACAACGCAGTGATGCACCACAAATTGACGCCATAGAAATCGATGAAGATGCATATGAGCAATGCGTCGAGAATTTTGAAAATTCCACATGGGCAGACCGACTGTTTTGTTTTCACGCTTCACTGGATGAGTTTGCAGAGGAACCGGAAGATGAAAAATATGATTTGATTGTTTCCAATCCACCGTACTTTGTTCCTAACGAAAGAGAAGTGGACCTTCCTGAAAACAGAAAAAAAGCGCGTTTTAATGACAGTTTGCCTTTTGAAGACCTTGTGGCTTATGCGTCCCAATTGCTTACCGATGCAGGGGAATTTGCAGTGATAATTCCATTTCCTGAAGAGGAAAAGTTTATCAGAACGACACAAAATTATAACCTCTTCCCTAAATATATTACCCGCGTTCGCGGCACAAAAAACGCTACTATAAAAAGGAGCTTATTGCAGTTTTCCTTTACGGAAAAAATAGTGGAGGAAAAGGAGCTGATACTTGAAATCTCCCGACATCAGTATACGGAGGAATTTAAGGAGATGGTGAAGGAGTTTTATCTAAAGCTTTAATTTAAAAGTAACAAAATACAAAACACAAAATTCCAAACAAGAATTAGCCCTGCTTGGAATTTGGATTTTGAAACTTGGAATTTTACTATTTCCCCATCAACAACAACTCGTTACACGCCACCTCTGTGATATAGCGTTTGTTGCCTTCTTTGTCTTCCCAGGAACGGGTGGTGAGTTTTCCTTCCACGGCGATTTCCTGTCCTTTGTTTACATAGCCTTCCACTACTTTGACCAACCCGCCTTTGATGACGACGTTGTGCCTCGTTGTTGACCATTTGTGGATAATTCCAAAGAAGATAGCGGTGCTATCTGTTTAAGTTTAAATACGATGCTTTTATTATCAAAAATGATTTCATTTGTGATGGACTCTACAACAGAACGTTTTTCTCCTCTATCAAGGTCTTTCCAATTGTGGTAAAAATTCAATGATTTATTGGCTATGACATCAAACGATGATTTCGCTTGTTGTAACTGTTCTAATTCTAATTTTGAATCTTTGATAGTTGTTTCTAAATTTTCCTTTCGAATATAAATGGGTTCGTAATGTTTTTTAAATCCTTTGGTTGGAATTTCACCTTGGATGTTGAGGTCAACCAACTTTTCAAGTTTGTCTTCAAGTTTTTGTAGTTCACTTTGGGCAAACTCAATCTCATCAGTTTTCAATTGTAATTCTTGAATATTTGATTTGTTATATTCTGAAAGTTCTTGGTCGGAAATAAGGAACTGTTTTAATCTACTCAAAAACACTTCTTCCAAATCATCCTTACCAATTCCATATTTACATTTCTTACAGGTGTATCGGTTGCTTTTAGATTTTATACTCATTTTATGACCTTCTGCACACTTCAAATAACCAGTGAATAGATGCACTCGTAAATTGAGCGGTTGTTTAAAGACACTTCCCTTCTCTTGGTCACGGATGATTGCATTTACTTCATCCCACTTTTCTTCCGAGATAAGTGCTGGACATGGCAGATACTGCCACTCTGAATGTGGTTTAATGCCTGAAGGATTATCTTTGGATGTTTGTCCTCGATAATTGCATTTGCGCATTCCTTTTGCATCGGTATTCATGAGCAACCTCCTTACCGTAGTGTCTGACCAGAGTTTCCCTTTGCGTGATACATATCCTCGCTTATTCAATTCGTTTGCGGTGGTGCTCATCCTTCTGTGTTCCAAAAAAATGTCATAGATCAATCTGCGGACTGGAGCTTCTTCTTCATTAATAACAACTTCGGCGTCTACTATTTTATACCCATAGCTAACCATTCCCCCTGTAAACTTCCCTTGCTTTCTGCGGTAATTGAGACTTGCTATTTGACGCTCATAGGTGATTTCTCTTTCATAGGTAGAAAGTGCAGAAAGGAGGGTGTAAAAGAACTTACCTCCGCTTGTGGAAGTATCAAGCGACTCATTAATCGATATTAATGAAGCGTTCTGCTCTTCAAAAAACTTACTGTATTCAAGGAGTTCTGAGGTATTCCGTGCCAAGCGACTTAAGGAACTGATGATGACACCATCAATTTTTCCAGAACAAATATCATCAAACATTTGATGGGTCTGTTTGTGATTGATGGTGCTCTTGCCCGATACTCCGGCAAGATTGTATATTTTAACAACGTTCCACTCTCGTGCTTGAGCGTAGAGTTTTCCACGCTCAATATGGGTTTCTACCGAGTCGGTGTTGTTTACTTGGTCTAGGGTGCTTACCCGTATAAATATTCCAACATTCATATTTTCAAGGTTTTAAGCCCTAAGTTAATTCCTTTGTGGAAAAAAGTAAAGGAAATACGGAACTTTATTTTTTCGGCTTAAATATTCTTTTGAGCTTGGATTTGATGCCTTTTATTTGTTCATTGTCTGAATTTTCAAATTCAGTTACCACCCTAAATCCTTTTATTATTTCTTCGTTTCTCTGAGGTGGTGTGATATATAAATCCAAAAGTGGTGCTATGGCATCTGGTTGAATGAATTTCACTAGTTGTATATCTTTTACTGAAAGTTTTTCTAAAGATAATTTCTCAATTGCATCTAAATGCTTTTTGTTCTTTGAAACCATTACTACGGGAATACAACCTTCCTTTAAACATTTCTTAATATTCTCAACTTCGTAAGTTGGCTTGTTGGTTTCTGAAATTTCAAATCCTATTTTCAATCCGTCTCGTTCAAGGAGAATATCAATACGATTGCCATCCCTTGTTGGCGATTCAATGGTTGCAATAAAGTTTCGGTCTTGCCCCAGTTTTTTAATAATTGATTGCAGATAGGTGTGGGTTCGTATTTCAAGGGATGTATTTTCTGAAGCAATTAATTGATTTCGCTCTTCCTCTGAAATTTTGGGATTAGAAATTTCACTTGATATAGTAGTGGGTATTTCTTCATTTGATTCTTTTATCCTTGTATTTGAACTTTCTCTATGACCGCTGGATTTAGTGGATACTTTTAGTAGTAATGAATTAAGGATTTCTTCAACTTCTTCTTTAGGAGTTGCATATTTCAAGCGAACATTCTTAATTATGGTTTCAGAATAATCCTCGATTTCATCTGACAGCCGAATGGTTTTCAAGTTAAAATCATTGTTGCTTGAACCTACACGCATAATAGCTTCTCCTCGATTAAGGTTTTGTAAATCAGACTGATCAAAATACGAGAAACCAGACTCCAGGCGTTTCGCATCGTTATCACCAAGTCTAAAACAAATACGGATGTTGGGGTTTGAGAGTATTGAGTTAAGTAAAGAATTATCTTGAATTTGTCCAAGTTCCTGATGGGCAATGGTTATTCCAAGAGCATATTTTCTCGCGCCGCTTAAAATCTGTACTATACTTGGGGTTATAAAATTTTGAAATTCATCCAGATATAGCATATAGGGTGAACGTTCCTCTCTTGATTCTGATTGACGAGCGAGTGCAGCCTGGTTAAACTTTGCCAAGAAGAGCGAACCCAACAAGTAACTATTCTGTTCTCCAATGAGACCTTGTGAAAGTTTGAGTAAGACAATTTTATTATCCCGGATACATTCTGAAATATCCACACCTGATTTTTGAGCCAACATATATCGGACAAGTTTTGGTCTGAGAAAGGTGTCGATACGGGTTAGGAGCGGAGCAATTCCCTTTCGTACCATAGGGTATTCGTGATTCCAATAATAATGGAGTGAGGCATCATCTACCGATTTTAGGTATTCATTTCTAAACGATTCTTCAATGAGTAAACGCTTTAATTCGATCAAGGTGCCACCTCTCGTACTGTCTAAAACAGTATTCACCGCATTTTGAAGCACTGCTGTCATATTATCCCCCCACACCGTTGCGTGGCGTTTAAAGGCGGAAACAAGGTCAGAGGAGAGAACAATCTTCTCTGGATCGGTATGTGCTTCAAGAAGATTGAATCCTATAGGAAATTCACTGTCGGATGGATTGATGAGAACAATATCATTAATCCTATTTCTCGGAATTCGTTTTAAGATGTCATCACAAATATCCCCGTGGGGATCAAAAAGAGCACATCCTCTTCCCTGCTTGATATCCTCTAGCATCATATTGGCAATGAGCGTCGATTTACCTACCCCCGTTGCCCCGATGATATGAGTATGGGAAAGTCGGAATTGAGTATCTAGGATAACAGGATATTCTTGCCCGTGGTGGGTGTTTAGGCCAATACTAATTCCTTCTTTTGATAGATATTCCTCTCTTTTGGTTTTTCCTTCGCTCAAACCAAGTTTATCACTCACGACTGTTTTGTTTGGGTAGTGAACAAAATGTGCCAGTTCCTTTGAATTAAGAATAAACCCTATCCTATTGCTCGTCCTATGAAAAATATTCTTTAAATGGTCATCGTATTTATAGCCTTCATTTGATAAGGGGATAAGCCTATTATATTCTGAGCTTGATAGGGTGGTTATAGTTTTTGCTAGATCACTTGCAATGGAACTGCTTCGTTCTTCAGTCAGGCCCTGCACCCCAATGCGCATCACTACACCAAAAAGCGGACAGCTAACTTTTTCTTGTGTACATTTTACAAATTCAGGATACCCCTCAAAGAAACTACCTCCTTGACCATCGGAAACTGCATAAAGCATATCTCTTGACCAAGGAGCAGTAACACCTTTAAAAATGATTTGAAAGATAGCGGTTTCGCTTTTTTCTATTATTCCGAGCGTTGCAATAATTGAGGTCAAGGGATCAATAGCCAAGCTGTCAGTGCTGCTTATGGGAAGCATAAATTCATTATCAAGTCCAAAATCAGATATCGCAACCGTTTTATGAAGGTCAAAATTAATATCGAGTGTATCTTTTATCTGAATAATGATAGTTGGGAAAAATGCTTTGAGATGTGATTGTAACCGTAAGCTGTCAGATTTGCTAGAGGTGAATTGAATTCTAATTTCTCCCTTTTGAGCAAGTATTTCAAAAGAAAATGATTCTTCAGAAAAACTCAAAAGATTCAATATTTCGTGTATCAAGAGTGCAGAAATATCAGTATTATTGGGAAAGATTATGCTTATACATTCTCGGTTTAATCGTGTAATTATTTCAACTGGAACTATCTCCTCAATGTTTGATTCTTCCTCAACTTCTTTTGGAGGGTTGAGGAGATTGGTAAATTGTTTGAGGAGTGATGGAACTCTGCCATCGTCAATATTTGTGGTGGCTGAATAATTGATCGGCACAAATGGAACGTAGGGTGGTTCTATCTCAATGGTCGTGTCAAAATGAAAATAGCCCCGCCCTCTTGATTCCCATTGATAAAAGGCTATTGTAGCTCTTTCTTCTAATGTACTCAACGCTTAAAGATATCGTTCAGTATCGGTTTTCTTTGGGCTCCAGATAAGGAACGTATTCCTTTTTCCTTCGTAATGTCATCAATCACTTTGAGGACAGAAGTTTGTGCAAAGGTCATGAACATTGATGCGGTATCTATTTTGTAGTAGGTTAAAGGATAAAGTTTTCTCCCCAACCAACCTCCCGCAAAAGGAATCTTTGATACTAACAATTGTCCCAAAGAATTATTATAAAGGAGCCACCACGAAATAAAAAAACCATCTCCAAATGGAGCGGCACAAATATCATATTGATAGTCTTTCCAAATAATACGGATATATCTTCTACGTGCAGAAAATATATTGCCTTCAAATAAGGAAACACTATCAGCAGTAATACCGCTAATGCCGTGGCTCAATAGCTCTTTTTTGAAATGCTTATAAAAGGTTTCCGTTGAAAAATCGAAATTATCTATCAGGGTATTCCAATTAGAATGGTAGTTCTTTATACAAGAAGTAAAAATAATTCGGAAGATTATTAATCCTATTAGAATGTAAAGCAAATACGTTCCATAGGCTACTAGGTAGTACATTATTTCGTTCATGAGATACACTATTTTGGCTAAAGTAAGAGCGTTTATGTAGCTAGTCAATAAGGAAATACCCGTAATATTTATATTAGGTTACTAGGTTATTCTAGATGAAAATAAAAACTTAAACTACAGTCCCATAAATTTTTAGATTTTGTAGACTAAATTATTATGTTCCATAAGTGTTTAAGTTTCCTAAAAATGTAGTTGTTTTAATTTATTACTTTATGATATTTAATTCTTAAAGAATCTAATATCTTATATATATTATTCAAATCTTTCATATATATATGAGCTGAATTTATTATATGCATAACAATAATTTTTTTAAGACCTAGTTGTTTAGAGATATATCTGCCAATTTTATATAGCTCTACTGCATCAGCATACATTTTCTTCCCAATATCTTGACTCCTAAAATTGCCCATAATAATAAGTGTATCTCTTCTAACTTTAAAATCCAGAGATGTTAAACAAGGTTTGTGCTCTTTATCACCTTTCAAGCATAATAAATTTATTGTTGCGGACTTCGCATTAGGTTTCTTTTTAAGAATATTTATTATCTCATTAATTTGATTTGTTCCATCATAATCATACAATCTTTGAGCATAAGAGTACCCCCAAGTTAATATTGGTTCCATTTTAACAAAATTATTCATCATAAAATCTAAAGATTCTTTCTTTGCATATTTTTGAATAATTGTATCTGTTAATTTAGGCTGAGTTATTTCTATAATAACAGGAATATGTTCAAGAATTTTATCATTACCATCATATATTCCTTCAAATCCATTATTTATGATTAATTGCATTGCCTTAATCCAGGCTTTTCCAATGGTTTGTTCTTGGATATATTTCATAAAATAACAACTCTGATTAATAAAATGATATATACAAAAAGACCTATAGAGAAAGTAAAACTCAATATTGTTCTCATAAGGTTTGCGCTTTTCGATTTATGCTGAGATGTCCTAAACAACATTATTACCTGTGTCAGCGAACTTTTATAGACAGAACTAAATTCTGAGGATAATTCAGAAATTCTGTTTATATAGGTTGCCAAATCTAAATGAAATGCCTTTAGTGCCTCATTTTTTTTGTTATCACTTTGTGGAATAAAAGAAAGAGACAGAAATGAAAATTTTGAACAGACATTATAAACAAAGAAAAAAGGTGAATAACTCCTTTTTCTATGAGGAAAAGTTGGTGAAAATGACAATATATAAAGAACCCAAGTAGATACACATCCTAAAAGAATAATTACAAAGCCTGTTATAGTGAAAAATAAATTTTTGCTAATTAGTAACTGATTATATAATCCTACAAGAGTTGTAATATAAGTTGTAGCAAAACCGCCCAAAGCAAGGCTATAATTTAGTAAACGATTTCTTTGTTCCTCAAAATATGAGTCTGTCCTTGCTGAATAATCAATTAGTTTCATAAGAAATTGGATATTAGATTCTGATTCTTTTATTTGTTTAGAATTAATTTCCTCCTCACAAAATGCAATAAGCTGAGAGGTTTCAAAATTTTTTAAATTATTTTTTATTGAGTTATGATGATTCTTATCTATGAAATTGTGTTGATAGTTATGTAGCAGTTCCTTGAATTGACTTTCCATCCTTCTAGAATATTTTAGATTCTATTAAGTTGATTGCTGGATTACTTCCCATTAAATGTGCTATCCTCGTTTTATATTCTTCCGTAGTCCAAAACTCTAATTTGATTTCCTCGATTAAAGTTTTACTTTCTATTTCAAAATTATTTTCTGGGTTTATTAATTCTAATTCAAAATGGTCTCCCATTACACAATTAGTTTTTATTGTTACCATAAGATTGCCAAACTTATAATCTTTTCTATCCGTAGGTCTATAAAATCCATCTGTTAAGCCAAGTCTGTTTAAGATATAAATAAGATTGTAAATATCTGTATCTTTTAATTCAACAGAGTATTCGGAACGTACGTTGGCAGACGGGTTTCCTTCTTTAATTCTAAAATGATTTCCTTTATTATCACATTTTAAACTTAGTCTCGCTGTTCCAGTATTAAAGTTTCCGACAGTAGGAAATTCTTTCGTTTCAAAAAAAACTACTTTTTCTGAATCATTTTTTAAAAGTTCACCTTTTTCTTGCATTAGGGATGTTAATTTAATAACCTGGTCTTTGGTTAATGAACCTCTTTTTTCAAATTCTATCATAATATGATTACTTATCTTATTTATATTATTGTTGCTTAACAATTAAATCTCTCACCTCTTGTAAACTACGATTTAAAGAGTCTAATTCCTGTTGTTCAATGAAAATTGGATACCAATTTTCATAACTTAATTCATCCCCGATTCCGTCATAAGGTATATTTCCTTTTCTTTTGGTCTGAAATTCCAAGTTTTGGTAATTTTCAAGAGACATGTTTGAAAGGAAAACTTCCCCATTCAAACATTCTGGATGTTTAAAATATGTCTTCATAATATGATGTACTTATTGGCTAATATAAATAGCATATCATATAATTAGACAACTATCTATAGATGATCTCTATAGCCAAGATGATTTCCGTTTTTATCAGTTGGGCATACGGATTCACAGTTTTTATTCAAAATAGGGTCATTTGAAAAGCACCATACTGTTTGAACAAGAGAAGTTTTTTGAGCTTCTTTTAATTTAACAGGACGTGTCGTCAAAACTCTATTTTCAACATCAATAGATTCTACCATTATTTCATCTTCAGAAATGTCAAAGTGTTTATGAAGCAAAGTAATTCCAAATTTGTTTTGATTTTGATATTTCTTTAGAACAGATTTGATTTCACTAATACAAGCAGTGTCATTTGAAGAAAGTCTTTGAACAGCATTTATGTCTTTCAAACGGTTGTGAACTAAAGGAGTTAATGTTGTTTTCATAATATTGTGCTTTTAAGGGGTTTATAGCTTTTTCAAAGATTGAACACACTCTCCACTCATGCAATAAGGAAATTCCCGTATTTTTTACTTCAATATCCTAAATCATAAGATTTTAGCCTATTTTCGTAATGAGTAAATCTTTTTACTATTTACTATGCAGAAAAATCTCCATATCTTGTATTTCCTTTATTTACTCTTGGTTTTTTCATATTGTGAAAATATCTATGCCATTCAACCTGAAACAATTTCAAGCAATAATGAAATACGGTTGCTCATTGAAGAAGCAGGACGGTTAGAAAAAAACTCAAAACATAAAGGAGCATTAGATGTATATCATAAAGCATTGCAATTAACAGTAGATGAGAAGATATTTTCAGAAGCCAGTTATGTATATAAAAAAATAGGTCTCGTTCATTATTGTATGTCTTCAAACTAATTTGGACTTTTCCTTAAGGAGTGTTTGTTAATTATT
>CAXBIQ010000023.1:0-19216 GCA_963975935.1 uncultured Flavobacteriaceae bacterium
ATGAAATATGTTGCATAAAAAATATAAAAAAACATTTTGTTAAGTCATAGAATACACAAAGATTTTTACTCTGTGCCACTTCGTGCTTCTTTGTGGCTCTCTGCGGTATAGCCTTATTAGGATTGCTTCGTGGTTATACCGCAAACCTGCCTGCCGGTAGGCAGGGTTACGCAAAGGTGCCACAAAGTTACACAAAGTATTTTTTTACTGATTACTGAAAATCGGTTTCGACTCCGCTCAACCTCCGGAACTTAAGATTACTGAGCACTAAAACAAAAGCTTCCTTTTCCGAACCAATAACCAAATCACAACCGGTGCGCCAACCAATGAAGTAATCGCATTAATTGGCAAGGTATAATCTGTAAATGGTACTTGAGCAATACTGTCACAGATAAGCATTAATATGGCACCGCTTAACAACACAGCGGGGATTAGTATTTTATGATTGGCGGTTGTAAAAAACTGTCTGGTAATATGCGGCACCGCGAGACCGATAAAAGCAATAGGCCCCGCAAAAGCGGTGATGGCCCCGGCAAGAATACAGGTGGCAATCAAAATAAACAAACGGCTTTTTCCAATGTTGAGTCCCTGACTCTTCGCATAATTTTCTCCCAAGAGCAATGCGTTTAAGGGTTTTATGGTCAAAACCGACAGAAGCATACCCAAAAAGAAACAAACGGCCAGCACAATCATTCCTTCCCAGGAGTTATTGCCCAAACTTCCAAACGACCAAAAGATATATTGTTGCAATTGCTCCGCCGGACTGAAATAAGCCAGCACTCCCACCACAGCGGCAGTCACGCTCCCAAACATCAAACCGATGATAAGAATCGCCATGGTGTCTTTGACCCTCACCGTCACCGCCAGCACGGCCAGCATCACCAGTAAACTGCCCAAACCGGCGGCGATGACCAGTGACCATTTGCTAAGCAACAAAAGCCCAAAAGCACCACCAATCCCCGAAGCGCCCATAATCAATAAAGCTACGCCCAGACTGGCGCCACTGCTCACCCCCAAAACAAAAGGTCCCGCCAAAGGGTTACGGAAAAGGGTTTGCATTAAAAGTCCGCTAATGGAAAGTCCGGCGCCCACCATGATAGCGGTAAGGGCTTTGGGAAGGCGGTAATCCTGAATGATAAATGTCCAGGAAGCTTTTTCGGTATCCAGATAAAAGAGTGCTTTAGCCACTTCCTTCAATGGAATGGAAACAGAGCCCAAACTAATATTAGCAAAAAACACAACCATAAGCATCCCGCTTAAAGCGATAAAGTGATTGTGGTATGTGGTGGTTTTTTCCAAATTTTATAATATAATCAAAACAGTCCCCCCTCCTTTGGAGGGGGCTAGGTCACTGACGCTCTATAGCTTTAGCGACGGAGCGGGGAGGACACTATTCCAAAGCCCTAAAAAAATACAATTCATAATCAGGCAACAAATCGGGGTGCAATATCTTTACTATATCTTTTAAAACCAAATCAGGTCGGTTGGGGGCGAGTTCATAATAAATAACACCACCCGTTTCCCCTTTTAAGCTGGAAAAACTATACACTTTTTTATTTGTGAATGCATCAAACTGAGTATAAACATTATTAGCATCCTCCAGTTCTTTGTAAGTCGTAAATTGTCCCGGGCCAATCCAGTATTTAGCATTTTGAGCTTTTTCTAGTACGGTTTCCACATTCAGGGCGATGCTACCGGTGCCTTGACTTTCCGCCCACAGGTATTCGCCATTGGCATCAGCAATAAATTGAGCGCCCCAGCTTTTGCCTTCGGGTAAATACCAAATGTCTTTCCAAAGTGCGCCGCTTAGGACGGTGGGAGTGTTGTCTGCGGTTTGTGCGAGATCTTTCACGGCATTGTATTCGGTTTCTATTTCGCTGAAAAGCGCATGGGCCTCATCCATTTTATCAAAAAAGGCACCAAAAAACTTAATCCACTCCGCCTTCCCTAACGGGTTTTGTTCTGTCCAGTCGCCGTTAAAAACAATGGGAATACCTGCGCGTTGCAGGGTCTCATAGGTTTTATTGTTTCCGGTAACGGCAAAGCCTATCATCACATCGGGTTGCAGGTCTATGACGTTTTCGGTGTTGATGGACTCGTTGTTTCCTATTTCGGTAATCTTGCCTTCGTCTATGCGCTTGCGGGTGTTTTCTGAAGAAATATAGCTGAGGTTGGGGAAGGCAATGAGTTTATCACTTTCGCCCAGCATATCGAGCGAGGGAATGTGCGTGGTGGAAGTCACAATGAGGTTTTTTACAGGCACCTGCACAATAGCATCAAAGGTTTCAGTTGGCTCAAAATTTTCTTTGTCTTTGACCAAAGCATAACGAAACGTCTTCACCGCTTCCGGCCACGGATTAGTAACCTCGATAACTTTATAATCACCCTTATCGGTTATGGAAAACCCCTGTGCATAACTGATTTCAATATTTTCTTCATTAGTGGTTGTTGTGGCGGGAGTGGTGTTTTTTTCGTTTTTGCAGGAAGTAAATACTATAAAAGCAAATAGAAATACTAAAGTCTTATATCTCATGTCTATTGTCTAAAGTCTATAAAAAACAAAAGTAGTATTAATTTACTTAACTATTTATGCCCCTCTCCTTAGGAGAGGGGTTGGGGTGAGGACATTTTCCTTCTTCATACTTCTAACTTTTAATTTCTAACTTAATCAAAAATGTTTACTTTCGCACAGAATTTTGGTTTGCAATTCCCAAATAGGGATGCGCAATTAAAAGGGAATCAAGTAATCCTCCCCCAACCCCTCCAAAGGAGGGGAGTCAAGGGAAACTAAAGTTCCCCCTCCTTGGGAGGGGGCTAGGGGGAGGACCAATCTTGAGCTGTTCCCGCAACTGTAAAACTATGCCGAACTTGTTTCGGCATCTCGTTATCGAGTTGTTATGACTTTAATACCACTGTCCGTCTCCGGCGGGTGGGAAGGTAACATAACAAAGGTAAGCCAGGAGACCTGCCACATTCAAAAACCAATGTCAAACTTTCGGGATAAAAGTTTGGGTGAAGAAACCTTCATACCTTATTTCCCGGTTAATTATTTTAACCAATGAACAAACTCATGATTACGGCACTGTTGTGTGCCACAACACTGGTATCTGCCCAGGAACTTCAAAAAGCAGAACAATTAGACTCCGTTTTTATCGACACCAAAGTCCAACTCCACCGTAAAAACAGCGGTAAGGTGGTCACAAAAATCACTTCAGAGACCCTGGAGCGCAGTACCGGAAAATCGGTTGCGCAGGTAATTAACGAGGTTTCGGGTATTGAAATTAATGGCAGCCGTAGTTTTGATGGTCAAAACTTAGGTTATTATGTACGTGGCGGAAGAAATCGTCAGGTGGTGATTATGCTTGATGGTGTGCAGGTGACAGACGGTTCACAAATTGCCAATGATTATGACCTGCGTCTCGTTCCGGCTCAAAACATTGAGCAGATTGAAATTGTGAAAGGTGCTTCCAGCGTTCTATATGGAAGTGGTGCTGCCACGGCAGTCATTAACATAACCACCAAAAAATCGAGTGAAAAGCCCATTGCAGCATCTTTAACTTCGACTGTAGGGACCAACCAGGCACAGGGAGTGGACAAGTACCGCGCTGAGGAATTTACAAACTCAGTAAATGTAAATGGGACGGTGGGCAAATTTTTCTATCTGGCGACATTTAACAACCGCTATGTGGACGGACTTTCAGCCATTGCCGCTCCGGAAGATGAAGACCCTTTTGAAAGCGATGTGTTTAACAGTTTTGATGCCTATGCTAACCTGGGTGTACACCTGACGGAAAATATCAAGATGAGTCAGTTTTTTAGTTTTGGAAAGTTTAAAGCCGGTTTTGATAATTTTGATTTTACAGATGCAGACCACCTTTCAGAATCGCGCCAACTGCGCACCGGGGGTAATTTTGAGTGGAAATACAAAAACGGAAAGTATGTGTTCAATGATTCCTATGCGTGGATAGAACGCCAACTTTCCGATAATTTCCCGGTGAAATATGACTCGCGTTTTTATGCGTTGGACAATTATCTGCAGCATCAGTTGGGGGAACAGTTTACGGCAATCGTTGGGTTTAATTACTCCACTTCCAATATGAATGCGTTCAGTATTCCTTTCGGCGAAAGCGAATTTGCTCAGGTGATTGATGAAGAAGATGCGCGTTTCAATATTTTTGACCCTTATGTGAATGTGGTTTATGTTTCCGGTTTTGGTCTGAATGTGAATGCCGGTGCGCGCTTGAACACGCATTCGGTGTATGATAACAAATTGGTGTATAATATAAACCCTTCTTATAATTTCGCTATAAGCGAAAACAATTTAAAGGTGCTGGCTTCATACAGCACGGCCTATATCACGCCATCCTTGTTTCAGATTTATGACCCTTCCTATGGAAATGAGGAGTTACAACCTGAAGAGAACGCGACCATTGAAGCCGGACTGGAATTTACTACAAATACCAATTTCAGGGCCAGTGCCGTGTATTTTACCCGAAATGAAAAAAACTATGTTGATTTTGTGACCGTGGATCCTGATAATTTTATTTCAGAATACCGGAACATAGCCGATGAGTTCACTGCAAGTGGAGTAGAGGTGGAGCTTTCCAAACGTTTTAATAGCCGCTGGATGGCGACGGCCAACTACACCTTTACAGAAGTTGATGAACGTTTTGCATTGCGCATCCCTGAGCACAAAATGAATGCTTCTTTGCAATTCCGGCCAAGTGTAAAAACCAATTTCTCGCTGAGTTATCAATACAATACCGAGCGTGAGGACCGGTTTTTCAGTCCGGAAACATTTGAGCAGGAGACGGTCACTTTGGATGCTTTTGGATTGCTTGATTTTTATATGAGCCATCAGGTGATGGAAAACCTGAAATTATTCGCCGGAGTAAACAATATATTTGATGAAAACTATGAAGAGTTGTTTCGTTATTCAACTCGTGGTCGCAATGTGCGGCTGGGATTTAGCCTGGAATTTTAAAAATATCCATTGTTTATTCAGGAAAAAGAAGTCGCCATAAGGTGACTTCTTTTGTTTTTAACCTTTATATTTTTTTTATAATAAAAGGAATATATATTACTTAATTTTAGTAGCAACTAACAGAACGCTATGATCAAATTTTTTAAAGACTTTTTCACACTTCTTAAAAAAGCTTTTATAAGCTGGACCAAGAATGACCCCTTTCCAAAAGGAGCAACCATTGCATATTATACCCTTTTTTCATTACCCTCTTTATTAATCATTGTGATGACCATTGCGAGTTCGCTTTTTGAACGGGAAGCAGTACAAGGCAGGATAACAACACAGATTAGTGATTTTATTGGTGGGGATAGTGCAAAGGCGATTGAGACAATGATTGTAAACGTTTCTGAATCTGAAGATTCGACTTTAGCTATAATTTTTAGTATCGGGATGGTGCTTTTTGCTGCCACCGGGGTCTTTTTTCAACTTAAGAAAACCATGAACAATATCTGGAGTGTAGCGGCAAAAAAAGCAAACTTTGTAAGGATGCTTATTGACCGCCTCATTTCTTTTGGGATGGTGTTGGTAATAGGCTTTTTATTGCTCATCTCGCTGGTTATTTCTGCATTGCTGAGTGTTCTTAAAGATCATATTGAGCAAATTTCAGAAAGTTTTACTACAGTTTTAGTGGATATTTTAAACTTTGGTATTTCATTTTTAATATTGACCACGTTGTTTGCGGCCCTGTTCAAGTTATTGCCGGATGTGAAAATTCGATGGAAAATAACCTATATAGGAGCAGCCCTCACGACGGTCTTGTTTCTGCTTGGAGAATTTTTAATCAGTTTATATTTTGGACAGAGTGAACCCGCGTCTGTATATGGTGCTGCTGCATCTGTAGTGATTATTTTACTTTGGGTGAATTATATTTGTCTGATTTTGTTTTTTGGAGCAGAGTTTACAGTTCAATTTGCAGAGTATAAAAATGAAAAAGTTTTTCCCAACAAATTTGCAGAACCTGCCATCCATCAGGAAATAGAAAAACTTGACTCCAGACATGTGAGTGCCGAAGAAGAAGAAAGAATTCTCGCTAAACTTAAATCCAGTCTTGATATTACGAGAGAGAATGAAGAGAAGGATAAATCTTAACGCTTTTTAATAAAGTTTTACAATTGTATTGGCAGGGCTTAATGTCTCTATTTGTTAGCTTTGAGTATAAAGAAGTTTAACTAATTAAAACAGAAAGATTATGAAGAAGCGAGTAGCAATATTAGCAACTAACGGATATGAAAAAAGCGAATTAAATTCGCCTAAAGAAGCGATGGAGAAAGAAGGATTTCAAGTAGACATCGTCAGTCTTGAAAAAGGAAAAATCAAAGGATGGGCTGATGGAAACTGGTCCGGTGAAGTTGATGTTACCCATACCCTGAATGAAGTAACCGCAAAAGATTATAACGGATTAGTCATTCCCGGTGGTGTAATCAACCCTGATAAACTGAGAACCGAAGACAACGCATTACAGTTTGTAAGAGATTTTTTTAAACAAGGAAAGCCTGTAGCAGCTATATGCCATGCTCCTTGGGTTTTAATCAGTGCCGGTGTCGTTGAAGGTCGTAAAATGACCTCATACCATTCTATTAAAGATGATATGAAAAATGCCGGTGCCTTATGGGAAGACAGCGAAGTGGTTGTCGACCAGGGACTGGTGACCAGCAGAAGTCCTAAGGATTTAGATGCTTACAACGCCAAAGTAATTGAAGAAATCAAAGAAGGCGTTCACGAAATGCAAGGCGTATAATAATCCATCTTATATAATTTACCTAAAGAGGTTGTCTCTAGAGACAACCTCTTATTTTTTTGGGTGATAAGAATCGAGTAGTGCTGTTGATTGTTTTCTAATCCTTGATTGTACTGCCGGGGTCCAGCCCAAAAGGGAACCTTTCCATCCCAAGGCCTGCCGTGTCCATTTCCAGAGACTGAAGTAATCTGTGTGTTTGATGATTTTTCCATTCTCCATAGCCATAGTAGCCGTGATGTGGTTTGTAACCATTCTTCCGGTTTTGGAAAAGGGGTAGACAGCTGTCCAGTGCACTTTGGCTGTATTTTCATTTGCTTCCAAAACTTTATGGCTTATTTTTAAGTTGCCCCTGCTGCGTTCAATAAGCATTTGCCACATTCTTTTGGCTTTTTCACCTTTTAATTTACCAAATACGGGGTCTTCAAATGCAATAGTATCTGCATACAGAGAAGTCATAGCGCTTGCATCGCCTTTCGCGAAAGCGGTGTAAAATTGGTCTGCTATTCTTTTTGCTTCCATAAAAGGATGATTTATCTCATTTAGATTATGACAATTTACATTTAAATTTGGTATATAACTTTATTCTTATCAATGTATTATGGCCAATAATAATACAAGCAAAAAAAAGATTTGGTTTTATGCGATGCCTGTTGCCTCTGTGTTTCAGTATTTTGAGACATCTGAACAAGGCTTTAACACTGAAGAAGTAGAAAAGCAACGTAAAAAACACGGATGGAATGAAATTCCTGAAGCTGAAAAAATTTCATGGTTAAAAACGCTCTTCAAACAGTTTAAAAGCCTGTTGGTTTTCATACTGATTGTTGCGGCAGTTATCTCTTATGTGGCCGGACATGTGATTGATATGTATGTGATCCTGGCGGTTGTGGTGATTAACGCTATTATTGGCTTTGTTCAGGAAATGAAAGCAGAACAGGCGGTGTCTGCTTTGCGAAAAATGATAGTACAAAAAGCGAGGGTTGTGCGTGAAGGAAAAGAATCTGTGATACCTTCACGGGAATTGGTGCCCGGCGACATCATCATTCTTGAAGAAGGTGAAAGCATTCCTGCTGATGCCCGCATAATTGAATCCAAAAACCTGCAGGTTACTGAAGCATCCCTCACGGGGGAATCTGTGCCGGAGTCAAAAAATAATGACACAGTGCCCGAAAGCACTCCGCTGGCAGATCAAAAGAATATGCTGTTCAAAAGCACCTTTGTAACCGGGGGTTATGCAAAAGCTGTGGTTTGTGGTACCGGTCTCGATACGGCCGTAGGTGAAATCGCTGAAACACTATCCAAAATAAAACGTGCCCAAACTAATTTTCAGAAGAAAACAAATATGCTTGGGCATCAAATGGCTATACTGTCAGTTTTTAGTGCTGTAATACTTTTTACAGTTGGATATATTTCCGGGAACTATGAGTTTGATGAATTGCTACTGGTTTCCATAGCGGCTCTCGTTTCTGTTATTCCTGAGGGTTTGCCTGTGGTACTTTCGGTGGTTTTGGCTATTGGCTCATACAGAATGTCAAAACGCAATGCCATTATCAGGGATATTACATCAGTGGAAACTTTGGGGGCTGTTACCACAATTATTACAGATAAAACCGGAACACTCACACAAAATAAACTCACTGTTAAGAAAGTCTTTCATTATGGTGATGAACCAATAGATGTAAGCGGGGAGGGATGGTTGCCTGCGGGAAATTTCAGCAGGCATAAGAAGATTATGGAGCTTGATAGTGAGCCTGTTTTAAATCGATTACTTGAAATTGCAGCTTATTCCAATAACGCATCTATCAAACACAACAAGATTACTGATGCTTATGAACTGGCAGGTGATCCCACTGAAGGAGCACTTCTTGTCCTGGCAGCAAAAGGCGGTGTAAAATTTTCACCTTCAAACCATCTTAGAAAACTAGATGATCTGCCCTTCAATTCAAAATTAAAGATGCGTGCATCATTGATTGAAATATCCGGTGAAAAATTTCTATTTGTAATTGGGGCACCGGAAAAGATTCTTGAAAATTCAACATTTATTTCTTCCAATACCGGTGAGATTGCTCTCGGGAACTCGATAAGAAATGAACTCAGGGATATTATGGATTCGTGGTCAGCTGATGCCATGCGGGTGATTGGTTTGGCCTATAAAAAATTACCTGATTCTGTAGAAAAAATAGAAGAGGGGTTGATAGAAGAATTGGTTTTTTCCGGTTTAACCGGAATGATTGATCCGCCAAGACCCAACACCAAAGAAGCAGTATTACAATGTAAAAGTGCCGGCATACGAGTGATCATGGCAACCGGTGATCATATCAATACAGCCGTCGCCATTGCCAAAGCAGTAGGGATTTTGGAGGAACAAAATGGCAATGAATTGGTGGCCTTGAATGAACAGCAATTACTCCAGTTGGATGAAAAAGAATTTGATGATGTCATAAGAAGGGTTTCGGTTTTTGCACGTTTGACACCAAAGATCAAACTGCGTATTGCCGAACGTTTGCAGGCAATGGGTGAATTGGTTGCCATGACCGGGGATGGGGTAAATGATGCCCCCGCCTTAAAAAAAGCAGATATCGGTGTGGCTATGGGCATAATGGGAACTGATGTAGCCCGGGAAGCTTCTCAAGTGGTACTGGCAGATGATAATTTTGCTACAATTGTGAATGCTATTGAAGAAGGTAGAATTGTTTTTGCAAATGCAAGGAAAACCAGTTTCTTTCTGGTAACCACCAATTTTGCCGAAATCACCACACTAATTTCACTTGTGGCCATGGGATTGCCAATGGCATTGACAGCCACCCAAATTCTTTGGCTGAACCTTATTACAGACGGTCTTTGTGATAAACCCCTGGCCGCAGAAAGAGGGCACAAAGACTTGTTGAAAGAGAAACCCGTGAGACAGAATGAAAAAATTCTCAATAAGAGTATTTTACCCTTTTTATTCATGATGGCCGGAATTATGACATTATTGTCTCTTTTGGTTTATTTCTGGTTTATTGACGTGAGCCTGGAAAAAGCCAGAACAACGGTTTTTATTGTAATGGCTTTTTCCCAATTGTTTAATTTATACAATATGCGTTCCCTAAAAAAATCTATTTTTGAAATTGGTTTTTTCTCAAATAAATACATCAACCTTGCAATTGTTGTATCGGTAATTGTTCAGGTAGTCATTATTGAAGTACCCTTTATTCAACATATTTTCTCATTTGAATTTGTGTCAGTTACTGAATTCTTAGCACTTATTGTGCTATCATCAACTGTATTGTGGAGCGGTGAGCTGTACAAGTACCTTCAGTATAAAGTTAGAAAGTAAAAAAATGTCTTAAATTTGAACTATGCAGGAAATTCCTTTTGATTTTTGGATGTTTTTGGCCGGACTTGGTATATTCCTTTTCGGAATGCGGCATTTGGAAGATGGTATTAAAGGCCTTGCCGGGAAATCATTTCAACACTTTATCAAACGCTTTACCAACCGAAGCTGGAAAGGAATCCTAACCGGAACCTTTGTAACAGCAATACTGCAAAGCAGTTCGATGGTAACCTTGTTGGTCCTCGCTTTTCTGGGAGCGGGAATGCTCACTTTAAAAAGTGCCCTTGGGGTTGTCCTTGGGGCCAATTTAGGAACAACAATCACCGCGTGGATTGTGGCTGCCCTGGGTTTTAAAATGAACATTGCCGATTTTTCATTTCCGTTTCTTGCAGTTGGAATTTTATCTTATTTGTTTTTAGAAAGCAGACCGATTTTAAAGAATATTGGAGTTTTTTTAATTGGTTTTGGCTTGTTGTTTCTGGGTCTGGATTTTATGAAAGACGCTTTGGATGCAGTTGCAGACCAAATAGACCTGACTTTGTTTTCACGTTATGGGCTTTGGGCTTTTTTATTATTGGGATTGATTGTGACAGCATTGGTACAATCGAGTTCGGCAATGATTGTCATTATTTTAAGTGCTTTGAATGCTGATTTGATTGATGTCTATCAATCCTTTGCAATGATCATCGGTGCCAATATGGGGACGACTTCTACGTTACTTTTGGGGTCAATAGGCGGAACCGCAGATAAAAAACGACTTGCCATCGCCAATGTTATATTTAATTCAACGGCAGGAATTATCATTTTTCTATTTTTAAAGCAAGTGGTAGATGGTGTGTACACTTTTTTCAGGATGACAGATCCCTTAATGGAGTTGGTGTTGTTGAATACGCTTTTAAATCTGGCAGGGATTTTACTCTTTTTACCATTTCTGGGTCTGTTTCAAAAGTTTTTAAAGGGACGCTTCAAAAGTGCCGAACCTTCAGGCGAAACACTCTATGTGAAAAATATTTCTACAGAATTCCCTGATGTGGCTCTTAAAGCCATTAAGGATGAGCTGGGACAGGTGTACCTCTATGTTCAGGATTTTATATATCATAGCTTTGCTCTTGGACCCATGCCGGCAAAGTCTTCAGGATGGAAATCCATTTTCCAAACCGCCGTGAACCTCAATGAAAAATATGATAAAATTAAACGTATAGAAGATGAATTAACAAGCTTTTATGCACTGTTACAAGAGCAAAACCTGAATACAAATGAGTCAGAAGAGCTAACCTCAAGTATGCTGTCCCTTCGCTCTCTGGTGTATGGAGCCAAGGATATTAAAGATGTTGTACATAACATTAAATATATGACCGAAAGTGAAGATCCGCTGGCTCTTGAGGTATTAAACAGATTACAGGCTTTTGTTAAAACCCACACAGAAGAGATGTATAAAATTGTTTATGAAAAATGGGAAAACACAAAAGGCATGAAAGAAATGATTGATAAGAATGAGGTTTTTTATGAAGAAATGATTGCTTATTTATATGAAAATATAAAATACCATTCTAAAAAAGGGGTGCCCATTTCCACCATGACTAATGTGATTAAACAAACCGTTTCCGCTATGAGCAATTTATGTATTGCGTTTCAGATAAAGCAAATCGAAATCCAAGCGGTTGAAATTTAAAAACCGGTAAACGTTTTATCGATTTCATCAACATACATCCTCTCATAGTTTAACTGGTACATTTTACTGTTTCCGGCTTCTTTAAAAGGTGTGTTATTGTAATTTCTCATGGACCTTCCAAAAAGATCATCCAAAGCGGCTTCCAGCAAGGGCTCAGTTACTTCACCCAAAACACCCAGGTTTGTCAGGTCTTCAAGTATCTCAACATCAGGAGGAAGCCCATCTATAAAACCGGTTTCACCATTGGCATTTGCAGAGGTATAAATTAAAGGTTGAATTGCATAAAGATGTCCCGGGTCTGCATCATTACGGTTGAAATTGGGTGCAGGTCCATCATAAAATGTAGTGGATGCCTGAAATTTTCCCGTGGTTGTCGCACCTACCTGGATAACTTCAATATAGGGGTCAAGTCCGTTGATAACAAGTTCACTGGCCGAAGCAGTTCGTGACGAGGTGATAACATACAACCTGTTCAGGTTTAAACTGTTGATGGCTGCCCCGGTCCTGATGGTGTTATTGAATCGGTTGATGAGGTCCTCAGGGTTATTTTGTTCAAATATGGCTTGTAATTCAGGGTTCCAGACTTGGGTAGCAAATACTTCATTGTTAAACTGGCCGGTTACCATACTGGATAAATCAACAGCGGTTTCAACGTTGCCGCCTCCGTTATAGCGCAGGTCCAAAATCAGGTCACTGATTCCTTCTGCCTGAAAAGTGGCAAAAACATTGTTCAGCTCGGCATCAAAATTTGCGGTAAAACCATTGTACATCAGATACCCCACTTTTTCACCTTCAACGGTAAGCGTGCGTACCACGTGGATGGGATTTTCTGTGATTTCACTTTTAACAAGTGTAACGGTTTCTCCGGTGGGGGTGATGTTGGTCCCGTCAAAAGTTGCGAAACCTATTTCATAGCTTTCCAGTTCCTGCAACAAATTAAAATTATCTTCGGTTAATTGTGAACCATTGATGGTATTGAAAATCATACCTCGTTCCAGTCCTTTTACAGCAGCATCACTGTTTGGTATAATATAGCGCACATAGCCAAAGACATTGGTCTGACTGCCGGGATAAAAGACCAGGCCATATTCCATACCATTGCTCAGTGATATTCCTGCCAACGCAGATTCCAGCTCAAGGTAATTATCAACAA
Source organism: uncultured Flavobacteriaceae bacterium (assembly GCA_963975935.1). Classification (GTDB taxonomy): domain Bacteria; phylum Bacteroidota; class Bacteroidia; order Flavobacteriales; family Flavobacteriaceae; genus Planktosalinus. The sequence continues at coordinate 12,903 of CAXBIQ010000023.1, forward strand.
TAAAGCTAAATCTATCCAATGGGGCGACGAGACCATCATAAAACAAGGCTTCAGGAGAAGAAAATGAGTTTAAAAAATCATTCAGCTCTCCCTGGGTTGCAAAACGGTCGTTTGCAAGATCAGGAACTTCAGGTTTGTATAAATACCAGATATTCATTGCCTTGTAAATAAAATCCTGTATTTCCAAAGAAGTTGCCGGACGAATGGTATCATCAAGGTCTTCAAAACAGGAATACAGGGAAAGTGACAGTATCACAAAAAGAAAGCGTAATTTTATCTTTTTCATCGGGGTTACATTAAAGTGTCCTATTGTTTTAGAACAACTAAAATAAAGACATTATTGTTAGGAAACATCTTTTTTGTAACAAAAATTGAACTCAATCGTCATCAAGATGTAAGCAAGCTTATAAACAACCAAACCATTACAAATGCAGAAGCAGGAATTTTTAAATATTGTAATGCCTATTAAGGACAAGCTTTACCGGCTATCAAAGCGCATCCTTATTTCACACGATGAAGCTGAAGATGCTGTTCAGGAAGTTTTTTTGAAACTGTGGAAAGGAAGGGAGACGATGCACAAATACAACAATCCCGAAGCGTTTGCAATGACCGTTACAAAAAATTACTGTCTGGACAGGATAAAGTCAAAGCAGGCTTCAAACCTGACCATTGTGCATCAAAATTACAAGAGTAATGACACGGGTACTGAAGCACAACTGGAGGCAAAAGATGGAGTGGGTATGGTTTTTGAAATAATGAAACAGTTGCCGGAACAACAACGCATTATTCTTCAGCTTAGAGATGTTGAGGAGTATGATTATAAAGAAATTGCAGAGGTGCTTGAAATGAATGAGACGGCTATACGCGTAAATTTATCCAGGGCCCGAAAAACCGTAAGGGAAGAACTTATTAAAAAATACAATTATGGACTTACAAAAAATTGAACAATTGCTGGACGCCTATTTTGAAGGAGAAACTTCACTGGCTGAAGAAACAATACTCAAACAATATTTTAAAGGAGGTCAAGTTGCACCACACCTTCAAATTTATAGTGATATGTTTGCTTACTTCGAGACTTCAAAACAAGAGACATCTGATGTGAAACTTGATTTGAAAAATGAGAAAAAGCTCGGGCTTGCCCACAGAATGAGAAACTGGTATTCAATCGCAGCACTTGTGGTGGTGGCTTTGGGTGTGACCTTTTTCCTTCAGCAAAACAATACCATCACGCAACAGGAAGAGCAAGAAGCATTGATGGCTTATGAACAAACAAAAGAAGCCTTGAATTTTTTCTCTCATCATTTTAATGAAAGCGCAAACAACCTCACATATGTAAAGGAGTTTGGAAATTCAGCAAATAAAGTATTTAATAACAATCAATAACAAATAGAAATCATGAAAAAAGTAGTATTCATTATTGCAATCGCTTTACTATCACAAGGAGCTTTCAGTCAAGGGGTTTTTGACAAGTTTGAAAACCAAAACGATGTAACCTCCATGATCGTTACAAAAAATATGTTCAAATTGATGAGTAAAATCGATTTGAGCTCTAACGACCCGGAAGCTAAGAAATATCTGGATATGGTTGAAAATTTAGAAGACATTAAAATATTCACCACAGATAATCCTACAATAGCGGCTGATATGAAAAAAACCGTTGACAGCTATTTAAAGTCAAGCACTACATTAAGTGAATTGATGCGTGTGAATGATGATGGGAAAAATATCCGGTTTTATGTGAAAGAAGGAAAGAATGAAAATTTTGTAAATGAACTCTTTATGTTCCTGGAAGATGGTACTTCAAAAGACAGCAAAGCAGTTATCCTGAGTATCACCGGTAATATTGACCTGCGACAAATTTCTCAGCTTACATCAGACCTTAATGTACCCGGAAGTGACCAGTTAAAAAACATAGACAAGAACAAATCAAATAAATAGTATCATGAAAAATCTAACCATAGCTTCCGTTTTCATAGTTGTTATGCAACTTTTAACAGGGTGCAGCAATGACGCTTCTTTACAAAAATATTATGTAGAAAAGCAAAAAGACAATGCATTCATATCCATTGACCTGCCCAGCAGTTTGTTGTTGACAGAAAACAACACCCTGACTGATGAACAATTAAAAACAATACAAAGCATCAAGAAGATCAATATGCTGGCCCTTCAGGTCAATGATGAGAACAAAAGTTTGTATGCTGTCGAAAAAGAGCGTGTGAATCAAATAATCAGTAATGAGAAATACAAACCCCTCATTAAATATGGTTCCAATAAAGCGGGAGCTTCCCTGCTATTTACCGGAGATGAAGATGCAATTGATGAAGTCATTGTTTTTGCATCAGATGAAGAAAGAGGTTTTGCCTTGTTCAGGGTTTTGGGTGACGATATGGATCCCTCACAAATGATCAAACTTATGGACAGTGTGAATCAGAAAAACTTTGATTTTTCATTCCTGGAAGGCTTGGAAACGGCTATAAATTAGCAAGAGTTATAAGTCAAAATATCATAAACAAAAAAATCCCGCCTTTTGGCGGGATTTTTATTGCGAAATAATTTGTTATTTAATTAGGCCTTAGCCCTTATTTTACTTTATCTACAATTGCTGCAAAAGCCTGTGGGTGGTTCATCGCCAAATCGGCCAAAACCTTACGGTTTAACTCGATATTATTGGCTTTTACTTTCCCCATAAACTGAGAATAGGACATTCCGTGTTCTCGGGCACCTGCATTAATACGGGTAATCCACAATGAACGGAAGGTTCTTTTCTTTGCTCTGCGGTCTCTGTAAGCATATACTAATGCTTTCTCAACGGCATTTTTTGCAACGGTCCATACATTTTTACGTCTTCCAAAGTAACCTTTGGCTTGCTTCATCACCTTTTTTCTTCTGGCTCTTGATGCAACTGAATTTACTGATCTTGGCATATTTTTATTTTTTTTGTAGCAGGCGTTCTAAAACTATTTCAGAAACTTTGCGGGCCCGACTCCATGGTTAATACTAATTTTAACCGTTAAAGTTTTTACTTCAAACGAAGCATTAACTTTACGTTACTCTCGTCAGCTTTGTGTACCAAAGTGTCGTGAGTTAATCTAAGCTTACGTTTTTTAGACTTCTTTGTTAAGATGTGACTTTTAAACGCATGCTTTCTTTTGATTTTACCGGTACCTGTAAGCTTAAATCGCTTCTTAGCACTGGATTTCGTTTTCATTTTAGGCATCTGTTCCTAGTTTTAATTAATTATTTCGCATTATTGTTTTGAACTCATTTCAAACGAAATATCGTTCAGGTATTTTTATTTTGTCTTTTTGGGAGCAATGAACATAATCATTCGTTTTCCTTCAAGTTTCGGGAGTTGTTCAACTTTTCCCACTTCTTCCAGATCTTGTGCTAAACGCAACAATAAAATTTCTCCCTGGTCTTTAAAGATGATGGAGCGTCCTTTAAAAAACACAAAGGCTTTTAATTTTGCTCCGTCTTTTAAGAACTTTTCAGCATTTCGCTTTTTAAATTCATAATCGTGGTCATCAGTTTGAGGACCAAAACGGATTTCTTTAATGACTACTTTTGATGCTTTAGCTTTTAGCGCCTTTTCTCTTTTCTTCTGCTCATAAATATATTTGGAGTATTCCATTATTTTACAAACAGGGGGCTCTGCATTTGGAGATATTTCAACAAGGTCCAATCCTTGTTCCTCTGCCATTTCCAATGCTTTTCTGGTGGGATATACACCCACTTCTACATTATCACCGACAAGGCGTACTTCTTTAGCACGAATTCTCTGATTGATATTGTGCTGGTCTTCTTTAATTACTCGTGCAGTTCCCCGACTTCTTTTTCTTCTAATTGCTATGGCTTAAAAATTTTAATTAAACATTAAATTCTATAATTGTACTCTTTATTTCGTTATTTATGATCTCAACAAACTCAGAAACGGTCATTGTGCCCAAATCTCCCTCTCCGTGTTTTCGCACAGAAACGGTACCGTCTTTTTCTTCCTGCTCGCCTACAATGAGCATATACGGGACTTTAGACGTTTCAGCATCTCTGATTTTCTTGCCTATAGTCTCACTCCTGTTGTCAGCGAGGGCGCGAATTTCGTCATTTTCCAGCAAATTTAAAACTTTTTTGCTGTATTTCTCAAATTTCTCACTCAAAGACAGGATACTAACCTGCTCGGGCATAAGCCAAAGTGGGAAATTTCCACCGGTGTGTTCCAGTAATATAGCCACAAATCGTTCCATACTTCCAAAAGGTGCACGGTGAATCATAACCGGACGATGAAGCTCATTGTCACTACCTTTATAGGTTAACTCAAAACGCTCGGGTAAATTATAATCTACCTGAATGGTACCCAGCTGCCAGCTTCTGCCTAAAGCATCTTTGACCATAAAGTCCAGTTTGGGACCGTAAAAAGCAGCTTCTCCTTTTTCGATAACGAAATTCAATTTCTTTTCTGTAGCCGCATTGATGATGGCTTGCTCCGCTTTGTCCCAGTTTTCATCAGAACCGATGTATTTTTCTGCCTTTTCTTTATCTCTTATGGATACCTGAGCAGTGAAGTTTTCAAATCCTAAGGACCCAAAAACATACAATACAAGGTCTATAACCTTTTTAAACTCTTCATCAAGCTGATCGTTTGTGCAGAAAATGTGGGCATCGTCCTGTGTAAAACCACGCACTCTGGTTAAGCCGTGAAGTTCGCCGCTTTGTTCATAACGGTATACAGTGCCAAATTCAGCAAAACGTTTGGGCAGGTCTTTATACGACCAGGGTTTTGAGTTGTATATTTCGCAGTGATGCGGACAGTTCATTGGTTTTAATAAAAATTCTTCTCCTTCGTTGGGTGTGAGAATGGGCTGAAAGCTGTCTTCTCCATATTTGGCATAATGGCCTGACGTTACATATAATTCTTTCTGGCCAATATGGGGTGTCACCACCATTTCATAGCCTGCTTTCTTTTGAGCAGCTTTCAGGAAATTTTCAAGCCTTTCGCGCAAAGCGGCACCTTTGGGCAACCATAAAGGCAATCCCTGACCCACTTTTTGTGAAAACGTAAAAAGTTCAAGTTCTTTGCCTAATTTTCTGTGATCCCGCTTCTTGGCCTCTTCCAGGAGTTGCAAATATTCAGTAAGCTCCTTTTGTTTTGGAAATGAAACCCCATAAATACGCGTTAATTGCTTGTTTCTTTCATCACCGCGCCAGTAAGCTCCGGCAACGTTTAGCAGCTTTACCGCTTTAATGATTCCTGTGTTCGGAATGTGACCGCCACGGCATAAATCTGTAAAATCTGCGTGATCGCAGAAAGTAATGGTCCCGTCTTCAAGGTTTTCAATAAGTTCTACCTTATATTCATTGCCTTGTTTTTTATAATAGTTTAAAGCTTCATCTTTCGAAGCTTCGCGCATGTTGAATTCATATTTTTCACGGGCCAGTTCCAGCATTTTGTCTTCCACCTTTTTCAGTTCCTTATCGGAAAAAGAATGCTCCCCAAAATCCACATCATAATAAAACCCGTTATCGATTGCAGGACCAATGGTCAGCTTTATGCCCGGATATAATTCTTCCAGTGCCTGTGCCAGGACGTGTGCTGAGGAATGCCAGAATGCTTTTTTGCCTTCGGGGTTGTTCCATGTATAAAGTACTAAACTACCATCTTCGGTTAGTGGGGTCGAAGACTCAACGGTTTCCTCGTTAAATGATGCTGAAATTACATTGCGCGCCAGGCCTTCACTGATGTCTTTTGCAACATCCATAGGCGTGATCCCGCTGTCATAAGATTTGATGTTTCCGTCAGGTAGTGTGATTTGAATCATATAATATATATAATAGTATAAATTTAAAGCACAAAGATAATATCTCTTTGTAAGCAAAACAATAATCATTCATTAATTAATGCCAATATAACAGGATAATCATTTTTGCTCCATCATATATACATAAGGGGTGCTGATTATATTCTCTCGAGGAATGTGTATTAGTCCTAATTTATCAAGAGCGTTGGCTGTATTGAAAAATATTTTCAAAATATTTTGTGTGCCAAAACAAAGCTAATCAAATGCTTAAGATGGCATGTAAAATAACGCAAGAAAATAGTTTATAAAAAACCTTGCAGATGTTAAAAACGGTTATATATTTGCAGCCGCTAAGAACAAGAATACCTGTTTTTAGTATGTTCTGAAACATAACAGGCTCTATAATTAACTGAATATAAACAAGTTAAAATTTATTAATTAAATTTAATGATTTCTTGTTGTTAATTTAATAATCCGTTATATATTTGCACCCGCTTTAGAGGGGATATATGTAGGATGGAT
>CAXBIQ010000024.1:0-12031 GCA_963975935.1 uncultured Flavobacteriaceae bacterium
GAAATATGCTGCATAAAAAATATAAAAAAACATTTTGTTAAGTCATAGAATACGCTAAGGATTTTTCTTTTTTCTTTGCGCTTTCATTGCGTGCTTTGCGTTTAATTTTTATTTTCATTTATGTGAATGAGAGCAAAAACCGAATAATTGATCATATCCTGATAATTGGCATCAATACCTTCACTCACCAATGTTTTCCCTTGATTGTCTTCAATCTGCTTGACGCGTAAGAGTTTCTGGATGATCAAATCTGTCAGTGAACTCACACGCATATCCCTCCAGGCCTCGCCATAGTCGTGGTTTTTGTTGAGCATCAATGCCTTTGTCTCTGCAATTTTTTCATCATAGAGGGCAGTGGCTTCTTCAAGGTTCAAATCGGGTTGTTCCGCGATACCTTTTTCGAGTTGTATGAGCGCCATCACACTGTAGTTGATGACACCTATAAACTCACTGCTTTCATCTTCATCTACTTTACGCTCGGCATTTTGTTGCAAACTGCGAATGCGTTGCGCCTTGATAAAAACCTGGTCAGTAAGGGAAGGCAGTCGCAAGATGCGCCATGCACTGCCATAATCTTTCATTTTATTGATAAACAACGCCCTGCAGGTAGCAATAATTTCGTCGTATTGTTTTTCGGTATTTGCCATAATGGTATTCAAAATGTGGCTTAAAAACTTGTCTTACAAAAATACACTTTAGTATGGGAAGTCCTAAAAAAAAGTATAGAAAGCATTAAATTTGCTTTGAATTATTATAACTGTTTAAATGTTTAAAAATATCTCTTACGCGAAAACTTACGTATGACCATCAACTGTAAAGGAACCCTTGTCGATTTATCCACTCCCAAAGTAATGGGAATCCTCAACATCACACCCGATTCTTTTTACGATGGTGGAAAACTCAGTACAGATGCCGCTATTTTGAGTCAGGCCGAAAGAATGCTCAGTGAAGGAGCAACCTTTCTCGATGTGGGCGGCTACAGTTCGCGACCCGGAGCTGCAGATGTACCCGAAAGCGAAGAACTGCAACGTGTTCTTCCCGCTATTAAGAGCATTGTAAAAGAATTCCCTGAGTTATTGATTTCAATAGACACCTTTCGCAGCACCGTCGCCCGGGAGAGTGTAGATGCCGGGGCAGCCTTAGTCAACGACATCTCCGCCGGGTTGTTGGATGAGAATATGATATCCAGTGTCGCACAATTGCAGGTGCCCTATATCATGATGCATATGCGCGGCACCCCGCAAACCATGAAAACCCTTACCGATTATGACGATGTGACCCTTGATGTCCTCCGCTACTTTTCAGAACGCATCGCAACAGCCCGCAAAGCCGGTATCAACGATATCATCGCCGACCCCGGCTTTGGTTTTGCCAAAACCATCCCGCAGAACTTTGAACTGTTGGGCAAACTGGAACTCTTTAAGAACCTCGATGTTCCTTTCCTTATAGGTGTTTCCCGAAAAGGGATGATCCATAAAACCCTGGACGTTTCCCCTGCAGAAGCCTTAAACGGCACCACGGCACTCAACAGCATTGCTCTTTTAAAAGGAGCTTCCTTACTGCGGGTGCATGATGTAAAGGAAGCCGTGGAGGCAGTAAAGCTGATACGTTGTATTCCCTAAAGCAGGTTGTTTAACAAAACTTTTATGCGTTTTTGTGAGTTTATTATCACAGGTATACACCCTAAGGTTGTAAATTTATATGTTATAGAACTATAAAATTCATCAGGTATGTGGTATATATGGATATTTTTATTGATTATTCTGGTACTGGCAGTTCTGGCCATTGTAAAACTCAGCGGCCGCCCCAAAGGCGACCCGCGTGACAGGAAGAAGAAATCTGAGTTCAATATCGTTGCAAAAGGATATCCTGATGAAGAAGTTCCTAAAAATGAAGTGGAACAAAGAAAAGATGAAAAGGATGGTGCATAATAATATATATCAATTTTTGTGAAAACCTATCTGAAAGATTGTCTCTATTGAACTACTGCTATCAAATTGAAGTAACTTAAAATTGTTTATAAAAGTCTAATTTTTTATTATCGTTATCAAAGATTAATAGTGCAAAATAATCGATGATTTTTTCAACATATGGCGAACCTTCAAGCAGCATATCATTTCCATATTGATCAAACACCGTGACTGAAGCATACATATCATAGATGCTTTCAATACCACCGGCGGCAACCTGAAACCTTAAAGAGTCATCTTCAAACAACTTTACATCTTTCCATACCAACTCTGAAATCCTTCCATATTCCGGATTGATCATTACATCCCATTTCCCAAAGGAATCATACATTCCTTTTTTGGTATACATACTGTTATAAACGCATAAAAACCGGAGTTCGTTGTAAAAAAGGGTGTCCCCGTCAACAACACTCTCAAGGTTTACAATAATAGCTTCGCTGAAATCATTCGGAGGGAACGTCTTGCATTTTTTGACTGCTGTGGGTGGTTTACCGGTATTGCACGCAATAGCAAAACCTAAGCACAAGACCATGACGTAAAAGGAAATCATTTTCATATCATCCAAGCTGAAGTTTACTGCCTTCGCCCTGTAAAAATATTAAAATTTTGTAAACAGGACTTTTACACCATCCTAAATTTATTGCCTGAAAATCAAATGATAAAAGCTTTTTAAAAGACAATAACTCACGGAAACTAAAGAAATCATCAGCTGAAGAACGTCACAAAATTAACACAAGATTAATCTGTATTATAATTTTTTAACACTTCTAAAAAGTATCTTTGGGATGAATTAAAAAAACCATCATTATGAAATTAGGAAAAATTGTATTGTCATTAGCAGTTATCGGATTACTATTCGCATCCTGTGATGACTCTAAGAAGAAAGAAGCCGAAGCAGAGGAAGCTGCTAAGGCTGAACAAATGAAAATGGATGAAAAAGCTGCCATGCAGGCAGAAGAAGAATCCAAAATGCAGGCAGATTATGAAGCCAACACAGTAGCAGCCATTGCTATGCGAAATGAAAATTTCTCAACACTGGTATCTGCTGTACAAGCAGCTGAACTTGCTGAAACTCTAAAAAGTGAAGGTCCCTTCACCGTGTTTGCACCCACCAATGAGGCTTTCAATAAAGTGCCAAAGAAAACTTTGGACAACCTTATGAAGTCAGAAAACAAAGAACAACTGAGAGGTCTTTTGAGCTATCACGTTGTTTCCGGTGAATTTATGGCAGCAGATGTAATCAAAGCCATTGAAAGCAGCAAAGACGGATATGAAGTTGTTACAGTGCAGGGCGAGAAGTTAACCCTTACCCTAAAAGACGGTAATGTAATGATTAAAGATGCCAAAGGAAATACTTCTAAAGTAGTGACGGCAGATGTAGATGCTTCTAACGGAGTGGTACATGCTATTGATACGGTATTGATGCCAAAAGCATAGTCCGCTTTTTTTTAAAATATATAATTAAAAAGGCCCCTTCATAGGGGTCTTTTTTTATGGTGACAATCACTCTTTCCTGTTCACACTTTGCCTTGCCAGTAACTGCCAGCTGCTGTCTTCAAGGATCCAGACTTCCAGCACATTCAGTTTCACGCTAAATGAAGTCTCATTGACAATCCCTTCTACATTCAGGTCCCTGCGGGTAGTGATGAAGTTTTCAGACTGGTAATGGAATGCAGGGCTTCCCTCAATGCGGATGCTCTCATACACCACACCGCCTTGAACAAGCGTCTCCAGCAGCCCCGGCTTGGTTTCTATCCATCCATTGGAGTGGCCTAATGTAAGGTTATCGCGCAGCAGGTTTTTCAGGGATAGTGTATCTTGCTCCATCAGGGCAGTATCCATGCTACGCATACGGTTTTCTATAGTTTCCTTCGCATCGGTTTCCTGAGATTGTTTGCAGGCGATTGTAATCACGGCAACGAATGCCAAAAGTGTGAGCTTTTTCAAAATCTTTGTATTTATCATTCTTCAACCAAATACCCGTCCACCAGAAAATTAGCATCCAGTCGCAAGCTGTTAATGGGTTCTTCAAAAGTTTTGACTGTCCATTCGGCTTTAGGGAATATCCACGTGAGTTCATTATTGACCATGACACGCACGGGCATATCAAAGCCTTCCACAATATCGTTGTAGCGAAAGGAAAGCACATTGCTCTCCATTTTAAACTCCACTATCGGGATGCGGGCATCACGCAAATACTGGTTAAAGAACTCTGTGAGGTCGATACCGGTATGTTTGCTCAGGTAGTCTTCCACCTGTTTTCCGGTAACGGTGGTGTGGCGAAAGTCTGTATTGAGTCCTCTGAGAATGGACCGCCATTTTTCATCATCTTCAATGAGTTGCCGCAAGGTATGGAGGATGTTGGCACCCTTAAAATACATATCGCCCGACCCGCGTTTGTTTACCTTGTAAAACCCGATGATGGGGGTGTCGTTCTTTATGATGTGTTTGGTGCCGGTAATGTATTCTGCCCCGGCTTCCTTACCGTAAAAATACTCGATAAACAAACCTTCAGAATAGGTGGTAAAGCTCTCGTGTATCCACATATCGGCGATTTCCTGATAGGTGATGTTGTTTGCAAACCACTCGTGCCCGGTCTCGTGAATGATGATGTAGTCAAACTTCATCCCCCAGCCGGTACCGGACATGTCATTGCCCAGATAACCCTTTTTGTATTCGTTACCATAGGTCACCGAACTCTGATGCTCCATCCCCAGATAGGGCACTTCCACCAGCTTAAAACTGTCTTCATAAAAAGGGTAGGGGCCAAACCAGTGCTCAAAGGCTTCCATAGACCGCGGGGCATCTTTAAAGTGCTCCCGTGCTTTGTCGAGGTTGTATGACAAGACCCAGTAATCCATATCCAGAGGGCCGGCTTCGCCGTCATAGACTTCACCAAAATGCACATAGTCTGCAATATTGATGTTCACGCCATAGTTGTTGATTGGGTTTTGTACATACCAGTGCCAGGTCTTGGTTTCGTCCTTATGGGTTTCTGTTTTTTTCAGGCGGCCATTGGACACGTTGATGAGGTCACTAGGCACGCGCACGCTTATGGCCATACTGTCCGGCTCGTCATACATATGGTCTTTGTTGGGCCACCAAATACTGGCGCCAATCCCCTGATTGGACGAAGCCACAAAGTGCTTGCCATTCTTGTCCTTGTCCCAGCTGATGCCGCCATCCCAAGGGGCATTGACGGCCTCTTTGGGATGACCGCTGTAATGCACCACCACTTCTTCGGTGGCGCCTTTCTTTTGTTTCTTCTGCAGGGTGACAAAATGGGCGTTGCCTTCAGTAGTCACGTTCAGCTCCTTTCCCTCCTGGGTGATTTTATCAATCGTGAGGGGTGGCTGCAAGTCTACCTGAAGCACCTGGTGCGGTTCCAGCACGGTGTACCTGATGGTGTTACTTCCGCCCAGCCATTTGTCGTCGGGTTTTACTTCTATGTCAAGATGATAGTAGGTGAGGTCCCACCACGCCCGCTCAGGGGTGACGCTTCCGCGTAAGGTGTCCTGCCGGGTAAAGGCTTGTGAAAACACCATACTCCCGCAACATACAAGGAAAAACAATAAAACAAAGGATTTCTTCATCATAAGAATGTTTGTTGCAAAAATAGTATTGTTTTTTTAATAGGGAAGTTTTTTTTAATGCTGACTGCTTACTCTTGCTCTTGTTTCACGCAAAGCCGCAAAGGCACAAAGATTTCTGTTATGTCGAGTGTTTTTTACCGAAGTGATAACGGAGGTAAAAAATGTATCGAGATATTCTTCCAAAGCTTAAAATCATTCTACATCCCACCTTATCAACCGGTCTCGATACAAATTTACTTTTTGCGCCACTATCGTTTGGTCACGTCATAAAAATCGACCTGACACCATATATCTTACCGAAACACGCCTCCCGGAAACACCACCACACTTTCGTGCCCGTCTTCGCCCACGGCGGCAACGCCAAAAAAGTAATTGTCAATCACAATACCCTCCAGGGTGTGCTCACTCACATCACCCACAGAACGGCTGTAATCCCAGGTGGGGGAGGTGGTATCGCGCCAGTATATCTTGTAGCCCACGGCACCGGGCACCTTGTCCCATTTGAGTTTGGCTGAGGGTTCCACAATACCGCCTATCTGCACATTTGTTGGTGCGGGCGGTGCTGTTGCCAGTGCAGCCATGCTTATGGCGTTGACTGCTGTGAGTTTGGCGGCATAGTCAAAGTTGACGTGCTCCAGCACATCGCCATAGGCAATGCCATCTTCCACACGGATGTCCTGATGTTGCTGGGTGTAGTTTTCGTGCGCCTCCATAATACGAATGCCCGCAAAGCCCACATCGTTAAAGGGGCGGTGATGTCCACCGCGGCCAAAACGGTCCAGACGGTAAATAAGCATCGGGTTCATCTCAGGCATATAGGCTTGGGTGGTTTTGTGGACATAACGTGCCAGCTGACGCGAAATACCGTCAACCTCGCCGCCGTAAAACCTGCGGGCATTGCGTTCTCTTTCGGTTTCGGTGGGGGGGACGGGCTCAGAAAAGATACGAAAGTCGCGGTTGCTCACCACGCCGTTGACACCTGTGATGTTGCCAATCATATCATTGTTCAGCACCCCGATGATCTCCCAGCCTTGTTCTTTCGCGTAAGCAGCAAGGCCGGCACCGCCAAAGAGCCCCTGCTCCTCACCGGAAAGCCCGGTATAGATAATACTGTTTTCAAATGTATAAGGCGATAATACCCGTGCGGCTTCCAGGGCCCCGGCCATACCGGTGGCATTGTCATTGGCACCCGGTGCGTCAATGGTATAATCGTTAGGGTCGCTTGCGCGGCTGTCAATATCACCACTCATGATGATAAAGCGGTTGGGGTGTTTGGTGCCGCGTTGTATGGCCACCACGTTCACTACCCACACATCAAAGGGAATACGGGCATTGGCGCCTTCTTTGACGAGGTCTTTTTGATAGAACACTTCCAGGCAGTTGTTGCAATCCCGTGAGATACTCTCAAACTCTTGTTTGATCCACCGGCGTGCAGCACCGATACCCCGCGTGGCCGAAACCGTATCACTCAAAGTGTGCCGTGTGCCAAAGCCGGCCAGCACAGTAACATCCTGCTTGAGCCGTTCTTCAGACACGGCATCGATAATGGCATACATACGGGGGTCTGTCTGGGCCTGTGTCATTGTGAGGGCACCCAGCAACAAGAGGGTAAAGTGTATTCTCATGGTATTTTTTTATAAAGATAAGGAAAACTGTCTTTATAGAAATAAGACGTGTGTTTGTATTTGAAATGTCACTGGTTGTGTCAGTTTTTTATTATTTTCTTTACAATCGTTCCTTTTTCGCCGGTTATTTTTAGAAAATAGACTCCAGCAGCTAAATGAGTCACATAGATACTCTCAAGATCTGTAGGGTTTATTTTCTGCTTTTTTCCAAACAGGTCATAGATTTCAACACTTTTGATTGTGATAGTATTCGTTTTTATTTGTAATCTGTCTTTGACCGGCACAGGGTATACTATTACTGATTCCTTTGTAAAATCATCTACACCTAAATAAATAATACCAATTTCATCAACTTCAAAAGAGCCGTTTACATAAGATCCATCAAATGAAACATTCTGATTGTGTATTAATTTTAAATTATAAGTTTCGAAGAGAACATCTTGAATGGAATTAGGTCCACTAATTAATGTAAAGTTCGAACCAATCACATCAATAGATACTTCCTGCCATTCCCCCGTCATCGGGGGTACTATTATGGGGGTAGTTGTCACGATTTCGGTGCCATCAATATCTGTAAACCCCAATCGCAGATGTAAATCAAAGGTATTCTCATTTTTCACCCAAAAGAAAATTGTAGATGCACCACCATTCATATAATTCTCCGAAAAATACTCGGAATTTATAATGGCCATTTCTCCCAGCACGGTATTTGTACCATCACATACCTTTTTAAAATAGTAAGAACTTCCAAGGCCCGGTTCTTCTATTGTTAAATTTGTTGTAGAACCGTCAGAATTGGTCCAGTTTTCCAGAGTACCGGATTCAAAACCGGTATATCCAAGACCTTGGGAATAGAGAAAGGAAGTAAATAAAATAAAAGTACAAATCAGTAATTGTTTCATAAATATATAGGGTTTAAAGGCTGGTGATTACTAAGTTCAGGTTCTTATTATATTTCATGTTTTGCACCCTGCAGTATGAGGGTAGTGTTTCTTTTCTTGGTTTTTTTTATAAAGATAGGAAAAACTGTCTTTATAGCGGGCGTGCAATAGTAATGAAAATCAGATAGCCCTAAGTTACAACCTACAAACAGCGACACCAAAACCGTTAAAACGGTTCTTCACTCCATGCCGCAGCCCATATAGCCCACGAATTAATTCGTGGGCTATGGAATAGAATCACGTTACAGGCAATGGTTTTAACCATTTACTAGAGCGGGTGGGAAGGGTGAAGTTGTTTGACAGCTCCGAAGTTACAATCTTTGGTGCGCACGCTGGTTTTAAAACGATTAGCAATAAGCCAACACCAACTAAAAAAGCTGTACAGAACGCGTCTGCACAGCTTTTTAAGCTCATTAACCAATTAGACTAAAAGCCTGTTACTTTGCCACTGCTTCCCCAATCACTGATTGGGCTTCTTTTGCGCCGGAATGTTTTGCATAATAAGCGGCTTTATGGCCTTTGTCGCATCTCAGTTTTAAGTTGGCTCCATTTGCAATGAGGTATTGCAGGATTTCTACACGGTTATGACGGGCTGCATACATGGCAGGGGTCATACCGTTCCACTTTTGGTTAACGTCTGCGCCAAATTCAATTAATTTTTTTACGGTTTCCAAATCTCCTTTTACAACAGAGAGGTGAAGCGGGTTGTTGTCAGCACGTTTCTCTATAAGAAGCGTTGTTTCCCCATAGGTTTGGGGTAAGGTCTCTGATGTGAATGCTTTGAGCGAACTTACGGAAAGCGCAAGCATCAATACGGTAACTGTGATCGTTTTTTGCATGTGATGATGAATTATAGGGTTAAACAATTTATTACTTTAAAGACGAGCCAAAACAAAAAGGGTTACAGTAGTCCCATATTTTTAACGTTTATTTAAGCTTTAGAGTTGCCGGCGAAGAGGACGGCAGGGTAGGGAACCCTTTATACCTGTTGATGGCTTTGAAGGTGCAACCGCCCACCCACGACACCAAAACCGTTAAAACGGTTCCTTACTCCATACCACAACCCATATAGCCCACGAATTCATTCGTGGGTTATGCAATCACGTCTCTTTACAGGGAATGGTTTTAACCATTTACTTGTGTGTTTGGATAGGCTGAGGTTGTTGTGGTAGCCCGAGCATACAACCCACAACCCTCGACACCAAAACCGTTAAAACGGTTGCTTACACAATACCACAACCCTTAGAACCCACGAATGAATTCGTGGGCTATGCAATGGTTTCTTTCTTTAGATAATGGTTTTAACCATTTATCTGGGTGATAGGAAAGGATACCGTTGTTTTGGGCGACAGAAGGTAGGAACTTCGGAGAGCTAGGTTATCTCATTTACATTTTGATAAACGTTTCCGCTCGTAAAACCCATCCCAAAATACTTTGAAATCTTCTAAGTATATGTCTTCATCAATAGGTTCTAAATGTAAATAGTCATCATTATTTAACATCCTCAAGTTGATTTTGTTAGCTCCTACATTCGTTACTATGGCTTTTACAGAATCTCTCCATTCTCCAAATGTTTGAAAGTAAAGAGTATCCTTCACACGCTTTATCTTTCTCCATTCTGATAGATAATGAGTGTGAGTACCTGATGCAGCTCTCATAGAGTCTTCTTTAAAGAACACTTCTGTGTATTCTTCATTGTAACAAATTGCATAATTTCCTTTTAACTTTTGGTCAGCCTGACAGCTCACAAGAATTATTATACTTAAAATACATAGGCTCTTTCGGGTATTTTGTCTCATATTAAGGAGGCTGAGTGTAAAATACATAAAATCTAATTGTATCTTAATAACTATTTTTTTTAATTATGATGATAAGTTATTTTTAATCTACTTCCCAATCGCTTTTATAACCCGTTCTTCCTGTATCAAGACATCCCGCATCAATAAATTATGAGGGAAAACCTTATGTTTTGAGTTTTTAAAACTTTCATAGATGTTTGATAAGGTTGAAGCCGTGATTAAAGATAAGTTCAAATCATATTGAATACCACATTCACTAATAAAATCATCAGAAAAGGTGGGTGCAATCAATAAAGATTTGACAACTTTATAATCGTTTTTCTCGGCTAATGAGGCATAAGCTTTTAACTGTCTGGAAACAGAACTAAACTTATTATAACCGCTTTCCTTTAACGTTTTGCACTCAATCAAAATCAAATCATTGTTCCCCAGATTTAGGATAATGTCTATTTTATCTTTATTGGTATTCAGTTTTTTTCTCAAACCATCGTCAACATTGAAGCCCAGTTTCTCAAATATATTTTTGGTTATCTCTTCAAACTTAACACCTAAGAGTGATTCTTTAATGAGGATGCCATTTTCTTTTAAGGCTGCAAGATTGCGGCAACCAATGTTTTCGTAGTTTTCAATAAACAGGTTTTCAGTGTCCTTATAGGCTTCTAAGATGTTATGAAATAAATCACCCCTGGTTTTTATTTCTTTTGCTTTACAAAACTCTGTGAGTTCTTTATCGTTGATTAATTCAAGTATGTCTCGTGGTTTAATGTTGAAATCAAGTAAAAAAGAACTCTTTAAAACATTTTCTTCCTGCAACTGGAATTCCTTTTTAATAGTATCATTAAGCCCCTTAATGCTCTCTCCTAAATCTACCAGCAATTTTTCATAACCGTCAATGGAGATACCCACCTTTTCATCTTTTTCTGTTTCTTCAAAATACTGTATAAGGTTCTCAATCTTTTCTTCCAAAACAATCCCTTTGATTGTTTGGGGTAGTTTTAATTGCTTTTCACAAAAGTCGTTTATGAATTTCTTTTTGTCAGTTAAGCTCACATCGTCTCGGTGGATATCCTCTGAAAGAACAACTGAAAAAGGAATACCTTCGGTAATGATTTCCTTTATTTTTTGGTCAAGGGGCAACCTCCAGTCAATACTATGTTCCCTGCAAACCATATTAATCTGAGGCTCTCTGAGCAGGCGCAATACACGTCTGTAATATTTATCCGCAAGTTCTTTTCCTCTTAGTTTACGTAAAATTCGCACCACTTCGTCAGCTACATACACCACATTGTTTTTCTTTGAATAAAAGATAACACCTATGGTCCTCAGCTCGTTTATAATGGTATCAACGTCCTCTTTTTGAATTGGGATGATTAAATAGTTGATGAGTTTAACTTCTTCCTGAGACAATCCCAATTGTTGAGAAAGGGTAAGTAGAATAGAAAGCTCGTCTGTTGTAATCTTTCTATCCTGATTGTTGAGGTCATCATTGGTATAAGCAGTTTCAAGGCAGGCTTTGTATATTTTATAATCCCGCTTTCTTTTGTCTGATATATCAGACTTCTCATTTTCAAGTTCTTTTTTAAATTTATTTATTTTTCCCTGCAGCTTTTTGATCTCAGCTTCATAAAGTCTTGCAAACCACTCCCGGCTCATAATGCAGTTACCATCCTTAATGATGATATCAATTAAAATATCCAACTGTGAGGTAGTTTTAACAAACTCACTTTTCACACTGTCTTTGAACTCCTCTTTTACCAATTCAAAGACACGTGCAATATTGATATTATCGACGTTTTTTAAGTCTCTGTTATTGTCTGACAGTATGTTGTCAATGGTTTTGCTGTTTTTGGGTTTTTCAGCGATTATGCCATCTATTATTTTTAAGAAAGCGTTTTTTTCAAAGGAGTTAAGTTTGTCAAGTAAGATTTCAAGTTTCATAATCGGTTGGTTAGTGTTATTTACAGCCCGGGGATTATGACTGAAAGGAATGAATAGAGCACTAATGTATAAAAAAATCTGTTGTCTTTTCAAAGACCCTTTAATTAATAAGGGAGTGTTCAATTAACTGTGTCATCCTATTTTATTCTATCACTAAAATAAGCA
>CAXBIQ010000025.1:0-12004 GCA_963975935.1 uncultured Flavobacteriaceae bacterium
TATGCTGCATAAAAAATATAAAAAAACATTTTGTTAAGTCATAGAATACGCAAAGAAAGCTATTGTCATGAACTGCCCTGACAAGCCTTGACCGTTTTTAAACATTCATTTCATGGTTAAAAATAGTAATCTATTGTTTATAAAAAATACATTCTCATGGCATTCCCATGCCTTTATGGTGCCTTAAACATGCTATACATGTAGCACTTTTGTTGCATTCGCATTGCATAAACGTTGCCTTCGCGTTACATTCAACCCCCTTGAACATCACATTACCTTCACCTAAACCTTGCATTACCCTGGCCCGAACATCGCAATCCCCCAACTTTAACGTTGCATTACCAAAGGCTTTTTGTGGTGCATTACTATTATAAATCAAAAAAAACAATTACAAAATCCTTTGTACAATAATCCTATTTTCTATTGTCTCTTTTCTATTGTCTAACGTCTATCCTCTAACATCTAACATCTCACGTCTCACGTCTAACATCTCACCCCTCCCCAAGTTTCTCCGCCCAAAATACACTTTTATTCCATTGTTTTTTAAAGTATTTATAATACTTCACTGGGTTTTTTATGGGTTGCTTGCGATAATATTTTAAAAACAAGCTGGTTTTATATCCCAGGATTTGCTCCCGGGTACGGTGTTTTAGATGAAAGCGCATGATTGTGGGGGATGGTTTCGGAAGCAATTCCCCATCCTGCCACGGTAGAACAGGTTTTGTTCGAAAGCCGCCCACGGGTGCCTTGAGGTGTAATAAGGACGGTTTGGGCACATACATGATGTCCACACCCTTATTGCGCAATTGCATCCCAAAATCAGCATCTTCGCCATAGCCGTGCTCCATGGCTACATCAAACTTCACTCCATCTAAACTTTTTGTTTCCACTATACTGCATCCCGAACCAAAGGTACTCCACTGCAGCGATGCGGTATGTTTCTCTTTTTCATGCTTTTGCAAACAGGAAACCGTGAGGGCTTTACTACCCGTTTTTTTAATCTGTTCTATTGCATTATTTAAAAAAATGGGCTCCAACTCAATATCGTCATCTGCCAAAAACACCCAATCGGCTATAACCTCCTGCAAGGCCAGATTCCGGGCATGACAGGCACCGGTTTTATGTATAAAGATATGTTTTATCTCAAAAGGCCATGCTTTTTTCATATCGGTTTCCAGTGCACTCACACTCCCGGCGTCCGGGTTTTGTTCTACTATGATTACTTTTTTGGGCAAGAGCGTTTGTTTGGCCAGATCATTTATGACCGCCATTACATACTGAGTTCTCCCAATTGTCGGAATGATCACATCCACGGAAACAGCATCAGGGAATGGCTTTGAAGATTGAAGGGGTATGGAATCTATAAGATTCGGTTTCAGACTTCTTCTTTTATAAAACAGGGACATACACAAAGCTGCTATGGGAAACTGCTTTTTGTAGAACCACACATTAAGAAACAACAGGAATACCCATCGGGTTTTGTAATGTTGCTTGACAAAACGAAACAGGGTCTTGACAGA
Organism: uncultured Flavobacteriaceae bacterium; assembly: GCA_963975935.1. Classification (GTDB taxonomy): domain Bacteria; phylum Bacteroidota; class Bacteroidia; order Flavobacteriales; family Flavobacteriaceae; genus Planktosalinus. Next base: position 1,521 of record CAXBIQ010000025.1, read on the forward strand.
CGCCCCGTCTTTACTACTGTTTGTTTGCTTATTTAATAATTGCGGACTGTGGTAACAAAACACTCCCAGCGGCATCAAAAGTTTTGCCAGCGAATTTAAAAAGTAATCAAAGTCAGCATTTTTGAAGATTTTCTGATCAATAGCATTGAGTATACTGCTGTGCATTACACCCACAAGCGAACACATCTGCCAGGTAGGATATTGCACAGTGTGCTTTACGTTGATAAACGGACTGTTTTCCACAAAGCCAATATCCTTGCTCAGATAGGGTGTATTACCAAAAGAATGCAGCATCCGCTTGTGGTGAAACAACTTGGGTATTGCCTCTGTATTCAGCTGCTCTTTGCAAACAACATCACACCATACCAACAATGCATTCGGGTAGTGCCGTGCCAGTTGGAACAATTGCGCTGCAATGTTACGGGGGGAATCCACATCTATTGCTTCTCCCATACAATCAATGGCTTCCACCTGCCGGTTGTGATGGTAAACAATGATCATAGCACACCTTTTTTGGAATTGACAACAGATTTGTAATAGGTGATGTTTTGGGCTGTTACCACTTCACTTGAAAAGTGTTCCAAAACCCTCTTTCGTGCCTGTTTCCCCAGGTTTTTTCTTAAAGCCGGATCTTTCAATAAGGATATAATCCCTTGAGCATATTCTTTATGGTTTTTAGGGGAGACCGTATACCCGGTAACGCCATCGTCCATCACTTCCTTCGCCCAACCAATATCGGAGGTGACCAGGGCTTTTTCCATCGCCATGGCTTCGAGCCAGGTCATCGGCAGGGCCTCGGCAAAACTGGGCAAGACCACCACCGTGGCTTTGGCAATTTCTTCCCGGATGGCCTCATAGGGCAGTTCTTCCAGAAAGTGCGTATGCTCGCGGGTAGCAGGGTCCATTCCTTCTAAAATCATGGTTTTGGTGGATTGTTGGGTAAATACATCCCGCACGTCTTTTCCGGCAAATACAAATTGGGTGTCCGGCAGTTGCCGGTGTACCGTATTAAAAATATCGGACAGCTCCAGCACTCCTTTTTTACGGATGAGGGTACCGAAATACAACACCCGGTCAGGAAGTTCCTTGTCGGGTTGGGGCTGAAAACGTGTTGTATCAATGCTGTTAGGAATGACGGTTATTTCTTTTTTCAACCCAAAGATTTCCCGGGTCTCCCGGGCGGTAAATTCACTAACGGAAAGCAAGCGGTCTGCTCCGTGCAGGGCTGTTTTTTCAAACAAAAAATTTTTTTTCTTTTGCGGCCGCCCGTCCAGCTTGCAAAAATAGGCATCACTGCCGTTAAAACGAATGACCAGGGGTGCCTTAAGCTTCATAAAAGCCGTAAGCCCTGTCCAGTCCGGCGCTTCCACAATATCGATGCCGGTATCCCTGATAAGCCTGTTCAAATAGCGTTCTACGAACTTGCGATACAGGTAAAAGCCAAAGACCTTATAGTGCTTATGCTTGAGGAGGTGAAATGCGATGCCTTCTTCTTGAAAAGTGAAGGATCCCTGCCTGCCCGTTACCACCACGCTTACTTGTACCCCTTCTTTCATCAACTGCTCCGCCAGGTTTTTGATACTGCTGCCCAGACCACCGGAAGGGCCGATGTCAGGGTGCGGGTATTCGGGGGTCAGGAAACAGATATGCATTACTGGAGAATTTTTTTAATTCCCTCCCAAATCCGTTCCGAGGCTTTTTGGGGTGGGTGTTGGTTGATGGTTTGGAACCAGGTTTGAGCTGCTTTCACGGTTTTTTCTTTATGCTGATCTAAAGTAGCTAAAATTCTTGGAAGTTCTTTTTTGTTTTGCAACCAAAAGACCGGTGCGTCTTCAGGCATGGATTGAAAATGAATGTATTTATAAATGGTATGAATGTCTTTTTGCAGCGGTATGCCCTCCGGATTGTACGCAATATAGGCACAGGGTGTATGGTGGCAAACGGCATCAAAGACCATCGAAGAACCCACATTGATCAGCAGTTCACAATGCGCTACCGTATTTGCCAACAAGGCATTGTCTTCCCGGGTAGGCAACACCGAGTTCCATCCGGCACCTATTTTTTCCCATAAGGGCGCTAGTGTGTAAATTTCTGCTGCATATTCTTGTAAGACCGTGTCATATCGTGCTGAAAAATCCACGGGACACCTTCTGAAAATAATGCGCCAGTTATCAGTTGCCGAGTTAAGGGTTCTCACGACCTGCGCCACATCCTTAAGGTATTCCGGGTCGTGGGGTGAGGTAGTGACATCATCCCCTGAAAAACAAATGTATTTTTTAGTAGAGTCAAGCTCGTGGGTCTTGCAAAAGTCCTCCCTGCTTTGTTTTATATCGGGTTTGAAATGCATTTCAAATTGCGGGGTCCCGCTAATGATAATTTGTTCCTTTTCAATATAGGGGTAGTAATGCAATAATTCGTTTTTCATGAGTTCGCTCCAAACAAAATAATAATCGGTTTCCACCACCATGGTTGCTTTGGGCAGGTTGTCCCACGAAAAAATAAACGTCGCCGTGGGTATGCCCAACTCCCGGGCTGCGGTGAGCGGTGCTATGGCATTCACCGGGCGCTGGTTGGTACAAAAAACAAATGCAGGTTGTTCTTTTGTAAGGGTTGCAATACAGTGCCTGTAATACGCCGTTTTACGTTCGCTTTGCTGCATTTTAGTTCGCAACCCTTTAAGAGCATCCCGATGGGTATAAGAATAATAACGCACCAGGAGCTTTTTGATTTTTTGCTTCCAGGTTTTGGCTGCCGGGGGGAACCGATATAAAGTAAATACCGGGTTGCCTGAATTTTTCTCAAAGGCAGACAGGGTATTTTCTATGTACGCTCGTTTCAGCAAATCTGTTTTGGGATGAACTTTTCCCCGAAGTTCAATTTCTTCTAATCCCGATGACTTTAGGGAAAAAGGGGTTGCGTTCCAATATGTGAGCTTATATTGTTGATTGATCCCCGTTTTGTAAAAATCAGAGTAAACAAAATTGCGGAGTCCGATACCGTCCGGAAGCAATATTAAAATTTTAGGAATGCTCATAAAAAATTCTTGGTGTTCAAATATCATTAATTAAATGATTATTGCCAACTTAATTTCCGGCCCTTTTAAATTCCTCAGCAAATTCAATTGATGCAGCTTCCCTTCCTTTTGCGTTGACGTGCATCGCATCATAAAAGAACATCTTGTCCTTTAGTAAAGAACTGTGATTTATATACCCCTGTGTGTTCACATTTAATACTTCAGTTTTATAAGATGGGGGTTGATATAGTATGATGGTGATTTCATGCGCTTCACATAAGGATTGTATCTTATCCAAATAAGGGTTCCGGAATTGGAGGGTGATTTCGGAAAATTTCTTTTCAGGCGGTGTACCTGAAGTGGGGTACACATAGTTGCCTCTTTCATCAAAGCGGTTGCGCTTTGTAGTGTTGAATAAAGAAGCAACCGAAGGGGCTACTAATTCAGTATTATAGTAACCCACGCCCAGAAAAGGCAGGTATTTTGATCCTGAAAGTACAGGAAAACCTTCTTCCAACGAAACAAAATGCTCGTAAACATAATCTCTGGAAACAAAAGGTAAAAACCTATAGTCATTATCACTCAACTCTCCCGAAGTGTTCATCACTTCCCACGAATTTAAGACCAAAATCACATAGTCGGTTTCTTTATTTTCAGCCAAGAAATGCTGTAACATAAGGTACTGGCTGGCTAGCCCGGTATCGTCCATACTCAAGTTTATCCCTTTTCTTTGACTAATCGAATCAATAACAAAAGTGTTTAACGTCGTCAATCCAATACTGGAACCTAAAATGATATAATCAAAGCGGGAATCCAAAACCTGATTTGTTAGAAACGCAGGCTTGTAAAAAGCAGCTTTTGTGTGTATATAAAGTATTCCCCAGGCAAGTCCGTTTGCAATCACTAAAGTGACACAGGCATAAAATATAAATTGTTTAAGCCCTTTTTTCATGGTTAAAATTGAAAATAAATAAATTCAGCAGGATCTTTAAAGGCCCCCATCAATACTATAAGCAGTATTACAAAAACAGCTTTAACAGGAGATAGGCTTACTTCCACCTGTTGCCGGCGCACAGCCATCCATTCAAACCCCAGCATGACCAAAACACTAAAACCAATGATTAAGCTCAGCAAAAGGTATTTGTTGGTTTTGTAAAAAAATCCCAGGCCGGCATCAGACCACAGCACCATATCCTTTATATAGGAAAATGCAATGCTGACAGTATCTGCCCTGAAAAACACCCAGGCAATGGTAACCAGCAAAAATGTAATACCTATAGAACCCAATTGCCGCAACTTGAATGCGTCGCGTGCCAAATAATTTCTGTTTTTATTTCCCAGTAACAGGGGTAAAAAGAGTAAAGCATGAATACCTCCCCAAACCAAAAAGGTCCAGTTGGCACCGTGCCAGAAACCACTGACTAAAAAAATGATAAATACATTTCGTATCTGCTGAGCTTTGGACCCCCGTGAACCGCCTAAAGGAATATAGAGATAATCCCGGAACCAGGTAGAAAGGGAAATGTGCCAGCGCCTCCAGAACTCCGCAATATTTCTTGAATAATAGGGAAATGCAAAGTTGGTCATCAATCGAAAGCCAAACAAGCGCCCTGTTCCAATGGCAATATCAGAATACCCTGAAAAATCACCGTATATCTGAATTCCAAACAAGACCGCCCCGGCCCACAATTCTGCCGTTGAATACCCTGTGGGTTGTTCAAAAATTTGATTTACAAAAAAAGCACAATTATCAGCAACCACTACTTTTTTAAAGAGACCCCAGATGATTAAATGTACCCCGCTTTTCGCAAGCTCATAATCAAACATCCTTTTCTTTTGAAACTGTGGCAACAGCTGTGCTGCCCGTTCAATAGGTCCCGCTACCAGCTGGGGAAAAAATGAAACATAGGCAGCAAATTCCACAAGTTTGTTAGTGGGTTTGATTTTATTTCTGTATACATCAATCGTATAACTCAAGGTTTGAAACGTATAAAAGGAAATACCCACGGGCAGGATAATATTCAAACTGCTGCTATGCATTTCAACCCCCAAAGCCCCCCAGGCTTCAACCCAGCTCTCAATGAAAAAATTAAAGTATTTAAAGAACCCAAGCAACCCAATATTAAACACTAGACTGCACATCAAAAAGAGCTTGCGGCGTTTTTTTCGTGTTTCATGGGATAAAGCCAACCCTATACCATAATCCACAAGGGTGCTGGCTACAATCAATGCCAAAAAGCGGTAATCCCACCAGCCGTAAAAAACATAACTGGACACCAATACCAGAAGATTCTGGGCCTTCAGGTGTTTTTTAAACACAAACCAGTACAAAATAAATACCGTTGGAAGGAAAACAAAAAACGCAATGGAATTAAACAACATACCTAAAGTCCTTTATTTTCGGTTAGAAATGCAAAATTAACCCATTGCCATACATGAAAAGAAGATTCCCGGGCACCCTTCCGGTATTGCTCCCATTCCCGGTGCAGTTCGTCTTTATCAAACCACTGCGCATAAGGCAATGCCAGAAGGTGTTCCAGGGCTTCGTCAACCATAGGCTGTAAGGATGTGCCCAACCATTCCCGTTGTGGGGTTTGCAAGGGTCGTTTGGGTGCCAACGTGATTTCTTTCCCGGCATATTCCTCCAGCAACAGCCGCAACAGGTATTTGGTTTGGCCCTTGTGTATTTTATAGGCTTCGGGTTGTGCAAAGGCCAGCTCCACCAGACGGTGGTCTAAAAAAGGCTCCCGCAGTTCCGTTGAGAATGCCATCGAAATACGGTCATTAAAACGCAGGGCGCGGGGTATTTTGGTATAAAACAAATCGCGGTATTGGGTGTTGAGCAAATCGGTGTCAAACGGTTTGGGGTATTCGGGTTTTTGGGCTACTGCCAAAAAGTCTTTACTCAGGCAATGCCTTTTAAACGGACTCCCCGTTGCCTTCAGCCCTTGTATGGTTTGCCCCGAGTGGATATGGTAATAATCATACCCTGCCCAGGCTTCATCCATCCCCTGCCCGTCGAGCAAGACTTTGACACCTTGTTCCCGGGCCCTTGCAAAAACCTTTGCATACGCCAGCGTGGGAATTCCTCCAAAGGGTTCGTCCTGAAAATACGTCATTTTTTGGGCAAACTCTCCTACTTCTTCCGCGCTAAACAAAACCTTTTGCAAAGGGGTTTGGGTTTTGGCAATCATCGCTTCCACCCAGGGCAATTCGTCATAGCGGGAATCACCCGTATAAAAAGTAAAGGCTTTGATACGGGCAGCGTCAGCCCGTTTGTTGACCAGGGCCAATAGCAGCGAACTGTCAATGCCCCCGCTGATGTTGATGCCCACGGGGACATCAGCACGAAACCGCAAGGAGATGCTTTCTTCCAGCAACTTTTTGTAGTGTTCTTTTACCGTTTCAAGAGCTTGCGGTGAACTTTTGATATCCACTAAGTTTTCAAAGTCATACCAGCGGGTAATGTGCAATTTTGACTCTTTGTATTCCAGAAAATGCCCGCCGGGCAATTGGTTGATACCTTCAAAAAAGGTTTCATCAGGCATGCCGTATGAGCCATAGGCGAAATAAGATGCACATACTTTTTCGTTGAAACCAGTTCCATTCCGGACAGCCCGAATGGCTTTGATTTCACTGGCAAAATAGAAATCCCCCTTGTTTTTGGAATAGTAAAAAGGCTTGACCCCAAAACGGTCCCGGGCAGCAAAGAGTTTTTTGTCTTGGGTATCCCATATCGCAAAAGCAAACATCCCGTTAAAATACTTTAAGCAGTCTGCCCCATATTTCAGATAGGCCGCCAGCACTACTTCGGTATCACATTGGGTTTTGAAATTATAGTTGGTTGACAAATTTCCGCGCAACTCCCGGTAGTTATACACCTCGCCGTTATACACCATCACATATCTTCCGGTGGTGTCTAGAAACGGCTGATTGGCTTCCGCCGAAAGATCAATGATGGCCAGACGGTTGTGGCCTAAAGCTGCAAAGCCCTTATCACTATAAACATCCGAAAAATCAGGCCCGCGGTGCTGCAGTACCGAAACCATTGTCTTGATGCCTTCCGTAAATTTTTTAGTACCGATATAGCCTGAAATGCCGCACATACTTAATCAAAATGGATTTGTAATTCTCTTTCCAAAAGATGCATTGGGTTGCAAATCAAAACTTCATTTTTGATGTAGTAAGCATCTGCTACCGGAGCAACTACATACACTTTATCCGGCTTAACCACTGCCAAAGATTGCCAAAACCCTTTGGTAAGCTTTGGTGAAGAGGAAGCTTTGCATTCTATGGCCAACCGTTTTTGTCCTTTTTCCAAGATTAAATCGATTTCATTTCCTGTACTGGACCTGTAAAAACTTGCCTTCCAACCTTCCATTCGCGAAATCACGTTTTCCACAACAAGGCCTTCCCAAGAACTTCCAAAAACCGGATGTCCCAACAAGTCATTATACGTTTCAATAGCTAATAATTGATGTATCAATCCTGAGTCCCGAATAAAGAGTTTAGGGGACTTTATTAAGCGTTTTTTTATATTGGACTCAAATGCCGGTAATGTTCTTACAATAAAGGTATGTTCCAGCAAATCGATGTATCTTCTGATCGTGGGGTGTGTAAGCCCCATTGCTTCCGCATATTTGGATAAGTTAACCAATTGACCCTGATTGTGGGCACACATTGTTAAAAACCGCCGTAATTGCAACGCCGGGATTTGAAAGCCTAATTGAGGTATATCCCTTTCAATAAAAGTTCTGATAAAATTTTCCCTCCAAACAGAGCTGTTTGAATCATTTTCAGATAAATAACTTTCAGGAAATCCTCCCCGCAACCAAAAACGAGGCAATGAAAACACTTTTGTTTGCAAAAGCTCTACAAAAGTAAAAGGAGTTAAATGGATAAAACCTACTCTTCCTGCCAGTGATTCTGATGTTTTTTGAATGATATCCCTTGAAGCAGAACCCAGTAAAATAAATTTTCCCTTTTCCCTTTGTTTGTCCACCCTGCTTCGCAGTATTGAAAATAATTCCGGCACTAACTGAATTTCATCCAAACAAATCCGTTTGTCAATATTGTGTTCAAAAAACAAGGAAGGCTGCTGTAATTTATTCAAGTCATCAACATCTTGTAAATCCAGGTAAATAGTATTTTTCCAGGCTTTTGACATTTTTTTTATCAAAGTTGACTTCCCAGATTGACGGGGCCCCAACAAAGCAATTACCGGAAAAATATTCAGGTATTGCTCCAATTGCTGTTCTGCTGTTCTTTCTATGTAACCTTGCATATTGAAAGTTGTATTTTCAATATACAATGTTATTAATTTTTAATTGATTATCAAAATATAGGCTAAAGACTTTGTGATTTTTTCTTAAACCTTCCGTTATCATTATAAAAACCAAATAGCTACTTTTTTAATTTTCTTAACTTGTATTTAATAGAAGTGGCAACCTTAACAGATACATAATAAAGCTTTTGTTTCAAGTTAGGGTTTATAAAAACGATTTGGATACCCCCACACCAATCACTCGGGGGAAAAGGACCATAAGCCGGGTTTTTATACAACGAGATTGCCCGCGTGTACCTGCATTTGGGAAAAATCTTTTTTATAATTTCAAGCTGGGGTGCCCGGTCACCTTCTATTAATATGATTCCGTGTTTAGTAGTCCTTTTTTTAATACTGTCAAGCATTTCTTCTTTACCATCAACAATTATCAGGTCAAAAGAGGTGGTTTCCGGTATTTCTTTTAAAGCAGGGTATAAAGCAATTTTATGATAATATTCCTGAAGGTATTTTGGTAAAACACCCAGGCAAAAAGTATTGGATTCTGTTCCTGTATAGTCTATGCCTAAATTCTTTTTAGAAGAAAAGTCAAGGACGGAATAGCTGATGGAGCCAATACCCAACCCCAATTCCAAAACACTTTTAATTCCAAAAGCTCCAATGATTCTGTTAATCATGCGAAGTGCATATTCTGAAGCGATGTGTTGATTGCCGTCAAGGGTCGAGAAATATGCATAGGCTGCTATCGCATTCTTGTCCTTTCCCATCAGTTCTCTTCTTTCTTTAATAAAGACTCCGCCCGCTCCCAATCAGCGATGGTATCCAGGTTTACATACCGCTCCCCTTTTGAAACGATATATCCTGTCGTATCGCCATACAACGAGTGTTTTTTGAGAATCACGTCGGTCTTGGTTATGTAGATACTCCCGTCTCGGAAATAGGCTTTAGGCAAGTCCTGCCGCCGTTTGATGATCTCACTGTCGCCTGTAGCAATCTTTAATCTCCCCGATCCATCGTCCTCAAACACCCAGTGCGGATTGTATTCTTCCGGTACTTTACGCACGGTCACCAGGGCATCACAACCCATTTCCAGAAACTTTTGAACCGCGGCATCGATGCATCCGGGTTCGCGAAAGGGCGTGGTGCATTGCAGCAAACAAACGGCATCATAGTGTTCGCCTTCTTTTGCCAGTTCGTTTAAGGCGTGCTGAACCACTTCCAGCGAACCTGCTTCATCTGTAGCCAGGGAGGCCGGTCTTACAAACGGCACTTCCAGTCCCAGCTTTTTGGCAACAGCAATAATCTCAGCATCATCAGAAGACAAAACCACCCGGCTCAGAAGCTTACTTCCCCGGGCCGCTTCCAAAGTGTAGTGCAACAGCGGTTTCCCACCCAGCAATTTGATATTTTTACCGGGTATGCCCTTGCTCCCGCCTCGGGCGGGGATGATGGCGAGGATGTTTGGGGTTGGTTTCATATTTATCTAATGAGCTTTTTTAGTGAGCAGGTTTAGTGAGCAGTGAACAGTGAGCAGTGAGCAGTGAACAGTGAGCAGTGAGTAGTGAACAGTGAGTAGACTAACTCTTCACTCTTTCACTCTTTCACTCTTTCACTCTTTCACTCTTCACTCTTTCACTCTTCACTCTTTCACTCTTCACTCTTTCACTCTTTCACTCTTCACTCTTTCACTCTTCACTCATTCACTCTTCACTCTTTCACTCTTCACTCTTCACTCTTTCACTCTTCACTCTTTACTTTTTATATAATTCCTAAATCCTATTAAAAGTTTTCTCGTTTCATTGATTAGTTGTTCTGCGTTTTGGGATTCTTTGCAAAAATTTAATCTTACAGCAATTAAATACTGTGTCTCTAACTCTGCGACTGACCCCAGTGCAATATATATAAATTGGATTAATTCTTTATCGCTTTTTCTGGCGGTTCCTTCAGCAATATTAGAAGGAATCGAAACTGCAGACCTTCTCATTTGTGAAATTAAACCATAGCGTTCTGTATCGGGAAAATCAGCGGTTAAGGCATAAACAACCTCTACCAAACTCATACTCATCTTCCAAACATCTAAATTTTTATGATTCATAGTTATCTTTATTTCAGTGAGCAGTGAGTAGTGAACTGTGAGGGAGTGTTCAATTAACTGTGTCATCCTATTTTATTCTATCACTAAAATAAGCA
>CAXBIQ010000026.1:0-10715 GCA_963975935.1 uncultured Flavobacteriaceae bacterium
TTTTAACAATGAAATTAATGTTTAAAAACGGTCAACTCTAATCAGGGAAGTTCAGCTTTTAGCTTTCAGCATTCAGCATTCAGCTTACAGCTTCTTTTGCGTATTTGCGAATCTGCGTATTTGCGTATTTGCGCTTCGCCACCTGAATCAGCCTTTTGGCGGAGCAAGGCGGAGAAATGCGCACTGCTGAGCACCCGATGGCATTCCCATAATCCATTAACAATTCCCCACCCCAACAGCCCATACTGTCGAATGAAAATTTGATGGCTTACTTTTATTATGAATACCAATATCAAAGGAAATACGCTACTTTTGTCGCTACTGCAATCGTATGAAAAGAGCTTTAGTAAGATATCGAAACAGTGCTTTTGGAAAGACTGTGACGCGCAATCAAAAGTACCTCCCTATCCTTTTTTTTATGGGGGGCTTTATTTTTGATACCCTGACCTTAGGGCGCATAGATCGTGTGTATGACACCGTGGTGCTTTGCTCGCATATGACCTTATTATCGATCACGCTTTATTTGTATAATCTAGCAGATGATGGTAAATGGAAAAACACGTTTATCGGGCGGTATGCTGATTATTTTCCGCTCGCCATACAGTTCTTCTTTGGGGCCCTTTCCAGTGCTTTTGTCATCTATTTTTTTAGGAGTGTGTCCTTGTCAAAAACGATGTTTTTTTTCATACTGCTGGTGCTGCTCTTGTTTGCAAACGAATTTCTTAAAAAGAAAATCTCCAATAAATACCTCCAGTTCAGTGTGTATTTTTTTATAAGCTTTACCTTTTTCACCTTTATGGTTCCCACGCTGATCAAGGAAATGAATACCCTTATTTTTATCATTTCGGGGCTTGCAAGTTTAGGGTGTACGCTGGCACTCATCCTGTTTATTTACACCTCAAGCCCAAGCACAAGAGCAGAGATAAGCCTCAAAAAACTGATCGGTGGTATCCTTTCTATCTATTTGGTCATCAATGTTTTTTACTATTTCAATTTGATTCCACCGGTACCGCTGGCTATGGAAACCGGGTTGGTGGCTCATGATGTTCAGAAAAAAGACAACACATACATCGTTACTTACGAAAGGGATGAATGGTATGTATTTTGGCGTACCCATAACATCGATTTTCATCGTCAGGGGGATGCAAGTGTCTATGTGTTCACTTCTGTTTTTGCACCCACCGATATAAAAAAGTCCATTTTTCATCGTTGGCAATGGTACAATCCCGAAACCCGGAGTTGGGAAATAACCGAGGACATTGGCTTTGAAGTTATTGGCGGGCGGGGTCGTGGTTTCCGTGGCTATACGTATAAAAACAACCTTACGGAAGGCAAATGGAAAGTGCATATAATCACCAAAGAAGAACTGATCCTGGGTGTGGTGGATTTTGTGGTTAAAAACACTGCTGAACCCAATAGAAGAGGAATGGTAGAGAAATCATTTTAAAAAGGGTTTTCCTCAATTATGGGATTATAAACTAGTTTTTGTTTTAGGTTTATAGTTTGTTTTTGTCACCCCTTCCCTTTTGTCATCCCGAACGAATGTGAGGGATCCCATCTGAGTAAGCACGTACTGCTGAACACTACATCACATCTACTCAAACAAATAATTCAACGTCTCCATGTTTGGGTTAATCAAACGAATCAAATCAAGTTTCTTTTCTTTACGCCATCCTTTGATTTCCTTTTCCCTGGCTATGGCTTGTTGTATCCATCCGTGTTTTTCATAATATACTAAATCTGATAAACTATACTTTGCTACAAATGTCTTTTTATGTTGTTCTATAGCCTCTTTGTGTTGTTGTAAACGCTTTCTTAGATTGTTGGTTACACCCACATAGAAAGTTGTCCTGTACTTATTGGTAAGGATGTAAACATAAAATGTGTAAATTCCTTCAGTAAACTCTATCATTATCAACAAGTTTGAATAGTGATACATCAAATTTAATTATAATAATGATATGTCTTTTGGTAAATGTCAGCAATCGTTTCTTTGAGCAGCAGTGCGTGAGTAGCGTGATGGGATTCCTCGTCGCTTTGCTCCTTCGGAATGACAAAACAACGCGACTCCGCTCTCCGAAGTCTTTGACTTCGGAGCAAACCAATTGAGGTATAATTTCCAAACCCCCACCGCCATCTCCTGATGGCGTTCCGGTAATTCTTAAAAAAATCTCCCTATATTTAAAACTTCAAAACTTTGAACCTTAAACATTGAACCCATAAATGCCAATCTTCCAATCCACCGTCCTTAAAAAATATACCCATGCTCTATTAATAATTAAGAATTAATAGTTAATGGATATGAAGCACCAAATAACAAGTACTAAATTCCAAAAGTGGTCAGTGGCAGTGGTCATTTTGGATGCCAAAGAACAGTATAAACCGTAATTAAAAATAAAGCAATCAATGAAACACCCTTTTAAACTATCAAAATCCAATATTATTTATGCAGCTATAGTTGCTGTCATTGTCATTATTTTAAACCTAAGAATCTATGGATTTGATGCCTATGCAATTGGAATGAGTTTTGGTTCCATCTTTGGAATTGTTTTGATTGCAACCTTGCTTGCATTCCTTTTTTGGTTTATGCTTGGAAGAAAAGAAAAAGGAGGTACTACTACATTTAATATTGTACTCACATTAATGTTGCTGGGCTCTCTTAGTGAATTTGGACAAATAGCACAAGATCGTAAAAAACCCATAGATGATCTACAAAGAGCTATTTCTGATTACAAAGAAAATACATTAGCCAATCCCGACTCCACAGATGCCAATTATGCTGCATTATCACAAAATGTAAACAATTCAATAGAAGCCATGATTAAAAACAGCCATGGAGAGGAACGAAAAATTTATGTGGCTTTAAAAGGGTTCCTGGTAAAATCTGATAGCGTGAATATGGAATGGAATCGAGCACACGGTGCATTTATTCAACCCCGCATCCTGGACTTCACCTTAATGAACAACACAACAGAATATGAATTTCAGAAAGAAGTCATTCAAGATTATATCAATCAATCAAACACCTATAAAGCATTTGTAGAAAACAGGGTTGATAATTTTAAGGAGCAAACCCGGCATATTGATAGAAGTTCGCAAGCATACAAAGGGTTTATGAAAGGTTTGACAAAAAAAGACTCCATTCAAAAACCCATCTTTATGCCCTACATACTTGCGCATATTGAATATGGTGAGGACACAAAAAGAATTGTTGAAATTTTAGAAAAAGAAGATGGGAAATGGCGCTATGAAGACGATGCTATTGTCTTTGAAAATTACAGCAGCCAGGTCACTTATGAAGCGCTATTAGACAATGCTATCAGGAATGAAGACATTATAAATGAGTTGGTTGATAAATTGGTGGAGGTAATGTAATATCCTTTGAAAGTGATATGCTCATACATCACTTACCCTGCAATATACCGAAAACAATGCCCAGAATAGAATTACAAACAGAGATCAAAGCAGGTAAAAATATTGTGTTTGACCTTTCCCGGAGTATTGATTTACATAAAATATCTACTGAACAGACAAACGAAACAGCTATTGCCGGAAAAACCGGCGGATTGATAGGGCTGGATGAAAGTGTGACCTGGAGGGCAAAACATTTTGGCATTTATCAGACTCTGACTTCAATAATAACTGAGTTTGACAGGCCAAATTACTTTGTAGATGAAATGGTAAGTGGAGCATTCAGCAGGTTTAGGCACGAACATCATTTTGCTGATTTGAATGGAGGAACCCTGATGACTGACATCTTTGATTATCAAGCACCCTGGGGTATTATTGGGCGTGGAGCAGACAAATTGTTTCTGAAAAAATATATGACCAACTTGCTCATACAACGCAATAAAATTGTAAAAGAGTTTGCAGAATCTGAAAAGTGGAAAAAAATAGTGATTGATTAAATATGCAACAACTACCCGTACCCATCATCGAACTCATAGAATTAATGCTCTATTTGGGGTCTATCACTTATTTGCTGGGGGCGGTTTTTCAGGGGGTGGTGCTTTACAGGAATAAAAAATCATTTTTGATACGTTTTATCGTTATTTTCCTGACGCGTATCCTCACCATTATTTTTACTTTTTTTATCTGGGCATTGGGATTAGTGCCTGTAGACGAAATGTTTTTATTTCTCTTTTTACCGGCCCTTATCCCGGAGCTTGTTTTCAGCCCGTTGATGCTGGTACTTTTTGGGAACAAGCTAAGGTGAAAGAGGATTTCCAAACTAATAAGCACGCACAGCTGAGCAGTGGGATATTCCTTTGGTATATGGAATTTAGCGCTTCTTCAGAAACAAGAAACAGCTCATTTCCCACACACTTTACAGGCACGCTTGTCCTTTTTTGTATTTTAGTTCGAGAAAAAAATTCCGGAAACACTTTTAAAAGCATCATGAACAAACCCCGCTGCTGGCGAAATTTATAAGGTCGCACTTATTAAGTGTCTTCAAAATTCCATAAACATAAACCCTCTATGGAGATAAACAACATAAAAAAACTCCCTGCATCTACAGGGAGTTTATCCTTATAATTAATAAGGTTTCAAAAGGAACAGTTAAAACTTTAAGCCGTTCGGGATTTTCTCCTTTTCATTTGTTTCTCTTCAAGTTTACGTTGGATCTTTTCTTGTTTTTTGTCCTTTAAACTTTTGGAAGGTTCTTTTAAACCTTTTGCTTTTTTGGCCATGATTTTAAATTTTAATTAAACATTCAAAATTCACCTCTCACTGTCACCTGAAAATCAAGCACGAGTAAGTACCAATGGCAGAGGGTTTATGTAATGGGTAAAGCACACTCGTCATGCTTTACGAAAACATGGAAGATGCGTGTGTATTTTTTTAGTTGTGGTAGTGTCATGATCTTTAATTTTTAACGAACGTATTTTTGCAAACCGCTGTTGAGATACAGCAGGATTTCTTTTTTAAGGGTTCTAAAATCAGCAAAATGTTTTTCAATTTTTGTTTTAAAGCTTGCAGTACCATTCATAAAATAGTTTTCACACTGCAAGTCATCACACTCTTTTAATCCTTCTGTTTTGTAACTAAAGTGTTTTAACTCTTTGATGATTTTACGATGTTTTAACTCAAAGTCAAGTAAATTGGCATTGAGGGTTTGGGTGCTGTAAAAATCGCTTTGCAGTTTACTTATAAAGTCAGAAATAAACATGCCGTTGTAAAAGCTGATTTCAAGATTAATCAATTCGACCTCATCGTTCCAACGGGAAAAGTCTTCTTTAAAAAATAGCAGCTGAATGTCTTCGTCAGTGTGGTGTTGCTGAATCATAATGAAAGTTTTAAAGGGTATTTGTTATTACGGGTCTATCATGGGTAACTTCAATAATTTGAATGTTGTTTGTCCCATTGGGAAATTGCCACTCAATGGAGTCATTTACAGCATATCCAAACAAGGCCAGCGCCATGGGTGAAAGGATTGAAATTTTGTCAATTTTCAGATTGCTTTCTTCCGGTGCAACCAACTGATAGGTTTTACTGTCAATAAAGGGTGTTCTGATGGTCACTTTGCTGTTAAAGCGCACTACATCCTCGGGAATCTCAGAGGCAGCTACTACCCTTGCAGTTTTCAATTCATTTAAAAAGGTGCCTATAGCACGTTTAAACACCGGGTCATTGCTGTAATGAGCATTCTCCAGATAGTTTTTTAGTTTTTTGTACTCGGTTTTCTCTATGATGAGATGTTCATACTTCATGTTTTCTGTTTTTTATATACGAATACAACCCTTTATTTAGTCATAAATAAAGGGCTGCACCGCATCATTAATCAACCAATTATGGAAAAATACCTCTTTGTATATAAGCGGTTTCAATTCTCGATATGGCAAGCATATAAGCGGCAGTGCGCCAGTCAACATCTTTGTCTGCAACCATATTTTCTACTTTATGAAAGACTTCTGTCAATTTCTTCTCTAGTTTTACCATCACTTCATCAAGTTGCCAAAGCTCGCCGTTGCGGTTTTGCAGCCATTCAAAATAGCTTCCAATCACACCCCCGGAGTTACACAGTATATCAGGAATAATGGTAATCCCTTTATCCAATAGTATGGCTTCTCCTTCGTTGTCTGTGGGGCCGTTAGCGCCTTCTGCTACCAATGGGGCCTGGATTTTTGCAGCATTGGCTCCGGTAATCTGGTTGCCAAGAGCTGCAGGAATGACGATATCACACTTCAAACCGAAGAAATCATCAGGCTCCATCTCTACTGCATCTGTATACCCTGCAATAGATCCTTTTCGAGGTTTGCTGTGTTTGCGTAAGGCTTCCACATCAATACCATCGCTATGAAACAACGTTGCATGAGCATCCTGAACAGCAAGCAGTTTGGCGCCGTCTCTTTCCATAAAATGGGAGACCCAGTAGCCCACGTTCCCAAATCCCTGAACGATATAAGACTTGCCATTTAGAGACTCACCTTTGGATTGATGCCACAGTTTGATGGTGAGGTACACACCATAACCGGTCGCCCGGTCACGTCCTTCCAGTCCGCCGGAACCTACAGGCTTCCCGGTCACCACGTGCTGGTTTTGCGACCGCTCTGAAGGTGCTTTGGTGGACATATAAGTGTCTGCGATCCACGCCATGGTTTGCTCATTTGTATTCACATCGGGTGCAGGAATATCGTGTTCGGGCCCAATGTTATCCCCCAAAGCAAAAGTGAAGCGCCGGGTAATTCTTTCGAGTTCCCCTAAAGAATAATTCCTGGGATCCAGTTGAAGCCCCCCTTTGGCACCACCATAAGGCAATCCTGCCAAAGAAGTTTTCCACGTCATCCACATCGCCAGGGCTTTGGCATCTTCTACATCCACAGTGGGATGATAGCGAAGTCCGCCTTTATAAGGCCCCAGTGCGTTGTTGTGCTGCACACGGTAACCGGTGAAAATCTCTACTTCGCCATTGTCCATCTTGACCGGAAAATGAACGATGATTTCGTTGTTGGTAATGCCCAATATTTTTTTAATGTTGGGGTTTAAGTGCATGGCATCGGCCGTTTTGTGGAATTGCTCCATAACGGTTTCATACATACCCTTTTTCTGTTCTTTTTGTTCTGCTGTTGCTATCATAGCTTTTTATTGATAATGTTCACAAAATTGTTTGTTGTTGGACAACCAGACGCAATTGAATTTTAATTCGCATTGCATACAGAGTCCGAGTGTGATTTCCTGCCGGTTTTTTCCAACAGGCTTCGTAACCGTTTCCGGTTTTAATTGTAATGGTGAAAGTGCCTGCATAGTATAAAATTTATATCCTGTGCCAACCTTATGACAAACTGTGTGCCTGATTTAAATAAATATGATGATAATCATTCAACACGTTGATAAATAGTATTTTATGGAGTTTTAAAAAAAGAAGGAGAGAAATCATACCGGGGAGTATTGCCCCGGTTGGGTAGAAAAGTATCGGTTAATTCTCAGGGGTTATTTCAGTTTCTGCCGAAGGGTTTTTCGGTCGATACCGAGAATTTCGGCGGCTTTGGTTTTGTTGTTGTCCACAGCGGCAAGTACCTTTTGAATGTAAGCTTTTTCGCTTTCGCGTAAGCTGACCAAACCCGCATTGGATACCGGTTTTGGATACTTTAAATGTTCGGGCAAATGGGCGACTTCAAGTTGGTCATCACACATAATGATGGCGTGTTGCAAAGTGTTTTCGAGTTCGCGCACATTGCCGGGCCAGTTGTAACGCAAAAGGATTTCTTTAACTTTATCAGTAATGACAAGCTTTGGTTTACCGTATTCAGCCGTGTATTTTTTGATAAACCGTTCCGCCAGTGGATAAATATCTTCTTTGCGTTCTCGTAAAGGGGTGGTGTGTATGGTAACTACATTAAGACGATAATACAGGTCTTCCCGGAATGTACCCTTTTGGATTTGTTGTTTTAAGTCACTGTTTGTAGCGGCTATGACCCGCAGGTTCACCCGGGTCGTCTTTTGGGATCCCACACGACGCACTTCCTTTTCCTGAAGCACGCGCAACAATCCCGTTTGTACTGCTGGGGATGCGGTGCCCATTTCATCCAGAAAGATGGTCCCGCCTTCTGCAGCCTGAAAAAATCCGTCGCGGGAGGTTTCTGCTCCGGTAAAGGCCCCTTTTTCATATCCAAAGAGTTCTGCTTCCAACAGGTTTTCAGGAATGGCCCCACAATTTACAGCCACAAACGGATTGGCTGCAAACGCACCCTTATAATGAATGGCTCTGGCTACCAGTTCCTTTCCGGTGCCACTCTCCCCTTGTATCAACACGGTGGCGCGATTGTTTTTGACACGCTCAATCAATTCGGTCAACTGTTTGAGTTGTTTAGAATTTCCCACCATCCCGGCATACATAACCGGTTGCGCTTTTTGTTTCTTCTGCCGCGGAACATCAATAGTTTGGGGTGTTTTTAGAATTGATTTTTTTATAGCGTTGACAAGTTCGTCTTTGGTGAATGGCTTTACCAGATAATCAACAGCTCCTGACCGCATGGCATCCACAGCCCCATCTACAGAAGGGTAGCCCGTAATAACCAAAATAGGGATATGGGGTTTGTGTTCTGAGACATATTTGACGAGTTCCATACCGTTAATGCCCGGCATCTGCAGGTCAGTAATCAGCAAATCAATCCGGCTGTTTATGAGGATATCAATCGCTTCTGTCACCGACTGAGCTTTGTATGAATGGTAATTCAGTGCAGTGAGGTTGCGTTGCAAAACCTCGAGCAAATCATAGTCGTCATCAACAATCAGTATGTTTTCTTTGTTTAAAGACATTAGTTTTTTTCTTTTGGAAACTGAATGCTAAAGATAGTCCCTTTAGGGTGATTTTCCTTAATCTCAATAGTTCCCTGATGACTTTTTACAATCCCGTGAACCACACTCAGCCCTAATCCCGAGCCTTGTCCTGGAGGTTTGGTACTGAAAAAAGGTTCAAATACTTTTGAATGCAGTTCTGCCGGTATCCCCACTCCCTCATCGGCCACTTCAAGGTGCACGGCTTGATTGTTTTCAAAAACCTGAATAAGAATCGTGCTGCCCTCTGGTGAAACATAAATGGCATTGCTCATCAAGTTAAATATCAATTGCATAAACTGAACGCGGTCAAGCCGCAAAGACAACTGTTCATTATCAATGTTGAAAATCACCTCAATACCGGCCTTTTTTAGATTGGGTCCTAAAAGGGAAAGCGCCTCTTCTATCAATGGTTTTATGGCTATATCTTCGCGGTTTTGAGGCATGTCGCAGGTAAAGAACATCAGTTTTTTAACCACTTCCCGTGCATAAATAGCTGATTTTATAATTTTTTGCACATCATGTTGCTGTGCTTTATCTTTAGTCTTTTCATCGAGCAGCTCTGCAAATCCTAAAATATTGGCCAGGGGTGTATTGAGTTCGTGTGCTATTCCTGCAGTTATTTCGCCCAATATCGCTATCCTGTCGTTGCGTTCCAGTCCTCTTTTTAACCGTTCTTCCTGTTCCTTTAAAAATTGACTGTTTAAAAAGTCTGCCAGATCAATGGCTACCTGTTTCAGCAATGAGCGTTCTTCTTTCAAAAAACTTTCAGCTCTAAATCGCTCACCGGCATAATGTACACGGATGGTTATTTTCTTTTGGTTACTTAATTGTACCTGCTCTTCCAGCCACACGGTCTGTTTTCGTATATTTTCCGTGGTGATGTGTTCTGTATCAAAAACAATTTCGGCAATAGCATCATCAGCATAAAACCAGGCATTTTTGACAATTGCGGCAACTTGCTGAAACGTTTGTTTTAAATCACCCTGGTGAGACGTCAATACACTAGACACATCATACAAACAACTAAGCTCTTTGACACGTTCTCTTAATTTGGCTTCAATCGTTGAAGGCATACTACTGGATTTTGATACATCAAAAATACGTAAGTTTTAAGACAATCTGACGCTGTAAACTTTATCATATAAACCCTGCTGTTCGAAGTTTATAAGTTCGGTCTTATAAAATGTATTAAAAACACCCATACAAGCAAACCATTTATGTTGGTTAACCAAACCGTGAATGAAATGTTGCTCCTAACTTATACCTTCCTTTTTATCATGCCAATCTGCCAAATGCAGAGAGGTGTTGCATACAAGCATGCTCGTACTGCTGAGCTTTGAGATATGAGTGTTGCGTGAGTAGCAGGATGCCAACGCGGCAGGCTGGCCCCTTAATGAATGACAAAAAGAGGTGAGTTTTAGCATAGAGAAAAATGAAAAAGGAGCCTTTCCCCAAAGGCCCCTATTTAAATTCAGATTAGGTTTTTAAGAAAAGTTTTGAGTAACCTTTTGTGATTGGTTTTTGAGATATGCCAATGACATTCTAGAGGTTTTGCCTAATCTGTACCCAAACATCAAAAATTAAACCTGCTTAATTTTACATTTCAAAGATGCATACTTCTGGTCTTCTGTGTCTTACACAATAATTAAAAATGTTTACACAAATCCCATATTTTTAGTATTAAGACACGAGCGATAGCGAATTTACCTACCGAAGCTTAAGCGAAAGCTGGCTGGCGAAGCAATTGAGACGTAAGACTGCAGGCCCCCGCCGGCGCTCCGTCGTTGAAGCTATGAAGCGTAAGTGACAAGCCTATGGAGGCCGAGGGACGTAAGACGGGTTATTAGAAAAGAGAAAATAGAGAAGAGAGATGAGACGGGTGTACGTCCCTGATATAGGTTGACCACTTAAAGTCAATTTATATGAAAGCAAAC
>CAXBIQ010000027.1:0-9917 GCA_963975935.1 uncultured Flavobacteriaceae bacterium
GGACGCCAGGTTTTCATCCTGGTAACAGGGGTTCGATTCCCCTACGGACTACAAAGTATATTGAAATAATGAATGCTGTTTTGGATGCTGAGTTCATTACAGTGCCCAAAAGCAACAATGGTCCGTTCGTCTAGGGGTTAGGACGCCAGGTTTTCATCCTGGTAACAGGGGTTCGATTCCCCTACGGACTACAAACAATAATTAGTTACACATTAAGAAAAGTACAAATGGCAAATCACAAGTCAGCGTTAAAAAGAATCAGAAGTAGCGAAGCGAAACGTGTTATCAACAGATACCAGCACAAGTCTACCAGAACTGCAATTAAAAAATTGAAAGAAACGGAAGACAAAGCTGAAGCTGAGAAAATGTTGGGCTCTGTTGTTTCTATGATTGATAAATTGGCCAAAAAGAATATCATACACGATAACAAGGCAGCCAATTTAAAGTCAAAACTGGCAAAGCACGTAGCGGCGTTATAAACAGTATCGCTTAACAATATAGTATGAACTCTCTTCTATGAATTTTAGGAGAGGGTTTTTTTGTTTGTACTTTTTTGTACCTTTAGCAGGTGAAAAAATTATTTTTCAAAGCGCTGGCTAAATTAAATAAGCTCATACTGCCAAGCTTTACAAAACAAAAACTCGATTTAAGCAAGGCAAAAAAATGGCAACTCGCCATTATTGCTTGGAGGGTTTTTGTAACCAAACATACTCTTGACTCATGAAATATATTTACAAAATGAAAAGAATACTACCCGTACTGTTATTGTCACTGCTTTTTAGTACACCGTTTAATCTAACTGCCCAAGAGGAGCAATTACTTCCCAAAGGCTTTTCAGAACACGAAAAAGACATTGTTCAAGACTTTCGCTTTAAAAGTTCAAGAATTACGGCACCACCCGAATTTCCGGTGCGCACGGCTGCAGAATGGGAAGAAGTGGAATACCTGGTCATTCGCTGGACAAATCAATTTGAAAATATTTTACGCCAAATAGTGGAAGCCGCCATACAGGAATGTAAAGTTTTGATAACCACACAAAACCCCGGTGCTGTTCAGAGTTATTTAACTTCAAATGGTGTGGATATGACTAATGTGGAGTTCCTTGACTCGCCCAGTAACAGTATCTGGATTCGCGATTATGCCGGAAATACAATTTATACTGATGATGTGGGCGAAAGGGCATTAGTCGATTGGATTTACAACAGACCCAGACCACTCGACAATGATATGCCTGTCTTTCACGCAGATTATACCAATGTACCCCTTTACAGAACTAACTCAGGTACAAATGATCTGGTGAATACAGGAGGTAACTTTATGTCAGACGGAATGGGAAATGCATTTGCCTCAAAACTTGTTTTAGAAGAAAATGAACCCGGCAACCCTTATGGAGTGTCTGCAAAAACCGAGGCCCAGATTGATGATATAATGTTTGAATACCAAGGAATCACAAACTACATCAAAATGGATCAGGTGCCATATGACCCCATTGACCACATTGATATGCATATGAAGCTTCTGGATGAGCAAACCCTTCTCGTGAGCAAATATCCTCCGGGAGTGGCAGACGGCCCGCAAATAGAAGCTAATATTGATTATGTGACGTCTACCTTTCAAACCCCTTTTGGGACTGATTATAAAGTGGAATGGATAGATGCCCCGCCAAGCACATCAGGATTGTACCCTGATAATGGTGGTTATTACAGGACTTATACAAATTCTGTATTTGTAAATAAAACTGTCATTGTTCCCACTTACAGGCCTGAAGTGGACAATGCTGCACTAGCGCAATATGAAGAATTACTTCCGGGCTATACCATTGTAGGTATTGATGTGGATAATGCCGGAGAAAATCTAATCTCTCAAAACGGTGCTATCCACTGTATCACACATGTTATTGGTGTTGAAAATCCTCTTTGGATAGTTCACCAGCCCCTTGAAGAAGTAAATACAGTTGTTGATATTCCTTTGGATGCTATGATCAAGCACAATTCAGGTATCAGCCAGGCAAAGGTTTTTTGGAGGGAAACAGGTTCACAAAATTATCAGGAAGCACCAATGACATTTGACTCAGACGATATTTGGGTTGCTAACCTTACGGTGCCTGCAAGTGCAGAGAGTATTGAATATTATATCTGGGCCGAAGCCAATTCAGGAAAAACACTTACAAGACCTATTGTCGCTCCGGAAGGATACTGGACCTTTACTATAGAAAATTTATCTGCCGGTGACTGGGCTGAAAATAACATTGTGGGACCTTATCCCAACCCTGCACAAAGTGAAGTTTCATTTAACTTCAACAACATTCAAGGGCCCATAGATGTGACCATACATAATCTTTTGGGGCAAAATCTTTTTGAAAGTGTTATTGAAAATGGAAACGGAAAAGTCACACTCGACTTAAATCCAGACTGGAAAGGAACCCTATTTGTTACCTTTAGTGGTGATTTCGGAAAAGTGCATAAAAAAGTTTTAAAATTTTAAAACCGATTGCACATCATACCTGGAGATTTTCTCCCTTCCGTTAAGGAACGAAAGTTCCATTAAAAAATTACACTGCACTATATGGCCGCCCAAATGCTCAATGAGTTCACAGGCGGCTTTTGCAGTTCCCCCTGTTGCGAGCACATCATCGTGCAATAAAATCAAATCGCCTTTTTCAATGGCGTCTTCGTGCATTTCAATATGGTCATCACCATATTCCAGCGCATAACTGCGACTAATGGTTTTATAAGGAAGTTTTCCGGGTTTTCTGATGGGAATAAAACCGGCGTTCAAACGGTGGGCGAGGAGTGTAGCAAAGAAAAAGCCGCGGGATTCAATACCCACTACTTTATCAACCTTTTGGCCTTTTAGCATTTCAATAAGTTGATCCAAACATGCCGAAGTTGCTTTTGGGTCATTTAATAATGGAGTGATATCTTTAAAGAGGATTCCCGGTTTTGGGAAACCCTGTATGTCGCGAATGTATTTTGATAAATCCATGAAGTTGTTTTATACAGGATTAAAGATAGAAAATATACCCAACATGCCCATATTTTAGATTTTTATCACCGGGAAATTTTAATAATAATTCTCAAAGTTATCAAGCATCATTACAAAATTAAAAAAACCACATCCTTGCAAATGACTTTTCAACCTGGTTTTGCTCATGTTCTATTTTTCGTTTTTTTAAAAAGATAAAGGAAGTTAAAGCACTCGATTGATATGCAAAAAAAAGTAAGGGTTTATCTTTGGGTATGAGTTGTTATTTTTATCGTCATTTATTTGTAGGCGCAGAAAACCCACTCAGCACATCTACTTGGATCCTTTTGAGTGGGTGAGTATTTTATTAAAAACTGCTTTTGAGGGGCGGATTTTATACTAATTTACTTTTATTGTTTTATAAACTTAAGAGTTGCTGAAGGATTATTCTTTAAGCGTATAAAGTATATCCCCGTATTCAAGCCTGAAACATCAATTTTTTCATTTTTTATAACTGCTGTTTCCTTGACTAATTGTCCAAGGGAATTATAAAATTGAACTCCCTCACTTTCATAATTATTTGTGTGAATGGTTATAAAATTTGAAGAGGGATTTGGATAGACATAAAATTGATTTTTATCTGAAACATCTGCTACACCAAGTATATCTTCTAAAGTAACGGTTTGTTGCAAATTATTGAATCCTGTTGCAGGGTCCCATATATCGTTGTTTGCTAATTGTATACTATAATCTGAATTTTCGCTTAATAATGGTTCTTTATCGGGCATCCAAAGATATAATTCAAATGTCCCTGTTATTCCTAAATCGAAATTTTGATTAATAGAAACTGAAGTTTCCCAGGTTCTGATATCAGTATCAATTAAATGTGTAGTAATATCGTTTGTTTCTGTATTTTTCAAAACTAAAAACACATCTCTTTCTTTAAATGGCCTTGCAAAACCAACATTTGTAATATTCAAAGCTAAATCAAAATCTAGAGCATTTGGGGTTACAGTAGATGAATTTAAAACAAATCTATACCCTAAATTTCTGAGAATTTCATTGTAATGGTTGGTATTTAGTTGATTCCAAAAATCTGCATGATAGTCTCTGTTGATCGTTGACCAGTTTGTTAACCCCATTTCAATAACAGCATTGTCACCTGTTGTTCTATATCCTGATTGGCAAGGATTTAAGCCATTGGTCTCTCCTGTCATTGGCAAGTATTTTGTTTCATTTGATAAGTAATTGTATGCAGATGTTCCAACAGGATTTTGACATTCATTTGTTGAATACGTGCCCATATCACCATAGTTATTTAAAAAAGCATCATTATAAAAACCGATTCTTGCATTGGGTGTTGCCTGATAGGCAGTTTCTTCAGTTAATGGAGTTGTGCCATATAAGTTCTCTTTTACACCAACATATCTAACCTGAATTGGGATTTCATGAGGTGTTGATGCCAGCATAGCATCAACTATTTCTTTTCTATTGTTCCATTGTGCAGATGATATAGAACCCTCAGTTCCAAATTCTGAAGAATTTGTGTAGTACCATTCTCCCCAGGTCCCAATAAACCCTGCCTGAAGTGAAAAAATTACATCCTTATTAGCATTTAGTAATGGTGATAGTTGGGAAATATGTGTTAATATTTGTGATTTTGAAGGTTGCTGAGTACCACTTCCCTGGGAATTGGAATAGGCAAATCTCACAATAACTTTAAATCCTGCAGATCTTATATTGTCAAAATCATTTTGCATATTGTTTAAATAAGTGGGATTGATATCAGAACTCATAAATGCATCTAACATAAAGTATCGGTAAACAATTGTTACCTTATCACTACTGTTTTTCCAATTATTTAAAGTTGAAACCGGAAGGTTATTAGCACCGTTAGTTATTGCATAATTTGATGCAGTTATTGAATATTTTTGTAAACCTCGTTCAGGATTAGCAATAATATCAGTTGATGGAGTATAGTTTACTGTTTGTCCAATCACGTGGATTTGTAATAAGGCAAAAAACAGTAAAACACAAAAGTATTGCGTTTTCATAAAGGTTAAGTTTAACGATTTGGGGCGACTAATATAAAAAATAAATTCACTTCATCGTAAAAAATTAACACTTTATCGTAAAAATTAACATTTCATCGACAAAATAATGAAGTTTGTCATCTGATTGATGTGTGTTTTTTTCCTAAAATTATAAGAATTCTTATTTTCTAAATAAAAAAAAATAATGATTAAGTTGGAGTAAGTAGTGATTGAAAAGATGGTTTTTTTCTGAAATGCAATTATCTATTTAGGAATCAATTATAAAAATATTTATCTTATACAAAATAGTTGGAATGAGTCAATACCATGTGCGGCACAAATACCTAAGAAATAATCTATTGTTTATCTATTTGTGTGGTGTGACCTCGACAGGAGTAACTTTCCTTTGAGCCCCAGCCTGAAAATAGAAAGTCCGCCGGTTATCGCCATCGTTTTTTTATTTTTCTCCGTTATTGAAAAGCTTTGGCTTTTCTTCCCTACGTAAAACAAAAAAATCCGCTCTAAAAAGAGCGGACTTTCTGCTTTAAGTGACCTCGACAGGATTCAAACCTGTAACCTTCTGAGCCGTAATCAGATGCGCTATTCAGTTGCGCCACGAGGCCTTTTTGCGGGTGCAAATATACCTTTTATTTTACTTTAGACAAAGAGAATTTAAACTATTTCAGCACTTAAACCGGCATCCAGCAACATGCTGCAACGGGGCTCCAGTTCTTCGTAAGAACCTGTCTTTACAGTGCATTTTCCTTTATAATGCACAATCCACGCACACTGTTCTGCCTGAATGGGGGTATGCTCACAGGCATAGACCAGTGTGTCAATCACATGGTCAAAAGTATTTACCTCATCATTGAATAAAACAATCTCATTGTTCTTCTGCTCGTCAGTAAGAACATCAATTTCTTCCTGTATTTTTTCTTTTGTACTCACTTTGCAAAAATACAATTTTTTTAACCCTTAATGAATTTTACCGCAACCCAATTGTTACGCTCCAGGTTTTCAACGAATTGCAATTTGTGTTTATTGCATTCGGTTGTGATAATTTCAAGGTCTTCTGTATAAAATCCGCTGAGGTATAGTTCGCCGCCCGCTTTCAGACAAGCGGCATAACTTGCCATATCGTTGAGCAGGATGTTTCGGTTGATATTGGCAATGATGGTATCATAGCTTTTTCCTTGCAATAAAGAAGCATCACCCTCATACACACTGATGTGCTCACAGTTGTTGCGCATTGCGTTCTCAATCGAATTTAAATAACACCAGTTGTCAATATCAATGGCATCAATGGGTTTGGCACCTTTCATTTCGGCTAATATGGCCAGTACCGCCGTGCCGCAACCCATATCCAGCACTTTTTTACCGGTCCACTCATTTTTCAAAATATGCTGAATCATCATATGAGTGGTCTCGTGGTGACCGGTGCCAAAAGACATCTTGGGTTCAATGACAATGTCATAGGTAACATCGGGTTTTTGATGAAAGGGAGCCCTTACCGAACAGCTGCCGTCAACCAGAATGGGTTCAAAGTTCTTTTCCCATTCCTCATTCCAGTTTACCTGTTTGATTTCCTCTTTTGTATAGCTGATGGTCACCAAACCTAATTTAAGGACATCAACAGCCTCTAATAAGTCTTCTTTCCAATCCTTTTTTTGAATGTAAGCGGTCACGCCTGTTTCGGTTTCGGCAAAACTTTCAAAACCGGCTTCCCCAAGTTCAGCGATGAGGATATCAGTCCAGGGTTCTGATGGACTTACTTTAAATTCAAATTGCAGATAGATATCTTCCATTACAGGGCGCTAATGATGTCGATAAACGATTCTACTTCCAGTGAAGCACCTCCCACCAGTGCACCGTCTATATCAGCTTGTGCGAACAGGTCTTTTGCATTGGTCGGTTTGACACTGCCACCATACAATATGGAAACACCATCAGCAACCTCATTGTTGTATTTACCGGCGATGGTTTTTCTGATAAATTGGTGCATTTCCTGTGCTTGTTCGGGGCTGGCCGTTTCACCGGTGCCAATAGCCCAAACAGGTTCATAGGCAATAACTACAGATTCCCACTGCTTTTCACTCAAGTGAAACAGGCCGTTTCGCAACTGGCTTTCTACAAGTTTAAAATGGTTTTCATCTTTTCTGTCTTCCTGTTTTTCGCCAATGCAAAAAATGATTTTCATTTCGTTGGCCATTGCGGTGCGTACTTTATCTGAAAGGATCATATTGGTTTCACCAAAGTATTCCCTGCGTTCACTATGCCCCAGGATCACTCGCTTAATCCCAATGCTTTTAAGCATTTGTGCAGAAACCTCCCCGGTGTAGGCACCTTCTTCAGCTTCGTGCATGTTTTGACCTATGATTTCAATGGGATAATCGCGGGTGGCTTCAAAGGCGTGCCAGAGGTTTGTAAACGAAGGGGCAATCAGAATTTCAGCGTTTGTATCCTGAATATTTTCGATGAAAAATGTAAAGAAATCATTGGATTCTGTCAGGTCTTTATACATTTTCCAGTTTGCTGCGATTATTTTTTTTCGTGTTGTCATAAAATATTTAGATTACTCTTTGTGATTCTTAGTGTCTTCGGGTCTTAGTGGCAAAAGATTGCCTTAACTTTTTTAACTAACTCCTTATTTTAGGATCCAAAACCCCATAAATAATATCCACAAAGATATTAATAAGAATGAACATCGTGGCAATCACAATCACGGCACCCATGATAACGGGTAAATCAAGTGTGTTTAGGGAGTCCACGATTTCTTTACCCAAACCATTCCATCCAAAAATATACTCCACAAACACCGCCCCTGCCAGCATCGAGGCAAACCATCCGGAAATAGCCGTTACCACCGGGTTTAATGAATTTTTCAAAGCGTGTTTTCTGATGACCTGATACGTGCTCAGTCCCTTGGCCCGTGCCGTGCGGATATAATCTTGGTTGAAAACCTCCAGCATAGAATTACGCATCAGTTGGATTACTACGGCAAGAGGCCGTATGCCCAAAACAACGGCCGGCAATATTAAATTTTTCCACTGAATGTATTTTCCTTCACCAAAATCATCCACTTCATACAAACTGCCGGTCATATTGAGGTTTGTGTATTGATGCAACACGTAGCCAAAAAACCATGCAAATATTATGGCACTAAAAAATGAAGGTACACTCATTCCCAAAGTGCTTAAAACCTGAATGGCCTTGTCAAGCCAACTGTCCTTAACAAGGGCTGAAACTACTCCGAAAAAAATGCCAATAAGCAAAGCGATACTGATAGCCGAAACAGCCAAAACAAAGGTATTGGGCAAGGTTTCGCCAATAACTGCAGTCACCTCTTTTCCGCTTTTTTGAAAAGACTCCCTGAAATAAGGCACTTTAAGAACAACTGCGGTACTACCCATTTCAAAAAGTGTTAAACCATTATACTTTCCTTCACTGAGATAGGTATAATCATTGGGATTTCCGCTGTGGAATGACAGCGGTGATAAATCATTTAAGTAATACAAATACTGGGTGCCAATGGGTTTGTCAAATCCATACTTTTTTTTGACAACTTCAATTTGCTCCGGACTTTCATTCTGCCCCAGCATCATCCTTGCAGGGTCGCCGGGAAGGATGGTGAACAAAAAGAAAATTACGGTTATAACCCCAAAGAGGGTGAGGAGTGCATAAAATATTTTATATGAAATGTATCGTATCAATCTGTGTTAAAGTTTCAGGTCATCTGCGTCCTTCCAATGCAGCTTTTGCTCAATCGTACCCTTGTTGAGTTTCAAAATACCCGGATTGCTGCGCACAATGGTCTTCAATACCGTCTGGTCACAGAAGTAAAAGTCAAAATTCAAATTGTGCTCAGCTTTTAAAAGGTCAATCGTTTCACCAATAGATGCTGAAAGACCCACAACAGTATACCCTTTATCACGTGCTTCATCTGTTATTTTTTTAATGTTTTCAAACCCGTTTTCATTGGAACGTTCTACATTGTAAACCACCACCATAATGAGGTTTTCAATGTTCAAAATCTTATCGGTAACTTCTTCCTCGTCGGTTTCTATGGTGAAATCAAGGATGGGGGGCAGGTAGCCTTCCTGAACGAGCTCGGTCTCCACGTCGATAAATTCGCCTTCAACAGAAGGGTATGAACCGTTTGTTGTGACAATTTTCTCTGTTCCGTTAATATCAAACTTCCAGCGGTATTCATAGATTGCCTTAGGGGCATCAGGTGGGATGGACATGGATTTCTGTATGTTGCTGCCCACTTTATACGCCCTGAAATCAATATAAGGCAGGTGATTCAATACCTGATATACAATAACAACACAAAACAATAAGGTCGCTAAAAGAATGTATTTTAGAGACGCTTTCGCGAAAAGCGGGGTAATGTATTTTTGACCCGCAAAGAGGATGATAATAAACACAAGGAGGATGATATCTTTAAAAAACGACTCCCAGGGGGTAAGTGGAATGGCATCACCAAAGCAACCACAGTCCGTTACTTTATTAAAATAAGCCGAATAGAAAGTCAGGAACGTAAAAAAGATAATCATCAGCAGCAAACTCCAAACCGTAAATTTACGGGCAAAGCCAATAATAACCATAACCCCCACCAGCACTTCAAAAATCACAATAAGCACTGCCAGCGTCAAAGCATAGGGAACCAGAAACCCAAGGTTTAATACATCAGGAGCAAAATAGTCTTCCAGCTTGAATGCAAAACCCATCGGGTCGTTCAATTTGATAAGTCCGGAAAAAATAAACAAGCCTCCAACGAGGATACGGGAAATGAGTACGAGTGCTTTCATTGAAATCTTTTTTTCACGCAAACCTGCCTGCGGTAGGCAGGGGCGCTAAGTTTTCGCAAAGTGCCTTTAGATTTGAATATCAAAAATAATGATAATTATTATAATTATG
>CAXBIQ010000028.1:0-9147 GCA_963975935.1 uncultured Flavobacteriaceae bacterium
CAAACCCGCAAACCCGAAAACCCGAAAACCCGAAAACCCGAAAACCCGCAAACCCGCAAACCCGAAAACCCGCAAACCCGAAAACCCGCAAACCCGAAAACCCGCAAACCCAAACCCCGAAAACCCGCCTATTGGATTTCCCAATAAAAAAAAGTATATTCGTGTTTTAAGATATATTTAACCTACTTTAACCTACATTGTACTATTGAATCAAAGGCCGCCAAAACTCCCGATTTAATATTTAATCCCCAAACTTAATATGAACACGTCTCTTGACATACAAAGGGCAGCGGCTATCAGTGCTTTTGAAATATTTGATACTCTCCCCGAAGCAGCTTTTGATACCATAACCCGTCTGGCATCACACGCCTGTGATGTTCCCGTTGCATTAATAACCTTTATGGATGCTGACAGGCAGTTTTATAAATCGGTTTACGGGGCTTCATTAGATACTGCCAAACTTCAAGACTCCCTGTGCTATTTTACCATGCAGCAGGATGCAGGCATCACCATTATTGAAAACGCCGCCGAAGATCCCCGTTTTAAGGGGAATCCGTTTGTAGCTTCAAAAAATCCTGTTTTATTCTATGCGGGTGTCCCGATCAAAACCCCTGAAAATATTGCTGTCGGCACCCTGTGCCTGATAGATTACAAACCCAACACACTCAGCGACAAACAAAAAGACGCCCTGAGTTCACTGGCTGTTCAGGTAGAACAGCTTTTAAAGCTTCGAAAAGCCACCATAGAATCAGAACGCGTCAAAACCGGCATTCTCCAGCAATCAAACCGGCTCAATAATATCTTAAACGCAGCACAGGTAGGCACCTGGGAGTGGAATGTAAAAACCGACGCCATTGAAATCAACGACCGCTATGCTGAAATGCTGGGCTATGCCAAAGAGGAACTAAAACCCACAACCCTGCAAATTTGGTACAAACTCATTCACCCTGAAGATGCCGGGCTATCTGACGAACTTGTGAAAAAATGCTTTGATAAGGAAATTGAGTTTTATGAGATGGAATGCAGGATGAATCATAAAGACGGGCATACCATATGGATACAGGACCGGGGTAAAGTGGTGGCTTGGACCCAGGACGGCAAGCCCTTGATGATGATGGGAACCCATATAGACATTACCGCAAAAAAAAATACCGAACTCCGGCTTAAAAATATTACCGACAACATCCCCGGAGTGGTGTTCAGGTATATGATCAATAATGACGGCGATGATAAACTTGTCCAGATTAGCAAAGGTGCAAAGGAAATATGGGGTTTTAGCCCGGAAGAAATTGCAAACAATAACAGGCTTGTCTGGAACAACATCCATCCTGAAGATATACAATCCCTGATAACCTCCATAGAAGAGGCTTATAAAAACTTCAGCCCCTGGACCCATGAGTGGCGGTACCTCCACCCTGACGGGGAAACCAAATGGAACAAAGGCTCGGGAAATCCCATTAAAATAGATGATGATACCAGGGTCTGGGATTGTTTTACACTGGACATCACCGATAAAAAAAAGGCAGAAGATGAGCTCAACCATACCGTAGCCTCCCTCAGGGAACGCACCAAGGAAATAAACTGCCTCTATGAAGTCACCCGCCTGACTCAGGAAAAACACGGCCTCCATGATTTCCTGAAAGAAGTGTTGCAGCTGGTACCCCAAGGTTTTAAATATCCTGAAAGTGCCAAAGTTGCGATTCGATATGGTGATGTTTCCTTTAAATCGCCGGGCTACAGAAAAAGCAAGCACATCCTGGAGTACCACACCACATCAGTACATAAAAATCAAATCAGCCTGAGTGTTTGCTATCCGGCCTCGATAAGCAAAAAAGACACTACCCCCTTTCTAAATGAAGAGACTGTATTGCTAAAGTCACTCATAAACAGCATTTTACTGCACATCAATCAGTTTGAATCGGGCAATGAAAAAGATTTGATCCTCGATTCTACCGTCGAGGGCATTTACGGCATTGATATCACAGGCAAGTGTTCTTTTATCAATCCTTCAGGCGCTAAAATGCTGGGGTACAGTCAGGAAGAATGCCTGGGTAAAAACCTCCATGAACTCATTCATTTCCAAAGTGAAGACGGGGCGTTGATTCCTGAAAAGGAGTGTCCCATTTACAAAACAATGATCACCAAAAAAATATCAGAGACCGATGATGATATCTTTTGGCGAAAGGATGGCAGTTATTTCCCGGTGCGCTACACCTCAACCCCCATCATTGAAGATGGCAAACCCACAGGAGCGGTGGTTGTGTTCAGTGATATTTCAGAAAAAAAACAAAAAGAAAACCTGATTCTTTACAACGAAAAAAGGTTTAAAGCCCTGGTTCAGGAGGGTTCAGACCTTATTTCAATCCTGGACAGCGAGGGCAACTACACATATGTAAGCCCCACTTCGCGGCGTGTACTGGGTGTTGCCCCTGAAAGCTTGCTTGGTAAAAACATCAATCAATTTATCCATCCCGACGACTGGAACGAAATTAAAAAAAATATAGCCCTGCTTGGGGAACAAAAACAAATTATCACAAACCCCTTCCGGTACAAAGACGGCAACAACCAATGGCGCTGGATTGAGACTACGGCAACAAACTTGTTAGATGATCCCGCCATTGAAGGAATTGTCACAAACTCCCGGGATGTTACAGAGCGTCTCCTTAAGGAAAAAGAATTGCAGATCAGTAATGAGCGTTATCAGATTGTCAACAAAGCCACCAACGATGCCATCTATGACTGGGATGTCGTGAATGACCTTTTTTACTGGGGCGATGGGTTTGAAAGGCTTTTTGGATATGAGTATAAAGATAAGAAGTTTCAACTGCAGGACTGGATTGACCTCACCCATCCGCAGGATGCCAAACACCATGAAAAACGCTGGGTGGAATTCTTTACCGGTAAAAACCGGGACACCTGGAAAAACGAATTCCGTTTTTTAAAGGAAGACGGCTCTTATGCCTATGTGGAAGAAAACGGAATCATGATCAGGGATGCCAAAGGAAAACCCATAAGAATGATTGGGGCTTTAAGGGATAAAACAACCGTGAAAATCGCAGCTTTAAAACAACAAGTGGAGTTTGAGGTAGCCAAATGCTTCCAAAACCGCAACAACAAATTGACAGACAGCCTTGACGAAGTGTTGACCTATCTGGTTACCTTCAGTGGTTTTGATATCGCTGAGATCTGGCTTACAAGTGCAGACAATAAGAGCCTTAACCTCTTTAAGGTATTTGACAAAAGTGAAATCTCAAAAACGTTTTATAAAGCATCCCCGGAATTCTCAAGCCTTAAAAAAGGCGAAGGCCTGCCCGGCAAGGTGTGGCAGTCAAACTCCATACAGCATATAGATGATATCAACTCCGAAAAAAAATTTCACAGGCACCGTGCTGCCAAACGTGCCGGTTTGAAATCGGCCGTGGGCATCCCCTTGTTGCACAATCAAAACCCGGTGGGTGTACTGGTATTCAGCAGTACATTACTCATAGAAGAGGTACAGGAAGAAATAAAAATCTTTGAATCCCTGGGACAATACCTGGGTGCCGAAATAAGGCGCAAACAACAGGAAGAAGAAATACAGTTATTTTTTGATAATGCGCCCGAAATTATGGCAGTGGCAAACGCCCATGGGTATTTTATAAAAGTGAATCCGGCTTTTTGCAGCATTTTAGGATACACCAAAGAAGAACTTACTTCACAACCCATTACCCATTTTATTCATCCTGAGGATGTGAATCAAACCCAAACAGAATATGCTGAAAACATCTCCGGAAATCGACGTGCCAGTAATTTTACCAACCGCTACCGCACCAAAGACGGAAATTACCGCTGGATTTCATGGAACTCTTCAGAAGTGTATGGAGAAGAAAACTTAGTCTATGCCTATGGCAGGGACATCACCGAATTGGTTGAACTGCAACGCCTGGTAGAAAATGCAGCCAAACTCGCTAAAGTGGGGAGCTGGGAACTCGACCTGAGGGACACGGCGGCAAACAATAATATGTACTGGAGCACCATGACCCGCCAAATTATGGAGGTGGACCCAAACTACAACCCAACCCACTCTGCGGGACTTGAATTTTATCCCGGCGAACACAAACGCAGCCTGTCCAAAGCCGTTCAAAACCTGATTAAAACAGGTGAACCTTTTGATCTGGAACTGCAACTGCTCACCGCTAAAGGCAACTCCAAATGGGTGCGCTGTATCGGGGAATCAGAACGCATTGACGGAACGTGTATCCGGGTTTTTGGAAGTTATCAGGACATCAACCAGCGCAAGCAGGCAGAACTGAAAGTCAAGGAAACCCTTGATGAACGCAATAATATTCTGGAGAGTATTGCAGATGGTTTTTTTGCGGTCGATCAGGACTGGCATGTGACCTACTGGAACCATAAAGCTGAAGAACTTTTAATGACCCGAAAAGAACACATCCTGGGCAAAAAACTCTGGGATGTGTTTGCCGCCCATGTGGGACTCAAATCCTACAAAAATTATCATATGGCGTTACGATATCAGGAGGTGGTTCATTTTGAAGATTACTATCCTGAAAACAATTCCTGGCTTGAAGTAAGTGCATACCCTTCCAAATCGGGACTTTCGGTATATTTTAAAAATATTACCGAACGCAAGCAGCAGGAAAAAACCATCAGGGAAACCCATGAACGCTTTGAAAAAATCACCGAAGCTACCAACGATGCCATCTGGGATTATGATGTAGTAAACAACCACCTCTTCTGGGGCAAGGGGTTTGAAAACCAATTTGGTTACACCCTCGATGAAATTACCCCCACCCTTGACTTTTTGGTCAGCCGCATTCACCCCGACGACCAAAACCGTATCGGTGCAAAAATCGGGCAGTATATGGGTGACGGGGTTTCTACAAACTGGTTTGAAGAATACCACTTTAAAAAAGCAGACGGGACCTATGCGCTCATTATTGACCGGGCCATCTTTATCAGGGATGAAAACGGAGTGGTTACCCGTGTGATTGGTGCCATGACAGACATCAGCTACCGCAAGGAATATGAAGAATCCCTTAAAAAACTCAATGAACGGCTCAAAAGGCACAGCCGCGAACTCGAAATATCCAATGAAGAGCTGGAGCAATTTGCCTATGTAACCTCACACGACCTGCAGGAACCCCTCAGGATGATCAGCAGTTTCCTGATGTTGCTCGAGAAAAAATATGGTGACAAACTGGATGAAAAAGCCCTTGAATATATCTTTTATGCTATTGACGGTGCCAAACGGATGAAGAAAATCATTCTTGACCTGCTGGAGTTTTCAAAAGTGGGCCGCTTTGATGAAGAAAAAACACCCGTGGATATCAACGAAATCATAAAGGAGTATTGCATTCTGCGTAAAAAAACCATCCGTGAGAAAAAAGCCTCCCTGCACTATGAAAACCTTCCAAAAATAGAAGGCTACAGCGTGCCACTCACACAGGTGTTCTATAACCTGCTCGACAACGCCCTCAAATACAGCAAAGAAGAGGAAGCCCCCAGCATACAAATACAGGCTGCAGAACACGCAAACCACTGGGAGTTTGCCATAACCGATAACGGAATTGGAATGGAAGAAAAATATTTTAACAAAATTTTTATTATCTTTCAGAGGCTTCATGATAAAGATACCTATGAAGGCACCGGAATGGGGCTGGCGATTGTTAAGAAAATAATCGAAACCCTCGAAGGTAAAATATGGGTCACTTCCCAACCGGGCAAAGGAAGTACCTTCTTTTTTACAGTGCCCAAAACCAACTAAAGAACACAAGTTTACGAGATGAAAACTGCTTTAAAAATCACCGGGATTTATTTTATAGTGGGCTTGCTCTGGATCCTGGTGAGTGACGAAATGGTTTTGTGGTTTGTTGGTGATGACGTGCTTAACATCAAAGCCGTTCAAACCCTAAAAGGCATTTTTTTTGTCACGGTTACAGCTGCTATATTATTCCTGTTGCTCAAAAATTATTACCGCAAACTCGACAAGAAGATAATACAACTTGAAGACCTCAACAAACAATTGCAACAATCCAATCAGGAACTCGAGCAATTTGCCTATGTGGCTTCCCACGATTTGCAGGAACCCTTGCGCATGGTGAGCAGTTTTCTGGAGCGACTGGAATATAAATATCAAAATCAACTCGATGAAAAGGCGCATCAGTATATCTATTACGCCGTTGACGGCGCCGAAAGAATGCGGCAAATCATTCTTGATTTACTGGAATATTCAAGAATCGGGCAGACAAACATCAAAAAGGAAACGATAGCCCTTGAAGAAATCATCAACGCGTTTTGCGAGTCGCATAAAAAAGATATAGATACCAAAAAGGCAACCTTCCATTACAACAGTTTGCCCGAAATAAACAGTTATCGCACCTCCCTTACCCAAATTTTCCACAACCTGCTGGACAACGCCCTAAAATACAGCAAAGAAGGTCTCCCCCCCGAAATTACGGTCACAGCCGAAGACCGCGGTGCATACTGGCAATTTTCCATTGCAGACAACGGAATCGGGATTCCCGAGGGATCAGCTGAAGACATTTTTGTGATTTTCCGACGGCTGGAAGACCGGGAGCAATATACCGGCTCAGGTATCGGGCTTTCCATCGTTAAAAAGAATATCGAAAAACTCAATGGAACCATTTGGGTTCAATCAGGTTCCGGCAAGGGAGCCACCTTTTATTTCACCTTAAAAAAATAAACACTGATGAAGACTGCGCACATCCTGCTCGTTGAAGACAATCCCGGTGACATCATCCTGACCACCGAAGCCCTGAATGACAGAAAATTTATCAACAAAGTGACTGTCGTTAAAAATGGTGCCGATGCCCTGGATTTCCTGTTTAAAAGAGGTAAATACCCCAATGCCGAAACCCCGGACCTGGTCCTGCTTGACATCAACCTGCCCCTGAAGAACGGTCACGAAGTGCTGCAGGAAATAAAAACCCACAAGGATACCCAAAAAATTCCCGTGATCATACTTTCCACATCATCAGACCCGCGGGACATTGATAAAGCCTATGCGCAACACGTCAATTGTTTTGTCAGCAAGCCCCTGGATATTAACGAATTTATAGCCGCAATTTCAAAAATTGAAACGTTTTGGCTACAACTGGTAACACTGCCCGGAAAGGAATAATATGAGTCTCGACAGAAACAAATACCGCCTGCTGGTGGTTGAAGACAATCCCGGCGATTACCTGTTGATAGAAGACTATCTGCACGAACACATCATGGAACCGCAACTGCTGCACGTCAAAAAGTTTGAAGGGGCCCTGGAAATCCTCAACAACCAACCCGAAAGCATTGACATCCTCTTGCTCGACCTGTCGCTGCCCGATATTTCGAAAGAAAACCTCATCAACCAATTAAAGAAAATCACCCACCACCACCCGGTCATCATCCTCACCGGGTATACTGATCTGGAATTTGCAACCAAATCACTGGCCGTGGGGGTTTCAGATTACCTCATCAAAGACACCATCACCCCGCTGGTGCTCTATAAAAGCATTCGCTATGCCCTGGAACGCTTTGGATTCCTCAAAACCCTCTTGCAATCTGAAAAACAATACATGGATTTGTTTGAACTCAATCCCTCACCTATGTTTGTATTTGATGCAAAAACCCTTGGCTTTCTCGCCGTCAACGATGCCGCTGTTAAACTTTATGGATATACAAAGGAAGAATTTCTGGACAAATACCTCATTGACATCAGGCCAGAAGAAGACATTCATCTCATGGAAGATGCGGTAAACAAAACCCTTTCGGGGAAAAATGAATTACTCAAGGATACTCTTTTCAGACATAAAAAGAAAGACGGAACCCTGATAACCGTTGAAATAAGCAACAATATCATCACTTATAACAACAAAAAAGCCATCATTGCCGTTGCTACTGATGTGACTGAAAAACTATCACACATAGCCTCGATAAAGGAACAGAATTTTAGCCTCAAGGAAATTGCCTGGATGCAGTCCCACGTGGTGCGCGCCCCCCTCACCCGCCTGATGAGCCTTATTGAGGTCTTAAAAAGCGAGCACCTCACCATCGATGAAAAAGAACATATGCTCCACCATATCTTAATCGCCTCAAATGAAATTGACGAAGTCATCAAAAACATCGTCCAAAAAGCCGATCGTGTGATTAAGCATATTAATGAGTAAGGTTTTTTAGTGGTGAGTGGTGAGCAAAATAATTCTTTCTACTTAATACTATATACTCTCCAGAACTTCCCCCGCCCCGTTACCCATGTCCAAAGGAATCCATACCTAATACCATTCCGGCATAGCCGGGACCCGTTAAAGCCAAAAACCTTATGAAAAAGAGGGTCACTGCGAGCTCCCAACAAAGTTGGGTGAGAGTAACTCCATTATAACTCGGTTTCGGCTCCGCTCAACCTCCGGAATTTGTCTCTTCTCTATATTCTATTTTCTCTTCTCTTTCACTCTTCACTCCTCACTCTTTCACTCTTTCACTCTTCACTCCTCACTCTTTCACTCCTCACACTTCACTCTTTCACTCCTCACACTTCACTCACTCTTTCACTCCTCACACTTCACTCACTCTTCACTCCTCACTCTTTCACTCCTCACTCTTCACTCTTCAACTCCTCACGCTTCCCACAAAACAAAAAAACCCCAACACAACGGCCGGGGTTTTTTTAAGTAGTATGTACGAAGTTAGAAGTAGGATGTTAGACTTTGTACTTCTAACTTCTAACTTCTACCTTTTTAAATAGCCCTGTCCCGTTAGGGACACCCTATGGGTTGCACAAAAGCATCTGGGACACCCCTGTGCCGTTAGGTACAGCCTATGACATGCCCATGCCGGCAGCCGGAACCGTTTGTAAAGACAGTGAGACCCTTGCGCAAAACCGGTAGCATTTTTCTCGCAAAGCCGCTGAGTCGCAAAGGAAGCAGATTCGCTGATTTGCTGATTTGCTGATTTGCTGATTTGCTGATTTGCAAAAGAAACTGTTAGCAACATAATTTTTAATTCTTAATACTATTGGAATTTGGTGATCGTAACTCCTTTATAACTCGGTTTCGGCTCCGCTCAACCTCCGGAATTTGTCTCTTCTCTATATTCTGGGGAGTGTTCAATTAACTGTGTCATCCTATTTTATTCTATCACTAAAATAAGCAT
>CAXBIQ010000029.1:0-7437 GCA_963975935.1 uncultured Flavobacteriaceae bacterium
AATAATTAACAAACACTCCTTAAGGAAAAGTCCAAATTAGTTTGAAGACATACAACAAGGCTTTCATCTTCGTCCGAAAACCTTACCTTATCATCAAAAGCCCCTCTTGATATTTTAAAGTTTATTCCATCTCGGTTAACCTCTAACTTGATAAATCTTTTTAACTGCCTGCTGTTGTATCTAAACTCTGTATCAATTGCGATATCATTTTCTAAAGCATAGTTTGAAATGGTATTTGGATCATCGTAGAAATGTTGGCTTAAGTCCCTTAAATTAATTGTTCTGTTGGGGCTACTCGAAGCATAATTATACACAAGATTTCTAAAAGTTTCTATTTCATATTCAGATTCTGTATTAGGATTCAATGGTCTCTCGATCTGAGAAATAATATCATAAAGTTGTTTAGTATATTCACTACTGCTTTCTATTTGTTCTATTGATATCCAATTTTTAAAATATTCTGAAATTTCTTGCTGTCTTAGTTGCGTTAAGGATAAATAATTTTCTTCATCAACATCATATTTCCCGTGATTTATTCGACAAGCCATTGCCAAATTAGAAGTATCAACATATTCAATGCTGTCAATCGAAAATGAGTTTTCAGTTTTACTTAATGTTTTTCCCTCTGTATCTCTAATCAAAAAAACACCTAAAAAGTTATACAGGTTACTGGTATACTCGGCAAAAACAAAATATCCCCCTGTTGCAAGTGTTACAGGTTGTATTAAAGTCTCCAAATTCCCTATTACACTTCTTGTGAATGAAATAAAATCTTCATCATCTTGGTTTGATTCTTTGTATTCAGCGAATTTTTCTGGGTAATATTTCCCTTCGGATTTGTCAAAAACAGCATAAAGTACTTTGTCGCTATTGTAACTGCTATTTAATGCAGTCACTAACCCAATGGAATTTTCATCAATATCAACCAATTGTTCAGAACGTATTAAGTCTGTCTCGGTTGAACCACTTTCTTTAATCAGTTCGTGTATAATTATTTTGTTAAGTTCCATAGTTTAATAGTTGGTTTCAGCGTTATATAATATCTCGATTAAAAACAGTGCTAGCTGTTGAGATTAATTACCCAAAGGACAATAAGTTAACTAGCTAGCAAAAACTTTCGATTCGATATAGATTTTAGCATCTTTTATATTGTGTTGGGAAGAGTATAATCAGCGGTATGGTCTTAATATCTCTTCTAAAATTTTTAATGTTTCATAATTTTCTTCTTTATCAGATTTCATTACTCTCTCCAAAAAAAGAAGTTTATCAAAATTATTTTTTATTGACGTAGAATCGGTAAAATCTACAGATAAACTTTCGTATTGTTTGTTATCTGGTATTAAAGAATACTGATAGATTTCAAAATCATCTTTTTCCAAATCTAGTTCTTGTAATTCAATAGGTGGACAATCAATTCGCTTTATAGTTTCGCTAGTTGTGAATGTGATTTTACCAATAACTCGTTCTTGAGTTGCAGCTACACCTTTTTTGGTCAAATAGGTTGTTTGTAATAT
The DNA here is from genome assembly GCA_963975935.1 of uncultured Flavobacteriaceae bacterium. Taxonomy (GTDB): domain Bacteria; phylum Bacteroidota; class Bacteroidia; order Flavobacteriales; family Flavobacteriaceae; genus Planktosalinus. Next base: position 1,515 of record CAXBIQ010000029.1, read on the forward strand.
GAGATTTAAATCCTCTAATTCTGAGATAGGCTTGTAATAAAAGTTGTTTTCCTCAGTGAGAATTGTTCCGAACAGATAAATATCATAATAACCTATCAAATCAATCCTCTGTGATTCCCCAGGATTCATGATTGAAAAAAACTGTGGTTCATCCAAATTACTAATTCTCTTGTAAAAACTTTCATTATTGTCTCTGGCTTCTAACAAGAGTTTAAAGTCAAGAATTGTCTCTGTTTGATTTCCGGTATTCTTCAGAAAGATTGGAAATATTAGTTTTTTTTCTTCTTGATCTAATATCGGATATAACGTGGCATACTTTAATTCGTGGTTTATATAAAAAAATTGAAAATAGACGGAAATAATTGAAACAGCCAAAGCAATGTAACTTATTACTTTAGCCGAGATTTTCATCTTTGAAAATCTATTATTTAAAATTTTAATTCTCTTTTTCAAAATATTTTGCCTAACAACTCCCTAAATTTATTCTTTATTCCTTAAAAGGTTAATTTGCACAGGCCATTACTATGTAAAGCCACTTTTTTATTTTTAAACTATTTTCTCAAAATTAGCTTTAATCTTTTCCTTCAACTCTTCCCCTTTTTCAAATTGCTCTAATAATTGGGCTTTAAGCCCCTCCATTTTTTCTTCAAAAGGAATCCCGTCGTCTTCTTCTGCTTCTGTGCCAACATAGATGCCCGGGGTTAATTTGTAATCCTGTTTTTGTACTTCGGCTATGGTGGCGGCTTTGGAGAAGCCTTCTATGTCCTTGTACCCTTCGACGGAGCCTGTGCCGAGCGAAGTCGAGGTGCTCAGGGTACCAACTTCGTCTTCGTTAAGAGGGGCGTTGCGCCATTTGTGGTAGGTTTCGGCTATTTTATTAATATCTTCATCATTAAAAACTCGCAATTTCCGGCTTGCCATTGTGCCCATTTTGGAGGCGTCCAGGAACAGTATTTCATTCGCGCGCTCCCGGTGGGTACCATCCCTTCCATCCCTGTTCCTGCTTAGTATAAACAAACAGGCGGGGATTCCGGTGGTTAAAAACAGCTTGTCGGGCAGGCGTACAATGGCGTCAATCATACTATTGTCAACCATATGCTGCCGCACGTTTTTCTCCCCTTTGTTGTTGGAGGTCATCGCGCCGTTTGCCATTACGATTCCGGCTGTCCCGGTGTCGCTTAAATGATGCCAAAAGGTTTGCATCCACATATAGTTGGCACTGCCGTCTGTGGTAAATTCTTCCTTGGGGCCAAACAACCGTGGATCACCATCAGGCAAATCTTCAGGATGCCAGTTGCTCACGTTAAAGGGTGGATTGGCAATGATATAGTCAGCTTTCAAATCCGGGAACTTATCATCCAGTAACGAATTTCCTAATTTAATGTCAAACGAAAGATCGCGCAACATCAGGTTCATCAAGCACAATCGCAAGGTTTGCGCGGTCATTTCCTGCCCATAGATCGCGATGTCTTTTTTGTTTCCACCGTGTTCTTTGATGAATTTTAAACTTTGTACAAACATACCCCCGCTTCCACAGGCAGGATCAAAGATTCTTCCTTTGTAAGGTTCCAGTAGTTCTACCAACAACCTTACAATACTTCCCGGCGTAAAAAATTGTCCCGCACCGGAGCCTTCCGCCATTGCAAAACGACCAATGTAATATTCATAAATACGACCCAGGATATCACTTTCAGGATTTTCCTTTTCAGAAAATTTTGGGTGTGAGAGTAAGTTTATGATACCGCCGGTTTGTTTGGGGGATAATTCACTTCTTACAAAAATGCGCGGCAAGAGGTTGTTGAGTTGCGGGTTGTAGCCGGTCAACAGTTCCTGTATCACATCAAAGGCATCATCCACCTTTACCTTGATATCGTCCTGCTCTGCATTGTCTTTTAAATATTGCCAAGAAGCGGACTCAGGGATTTTAAAGGTGTTGCGGGAACGGTATTCATCCCGGTCTTCCAGGACGTAATTGATCTCCTCCTTGTCTATAGTATAATACTCTGATCCCGGGTCTTTTAATAGGCCTTTTAATTCTTCACGCACCACTTCATAGCGTTCGCTCAGGTGCTTGACAAATACCAGGGGTAAAATGTAGTTTTTATAGTTGTTTTCAGATACTGCGCCCCTTAATTCGTTTGCTGCATCCCAGAGTTCTTTTTCAAAATCGATATCTGCTTTTGCCATGTACTTTCTTAGTAGTTCAAAATTTTTTATTCAGTCAGGTAAACTAACCCGCAATAAAGTTAAGATAATTTTAATTGGTTTTTCCTTTAGCCGGGTTAACCTTCAAATATAAATAAATGTAAATCCATACAATTACGGAAAACCGCATTTGGAACTTATTTTTTACGGGGAGTCTTCAAATATACCCCATTTTAAATGAATACTCCAAACAAATATAAACCAGGGAAGTGAGGGTGTTTTACGGGATTCCGCATTTTGAATAAATTACAAGTGAACTAACCTCTTTCAAGTGGACAAAGCATCCAAAATTTCAATCCCAATAGCTATCGGGACCATGAACTCAATAACCAATCCCCCATTAACCAATTCCCCATTAAACCATTAACCATTAACCATTAACCAATAACCAATAACCCAATAACCAATAACCCATTAAACATTACTTGTTCAATTGTCCCAGTTTTTCAATCTTCATCAACCACTTTGCTCTAAACCCTTCTTTAGAAAGCCTTATGGGGCCAATGCTTGTGATTCGCACTTTTTTTACTCCAATAAAATTCAATGTTCCTTTTTTTATTGCATTATGGCTGGGGTTTCCATAAACCCACTTGTAATACCAGGCAGGTTGGTCTAATGTGCAAATGATCCTTGCCGTTTTTCCCGTAAAACATCCGTCGCTAAACAATGAATGGGCTCTTTTGTTAAAAGCAAATCCCGGAAGTAAAACCCGGTCTAAAAAACCTTTCATGATTGCAGGCACAGAGCTCCACCAAACAGGATATATCCAAACCAAATGGTCTGCCCATTTTAATTTGGCTTGAGCGTCTATTAAGTCCGGTTCCAATGCTGTTCGCTTTCTATATCCAAATTGGAGGTTGGGGTTGAAGTCCAATTCCCTGATATTAATGACTTCAATTGCGGCGTTTGATTTTTCTGCCCCTTTTTGATAGGATTCTGAAAGTGCAAAACTGAAACTTTCTTTGTCGGGATGTCCATTTATAATTAGTATTTTCTTCATCTCCTTTAAAAGTATTTTTTGATTGTATCCTCAAATGGAGTGGCTGATAAATTTTCAGTTTTGAAGAACCTGTAAAGAAGAAAACAAGCAGGCACCGTTAAAAAGGCTGTGCAAATAATAAATGTGGCTACACTAGAAAAAACAGCTGAAATTAAAGCACCTATTTCCCCTATATATGAAGCAAGATAATCCTGCTGTTTGATAAAATAATTATAAACAGCTATTGCGTAATCGTAAAAGCGAATTGAAAGTTCGTAAAGTAACCAGGTGGGGTAAAACCATTTCCTAACAGCTTCCCACCAGCTTCCAAAAATTGATTTTAGTTGTTTGTTTTTTTCTTCCATCTTTTAATTTTTTTACAAAAATCTACCAGATGGAAGTGATATCATTTGATATATATCAAATTCGGTTTTTGGGATTTCTTATTCTACTCAAAGTTTCAAGTGTGATTCCTAAATAAGAAGCTATATGGGTAAGGGGAATTCGGTTGGTGATGTTGGGATAGATGCTTAACAGGTGTTTATACCTTTCTTCTGCCTTATTAAATTGAAGGGTGTACAATCTTTCACAGAGTCCTAGCATCGTTTCGGTAACCACTTTACTTATAAAACGTTCAAAATCGTGGTGTTTGTTTGTTAGTATGTCCATACTGTCTTTTGAAAACTCCAGTACTGTTGCGTCTTCAACAAATTCAACATAATGAGGACTTGGTTTTTCACTAAAAAAACTAACAATGGGAGCCATAAACTGATTTTCGAAAGTAAACCAGTCCGAAATATCTTTTCCGTCTTTCAGGTAATAGGCTCTCGAGCAACCTGCTACAATTAAATATGCTTTTTTAGAAAATTGTCCTTCACGCACTACAACCTCTCCTCTTTTGAAGGTACTCACTTTTGTAATGGCAATAAAATCTTGCTGACATTCATTGGATAATGGTAAATACATTTCTCCAATTTCATGGAATATTTTTTCAGTATTCATCTTTTAATTGACTACATTTTTTGGTTTAACACAGTTTAGTTTTATTGTTTACCAACGTTTTTTGACGCGAGTTTGATTTAGGACTGCAAGACTGCAAGACGTATGACATAGGGTGGGTTTTGGAACAGAGTGCTTACAGCTTACAACTGATTCAGCTCAAAAGCATATTCATAACTGATTAAGCTTTTGTCTTGAATATTGTTCTTCCAGGCTGTTTCTAAGTGACTTAGTTCAATGATATCATTGGTTGGTGTGCGTTCAAATGTTTTGGCAACTAATTTTAAAACGGTCAACTCAGTTTCAGTAAACAGTTCGGGTCTAAACGGGCGGTCTTTCCTCGCTATAAATTGTTCACCGATGCCTTGCGGGAATTCGGTAGTCAAAATATCAATCTCGTCTTTGTTAGATAAGTATTCAAACAAGCTTTGAAAATTGTTGGGTACCGGCCCCAAATTGATGGCTCTGTATCTTAAGCCGCTCATAGAAAAACAACTTTGTTTAAACATTAAAAAATCAGTATAGAACAGCAGCTTGTTCATCTTTGTCTTATAGGGTGCGGTATGTTCTGAAAAGTACACCACCATTTCGGTAAACTTTTCAAAATTGGGTTTTCTGTAGCCGCAATAGATATCAGCCAGGTGATCACCCAGTAAATAGTCTTTAAAGTTAAAGTTAGTGCGTTTGCGCTCTTCAATCAGCGATTGTGCTTTATGAATGTACTTGGTTTGTAGTTTTTCATCCAGTGTACCACACATTTCCACCATATCAATAAATTTTTTGGGGTCGTCAACCATCTGGATCAACTTGGCGTTGGCAATGCTGGGCATTTCGCCGGCTTCATAGTGGCGGTAACTGTTGACACCAAATCCTAAGATCTCTGACATCTTTGCTGCAGACAAGCCATACTTTTCCCTGGTCTTAATGATTTCATCAGGAAAAGGGATATTGAATTTATCCCGGTATTGATTGTACAGCTGATTCATATTCAATTCATCCAATGCTGTGGTAGTGAACTGCTCACCACTATCCTCGCATTTGTAAAAATGAAACACAATATCAAATGTTTCTGTTCTGAAATTCATTGACCGTCGTTCTTTGGTCAACGTCATGGGTGCGCCTGTGATTGGACTGTTCATAATGTGCTATTTTAAAGGATAGTTCATTTTATGTGCTGCCAAATGAAAAGAAATGCAGATTACGCTATTGTCGGGGATTCCCATAGTAATTTTGATGTACACTTCCCGATTCTTAACGGTTTTCCCAAACACCCACATATCGGGACCTTTGTAAAGTAGTTCCTCGAGTGGCCCCTCACTGTAATCTTTGGTTTCAAGTGTTTCAAGTATGGTTTTTCGTTCAATAGGTCGAAGTTCTAATTCGCTCAGGGTTTGTGCATTTTTACCCCTGTCGTCCCGGAAGAGGACATCCCAAATCTTCATTTTAAATTTGAAGTCTTTTAAGAAGGAGGCTACTTCCGTTGCTGTGCTCATACCTTATTTTAAAGATAGTACAAATGTAATACAATTTCAATATATACAACTATATAGTTGGATATTTTAACATTATAGATATTTTTTTCGATTTTAAAGTTACAGAATATTGAGACTTGACTTAGGACTGCAAGACTTAAGACGTAGGACGGGGGTTTAGAAAAAAGAAAATAGAGAAAAGAAAAGAGACAGCTGTACGTCCCTGATATAGGTTGACCACTTAAAGTCAATTTATATGAAAGCAAAC
>CAXBIQ010000030.1:0-7144 GCA_963975935.1 uncultured Flavobacteriaceae bacterium
CCGTGAAGACGATACTGACAAAGAATTCAGAGGACATTTTACATTGAAGCGATAAGATTCAAGGTTTAAATACATCATAATAAGGGCTGTTTATCAAATAAACAGCCCTTTTGATTTAAGCCTGACCGAGAAAAGTATAAGACATTGATTATCAGAATAAAACTATTTTATATCTTTAAAAAGATAAACAGCTTTTTTTCAATGAAACAAAAACTACTTTTATTTTTTACCTTTTTCCTGTATACAGTTTTCACGCTTACAGTAATAGCACAGCCCATTGCGCAATTTGAACAATTCAATGGAAGGTATGATTATGTGGCAATAGGTAATACTTTAAATGTTAATGAAAATAATGGTGGGACTTGTACAATATTAACCCAATCCACAGCTACATTAAATTTAGACCCAGGTCAAAATGTAGAAGCTGCCTATCTGTTTTGGGCGGGCTCTTCAACAACAGGAGATTTTGAAATAGAGCTTAATGGTGTTCCTCTAACTGCTACAGACACTTTTACCAGTACCTTTTCGGATACGACAAAACCTTTTTTTGGTGCGTTTATAGATGTGACAGATCAGGTAATTGCTACCGGCAATGGAGATTATACGTTTTCTGAAATGGATATTACGGGAGGTATAAATCCTTATTGCATCAATGGAGTAAACTTTGGAGGATGGGCGATAATTATAATTTATGAACAAGCAAGTCTGCCCTTTAATCAGGTAAGTGTCTATATTGGTTTTGAATCAGTTTACTTTGATAACCCTCTATTGGAAATACAGTTGCAAAACCTAAATGTCGTTACTACAGATGGTGCAAAAATTGGATTTTTAGCTTGGGAAGGGGATGCACAGGGAGCAGTAAACGAATCCCTGCAGATTAATGGAACTGTTATTAGCGACCCACCCTTAAACCCTGCAAATAATCCCTTTAATAGTACAAATTCTTTTACAGGAAGTTCTGAATTATGGAACATGGATTTGGATTTTTATAATATTGAAAGTGAGATTAATATAGGTGATACAACTATGGATGTGGCTTTAACTTCCGGGCAGGACGGGGTCATAATACACAATATAGTAGTCGTGTTGAGTAGTGAGTTGCCTGATGCAACAATTACATTAGATTGGGTTGATATACCCTGTGATGAAAGGGATATAGGGGTTGGTTATACAGTATATAACCTTAATAGTACCGGTGCTTTACCTTCTCAAACGCCCATTTCTTTTTATGCAGATGGTGTTTTAATCGGCAATGCAGAAACCATAAATGAAATTCCAATTAATGATTCTGAAACAAATACTATTAATTTAAATATACCTCCTGAGATAGGTGACATTTTTGAATTGAAAGCGGTAGTAGATGATTTGGGAAATGGAGAAGGAGTTGTTTCAGAAACCATTGAAACAAACAATGATTTTAGTGTAAATGTCAGTTTGCTGGACAATCCTGTGGCAGGCAGTGTCTCTACAATCATAATGTGTGATTTGGACAACGATGGTTTTGCTACTTTCTTTTTACCGGTTGCTGAAGCACAACTAATAGGTGATCAAACAAATATTGCTGTAAGTTATTATGAGTCTCTTTCAGATGCAGAAGCGGGTATAAACCCTATAACGAACCCTGATACCTACGTAAATATAGTTTCTCCTTTGCAGACTATTTTTGTAAGACTTTTTAACAATGTTTCAGGTTGTTTTATAACTTCCGGATTTTTGATTGAAGTCAGGCCGGCAGATTTTATTCCTTTTGATTTAATTAATATTGAAACCTGTGCAAACGAAAATTCAGACATAGGCTTATCAGTAGATTTGACTGTACAGGAACCTTTGATACTGGGGGACGGTAACCCTTCAGACTATACTATTTCCTATCACTTGCAACAAATAGAAGCAGCTTCTGGAACAAATGCTATAGCCAATCCTTCAAACTATATAACTTTACAAAACCCCCAAACCATCTGGGTACGGCTATTAAATAATACTCTTGATTGCATTGAAATTGGCTCCTTCCAAATTCAGGCTTTTATGAGACCCATAGTAAATTCCCCAGATGAAATACCTGATTATATCTTGTGTGATGAACAAGCAACACCGGGATTTGCAAGTTTTGATTTAACTACAAAAATTCCTGATATTACACCGATTAACTCAAATATCATGGTTGAATTTTTTGAAAATCAAGTAGATGCTGAATCCAACCAAAATGCGCTCCCTTTGCCTTTTTACACAAACCTGACAAGTCCACAAATAATATATGTAAGGGTAACAGATTTGCTGAGAGGCTGTGTAAGCTTTACTAACTTTCAAATAAAAGTGGTTTTATCCTCCCCACCACCTGAAATATTTAGTGTAGAAGTAACCACAGGAGCCTTTGCCAGTGAACACACTATTGAAGCTACTGCAATGGGTGAGGAAATATACCAATATCAATTAGACGGAGGAGCTTTTCAATCAAGTGGTATTTTTAATAATGTATCACCGGGTCTGCATATTGTAACCATAAGTGATATTTATGGGTGTGGAAGTGTCAATATACAAGTAATTGTGGTTGATTACCCCTTGTTTTTTACCCCTAATAATGATGGCTACAATGACCGTTGGAATATCATCGGAATTGATAACTTGGAAATAAGAAGAGTGTATATTTTTGACCGCTACGGAAAGGTATTGAAAGAGCTAAATGCGTCAAGCGAAGGTTGGGACGGGACCTATAACGGCAGACCCTTACCCTCAAGTGATTACTGGTTTAGGGTTGAATACCGGGAAGACGGAATTGAAAAAGAATTCAGAGGACATTTTACATTGAAGCGATAGGATTCAAGAGTTAAATACATACTAAAAATGGCCGTTTATATGATAAAACAGCCCTTTTTTAGTATATCATTTGTAATTTTAAAATCCAAAGTTAGCTGTAATGGTAAAGAAATTATTTATAGTGTTGACCTTTGTTGCATTAGTAAAGCTACTGTTTGGAAAAAATTGTTCTTGTCTGTCTTGCTCAGTGCGGGCATAAGCCGCATCAAGCTTGAATGAGCCAAAGTTATATCCCAAGCCTAAAGAGAAACCGCTGAGATCACTCATCACATCAGGATCATTAAAAGGACTGTCTTCATATTTGTACCCACCCCTGAAACTAATTTTGTTCCATCTGTATTCACCTCCAACATTAATGGTTGAAACACCTTTAAGCAGGTTTTCCATACGCTGGTTTTCTGAGGCGAAAGAAGGAACACTTTCAGGTCTGAACTCAATATTTGAATAATCCTTATAAGAATAGTCCACACTGATCAAGCCATTTTTCCCAAATAAATAGGCAAAACTTCCAGTTAATTTCCCCGGGGTTTTTAATCTATATTCTTCATAAATATTAACAATATTGGGTCGAATGGTTTCCGTGATCAACTCATCATTTTCAACTCTTTGAGTCTCGATGCCTTGAGTGGTTTCTTCATTGATATTGTACCAGGTAGGGGTTTCATAGGTTAGCCCCAATCTTATAAAGTCAGAGGGTTTGGAAATTATACCAACTTGTGCAGAAAAACCATCACCCAAAACACCCAAATTATTTCTGAAACCGATTTCGTTGACAAAAGTGTCAGGGTTATTATTTTCTTCATAATAAAACTTTGATTCCCTGTAATCAATCACGTGGGAGTTAAGATTCACACCTATGTAAAAATTATCATGGATTTGTGTCGCAAGGTTAATGGTAAATTTTGCATTATAACCTGCAGATTGTATATAATACTCCTGATTAAAGGAGCCGGGCGCTACATTGGAAACATAAGAGGTGTTGTTTGGGTTGTCAAAATCAACCGGGTCAATAATGAATGACTGGAATCCCAGAAAAGCCTGTTGTGCTCCATATCCTTGGGTCTCACCCAGAAAACGGTATAAATCTGAAATCGATTCTCCTGATTGCAATTGGAGTAAATCAAGAGGTACTCCCTGTGCGTAATTTAAGAAATAGGAATCAATTGAATTAGTGCTCTGTCCTGTAGCAAAATATGCATCATCAAAATTATTGGTGACATCATAATTTAATCCAAGTGTAAACTTTTTCCAAGCAGAATCTTCATTTGGATTGTCAAAAACAAATACAATACCGGCCTGATTAATTGTAACATCAGAATTGTAATTTGTATTTATACTATTAAAATAATTAGTTTCATTCTTCTTGTCCAGCAAGGAAAGGGATACATTGGCAGTACTGTTTAAAAAAACAGCAGAACCGGCGGGATTGATTTGCATTCCTGTCAGGTCGCCGCCCAGAGCCCCAAATGCACCACTCATACTGCTGTATCGGGCTGTACCATGTAAACTTTCAGTACTGTATCTAAGGGCATCAGTAATATTTTGTGCATTTGAAAAATTTGCAACAAGAATTCCTATGATTAAGAAATAGATTCTTTTCATTGTAAAGATTTTAAATTAAAAATGAGATTATCCTCTTCCGCCACGACCGCCACCACTTCTGGAGCTTCCACCTGACCTGGTACCGCTTGAGCGTACACTGGAGCCGCCTCTATTGATGGTTCCTGAACTGCGATTTGTGGTTGTAGGTCTTGAAATATTACGTGGGGTACTGCTTCGTCTCGTATTCTGCCTGCTCATGTTTGAGTTACGGTTTGTATTCGTCCGTGAGCGTGAATAGGTGTTGGTTCTGTTACGTCCATCAGACCTTCTTGCGTCTTGTTGAGAACGTGCATTATTAATACGCCTGTTAATTTCTGATCGGGAATATGAACGATTTGAACGCGTCGTGGCATTTGATCGTCCTGTAGTGCGTCCGGGTCTGTATGAATCTGTATTTCGTCGGCCTCTGTTGTAAGCAACATAGTTGCTGTATCCGCCATAGTATGGATTATAATGTCCAGCATACCCGTAGTAGGGATGACTCCAGCCATACCAGTTGTTCCAGTAAAACGGTGAATGCCATCCCCAGGCAGGCCCGTAATACCCGGCCCATCCATAGTTCCAGTAACTCAAGCCCCAACCGCTTCCATACCACCACAAGGGTCTGTGCCAGTATCCGTAACCCGGATTGGAATAAATATTAACGGTTACAGATGATTCATCCCCCCAAGGGCCATAAGCCTCAGAGTAGGGGACTTCTTCCTCATAGATGGTGCCGTCATCGGCAATATAGGTTTCTGTAGAAGTGTATCCTTCAACATCGGTAAATATAACATCATCTTCCGGTGCATTGGCATAAGTAGATGCTTTTGCCTGAAAATATTGCTTGTAATAACTGCTGTTTTCTTTTTCAGATTCTGAAACTTGTGCCTCAGTAGATTGTGAGGAAGAATTATAGATACCGTCATTGTCTTCATAAGGTGTGTATTGCGATGTTCCGCAGGAAGCTAAACTAACTACGACCACAACTGCAACGAGTAGCCTTATTATTGAGTATATTTGTGTATTGGTTTTCATAACAACGGTTTTTAATTGTTCAACATTATAAATTTAAGTAGTTTTGCGAAAAACTAGTAGTACTTTAACAGATTTAACACAATATTTGTGCCAACCTACAAGCTATGGGAAAAAATTTAACCACAAGAGACGAAGATTATTCCAAATGGTATAATGAACTGGTCGTAAAAGCAGATTTAGCTGAAAATTCAGGAGTCAGGGGATGTATGGTGATTAAACCATACGGTTATGGCATCTGGGAAAAAATGCAGGCTGAGCTCGACAGGATGTTTAAGGAAACCGGCCACCAAAATGCCTATTTCCCATTGTTTATCCCAAAATCTTACTTCAGCAAAGAAGCCAGTCACGTCGACGGATTTGCAAAAGAATGTGCTGTTGTGACTCACTACCGGTTAAAGAATGCAGAAGACGGAAGCGGTATTATTGTAGATCCTGACGCTAAACTTGAAGAAGAGCTTATCGTAAGGCCCACCTCAGAAACCATTATCTGGGATACCTACAGAAAATGGATTCAATCCTATCGGGACCTTCCTTTGTTGATAAACCAATGGGCAAACGTGGTGCGTTGGGAAATGCGTACCCGCTTGTTTTTACGCACTGCTGAATTTTTATGGCAGGAAGGTCACACCGCCCACGCCACAAAACAGGAGGCCATTGAAGAGGCTGAACAAATGATGCACATCTATGCAGATTTTGCGGAAAACTTTATGGCCATACCGGTCATCAAAGGAACAAAGACTGAAAGCGAACGCTTTGCGGGAGCTTTGGAAACTTACTGTATAGAAGCCCTGATGCAGGATGGAAAAGCACTTCAGGCAGGGACATCACATTTTTTGGGACAAAATTTTGCGAAAGCTTTTGATGTGAAATTTGCGGCACAAGATGGTAAACTGGATTATGTTTGGGCAACTTCCTGGGGTGTTTCCACGCGTTTAATGGGAGCCCTGGTGATGACCCACAGTGACGATAATGGTCTTGTGATTCCGCCAAACCTGGCTCCTGACCAAGTGGTGATTGTTCCCATTTACAGGAGTGATGAGCAATTTGAAGCGGTTTGTAGCGAAGCAGAAACCATTGTTAAAGAACTTAAGGCAAAAAACATCCGGGTGAAACTTGATAAGCGTGATACTCACAAACCGGGATGGAAATTCAATGAATATGAACTCAAGGGAGTACCGGTGCGTATCGCTATAGGACCCAAAGACCTTGAGAACAAATCGGTTGAAGTTGCCAGAAGGGATACCCTTACAAAAGAAATTATTGAAAGGGAAGGTCTTGCCGGAAAAGTTGAAAGCCTGCTGGAAGAAATTCAAAAGAATTTGTTTGACAAAGCACTAAAATACAGGGACGAAAGCATCACCGAAGTGAATACCTTTGATGAATTTAAAGAAGTATTGGAAACAAAGGGAGGCTTTCTCAGTGCGCATTGGGACGGTACCGCAGAAACTGAAGAACAAATTAAAAACATTACCAAAGCAACTATCAGGTGTATTCCCCTGGATGTTAAAAAGGAGCAAGGCAACTGTGTTTTTAGTGGCAAACCCTCTGATAAAAGAGTGCTTTTCGCGAAAGCGTATTAAAAAAAATAAAAAAGTTTGCTATCCAATTGTAGCTTTCAAAAATAATTGTATTTTTGCATCCGCAATTGAAAATTGTATGGTCCGTTCGTCTAGGGGTTAGGACGCCAGGTTTTCATCCTGGTAACAGGGGT